>NZ_MAOS01000001.1:0-545170 GCF_001721285.1 Pandoraea sp. ISTKB
GCGAAGAACGATCCGCAATCGCCGATCGCGGGCATGCCGATTCTCGAGGCTTACAAGGCCAAGACGATCATCGTCAACAAGCGTTCGATGGCCGCCGGTTATGCCGGTCTCGACAACGAGCTGTTCTACCTCGACAAAACCATGATGGTCTTCGGCGACGCGAAGAAGGTCGTCGAAGAAATGGTCAAGGCAGTCGAGTGATGTGAGGCTGACGTCCGTGGCGTCGAAACACGGCGCACGGACGCTGCCGACAATGCATCATCAAGGCGACGAATTGTCGTCAACGCCAACGCGGGGCTGCACGCCATCACAGGGTGCAGCCCCGCGCTACAATGCGCGCTCATCATCGCTATCGAGTCACGCATCATGACGTTAGGCATCGTTGCCGCACTCCACGAAGAAATCGCCGACCTGCTCGCGGAGATGGCCCCCGGCGCGCACGTCGAGCACATCGGCATGCGCGACTATCACGTGGGCAAGCTGCACGGTCACGACTGCGTCATCGTGCTCGCCCGCATCGGCAAAGTGGCGGCCGCCGCCACCACGGCTGCGCTGATTCATCGCTTCGACGTGAAGGAGATCGTCTTCACCGGCGTTGCGGGCGGCCTCGCGCACGGACTGTCAGTCGGCGACGTGGTCATTGCCGACACGCTCACGCAGCACGACATGGATGCCAGCCCCCTCTTCCCGCGCTTCGAAATCCCACTGCTCGGACGCGCCTCGTTCTCCGCCGAATCGGCCCTGCGCGACGCCCTCGCCCAAGCCGCACGCGACTGGCTCGCCGGGGAGATGACCGCCCAGGTGAACGCTGCGCTGCGCGAGGAACTTCGGATGACGGCGCCGCGCGTGCACGTCGGACAGATCGCGAGCGGCGACCGGTTCGTCTCCAGCGCCGGCGAAGTCACGCTGCTGCGCGCTCACCTGCCGCAGGCGCTCGCCGTCGAGATGGAAGGGGCTGCCGTCGCACAGGTGTGTCACGAGTACGGCATTCCGTTTGCCGTAATGCGCACGCTCTCGGATGCCGCCGACGACACCGCACACGTCGACTTCCCGCGCTTTCTTCGCGACGTCGCCAGCCACTATTCGCACGGCATCCTGCGGCGCTTTCTGACGTCGCGCCCCGCCTAAATCAGCCACTGAGTCAGCCACTGAGTCAGCCACCGAGTCAGCCACCGAGTCAGCCACTGATCGAGCCCCATCCCCGTTTGCACATTCCGACGGGAGAACTCGACATCTCGTAGCGGATTCCTTCCGGACAATGGCGCCTCTCACATTGTCCGCGAGGAGATATCCGATGAACGTAGACCATCAGTCGGCCGCCGCTGCACCGCAGCCACACCCGAGCACGCCGGTCCTCGAACCCATCTACCGGACGCTCAGTTGGGCGGACGTCGTCAACATCAGAGCGCTCAACCCCAAATGCAATCCGACGAAGGCCGCCATGCACGATGCCGCCGTGCATCCGGACAGCGTGTTCGGACGCGAGGTCGAGCGCTACATCGGCAAGACGGCGCACGGTCAACCCGCCCGTAGCGCGGAACAGGCGGCGGCACTGCGACGTCTCGCAACACTCGAAGATCACGAAGTCACACTCGACGCGCTCAGAGACACCGGCCTGCCGATCGATCTCGCCACCGATCTGCTGCGTCGTCTGATCCCGCGACCGACCGGCTGGACGATTTTCGAACGACTCGCCGGCACACCGACGCTCAACATGTGGGCACAATCGGTCCTCACCCGCTACGAGGATGCCCACGTCGCGGACGACATCCTGACGCTGCGCATCCTCCAGACGTTCGGCCACGATATCGCCGTGCCGTGGTCACTCGACACCGCCAACCGGTGGGTGTACTTCTACAGCGCCACCGTCGACGCCAACGGCAGCCTCGCGCGAGTGCTCGACATCGCCACGCTCGACCGTCCGCATTGCTACGCGATGCGAGACACATGCCGCAAGGCCTATCAGGCGCTGGCCTACTGCCATTACGGTGCAGGCGGACAAATCTGGCCGCACTGGGAAGCCACGCGCGACATCTGGCAGATTCGCCCCGATCCGCGCGAAGGGCAGCTCATCGACGACATCGTGAGCCATCACGCGATCACTTGCGACACCGAGCGCTGGCTGCGCGACGTGACGACGCTCGGCTTTCTCGATGTCGCCGGATACTCGCCGCGCACCAGCGCCGACTACGAGAGCGATTTGTCCGACCCGGAGAACGTGGCGTGCGACCCGCGCCGGGCACGGATCGCGCCGAGCGATCTGCGTGAGCGTCTGGCCGTCACGGCCCGGCACCGGCGCGCGGCGCAGCGCGCGGCACTGCCACCGCCGCCACCGCCGCCCGTGCATCGCTCGAGCTCGGCACCTGCCGTCACCGATTGTTGACGAGCTGCGTCGCCGGCTTCAACACCGCCCGCGCAAAACAAAAGACCGGCCAATGGCCGGTCTTTTTCATGACGTCGAACAGCACGCGCGATGCTTACGCTTCGCCGTCCTCGCGAGGTGCATCGCCCTCTCGTTCACCACGCTCTGCGTGCTCGCCGCGCTTGCGCACGGAACCCGCGATCAGGTCGAAGCGGAACAGACGGCATTCGAGCGCGCCGTTGTACAGCGGCGTACGACGCGACTCACGCAAACGCATCTGCCCCGGCAGGCTCATGTCCGCCGTCAGCAGGAACGCGCTCCAGCCAGTGAAGCGTTGCTTGAGTGCGTCACCGAAGGCGCGGAAGAATGCCGCATCGACACCGTCCGGCTGATTGCGCTGGAAGTTGCCGCCGCGATTGCCTTGCACGTCCGGCGAATAGCCGTCGTCGGCATCGCGCGGCGCACGACGGCCGCGCACTTCGATACGCTCACCATACGGCGGGTTCGCGACGATGATCCCGGGGCGATCCACCGGCGGCGACATGTCGCGGGCATCCACCTGCTTCAGGCCGATGTCGCCCACGCCGGCACGCTCCAGGTTGGCGCGCGACTTGACCAGCATGTCGCCGGAAATATCGCTGCCGAAGATCGAGTCGGGCACGCCGCGCACACGGGCGTCGCGCTGCGCATCGCTCGCCTGCACCTTGAGCGATTGCCACCCGGTGATGTCGTAGCCCTTGAGCTTTTCGAAACCGAAGCGGCGACCTGCCCCGGCGGGCACGCCGAGCGCGATCTGCGCGGCTTCCGCGAGGAACGTGCCGCTGCCGCACATCGGGTCGTACAGCACCATGTCGGCCGCCGTATCGGTGCGCCAGCCCGCCAGACGCAGAATGCCGGCGGCGAGGTTCTCGCGCAGCGGCGCAGCGCCCTTGTCCAGACGCCAGCCACGCTTGAACAGCGGCTCACCGGACGTATCGAGATACAACGTGGCGTCGGTGGCGGTCAGGAAGGCGAACACACGCACGTCGGGCTGCGTGGTATCGATGTTCGGACGCGCACCGGTCTTCTCGCGAAGGCGGTCGCATACGGCGTCCTTCACACGCAGCGTGACGAATTCGAGGCTACGCACCGGCGCCTTGATGCCGGTGACGTCGACACGCAGCGTCTGCTGATAGCCGAACCAGTCTTCCCAGCGCTGACGCAGGGCGAATTCGTAGATGTCCTGTTCGGTGCGATAGCCCTGCTGGGCCACGCGCAGCAGCACGCGGCTCGCGATGCGCGAATGCAGGTTGGCGGCCATGCCGGCCGCCCACGGACCGGCGAAATGCACGCCACCGGGCACCTGTTTGCCCACCGAGATCGGGGCGAGACGCCCCATTTCTGCCAGTTCGGCGGCAAGCGCCTCTTCCAGTCCGCGAGGACAGGGCGCAAAGAATTCGAAGGAAGCCATGTTGATGCGTACGACCGGCGCGCGAAGCGCCGGTTGGGGGAATAAACCGCTATTGTACGCGCGCCGACCCGGCGGGCGTCAGCGGTATGCCGCCGGGGCAGGCGGCAAGCTTGTGCAGGAGGGTTTCGACGATGGCGTCGGGCGACTCGCGGATGTCGATGATCAGCGCATCGCGCGGCTCTTCGAGCGTGCTGAACTGGCTTTGCAGCAAGGCCGGATCGAAGAAATGCCCCGAGCGCGACGCCAGACGCTCGCCGATCACCTCGGGTGCCCCCTTGAGGTAGACGAACACGACGTCGCCGTCGTGCTCACCGAGCACATCGCGATAGCGGGCACGCAATGCCGAGCACGCGAACACGTGATGACGCCCCGCCACACGACGCGCGACGATCGCCTCGCGAATCGCGGCAAGCCACGGTGCGCGGTCCTCGTCGTTGAGCGCTTCGCCCCGTCGCATCTTCTCGATGTTCGCGGCGCTGTGAAACGAATCCGCGTCGGAAAACCCGCAGCCCAGACGGTCGGCGAGCATTTGCCCAACCGTGCTCTTGCCGCTGCCCGATACGCCCATTACCACGACGATCATGGCTCGTCTCCTTGTTCCGTGCCGGCTCGCGCCGGCGTGTTGCTCTTGCTGCATGCCCTGCCCCATCCGTGCCACCTTGTTGCCTCAGACCACCGTTGCGAGGCCGAGCGTGAGCAGGAGCGCTACGACCGAGATGATCGTCTCGCAAACCGTCCACGTCTTGAAGGTCTGCGGCACGGTCATGTTGAAGTACTCCTTGACCAGCCAGAACCCGCCGTCGTTCACGTGCGACAGAATCAGCGAACCCGCGCCCGTGGCCAGCACCATCAGTTCCGGCTTGACGGTCGCACCGGCCGCGGCCGCAATCGGGGCGACGATACCGCAGGCGGTCGTCATGGCCACCGTGGCCGAGCCCGTCGCGATACGGATCAGCACCGCCACCAGCCAGCCTAGCAGCAGCGGCGAGAGATGCGCGTTGTTCGCCACGTCGACGATCGCCTTCGACACGCCGCTGTCCATCAGGATACGCCCGAAACCGCCACCGGCACCCACCACCAGCGTGATGGTGGCGATCGGTGCCAGACACTCGTTGGTGAACTTCAGGATCTGGTCGCGATTGAAGCCGCGTTGCTTGCCGAACGTGAAGAAGCTCACGAGCGTGGCGATGAGCAGCGCCATCACCGAGTTGCCGATCAGACGCAGGAAGTCGTTGGCGAACGTCTTCGGTGCGAAGAACAGATCGGCCCAGCTACCGATGAGCATCAGAATCACCGGCAGCAGAATCGTGAACAGCGTGATGCCGAAGCCCGGCAGCTTGTCCATCGGACGGTCTTCGTCGACGAACTGGGCGAGCAGCGGATTGTCCGGATTGGGCACCACGTGACGCGCCATCAGCTTGGCGAACAGCGGGCCGGCGATGGCGGCCGTCGGAATGCCAACGATCAGCGCGTACATGATGGTATGACCGATGTCGGCGTTGTAGGCGGTCACTGCCAGCAGCGCCGCCGGGTGCGGCGGAATCAGGCCGTGCACGACCGACAGACCGGCCACCATCGGAATCCCCACGAGCACCATCGAGGTGCCGGTGCGCTTCGCGACGTTGAACGCAATCGGAATCAGCAGCACGAAGCCGACTTCGAAGAACACCGGCAGACCGACGATGAACGCGATCACGACCATCGCCCAGTGCACGTTCTTCTCACCGAAGAAGCCGATCAGCGTGCGCGCGATGCGCTCCGCGCCCCCGGACTCGGCCATCATCTTGCCGAGCATCGTCCCCAGACCGACCACGAGCGCAATGTGCCCCAGCGTGTTGCCCACGCCCGTCTCGAATGCCTTGACGATCCCGCCCATCGGCATGCCCACCGCCAGCCCGAGCACGAGCGAGACGACGATCAGCGTAATGAACGGGTTCAGTTTGAAACGCGCGATCATCAGAATCAGCGCGATTACCGCGACAAGCGCGTACACCAGCAGCAAGTTGCCTTGCACCGCGACCATGGGGGGTCTCCTCGTTTGGCTAGATGGGCGGATGCCCGTTGGGCTCGCGCCCGTTTATTGAAATCCTGTTATTCGATGAAGCGGGTGCTGCACGATCGTTGTGACATGAACTACGCGTGACGACCTCGACCTGATGGCCACGATTCAGCCGTCAGCCTTCAACCCTCAACCGCGGGGCAGTGCGCTCGCCGCGCGGGCGAGTCGCGTGATGCCGTCCCAGTCCTTCGCGTCGACCAGCGCCTTGGGCGTCAACCACGAGCCGCCCACACACACCACGTTCGGCTGCGCCAGATACGACGGCGCCGACTCGGCGCTGATGCCGCCCGTCGGGCAGAAACGCACGTCGCGGAACGGGCCGTACAGCGCCTTGAGCATCGGCACACCGCCCGACGGTTCCGCCGGGAAGAACTTCACCGTCTCGTAGCCATCGGCGAGCGCCGCCAGAATGTCCGAGGGCGTGACCACGCCCGGCAGCAGCGGCAGGCCGGCCGCCTTCGCGGCTGCACCCAGCGCAGGCGTGTAACCCGGCGACACGCCGAAGCGCGCACCGGCGGCCACGGCTTGCGCCATTTCTTCGGGGCGCGTGAGCGTGCCCACGCCAACGATCAGCTCGTCGGACAGGCCCGCCACATGGCGGATGACGTCCATCGCCGCCGGGGTGCGCAGCGTGATTTCGAGCACTCGCACGCCGCCCGCGAGCAGCGCACGCGAGACTTGCTCGCCTTGCTCGACGTTATCGAACTGGAGCACCGGAACCACGGGGCCGGCACGAACGATGTCATTGATGTCCATTACGTTTTCCTTGAATGCTGTGAGGTCTTGCGTTTTGCACGGTCGGCGCTTGTCGTCCCTTGCGCACCTGTTGCCCGCTCGACGTCACTCAGTACTGAAGAACACGGAAGCGCCCGTCTCCGCCGCGCCCACGGCCGCACGCATGTGGCCGAAGAGCAGACGTCCGGTGTCGTCGCCCGACACGGGCACCGGCGCGATCTCGCGCGCGGCCCAGTCCTGCGGCGACACCTCGGCGTGCAGCATGCCGGCGTTGGCGTCGAGCACGATCAGGTCGCCGTCGCGCACCCGCGCGAGCGGGCCACCGCCGGCCGCCTCGGGCGACACGTGAATCACGGCAGGCACCTTGCCCGACGCGCCCGACATCCGGCCATCCGTCACGAGCGCCACGGCGAACCCTTCGTCCTGCAAGACACCGAGCAGCGGGGTGAGGCGATGCAGCTCGGGCATGCCATTGGCGCGCGGCCCCTGGCCGCGCAACACCACGACCACGTCACGACGCAGCTCACCGGCGTCGAACGCGGCCTGGACCGCTTCCTGCGAAGTAAATACGCGTGCCGTTGCAGCCACGCGCCGATGTTCCGGCTTGACCGCCGACACCTTGATGACGCCCCGCCCCAGATTGCCGTGCATGAGCCGCAGTCCGCCATCGGGAGCGAACGGCTCGGCATGGCCGCGCAAGACGTCACGATCACCACTGTAGGCGCTCCCTGCGCGCCACGCCAGCCCTTCGGACGACAGCCACGGCTCGGCGCGATAGCGCGACAGCCCCGGACCGGCCACGGTCTTGACGTCCTCATGCAGCAAACCGGCGTCGAGCAGTTCACCCGTGAGGAAACCCATGCCGCCGGCCGCGTGGAAGTGATTCACGTCGGCCTTGCCGTTCGGGTAGACGCGCGCCATGAGCGGCACGATCGCCGACAGCGCGTCGAAATCGTCCCAGTCGATGATGACGCCGGCCGCACGCGCCATCGCTACCAGGTGCAGCGTGTGGTTGGTCGAGCCGCCCGTGGCCAGCAAACCGACGATGCCGTTGACGACGGCACGCTCGTCGACCACGTGGCCGATCGGGGTGTAGTCGGGGGTGTCCGCGCCGATGGCCAGCACGCGCGCGAGCGCCGCGTCGGTCAGTGCGTCGCGCAATTCGGTATGCGGATGCACGAACGCCGCGCCCGGCAGATGCAGGCCCATGATTTCCATGAGCAACTGATTGCTGTTGGCCGTGCCGTAGAAGGTGCACGTGCCGGCACTGTGATACGCCTGCGATTCGGATTCGAGCAGCGCGTCGCGACCGACTTTACCGGTGGCGTACAACTGGCGAATCTTGGCTTTTTCATCGTTCGACAGGCCGCTGGCCATCGGCCCGGCCGGCACGAAGATCGTCGGCAGATGGCCGAACTGCAAGGCCCCGATTACGAGACCCGGCACGATCTTGTCGCACACGCCGAGCATGAGCGCCGCGTCGAACATGTTGTGCGAGAGCGCAATCGCCGTGCTCATCGCGATGATTTCGCGCGAGAACAACGACAGCTCCATGCCGGCATTGCCTTGCGTCACGCCGTCGCACATCGCGGGTACGCCGCCCGCCACCTGTGCCGTGGCGCCCAGCTTACGGGCGGCCTCGCGCAGACGCGTCGGATATTGCTCATACGGCTGATGCGCCGAGAGCATGTCGTTGTAGGCAGTGACGATGCCCACGTTCGGGCGACGCTGCTCGCGCAGGATCAACTTGTCGTTGGCAGGCATGGCCGCGAAGCCGTGCGCGAGATTGGCACAGGACAGTGCGCCGCGCTGCGGAAAGCGCCCGGCGCTCGCGTCGATGCGGGCCAGATACGCGGTACGCGTGTCGCGGCTGCGCGCGGCGACGCGGGCAGTCACCGCCAGTACGGTCGGGTGCAGGGACTTCGTTTGCTCAGACATCATGCGGAAAGATTCACGCCGGTAACCGGTTTGGGGATTGCGGTGCCCCCGACGCGTCTGCCGGGTGCGGGCCGCGCAGGCGGCGGCTCGGAGACGGATCGGGGCAATTGGGAGCGGAGTTTAGTAGAAATTCTACACACCATCAATCGAAAGACATCCGCATTCGGGGTTTTACTGAGTCATTTCCGTCACTTACGCGATATTGTGCCGTATTGAGAAACATCAATTCATAATGTGGAATGACGTATTTCTGTAGTTTTTGTACATTTCTATCCCTCGGCGGATGGCAACACGTGTGTGAACAAGCCGATGCCACGAGGCTTGCGGGTGCTATAGTGGGCGCCTGACCAAGCCGGGTTCGTCACGCCTGCGCCGTTATCGGCGGGTGACGTCACACCGGGCATAAGGGGGAATGACGCGGAGCGGCCATCGCTGCGCGTCTGCTTTTGTTGGTGCCTGCTGCCTGCCATGCTTAACCGAATCGAAGCCACGCTGACCCAATTGCGCCCGTCCGAGCGCAAGCTCGCGACCTACGTGCTGGACGCACCGCGCGAAGTCGTCGACCTATCGATGAACGAACTTGCCGAGCGCGCCAACGTCAGCCAACCGACGATCGCCCGCTTCTGTCAGGCCGTCGGATGCAGCGGCTATCGCGAATTCAAGATCCGTCTGGCGCAGGGCATTGCGCAGGGTGTGCCGTTCGTTCACCGCGACGTGCGGCCAGACGAGCCGGTGCCGGGCATCGCCAGCAAGGTGCTCGATCGCACCATCGGCAGCCTCATGCAGGTACGCAACAATCTCTCACCCGACAGCATCGGACAGGCGATCGACCTGCTTGCCACCGCGCGACGTATCGAGTTTTACGGCGCGGGCGCCTCGGGGATTGCCGCACAGGACATGCAGCACAAGTTCTTCCGGCTCGGCGTGCCCGCCGTGGCGTATAACGACCCGCATGTCTACGGGATGTCGGCCGCGCTGCTCGGGCAAGGGGATGTGGTCGTCGCCATCTCGAACACGGGACGCACGCAGGACTTGCTCGAAGCCACGTCGCTCGCGCGCACGGCGGGCGCCAGTGTGATCGCCATCACGCACAGCAATTCGCCGCTGGCGCGACAGGCGACGGTGGCGCTCTTTGCCGACGTCGACGAAGACACCGACGTGTATTCGCCGTTGACGTCGCGCATTGCGCATCTGGCCATCGGCGACGTGCTCGCCGTCGGCATGGCGCTACGGCTCGGCGACCGCCTGCCTTCGCAACTGGCGCGCGCGAAGGAAGTCATCAATCGCCGGCGCACGGCGAACGACGGGAAGTGAAGCGCACCGCAGCGAAACACAAAAGGCGAGGCACGAAGCGCACGGATCACAGCAAAACAAAATGACGAAGGGCGGAGCCTGCAACAGCACTCCGCCCTTCGTCATTTTTCGCCGTAGCGCGACGTCGATCAACGCCGCCACCTCGGCAATCCGACCGTCATACGGTCGTCACGCGCACCCGCTCATTGCTGACGCGCTTGCGGATTCACCACGTTTTGCAGCGGCTTGCCGGTCAGCGCTGCGATCAGATTGTCGGCCGCGCAAGACGCCATCGCGTGACGCGTCTCGTGCGTCGCCGAGCCGATGTGCGGCAACGCCACGACATTCTTCATCTTCAGCAGCGGCGAGTCGACCGACACCGGCTCACGCTCGAACACGTCGAGACCGGCAGCGCGCAGATGACCGGAGGCCAGTGCGTCGATCAACGCCGCTTCGTCGATCACCATGCCACGCGCCGCGTTGATGAAGATCGCACCGCGCTTCATCTGCGCGAACTCCTTGGCGCCGATCAGACGTTCGGTCGCCGGCGACAGCGGCACGAGCGTCACGACGAAATCCGATTGCGCCAGCAGGTCGGGCAGCGAACGATGTTCGGCACCGTACGCCTGCTCCGCCGCTTCGTTGCGCGAGCGGTTGCTGTACAGCACCTTCATGCCGAAGCCCAGCGCGGCACGACGCGCCACCGCGCCGCCGATGCGTCCCATGCCGACGATGCCCATGGTCTTGCCCTGCACGTCGGTACCGAAATACGCCTCACCGAGACTCGACGTCCAGCCACCGGCCTTCACCAGTTCGGCCAGCTCCACCACGCGACGCGCGCTTGCGAGCACCAGCGAGAAGACGGTGTCCGCCGTGGTTTCCGTCAGCACGTCGGGCGTGTTCATCAGCAAGATGCCGCGACGCGTGAGGTCGGGCACGTCGAACTGGTCGTAGCCCACGGAGACCGTGGCCCATGCCTTGAGCTTCGGCGCGCCGTCGAGCAGCGCCGGCGTAGCGTTCACACCCACGCCGATGGCGCCGTCCGCACGGCCGAGCGCCGCCGCGAACTCGGCGCGATTGCCATCGTTCACGCCGTTGAACTCGGTCAGCGAAAAATGCTCGGCCAACCGCTCACGCACGTCTGGCGGCACGCCCTTGTACAACACAACTTCCGGACGACTCATGCTGCTCACTCCTTGGGGGTTGCCGCGGCCTCAGTCCGGATTCGCCGGACGGCAGCGGTCGAAATCGGTCGAATTGTCTGAAACGTCTGACGAGAGGAGATCGGACCGACGCAGCGTCAAGCGGTCTTGCCGCTGGCCTGCGCGAAGGCGCGCTCGAGAAAATCGAGGCGGTCCTGGCCCCAGTAGGGTTCACCTTCGAAGACGAACCACGGCGCGCCGTACACACCGGCGCTCGCCGCGTCATCGGTATTCGCGTCATAGGCCGCCTGAACGCTCGCGCCGTGCGACGCGGCGAGCAGCGACTTGCCGTCGAGCGACAGGCTGTCGGCAACGGCTTGCAACGTGTCGTCGTCGGCAATGTTTTGCTCGTCGACCCACAGGGCCTTCGATATCGCGCCGATCAGTTCCAGCGCCTTGTCGGTACCGTGCGCGAGCTGCGTCGCGATCACGAGACGTGCAGACGGATCGGCCGACACCGGGAAAAACTGGGGGTTCAGGTTCATCGGCACGTCGAGATACTTCGACCAGCGCGCCAGCTCCACCAGACGATAGGTCTGACGCTGTGGTGCGCGCTTGGCCAGCGGCAGCCCGCCGGAACCGTTGAAGATGCGTCCCAGATCCATCGGCTTGAGCTGGATCTGGACGTCGTAACGACGTGCCAGCGCCACGAAACGCGCATGCCCGAGATACACATAGGGCGACTGCGTCGCCACGAAATACTCGCAGGTCAGACTCACGGCAAACTCCTCTTGCTATCGGTGGTTGGCGCTTAGGGGCAGCGCTTTCGCTGCATGGCGACGTGTGTGATTTGTGTGATGTTCGTAACGATACGCAGAGCGGGCGACCTCGCGCCGGTCAGAACGGCTTGACGACAGCGAGGATCACCGCGCCGAGCAGGCCCAGCACCGGGATCTCGTTGAAGTAGCGATACCAGCGATGCGAGCGTGTGTTGCGTCCCGTTTCGAACTTGCGCAGCAGACTGCCGCAGGCGTGGTGATAGCCGATCAGCAGCACCACGATGAGCAGCTTGGCATGCAACCAGCCGCCGTAGCGGCCGATGCCGTAGTACAGCCAGAGGATCAGTCCGAAAGCGAGCGCGGGCACGGCGAGGATCGTCATGAAGCGATAGAGCTTGCGCGCCATGAGCAACAGACGCTGCGTCGCGGCCGGATCGCTCTCCATCGCGAGGTTGACGAAAATGCGCGGCAGGTAGAACAGGCCGGCAAACCACGAGGCGACGAAAACGATGTGAAGCGCTTTGATCCAGAGCATCGGGGACAGGCGGCCCGGGGGCAGGCCGTCGAATATTTTGAACAGCAAGCAATGTACAACAATCCGCCGTCGCGCGACGCGCAGCGCCCCGCGTCACTGCCCGCCAGCCCTGCGGCATATCGACGCGACCGGCCACGGCCCCCCGTCCGCTCGCCTCACGATCCCCCGGATCCGCCGCGCACGCCTCGCCCAATGACTGTCTTGCATGACGAAACGCACCCTGACCGTCGCCGCCGTTGGCGACTTCGCGCCATGCCCCGGGGCGGCTGTGCCAGAATACGGACCATACTAGCTTTTTTGCCCCCAATCGGCGCTGTGCGTCGATCACCGGCCCCCGCATGAGAATTCTTGGCATCGACCCCGGCTTGCGCGTCACCGGCTTCGGCGTGCTCGAAAAGCACGGCAACCGTCTGCAATATGTGACGAGCGGCGTCATCCGCACCGGCGACGGCACGTTGGCCGCACGCCTGCGCATCATCTTCGAGAGCGTGGCTGAACTGGTCGACACGTACCGGCCCGATCAGGCCGCCATCGAAAAGGTGTTCGTCAACGTCAACCCGCAATCCACGCTGCTGCTCGGTCAGGCGCGCGGCGCGGCCATCACGGCGCTGTCGGTCGGCGGGCTGGAAGTCTTCGAATACACGCCGATGCAGCTCAAACAGGCGGTCGTGGGTTACGGACGCGCCCGCAAGGAGCAGGTGCAGGAGATGGTCACCCGCCTGCTCACGCTGACCGGCACGCCGGGCAAGGACGCCTCCGACGCGCTCGGCGTGGCCATCTGCCATGCCCATAACGGCGACACCTACGCGGCGCTGTCCGAGGTCGCGCCGGCGCTCGCCGCCAAGGGCCTGCGCGTCAAGCGCGGGCGACTGGTCGGCTGATCGATCGACCGTCCGAAGCGCTACAATGCAGCCATGATCGAAACCGACAAACTCGCCGCCGAGCGCATCATCGCGCCGACTCCGGCCTCGCCCAACGAAGAAGCCTTCGAGCGCGCGCTGCGCCCCAAGCTGCTCGACGAATACGTCGGCCAGCGCAAGGTGCGCGACCAGCTCGAAATCTTCATCGAAGCGGCTCGCAAGCGCTCGGAACCGCTCGACCACGTGCTGCTTTTCGGCCCGCCGGGTCTGGGCAAGACAACGCTCGCCCACATCATCGCCCGCGAAATGGGCGTGCATCTGCGCCAGACCTCCGGGCCGGTGCTCGAGCGTCCGGGCGACCTTGCTGCCCTGCTGACCAATCTCGAAGCGAACGACGTCCTGTTCATCGACGAAATTCACCGGCTCTCGCCGGTCGTCGAGGAAATCCTGTACCCCGCGCTCGAGGACTACCAGATCGACATCATGATCGGCGAAGGTCCGGCGGCGCGCAGCGTCAAGCTCGATCTTCAGCCGTTCACGCTCGTGGGGGCGACGACCCGCGCCGGCATGCTGACGAACCCGCTGCGCGACCGCTTCGGGATCGTGGCACGGCTGGAGTTCTACTCGGCGGAGGAACTCGCCGGCATCGTGCGTCGGTCGGCGGGCCTGCTTGGCGCCGTGATCGCGGACGATGGCGCGTATGAGATCGCCCGCCGCGCGCGCGGCACGCCGCGTATCGCCAACCGCCTGCTGCGCCGCGTACGCGATTACGCCGAAGTGCGCGCCGACGGTCGCATCACGGCAGCCGTTGCCGATGCTGCGCTGTCGATGCTCGACGTCGACGCGGTCGGTTTCGATGTGATGGACCGCAAGCTTCTCGAAGCCGTGCTGCACAAGTTCGACGGCGGCCCGGTCGGCGTCGACAACCTCGCCGCCGCCATCGGCGAGGAGCGCGACACCATTGAAGACGTCATCGAGCCGTACCTGATCCAGCAAGGCTTCCTGCAACGCACGCCGCGCGGACGCGTCGCCACGCTCGCGGCCTACCGCCACTTCGGCCTCGCCGCCCCCGGCAGCGCACCGGAGAGCGGCTCGCTGTGGTCACCGGACACGACGACGGGCAAGTAAACGACGAGCTGCAAACGCTGACCTGCCTGATTCACCGATTCACCGACTCATCGATACGTCCGCCACGACGTCTCATCGACCGACCATCGCCCATCATGGCTTCGCACGACGACCTGCCCACACCGCCCCCGGCAACGCCCCTGCGGCCCGCCGGGCCGGTGACGGGCGTGTCGGGACGTCTGCGGCACGCCATCGCCATGCGCCTCGTGAGCCTGACCTCAGGCCCCGGCGCGCCCCGTCTGAACTACGACACCCCTGACGGCGATCCCGGCCTTTTCGGCCCCGATGCCGCCTGCTGGCACGTGCACGGCGATTTCACGTCGATGATGATCGGGGGCGTGAGCGCCCTGCTGCTGCAATCGCTGCATCCGCTTGCGATGGCTGGCGTCTGGGATCACTCGACGTTCCGCGAGGATGTGATGGGGCGTCTGCGCCGGACCGCCACGTTCATCGGCGGCACGACCTTCGGCAATACGGCCGATGCCGAAGCACTGCTCGAACGCGTGCGGCGCATCCATCTTCAGGTCAAGGGCACGGCGCCGGACGGACGCTCTTACGCAGCCTACGACCCTGCATTACTGACGTGGGTCCATGTCGCCGAGACGTCGAGCTTCCTGCGCAGTTATCTCGTCTACAAGCATCCCGCGTTCTCACGCAGCGATCAGGATCGGTATTACGCGGAAGTGGCACGCATCGCGATCGCGCTCGGCGCGCGCGACGTGCCGACGAGCGTGGCGCAGATCGACGACTATCTCGAATCGATGCGCCCGTCGCTCGTCGCCAGCGAACGCACGGCGGAAGTCGTGCGCGTGCTGCGCAACTTGCCCGCGCCGTTCGCAGGCGCTCGCGTGTTCAGTGGATTGTTGTTTCGCGCGGGCATCGATCTGCTGCCCGACTGGTCACAGACGATGCTCGGCTTCGACGACCGAGCGACGCTTCGCCGCCTGACGGTGCGGCCTGCCGTGCGTCATATGGCGCAGGTCGCGCGCTGGTCGATGCGCAACAGCGTGGCGCATCGCGCACGGCGCCGTGCGCTCGCTACCCCAGCGGTCGTCGTCACGACACCCTCGCTGGAGCGCTAGGTTGGCGCGCCGGGTTAGTCCGTAAGCCCGCCCGCCAGCCCGTTAGACGCACCTCAACGCATCACACCACTCGCGGGTCGACGCGATCGCCCGCGGCGACTTCGACCGGTTTGTCATTGCTTTCATCGCGCACGGCGTCGTCGAGATGCGTGACGTCTCCCCAGCTCAGCACCTGCCACCGCTCGCCGTCGTACGCCAGACGGTTCACGCTCGCATTGAGCAACGGGTACGCGCGCGGCTCGGTCAGTGCGAGCCCCGTCGCCAGCCGATAGCAGCAGTCCAGCACCCCGCCATGCGCGACGAGCGCCACACGCTGGCCGGCATAGTCGCCCAGCAACTGCGTGACGAAATCGGTGATGCGCGTGTAGAAACCACGCATCGATTCACCATCAGGAATCGTGAAGTCCGGATCGCGGGTCTGCCAACGGGCGTAGTCCTGCGGAAAATCCGCCTGAATCTCATCGGGCACGCGCGTCTCGAAAACGCCGTAATGACGCTCCCGAAGACGCGCCGTGCGCACGAGCGGCAAACCACACGCCTGCGCGACGGGCTCTGCCGTCTGCACCGCGCGCTGCAAGTCGCTCGTCAACACGTGATCGAACACACTGCCATGCGCCGTCACCTCACGCGCAATCCGCTCCCCAAGCAACACCGCCTGACGCTCGCCCTCGGCCGAGAGCGGAATGTCGGTGTGCCCCTGAATCCGTTTGACACGGTTCCAGTCGGTTTCGCCGTGGCGAATCAGGGTGAGCGTAGTCGTCGTGGCGGTCGTACGGGTCATCGATGGCAATTACGTTGGATGATGAAAAACCGGCGGCTCGCCTTCAGAGCGCCTTCGGGTTGAGCGTGTAGGTGCCGGTCACGCTGGCGCTGCCCAGCACGTGCGGCTTGATCGCGGCGAGCACGTCGTTGCCGTCGAAACGGCCGTCGAGCGGCACGCGGGCCACATCGAGCGCATAGACGGTGAAGTGATAGTGGTGAACGATCGTGTCGTTCCACGGCGGGCACGGGCCGTCATAGCCGTAGTAGTCGCCCTTCATCGAGTCGTCGCCGGCGAACCAGGCGGTGTAGTCGTTCACGCCGTGGCGCATGCCGTCGAGCGCGTCCGGGCCGAACTTGCCGCGCGGCGTGACGTGATTGCTGTGGCTCGCTGCCGGGATCTCGCTGGCCGATGCAGGCACGTCGACGAGCACCCAGTGGAAAAAGTCGACGCGCGGCAGATCCGCCGGCACTTCGCGACCTTCCTTGTTGACGTCATCGCCCTGACTCGGCACGTCGCTGTCGGTACAGATCACGACAAACGAACGCGTACCGGCAGGCGCATCGGACCAGGCGAGATGGGGATTCTTGTTCTGCGACAGTGCGACGTGCGACTGTGCGTCCGGTTTGCCGAAGGCGAATTGCGCGTCGATCGCGGCGTTGTCGGCAAACGAGTCACTCCAGACTTTCATCAGATACTCCCAAGCTGTGAATGTGTGATTTCGGAACCCGACGACGGTATCACACCGTCACGAATCGCGTGCGGTCAGCCCGAGACTTCAGGACGATTCCGAGCGATTTTCGGGATGACGAGAGATCGGGCGATCGGGAGATGCCAACGATGTCAGGCAGCGTCCGGCGACGTTCGGAGCCAGAACGTCACCGGCCCGTCGTTGACGAGCGAGACGCGCATGTACGCCCCGAATTCACCGGTTTGCACGATGGGATGGCGCGCAAGCGCCTGCGTCACGAAATGATCGAAGAGACGTTTGCCGTCGGCCGGGCTGGCCGCAGGCGTGAAACTCGGACGCGTACCGCTGTTGGTATCGGCCGCGAGCGTGAACTGCGAGACAAGCAGCAAACCGCCCGCCGTGCCCGTGCCGTCGGTCTTGCCGTCGAGACTGGACACGCTGCGGTTCATCTTGCCCGCCTCGTCGGAAAACACGCGGTAGCCGAGCAGCTTCGTGAGCAGCTTGTCTGCGCTCGCCTCGGTGTCGCCGCGCTCGGCACACACGAGCGCGAGCAGCCCCGGGCCGATCGCGCCCACGGTGCGGCCATCGACCGTCACCGCGGCTTCGAGCACACGCTGAATGAGCGCGATCATCGCAGTCCTTCAGGAAGCGCCGACGCTCAGGCGAGCGTCACGCGCGCAAAGCGGCGCTTGCCCACTTGCACGACGTAAGTCCCGGCGTCGATCTTCGCGCCCTTGTCGGACACGACTTCGCCATCGATACGCACGCCGCCCTGTTCGATGTTGCGGTTGGCTTCCGACGTCGACGGCACGAGTCCCGCCTGCTTGAGCAGTTGGGCAATGCCCAGCGGTGCGCCATCGAGGGAAACTTCCGGAATATCGTCCGGCACGCCACCCTTGGCGCGCGCATTGAAGTCTTCGAGCGCACGCTCGGCGTCGGCCTGCGAGTGGAAGCGCGCCACGATCTCCTGACCGAGCAGCACCTTCACGTCGCGCGGGTTGCGGCCGCCTTCGACGTCCTTGCGCAGTTGGGCGATCTCTTCGAGCGAGCGGAACGACAGCAGCTCGTAGTAGCGCCACATCAGATCGTCCGAGATGCTCATCAGCTTGCCGAACATCTCGCTCGGCTTCTCGCTGATGCCGATGTAGTTGTGCTTGGACTTCGACATCTTCTCGACGCCATCCAGCCCTTCGAGCAACGGCATCGTCAGAATGCACTGCGGCTCCTGACCGTATTGCTTCTGCAATTCACGGCCCACGAGCAGGTTGAACTTCTGATCCGTGCCGCCGAGTTCGAGATCGGACTCCAGCGCGACCGAATCGTAGCCCTGCATCAGCGGGTAGAGGAATTCGTGGATGGCGATGGGCACGCCGCCCTGGAAACGCTTCGTGAAGTCTTCACGCTCGAGCATGCGCGCCATGGTGTAGCGCGAGGCGAGCTTGATCATGCCGTCCGCGCCCAGCTTCATCGACCATTCGCTGTTGTAGCGGATTTCGGTCTTTTCACGGTCGAGCACCAGTGCCGCCTGCTCGAAATACGTCTTGGCGTTGGTCTCGATCTGCTCGCGCGTGAGCGGCGGACGCGTGCTGTTGCGGCCCGACGGATCGCCGATCAGCGAGGTGAAATCGCCGATCAGGAAGATGACGGTATGCCCCAGATCCTGCAACTGGCGCATCTTGTTGAGCACCACCGTGTGGCCGATGTGAATGTCGGGCGCGGTCGGATCGAGACCCAGCTTGATGCGCAGCGGCTTGCCCGTCGCTTCGCTGCGAGCCAGCTTCTGCAGGAACTCCTCTTCGACGAGCAGTTCGTCGCAACCGCGCTTGGCAATGGCCAGGGCAGCGCGTGCGGCATCGGTCACGGGGTACTTCTTTTCCGAGGTGAGTGCGTGTTCACTTGTCATAACATCATTGTCCAGACTGCGTCGGGGGTTTCCCCTTATCCAGTCAGTAAAGGCGGAGGCAGCGGCGGGTCTGCTATAATTGCCGCTCAATTCTCGGCTCGGGCCGAAGCGACGCCGGGTTGCCCCGGAATTTCCGGCAGGCAATCTCGAAGCGTGTCGCTCCGCCCGGGCTTTTTTCGTAAGTTGCGCAGAATTTTACGTGATGTGGCCAAAACTCCGTGATTTTTTTGCGCGTGAACTGCTGACCCTGATCGATCCCACGCAGCCGAAGCACCGTCGCAGAAAGGTGCAAATCGTGGCGACGGTCGGTTCGGCCCTGACGTTGGGAATGGTGACCGCTTTCGGCGTGGCACCGATGGTGCCGGATTCGGTACGCAACGGCGCGAGCGTGACTTTGCCGCTCACCTTCCCCGACCTGGCCAAACAGATCCAGCAGCTCGACGCGCAATCTCAGACCTTTATTCATCAAGTGGCGCTACGGCGCGGCGAAACCCTCGGCGACATGCTCTCGCGGCTGTCGATCCAGGACCCCGCTGCCGAGAAGTTCATTCGTGACAATGCCGTCGCCCGGCGTCTGATCGGCGTGCCCGCAGGGCAGGTCGTGCAGGCCGAAACCGACGACGACGGCAAGCTCGTCACGCTCTCCACCGTGCTCTCGACCGGCAGCGCCGCGGCCCAGCAACTGGTGATCGAGCGTAACGACGCCGGCCGTCTGAACGCCCGCATGGAGCAGTTGGCGAACGACACCGAGTGGGCCATGCGCTCCGGGGCGATTGCCGGCAACTTCTTCACCGCGATGGACGATGCGGGCGTGCCCGATGCCGTCGTCGCGCAGATGGTGAACATCTTCTCCGGCGTGATCAACTTCCAGCGCGACGTGCGCCGTGGCGATCGCTTCCGTCTCGTGTACGAAGTGGTCAAGCAGCAGGACCGCACCGTGCGCACCGGCCGCGTGCTCGCCATCGAGTTCATCAATCAGGGCAAGACGCATCAGGCCATCTGGTACGCCGATCCGCAAGGAACGTCAGACGGCGCGTACTACGGCTTCGACGGCCGCAACCTGAAGCAGGCTTTCCTGCGCACGCCGGTCGAGTTCTCGCGAATTTCGTCGGCGTTCGGCGGACGTGAGCACCCGTTCCAGCACAAGTGGAAAAAGCATGAAGGCGTGGATCTCGCAGCGCCTGTCGGCACGCGCGTCTTTGCCGCCGGTGACGGCGTGGTGAAGTTCGTCGGCACGCAGAACGGTTACGGCAATCTGGTCGAAATCGAACACGCGGGCAGCTACGAAACGCGCTACGCCCATCTCTCCGGCTTCGGCCAAGGCATGAAACCCGGCACGCGTGTCACGCAAGGTCAGGTCATCGGCTTCGTCGGCCAGACGGGCTGGGCCACCGGCCCGCACCTGCACTACGAACTGCGCCTCAAGGGCGTGCCGCGCAATCCGTTCGCAACGGATGTCGCGGCCGTCGCACCGCTCTCGGGCAATCGCCTGAAGCTGTTCGACATGTACGCCGAAAACCTGCTCAAGCGCATCGATCTGATGCGCACGGTACAAGTCGCCGAGCGCGATTAAGGTATGCTGGAGGCCGCACTGTGCGGGGTTGCGCGTGATTCACGCGCCTCCCCGTGCGGTGCGCTTTACCAAGAGACCAAGGGAATCCCCCTTCCGGCTCCTAGCTCGATCGCGTTGCGCACATGACCGACACCCGCCCCACCACCACCGCCGCACCCGCTCACTTCATCGGCCTGATGTCTGGTACGAGTCTTGATGGCGTCGACGGCGTACTTGTCGCCGCTGCCGACGGCCGCGTGCTTGCCGAGGCCTACCTGCCGTTCCCGAACGAATTGCGCGAGACGCTGATGGTGCTGCAAGCGCCCTCCGAGAACGAACTGCATCGGGAAGCCCTGGCGGCGAACGCGTTGGTGCGCATCTATGCGGAGTGTGTGCACAAACTGCTCGGGACCGCCGGACTGTCGGCGGCCGACGTGACGGCCATCGGCGCCCATGGGCAGACGATCCGGCATCGCCCCGGCGAATTCGACGGCATCGGCTACACACGTCAACTCAACGCCCCGGCGTTGCTCGCAGAGCTGACCGGCATCGATGTCGTCGCGGACATCCGCAGCCGCGACGTCGCGGCTGGTGGACAGGGCGCACCGCTCGTACCTGCCTATCATCAGGCCATGTTTTCCAGCGACGGCGAGACGCGCGTCGTATGCAATCTCGGCGGCATCAGCAACGTGACGATTTTGCCTGCGGCGTCGCTGGGACAACCGGTTTATGGCTTCGATTGCGGCCCCGGCAATGCGCTGCTCGACGGCTGGGCGGCCCGTCACATCGGTCAATCCTATGACGACGGCGGCGCGTGGGCCGCGACCGGGCGCGTCGACAACGCCCTGCTCGGCGCCCTGCTCAGCGAGCCTTACTTCCGTCAGACGCCCCCGAAAAGCACCGGCCGCGACCTCTTTCATGCCGCGTGGCTCGATACGCATCTCGCACGCTTCCCAAAGGTGTCGCCGGTGGACGTACAAGCCACGCTCGTCGCGCTCACAGCGCAGTGTGTCGCGCACGACGTGCTGCGCTACGCCCCGGACTGCAAGGGCTTCTACGCCTGCGGCGGCGGCACGCGTAACCAGACGCTCATGCAGGCCATCGCGGCACGCCTGCCGGGGGTGACGGTGGCGACGACGGAAGCGCTCGGCGTTCCCCCGCATCAAGTCGAGGCGCGCGCCTTCGCATGGCTCGCCGAGCGCTGTGTGGCGCGCCAGCCGGGCAACCTGCCGTCCGTGACCGGCGCGAAGGGCCTGCGCATTCTCGGTGCGATCTATCCGCGTTGAGCGCAGCGTCGGGCGCAAACGATCATCGGCCGCTGTAAACGAGAAAAGGACCCTTTCGGGTCCTTTCTCTTACTACCATCGAACTGACGTCGCTTCGCTCAGACCGAGAACGAGGAACCGCAGCCACAGGTCGTGGATGCGTTCGGGTTCTTGATCACGAACTGTGCGCCGTTGATGTCTTCCTTGTAGTCGATCTCAGCACCGACGAGGTATTGATAGCTCATCGAGTCGATCAACAGCGACACGCCGTTCTTGTCGAGCACGGTATCGTCTTCGTTGACGTCTTCATCGAAGGTGAAACCATACTGGAAGCCCGAGCAGCCGCCACCCTGCACGAAAACGCGCAGTTTCAGGTCGGGGTTGCCTTCTTCGTCGATCAATTGCTTGACCTTGTCCGCAGCGCTGTCGGTAAAGACCAGGAATGCGGGCATTTCCGTGACGGCGTCCTCAAGCAGTGCGCTCATCGCAAATCTCCATAAATCGGTTTGGTGTCATTCTAGCCCTATTCCTAAATTCGTGCCGATGGCCGGAAAATCAAGGGCTTAGTGACGATAAATACCGTTACGGCAGTACGGGAATATGGGTCAGACCCATGTTCTCCGGCAGGCCGAACATCAGGTTCATACATTGCACGCCCTGGCCGGACGCGCCCTTGACCAGGTTATCCTCGACCACGAGGATCACCAGCATGTCTTCATTGTTCGGACGATGCACGGCCATGCGCACGTAATTCGACGCACGCACCCAGCGCGTTTCCGGCATCGAGCCGGCCGGGAGCACGTCCACAAACGGCTCGCCCGCGTAGTACGTCTCGAACAGCGCCTGGAAATCCGTATCGCGCGCTTCGGGCAGAATCGTCGCGTACAGCGTCGAATGAATGCCGCGAATCGTCGGCAGCAGGTGCGGCACGAACGTCAGGCCCACGTCGTAACCGGCGATCGCTTCGAGACCCTGTTTGATTTCCGGATGGTGGCGATGGCCCTTCACGCCATACGCCTTGAAGTTGTCGGCCGTCTCCGCGAGGATCAGCGACGTCTCGCCCTTGCGACCGGCACCGCTCGCGCCCGACTTGGCATCGGCGATCAGGTGCTTCGGATCGACCAGCTTGCGACCGCCGGCAAACAACGGCGCGTAGCCCAGTTGCACAGACGTCGGATAGCAACCCGGCAGACCGATCACGCGTGCGCTCTTGATCTTGTCGCGATTGATTTCGGGCAGGCCGTAGACCGCTTCTTCCAGAATGTCCGGACAGGCGTGGGGCATGCCGTACCACTTCTCGAACGTGGCGATGTCCTTCAGGCGGAAGTCGGCGGCGAGGTCGATCACGCGCACGCCGGCGGCCAGCAGCTCGCGGGCCTGAGCCATCGCCACACCGTGCGGAGTGGCGAAGAACACCACGTCGCAATCGGTGAGACGGGCATCGTCGGGCGTGCAGAACGCCAGGTCGACACGGCCTCGCAGGTTCGGATACATATCGGCGACCGGCGTACCCGCTTCCTTGCGCGAGGTAATTGCCGTCAACTTCACTTCCGGGTGCTGCGCCAGCAAACGGAGCAGCTCCACACCGGTATAGCCGGTGCCGCCTACGATACCTACCTTGACCATGTCCTACCCCTTTCAATCGGAACCGCGATTCTATCAAGCTTCCACGACACTTGTGGGACGGTGACGCAGCACGCGCGATGCACGGCCGACGTCTCGCCGCTCGCCCCAAAAATGCGAAAAGGCCGCACGAGGCGGCCTTTCCTTGCATCCACCGAAGTGGATGCCCACAAGCACTCGGGCGATTAACGCTTCGAGAATTGCTTACGGCGGCGGGCTTTGTGGAAGCCAACCTTCTTACGTTCGACTTCACGGGCATCGCGCGTAACGAAGCCTGCGTTCGACAGCGACGGCTTGAGCGTCGCATCGTAGTCGATCAGTGCGCGGGTGATGCCGTGGCGAACCGCACCGGCTTGACCCGTTTCACCGCCGCCCGACACGTTGACCTTGATGTCGAACGTTTCAGCGTGGTTGGTCAACTCGAGCGGCTGACGAACGATCATCAGCGACGTTTCGCGAGCAAAGTACTCTTTGATCGGCTTGCCATTGACGATGATGTCGCCCTTGCCAGCCTTGATGAACACACGAGCAACAGCGCTCTTGCGACGGCCGGTGCCGTAGTTCCAATCGTTTTTGTACATGGCGTGGCCCTTAGATCTCGAGCGACTTCGGTTGCTGCGCTTCGTGCGGATGATTGCCGTCGGCGTAAACCTTCAGCTTCTTGATCATCGCGTAGCCCAGCGGACCCTTCGGCAGCATGCCCTTGACCGCCTTCTCGAGCGCACGGCCCGGGAAACGCTCTTGCATCTTGCCGAACGTGGTTTCGTAGATACCGCCCGGGTAACCCGTGTGACGGTAGTACTTCTTGTCAGTTTGCTTTGCGCCCGTGACTTTCAGCTTGGCAGCATTGACGATGATGATGTAGTCACCAGTATCAACGTGCGGCGTGAATTCAGGCTTGTGCTTGCCGCGCAGACGGCGTGCCACTTCGCTGGCGACACGGCCGAGGACTTTGTCCGTCGCGTCAATCACAAACCATTCGCGCGTCACCTCTGCCGGCTTAGCGGAAAACGTCTTCATGATCGATCCAAATAAAATGCGTTTGCCCCATTAACACCAACTTCCTGCTTGTCTGCCGGCCGCGTCCTGGTGACTCGAGGTCACATGGCGCAGTCCTGTGCTTGCAGGCTCTCCCTGATGCTTTTTCCGTGGGGTATTTCCGGAAAAGCCGTTGATTATACAGAAAAATCACCCTTCCGGTAAACGGCGTTTCCGGCGGCACAAAAAAAAACCCGAACCTCAAGGGGTCCGGGTTAAATCCACCAAAGGAGGAGGGTGGAGGAGACACTTGCAGCGTTGCTGTGAAGCACAACAACCAATGACTGCAGTGTAGCAAACGGATTGTTGCGATGCAAGAAAATTTATAGTGCGAAATGCAACACCATAATATGAAATGCCAACAAAACAGGCAAATCAAATAAATTCACATATAAATCAAATACTTGCGTCGTTAAAAAATCGTGACCAAGCGCCACCACTAGAGCCCAAACCCTAAATTTAGGGTTTATCCCCCTCAAAACCCGATCAAAAAAGCGCCAATATTGCGATGCAGCAACCTGATCCGCAAATCGCGGTAATCCAGGTTCGCGGCGGCATCGTACGCAGGTTCGCGGAAGCCGCTACAATTTTTGCTTGAATGGGATATCGGGGTTTCAAATCATGGAATGCAAGGTTAGCTGGATGGGCCCGGGTGGCATGTCCTTCATCGCACAGACGGGTAGCGGACACATTGTCGCGATGGATGGCGCACCGGAAGGCGGCGGTAACAATCTGGCGCCGCGTCCGATGGAGATGCTGCTGGTCGGCACCGGCGGGTGCACCGCGTACGACGTGGTGATGATCCTCAAGAAGAGCCGTGCCGACGTCAAGGATTGCAGCGTCACGCTCAAGGCCGAGCGCGCCAGCGAAGATCCGAAGGTCTTCACGAAGATTCACTTCCACTTCACCGTGACGGGACGCAACCTGAACCCGAGCGCCGTGGAGCGCGCCGTTAACCTGTCGCACGACAAGTACTGCTCGGCGTCGATCATGCTCGCCAAGACGGCGGAGATCACCCACACCGTGGAAATCGTCGAAGGCTGAACGGCCGCCCCGTTGCGGGCGACGTCAGAAGCGCAAAAGGCTCCCTTGCGGAGCCTTTTGCATTTGTTGGGATGCAGAGCCGGCCGATAAGCCGGATTCTGTGAACGCGACTCGCGCCGCGCCTGACAATCATTCCTCTAGGCGACGCATCACTACGCCGCTCAAGCTTCCTACCCGCAGGCTCCCGGGGGCCCCGTTGCCGACACACGCACGAGGCGCATGCCGTTCACCTGCCTATTTGGAATTGCTCCGGGTGGAGGTTACCGTGCCGTGTGCGTTGCCGCACGCCGCGGTGCGCTCTTACCGCACCGTTTCACCCTTACCTGATCCCCTGGCTTGCGCCAGAGGCCATCGGCGGTCTGTTCTCTGTTGCCCTGTTCCGCGTCTCGCGACGGATGGCCGTTAGCCATCACCCTGCCCTATGGAGTCCGGACTTTCCTCCCCCTCCTCGAAAGAAGGCGGCGATTGTCTGGCCGACTCTGCGGGCCGAAGTGTATCACGGGCCTTCCTGTCGACGCCGGGACATTCCGGTCCCTCCGTCATGTGCGCAGTGAAACGATCTGCGCGACAGAAAATTGTCCGACCCGCGTTCGACCCGCGTTCGACCCGATATCGCGCCCGCACCCTCCGCTCAGCGCTTTTCCCGCCGTCCAGTCCGGAAGACCGACACATCCCGATAGAAGGACGGATCCTCGTTCTGCGGCCACCAGCCCGGAATGCCCAGTACGGGCAACGGCGCGAAGTCGCGTGTCGTGAGGGGCGCGTTCGCCAGCGTCGGGGCGATCCGGGCGTCCAGCCAGGCGCGCCGCGTCATCGGCGACCAGCCGAAGTAGTCCGCCGGAACCTCGACGATCCACGCGTGCGACGTGACCGACTTGTAGGGCGCAACCAGTTTTTCCAGCAATGCGTGCCCGAACGGCTGAACCTCGCACGCCCGCCCCCATTCGGCGCGACGCGTCACGAACAGCGTGTGCCAGTCGAATGCTCGCAGCACCGCCCCGAGCGACGGATCACTGCACGCAAAGAGCACGGCGTTCTCGTCGAACAAGGTTGCCGCGTCGCGCGTCGTCCCGCGGCTGGCCTGTACGCCGTCGACGGCAATCGCCGCCGCCTGACGCGCATTGAGCGCCGCCTTGCCGCGCGGGTACGTCAGCCAGATCAGCGCATTGAAGAAATCGTGGAGGTTGTGGCGTGTCGGCACGCCGCCCGTCTGCGCAATGAACGCCTCGTAGGCCGTCTGTGCGGGCAAATCCTCTTGCGCGACGAAGCCTAGCGCCTGCCCTTGCCCGCTGACCAGCCCGGCATCGCTGGCCTGCATTGAAAGCGCATGACGCCAATCGTCGCCAGCCAGCGCGTCCTGTGCGCGCGCCGCTACCGCATCGAACCACGGCGCTCGCCAGTCGATTTCCGGGAGCGCCGGAGCCCCATCGGGCGCCGACGTCCCGGTCGATTGCGGCTTCAAATCCATCATCTGACGATCATTCAGCGCAGCGTCTGGCGAGTACGCCGGATGACACCTTAGCCCTTGAGCTTCCAGCCGATGACTTCACCGGCGCGCAGCGGCACGACGGTTTCGTCGCCCATCGGCAGTTCGGCGGGCAGTTCCCAGTCTTCACGCACCAGCGTGACCTTGTCGGTATTGCGCGGCAGTTCGTAGAAGTCCGGGCCATAGAAGCTGGCGAACGCTTCGAACTTGTCGAGCGCGCCGGCCTTGTCGAACGCCTCGGCGTACAGTTCCACGGCGTGCAGTGCCGTGTAGCAGCCAGCGCAACCGCAAGCCGCTTCTTTCACGCCACGTGCGTGCGGCGCGCTATCGGTGCCGAGGAAGAAGCGCGGGCTGCCCGACGTTGCGGCCTTCACAAGGGCTTCGCGGTGCGTCTCGCGCTTGAGGACCGGCAGGCAGTAGTAATGCGGACGGATGCCACCGGTGAAGATCGCGTTACGGTTGTACAGCAGGTGATGCGGGGTAATCGTGGCGGCGATGGGCCCTTCGGCTTCGGCGACGTACTCGGCGGCGTCCTTCGTCGTGATGTGCTCGAACACGACCTTCAGCCCCGGGAAATCACGGCGCAGCGGCGACATCACGCGGTCGATGAAGACCTTTTCACGATCGAAGATGTCGATGTCGGCGCTCGTCACTTCACCGTGCACCAGCAGCGGCATACCGACTTCCTGCAACGCTTCGAGCGCGCCACGGCACTTGGCCAGGTCGGTCACGCCGGCGTCGGAGTTCGTCGTGGCACCGGCCGGATAGAGCTTCACGGCATGCACGAAACCCGATGCCTTCGCGCGGCGGATCTCCTCGGCAGGCGTATTGTCGGTGAGGTACAGCGTCATGAGCGGCTCGAACGTGTTGCCGGCCGGGCGTGCCGCGAGAATGCGCTCGCGGTACGCCGCCGCGTGTTCGGTCGTGGTGACCGGCGGCTTGAGGTTCGGCATGATGATCGCGCGGCCGAACTGGCGGGCGCTGTCGGGCAGCACGCTCTTGAGCACGGCGCCATCGCGCACGTGCAAGTGCCAGTCATCGGGACGGGTGATAGTCAGTTCGGTGGTCATGGGCGTTTTCCGGGGGCTGGAGGGACGACTAGCCCATGCGAGCGTGGTGGCGAAGTGCGAAGTAGTGACGCGTCGACGCGACGGACTGCCTGGGCGGGAATGTACGTGCACAGAGGCGGGTGCTATGCTTCTGTAACCCCATATTGTAACGGTTGCGGCGCTCAGACACGACGTGCGCAGCCAATCTTCGATTCGCCCGTCCCATGTGCCAGCTGCTCGCAATGAATTGCGCGGAACCGACCGACATCACGTTCTCATTTACCGGTTTTGCGGCGCGTGGGGGCGGCACGGATCACCATGCCGATGGCTGGGGTATCGCGTTTTTCGAGGACAAGGCCTGCCGACTTTTCATCGACCATCAGGCCGCGGCGAACTCGCCGATTGCCGAATTGGTGAAAAAGTACCCGATCAAGTCCAAAAACGTCATCGCGCACATCCGCAAAGCGACGCAAGGCATCGTTGAGCTGGAGAACTGCCACCCGTTCCAACGCGAACTGTGGGGGCGTCACTGGATCTTCGCCCACAACGGCGATCTGCACGACTACGACCCGTTTCTCTCGGGCGTCTACCAGCCGGTCGGAACGACGGACAGCGAGCGCGCCTTTTGCGACATCATGCAGGGCCTGCGCAAACGCTTCCCCGGCTCGCAACCACCGCTGGACGAACTCTTTCACGCCGTCGAAGACATTACGCGCACGATCACGCGTCACGGCGTATTCAACTTCGTGCTCTCGAACGGTCAGGCGCTCATCGCGCATTGCTCCACCCGTCTGCACTTCATCGCGCGCCAATGGCCGTTCACCAAGGCGCACCTGATCGACGCCGACTGGGAAATCGATTTCGCGAAGTTCACGACCCCGGCCGACCGCGTCGCCGTGATCGCCACCGCGCCGCTGACCGACAACGAGGTCTGGACGACGTTCGAGCCGGGCGAGCTGATCCTCTTCGAGAAAGGCGCGCCGACGCTGCGTGCCGTGGTGCCGATTCCGGAAGCCGTGCGGCTGCGCAACGCCCAGAACACCGCCTGCCAGTAACCCTGTAGCCCTGGCGGCGCCCATAAAAAAAGCGTGCCCGAAGGCACGCTTTTTTCGTTCCGACGCTGAAAACGATCAGTGCAGGATCTTGGCCAGGAAGTCCTTGGCGCGATCCGACTTCGGGTTCGCGAAGAACTCGTCCTTCTGGTCGTCTTCGACGATGATGCCCTGATCCATGAAGATCACGCGGTTCGCGACCTTCTTGGCGAAGCCCATTTCGTGCGTGACCACCATCATGGTCATGCCTTCCTGCGCCAGTTCGACCATCACGTCGAGCACTTCGTTGATCATTTCCGGGTCGAGTGCCGAGGTCGGCTCGTCGAACAGCATGGCGATCGGGTCCATGCACAGGGCACGGGCGATAGCCACACGCTGCTGCTGACCACCCGAGAGCTGGCCCGGGAACTTGTGCGCATGCGCCTTCAGGCCCACGCGCTCGAGCAGCTTGAGGCCCTTGTCGCGCGCCGCGTCCTTGCTGCGACCCAGCACCTTGACCTGCGCGAGCGTCAGGTTTTCGGTAATCGACAGGTGCGGGAAGAGTTCGAAGTGCTGGAACACCATGCCCACGCGCGAGCGCAGCTTGGCCAGGTTCGTCTTCGGATCGGCGACCGAGGTGCCATCGACGATGATCTCGCCTTGCTGGATCGGCTCCAGACCGTTCACGGTCTTGATGAGCGTGGATTTGCCCGAGCCCGACGGCCCGCACACCACCACGACTTCACCCTTCTTGACTTCAGTGGAGCAGTCCGTGAGCACCTGGAACTGGCCGTACCACTTGGAGACGTTTTTCAGGGTAATCATTTCGCCAACCTCTTTTGAAGACGTTTAACCAACATCGAAACCGTGAAGCAGATCACGAAGTAGACCGCTCCGGCAAACACAATCATGGCAGGCAGCGTGCCGTCACGCTGACCGACCGAGTACGCCATGCCGAAGAAATCGGACAAGGCAATCGCGTACACGAGCGAGGTATCCTGGAACAGAATGATGCCCTGCGTAAGCAGCAGCGGCACCATGTTGCGGAACGCCTGCGGCAGCACGACGAGGCCCATCGCCTGCCAGTACGACATGCCCAGCGCAAATGCGGCGGACATCTGGCCACGCGACACGCTCTGGATACCGGCGCGGATGATTTCCGAATAATACGCCGCTTCGAACAGCGAGAAAGCCACGAGCGCCGAGACCATCCGGATATCCCACGTCGGCGGCACGTCCAGCAGCGAGCGCAGCACTTGCGGCACGATCAGGAAGAACCACAGCAGCACCATCAGCAGCGGGATCGAACGGAACACGTTCACATACAGATCCGCAAACCACTTCAGCGGCGCCACGCCCGACAGACGCATCATCGCGAGCAACGTGCCCCACACGATACCGACGACCACAGCCAGCGCCGTGATCTGCAACGTGGTGACCATGCCCTTGACGAGCAGCGGCATTGCGTCGATAGCGCCGCCCCATGCGAAGATCTCAAGCATTATTTGCCCCCGATGTAGCCCGGCAGGCGGGTCTTGGCTTCGATGAAGCGCATGAGCACCAGCACCGCGATATTGATGATCATGTACGCGATCGTCACAGCAATGAACGACTCGTAGCTATGTGCCGTGTAATCGATGAGCTGTTTGCCCTGGCCCGTCAGTTCCAGCAAGTTCACGGTCGAGATCACGGCCGAGTTCTTGAAGATGTTGACGAATTCCGACGTGATCGGCGGGATCACGACGCGGAAAGCCACCGGCAGCAACACGAAACGATAGGTCTGCGGGAGCGTGAGGCCCATCGCCAGACCGGCATTCTTCTGCCCCTTGGGCAGCGAATTGATACCGGAGCGCACCTGCTCGCACACACGGGCCGCCGTGAACAGACCCAGGCCGATCACACCGGTGAGCAACGAAACGCTCGCGGGATTGAGCGAGAACAGCCACTGGCGAACCGCTTCCGGCAGGAAGTCGGGGGCCACGTAATACCAGAAGAACAGCTGCACCAGCAGCGGGATGTTCCGGAACAACTCGACGTAGGCCGCCGCAAATCCGGAAATCCATTTGTTCGGAACGGTGCGCATCACGCCGAGCACGGAGCCGACGACAAGCGCAATAATCCAGCCACCGATGCCGACTTCAAGCGTGAGCTTGAGCCCCGAGAGCAGCCACCCGAAGTAAGTGGTGTCCTCGCCCGTCGATACCGGCTGGAAGAAAAAACTGAAATCGAGACCGAGAGCCATGATCTCCCCTCTTCTACTTGCCTTACTTAAAAAGAAGCGGAAGGATCGACTCCTTCCGCTTCGGCATTACCTGCTGACTTAGCTTGGCGATTCGTGAAGCCTGTCGGCTTACTTGGCGCCTTGCACGTCTGCGCTGTCGTTCGGCGACTTCCACAGTGCGGCCATTTCAGCCGACGGCGGGAAGTCCATGTTCACGCCGTTCAGCGCCGGAATCGGCTGCTGGAACCACTTGGCGTAATCCTTCTGCGCCTGGCCCGACTTCTGGTAATCGGCGACGGCCTTGTCGACCACCTTCTTGAAGGCCGGATCGTCCTTGCGCATCATGCAGCCGTAGGCTTCGTACGATTGCGCCTTGCCGACGATGCTGTAGTCCTTGGCGTCCTTGAACTTGGCACGCTCACCGGCGAGCAGGGCGTCGTCCATCATGAAGGCAACGGCACGGCCCGAGTGCAGCGTAATCGCCGCTTCACCATGGTCCTTGGCGCTGGTGATGTTCATACCGAGGTTCTCGGTCTGATTCATCTTGCGCAGCAGTTGCTCGGAAGTCGTACCCGCCGTGGTCACGACGTTCTTGCCCTTCAGGTCAGCGAAGTCCTTCACGCCCGAGCTGTTCTTCGTCAGCAGACGGGTGCCGATGATGAAGAACGTGTTCGAGAACGCAGCCTGCTTCTGACGATCGGCGTTGTTCGTGGTCGAACCGCACTCGATATCGATCGTGCCGTTCTGAACCAGCGGAATGCGGTTCTGCGACGTGATCGGGATCTGCTTGACGTCCAGCTTCGTGAGCTTCAGTTCCTTCTTGACTTCAGCAACGATCGCTTGCGCGACATCGTTGGCATAACCGACGACATTGTGGTTGTTGTCATAGAACGAGAACGGGATCGACGATTCGCGATTTCCCAGCGTAATGACGCCGCTGTCCTTGATCTTCTTGAGGGTACCTGCTTCCTGAGCCTGGGCAGCACCTGCCATCAAGCCAACACAGCACATCGCCAACGCAATTTTCGAGAGGGTCATTCCTTGGTCTCCTTGGCACAAAACGAATGCATTTTAGCACTGCATTTGCCCATTTTTTTATTCTCGAATGTTCGGAACGCACGTCTTTTTTAACGTAACTCGCTCCGAACATTCTGTTTTACGCATTAATGCGTAATACTACCTAGATGCCCGGCAGCCCCCGATCAGGGGTACAGGCCGCGCATTTCACGGGCTTGCAGAATACGGCTACACGCCACGATGAATGCGGCTGTACGCAGGGAAACCTGATGTTCCTGCGCCACGTGCCACACGCCATCGAACGCTTCGCGCATGATGCGTTCCAGACGATGGTTGATCTCTTCCTCGGTCCAGAAGAAGCTCGAGAAATCCTGCACCCATTCGAAGTACGAGACCGTCACGCCGCCCGCATTGGCCACGACGTCCGGCACGACGAGAATGTTCTTGCTACGCAGAATGTCGTCCGCAGCGGTCGTCGTCGGGCCGTTGGCGCCCTCGACCACGACCTTGGCGCGGATCTGGTCGGCATTCTTTTCGGTGATCTGGTTTTCCAGAGCGGCCGGAATCAGGAATTCGCAGTCGAGCGACCAAAATTCTTCGTCCTTGAGGACTTCGGCTGCCGGGAAACCGCCCACGCCGCCGGTCTCGGCCACGTGTTTGAGCAGGTTCGGCACGTCGAGGCCGTCAGACTTGTAAATGGTGCCGGTGTGGTCTTGCACACCGATGACATGCGCGCCAGCTTCGTGGAACAACCGGGCAGCGATACCGCCCACGTTGCCAAAGCCTTGCACGATCACGCGCGCACCGCGCACATCCATGCCCAGACGGCGGGCCGCTTCGCAGCTCACCACGAACACGCCGCGGCCGGTCGCTTCGCGACGGCCCAGCGAGCCGCCCAGCGAGATCGGCTTGCCGGTCACGACGCCGGTGGCGGTGGAACCCTCGTTCATCGAGTAGGTGTCCATCATCCACGCCATGATCTGCTCATTGGTGTTGACGTCCGGTGCCGGAATGTCCTTCGTCGGCCCGATGATGATGTTGATTTCGCTGGTGTAACGACGCGTCAGACGCTCCAGCTCGCCGCGCGAGAGCTTGCGCGGGTCGACACGGATACCGCCCTTGGCGCCGCCGTAAGGCACGTTCACCGCAGCGTTCTTGACCGACATCCAGGCCGACAAGGCCATCACTTCCGAGAGCGTGACGTCCTGGTGGAAACGCACGCCGCCCTTACCGGGGCCGCGCGACGTGTTGTGCTGGACACGATAGCCCTCGAAGTGGGCGATGGTGCCGTTGTCGAGTTCGATCGGGCAGTCGACGACGAGGATACGCTTCGGGCGCTTGAGGGTTTCGACCCAGCGCGAGAGCGAACCGAGGTAGGGGGTGACCCGGTCGACCTGTTGGAGATAGTTACCCCACGGACCGAGGTGTTCGGCGTCGAGGTAGGAAGGCAAGGCATGTGACGTTTGAGACATCGTTGGATTCTCCGGCTTCAATCTGCACCGCCGGCACACACCGCGCCAGCGACACGAATGGCTGGCACTTTACAAAGAACCGCAAAGAACAATCCAATGCCGAATAAACATGCAACTATGCAATTCCTGCATAGTTGTGAGCGACCCGGCTTTTCGCTGCTACGTCAGGCATTGCGCCGCGATCGCCGGTGAACGCACACATCGCCGTCAGCCTTTCACCTGATCCTGAACGGCCTGCCAGAACGCTTCGACGACATCGCGCTTGGTGCGCTCGCGCCGGTTGCTTGCGTCCGTGTAGGCGAGCCGGTCGCGGTACAGACGAATTTCCATGTCCAGGTGCCACGGCGCCGACGCCTTGCCCGGCTGCGCCAGATCGATCAGTTCGCCACGCGCGACCGAATCCACGACCGCACTTTCCGGCAGGAATGCCACGCCGTGTCCGGCCAGCACCATCGCCTTGAGGGCTTCGGCCATGTCCGTTTCGTAGACCTTGTCCAGATGCGGCCGGGTCGACGGATCGCCGACGAGCAGATCCGCCATGCGACCGAGATAGGCATTCGACGTATAGGCCAGATAGGGCACCGGGGCCTCGGCCGTGCCCGGCAGTCTGAAACGCGCCCGCTTTTGCGACGAGGGCGCGCTGTAGGGACTGAAGCGCTCGCTGCCGAGCACGATCATTTCATAGCGCGCCGAGTCGAGCTGGAGCGGCTGGCTCGGATGGTAGTAGCACATCAGCAGATCGCAGCCGCCGTCGGTCAGCGACATGGCCGCGTCGTGCACGTTGAGCGCGCGCAGGCGAGAGCGCAGCAGTCCCAGACGCTTCTCCAGCAACTTGAGCCAGCGCGGGAAAAACGTCATCGACAGCGTATGCGGTACCGCGAAGTCGATCACCGAGTGATCGGCGGAGCGTTGCTCACGCAGCAGCGCGCGTGCCTCCTGCGCCTGCGCGAGCAGCGTGAGTGCCTGCTCGTAGAACACCTCGCCCGCTGGCGTCAGGCGTGTGGGATAGCTGGAACGGTCGATCAGCTCACTGCCGAGCCACGCTTCGAGCGACTGAATGCGTCGTGAAAACGCCGGCTGCGTCACGTGACGCAATTCGGCAGAGCGGCTGAAACTGTTCGTCTTGGCGAGCGACACGAAGTCTTCAAGCCATTTGATTTCCATGCGGTGCTCCCGCGCAGGCGATGGGCGATGTCAGCGCGCTAGTCTACTCAATCGCGGCGCGAGGCGACAGGCCCGTGCCCCGCCCGGGCATCCCCCGGGCCTCCACGTGCGGCACGCGCCACCCGCTTGCCATCGCCTTGCGCTGCGCCGCTCAGGACACCACCGTAGCGAAATGCGACGCCTCGGCATCCCCTTCCCCGCCGCGTCGTTGCTGTTGCAGCGCCCACATCTGTGCGTAGAGGCCCTCGGCGCGCAGCAACTGATCGTGCGTACCCCGCTCGACGATACGCCCCTTGTCGAGCACGATGATCTGCGCCGCGTGGACCACCGTCGAGAGGCGGTGTGCGATGACGAGCGTCGTACGCTCGCGAGCGATGTTGCGCAACTCCGTCTGAATCGCCTGTTCCGAGCGCGAATCGAGCGCCGACGTCGCCTCGTCGAAAATCAGAATATGCGGATTCTTCAGGATGGTGCGCGCGATCGCCACACGTTGCTTCTCACCGCCGGACAGCTTGAGCCCGCGCTCGCCGACCATCGACTCGTAGCCAGCCGGCAAACTCTCGATGAAATCGTGAATATGCGCGGCACGCGCAGCGGCAATCACCTGCTCGCGCGACGCCGACGGATCGCCATACGCGATGTTGTAGTAGATCGTGTCGTTGAACAGCACCGTGTCCTGCGGGACGATGCCGATGGCCGCACGCAGCGAATCCTGCGTGACGTCGCGAATGTCCTGTCCGTCGATGCTGATGCGCCCGCCGTCCAGGCCGGGGAAGCCCACGTCGTAGAAGCGGAACAGCAAGCGCGAGAGCGTCGATTTCCCCGAGCCGCTATGACCCACCACGGCCGTGGTCGTACCGGCGGCAATGGTGAAATCGACGTCGTGCAGAATCTGGCGCGACGGCTCGTAACCGAAGTTCACATGCGTGAAGCGCACCGTCCCGCCATTGCACACCAGCGGCTGCGCGCCGGGCGGATCGGCCACTTCACGATTGACGTCGAGCAGCGTGAACATGCGATCCATGTCCGTCATCGCCTGCTTGAGCTCGCGATAAATCACGCCGAGGAAGTTCAGCGGAATGTACAACTGCAACATGAACGTGTTGACGAGCACCAGATCGCCGAGCGTCATACGACCGCTCATCACACCTTGCGTGGCGTGCCAGAGAATCAGGACCAGACCGCTGGCGATGATGACCTGCTGGCCGAAGTTCAACACCGAGAGGGAATTCTGCGAGCGAATCGCGGCGGCACGGTAACGCTTGAGGTTTTCGTCGTAACGCTGCGTCTCGAACGCCTCGTTGCCGAAGTACTTCACCGTCTCGTAATTGATGAGCGAATCGATGGCGCGCGCGTTGGCCTTCGAATCGAGCTCGTTCATCGTGCGACGGAAATGCGTGCGCCACTCCGTCACTTTCACCGTGAAGACAATGTAGAACGCCAGCGCCACGAGCGTGACGATGGCGTAGAAGGCGTCGTAACGCACGACGAAAAAGCCCAGCACCAGTCCCACTTCGATGAGCGTGGGCAGAATACTGTAGAGCGAGTACGAGATCATCGACTGGATGCCTCGCGTGCCCCGCTCGATGTCTCGGCTCATCCCGCCTGTCTGACGCTCCAGATGGAACCGCAGCGACAGCGCGTGCAGGTGCCGGAACACCTTGAGCGCGATCTGGCGCACGGCGCTTTCCGTCACCTTCGAGAACAGGATTTCGCGCAGTTCCGTGAATAGCGACGTCGACAGGCGCACCAGCCCGTAAGCGATGACCAGCAGCCCGAGACCGCCGACCACGATCAGGCTCGGGTCGTTCGTGGCGCGCGCGGTGGCCGAGAGCGAGGCGACGGGGCTCAGCGCGTCGACGATGTGCTTCATGAGGACCGGCACGCCAAGGTTGGCGACTTTCGCGAGGATCAGGCACGAGAGCGCCAGCGTGACGCGTCCCCGGAATTCCATCAGGTAGGGAATCAGCGACTTGATGACTTGCCAGTCGCCGCGCGGGGCTCTGGCATTGGGCGTGCTGGAGGCCGCCGGCGCGGGCTCGGCCGGAGTGAAACGTCTCATGATGGGGATGTGGCGGCGTCCGGCTCGGATGAGGGCTTTCCGCTAGAATCGGTGATGCCGTATTTTCGCAGAACCCGGCGACGCCTGCTGAGCCCCCGATAAAGTCCGGGGAACGGCGCAACGCCCCCGCCGGGCAGCTTTCCCGCACGATCAAGGACCCACATGAGCACCCCGACCCCTGCCCTCACCGCCCTGCCCGAAGAAAAAGAACTGGCATTGCGCGTCATGCCGATGCCCGCCGACGCCAACGCCCATGGCGACGTATTCGGCGGCTGGATCATGTCGCAGGTCGATATCGCCGGCTCGATTCCCGCCGCACAGCGCGCCAACGGCCGTGTCGCCACCATCGCCGTCAATTCGTTCCTGTTCAAGGAGCCGGTGTTCGTCGGCGATCTGCTCAGCTTTTACGCCACCATCGTGAAAACGGGCAATACGTCGATCACCGTCTACGTGGAGGCGTACGCGCAGCGCATGCGCCTGTCGCACGAGATCGTCAAAGTCACCGAGGCCATGGTCACCTACGTGGCCACGGACGAAGACCGTCGCCCGCGTCCGCTGCCCAAGCTCGACGTCGCCGCCTGAACGTCTGGTCTTCCCGCGCAACGAAAAACGCCGCCGTCTCGTGAACCGAGACGTGCGGCGTTTTCGCACTCAAATGCGGAAAATCAGGAAAACTGGCTGAAATCCGGTTTGCGCTTCTCGAAGAAGGCCGTAAAGGCCTCACGCGCCTCCGGCGACAACAAGCGCTTCGCGAACTCCACGCCCTCCTCGCCGATGCGTGACTGCACGTCACGCGCGCCGTCGGCCTTCATCAACTGCTTGGTCACGCGCAGCGACCCGGCGGGCATGGCCGCCAGTTGCGCAGCACGCCTGGCGGCATACTCGAACAGCTCACCCGCCGGCAGGATACGGTTGACGAACCCCATCGCGACCGCCTCGTTCACATCGAACGGCTCACCGAAGAGCAGCTTTTCGGCCGCACGCTGATAGCCGGCCACACGCGGCAGCAGCCAGCTCGACGCCGCCTCCGGGCACAGCGCCAGTTGCGAGAACGGCAGCGAGAAACGGGCCGAATCGGCCGCGTAGACCACGTCGCAATGCAGCAACAGTGTCGTACCCACACCCACGGCATTCCCGGCCACGGCAGCCACGATCGGCTTGCTCGCCTGGCTGATCGCCCGCAGGAACTGGAACACCGGCGCGCTTTCGTCCTTCGGCGGGTTCTTCAGGAAGTCTTCAAGGTCGTTGCCGGCCGAGAAGGCTTCCGGCTGGCCCTGAATCAGGATCACGCGCAGCGACGCATCCGCCTCGGCATCGTTGATGCCGTCGGCAAGCGCCTGATACATATCCGCGGTGATCGCGTTCTTCTTGTGAGCGCGGTTGAACGTCAGCACCTGAACCGCGCCCTGACGCTGCACCAGTACGTCTTCCATCGTTGATGTCTCCTCGATATCGGGCGGGTAAAAACCGGGCACCGCCAACACGCGGTGCCCCTGTCTTACATACGCTCGATGATGCCCGCAGCCCCCATGCCGGTACCCACGCACATCGTCACCATGCCGTACTTCAGGTTGTGACGACGCAGCGCATGCACCACGGTCGCGGCGCGAATCGCACCGGTCGCGCCCAGCGGGTGGCCCAGCGCAATGGCGCCGCCCATCGGGTTGACCTTGCTGGTGTCCAGATCCAGATCCTTGATGACGGCGAGCGCCTGTGCGGCGAACGCTTCGTTCAGTTCGATCCAGTCCATGTCCTGCTGGCTCAGCCCTGCGGCACGCAGCGCCGCCGGAATCGCTTCCTTCGGACCGATGCCCATGATCTCGGGCGGCACGCCGCGCACGGCGAACGACACGAAACGCGCGAGCGGCGTCAGGTTGAACTGCTTCAGGATCTTCTCGCTCACCACGAGCAGCGCACCGGCGCCGTCCGACGTTTGCGAGCTATTGCCTGCCGTCACCGAACCCTTGTTCGCGAACACCGGACGCAGCTTGCCCAACCCTTCGATGGACGTATCGGGACGCGGACCTTCGTCGAGCGAAAGGGTACGCGTCTTGACCGAAACTTCGCCCGTCGCCAGATTCGGGAAACGTTCGACGATCTCGATCGGCGTGATCTCGTTCGTGAACTCACCGGCCTGCTGGGCCTTGATGGCTTTCTGGTGCGAGGCGAGCGCGAAGGCGTCCTGCGCATCGCGCGTCACGCCCCACTGCTGCGCGACCTTCTCGGCGGTGAGCCCCATGCCGTAGGCGATACCCACGTTCTCGTCACGCTCGAAGATCGACGGCGAGAGCGACGGCGTATTGCCCATCATCGGCACCATGCTCATGCTTTCGATGCCCCCGGCGATCATCGCGTCCGCTTCGCCCACACGGATGCGGTCGGCGGCCATCGCCAGCGCAGTCAGACCCGAGGCGCAGAAACGGTTGACGGTCACGCCGCCAACGGTATTCGGCAGGCCGGAGAGCAGCGCGCCGATACGGGCGACGTTCAGGCCTTGCTGGGCTTCAGGGATCGCACAGCCGATGATCGCGTCTTCGATGACCTTCGGATCGAGATCCGGCACCTGGGACAGCGCGCTCTTGAGGATGGTCGCGAGCAGATCGTCCGGACGCGTGTTCTTGTAGCTGCCCTTGGGAGCCTTGCCGATCGGCGCACGGGTGGCGGCAACGATGTAGGCGTCTTGCAGTTGTTTGCTCATGTCAGTCTCCGATCGGCTTAGTTGCGCACCGGCTTGCCGGTTTGCAGCATGCCCATGATGCGTTCCTGGGTCTTCGACGTGCCCAGCAGTTCGATGAAGGCGCGACGCTCGAGCGCCAGCAGCCATTCCTCGTTCACGAGGCTGCCCGCTTCCACGTCGCCGCCGCACACGGCTTCGGCAATGCGCGTAGCGATCAGGAAGTCGTGCGCCGAGATGAAGTTGCCGTCACGCATGTTCACGAGCGACGCCTTGATCGTCGACACGCCCGAGCGTCCGGCGACCGGAATGCCGGCCGGCTTGAGCGGCGCACGGTAGCCGGCGAGCGAGAGCGCACGCGCCTCGTTGCGAGCGACCGACAGCAGCTCGTGCACGTTGTAGACGATGGTGTCCGACGGCTTCAGATAGCCCATGTCGCGGGCGTCGATCGCCGAGGCCGAGACCTTCGCCATCGCGGCATTGGTGAACGACTTCGTCACGAACTGGAGATACTGGACGCTGCCCGCCGCCGTGGCCGCTTCGGCCGCGCGAATTGCGGCTTCCTTCAGCCCGCCGCCGCCCGGCACGAGGCCCACGCCGACTTCCACCAGACCGATGTAGCTCTCCAGCGCCGCCACACGCTTGGCGCTATGCAGCAACAGTTCGCAGCCACCGCCCAGGGCGATGCCCGACACGGCGGAGACGACCGGCACCTGCGCATACTTCACGCGCATCATGCCGTCCTGGAATTTCTTGATGAACGGCTCGATGCCCTTCGCGCCGCCCATCATGAAGGCGGGCATGGCCGCTTCCAGATCGGCGCCCGCGGAGAACGGACCGCCCGGCGCGCCCAGCTTGAGCGACGTCGGCTGCCACACGACCACGCCGCGATACTGCTGCTCGGCCAGATCGATGGCGCGGGTCAGACCGTCGATGACGTCCGGTCCGATGGTGTTCATCTTCGTCTTGAACGAGACGATCAGCACGTCGTCCTGTCCCGGCGTCTCGTCGACCCACAGCCGCACCGCGTCGTTTTCTTCGATGGTCTTGCCGAACTTGCGCGGATCGGCGCTGCCGTCGCCCACGAGCGATGCCGGGAACACCTGACGCTGGTACACCGGCAGCTTGCTGCGCGGCACGAAAGCATCCTTGGCCGGGTTGTACGAGCCCTCAGCCGTATGCACGCCACCGGCGTCGGCCACCTTGCCGCTCGTCACCCACTTGGGCAGCGGTGCGTTCGACAGGGCCTTGCCCGCATCGATGTCTTCCTGCACCCACTGCGCGATATCCTTCCAACCGGCAGCTTGCCAGTCTTCGAACGGCCCCGTGGTCCAGCCGAAGCCCCAGCGAATCGCGAAATCGACTTCGCGGGCATTGTCGGCGATCTGCTCCAGATACACGCCGATGTATTGGAAGACGTCGCGGAACACGGCCCACAGGAACTGCGCCTGCGGATTCGTCGACTCACGCAGCAGACGCAGACGCTCGGCCGGCGCCTTCTTCAGAATGCGCACGACCATCTCGTCGGCCTTCTTGCCCGACTCGACATACTCGCCCGATTGCGGGTCGAGCACCTTGATGACCTTGCCGTCCTTCTTGTAGAAGCCGGCGCCCGTCTTCTGCCCCAGCGCGCCCTTTTCCACCAGTGCCTTGAGCACGGGCGGCGTGGCGTACGTCGGTGCGAACGGATCGTCCTTCAGGCCGTCCTGCATCGTCTTGATGACGTGCGCCATCGTGTCGAGCCCGACCACGTCGGCCGTGCGGAACGTGGCCGATTTGGCACGTCCCAGCTTGCTGCCGGTGAGATCGTCGACGACATCGAACGGAATGCCGTACTTCTGCGCTTCGGCGAACACCGCCAGAATCGAGAAGACGCCGACACGGTTGGCGATGAAGTTCGGCGTGTCCTTCGCGCGCACGACACCCTTGCCAAGCGTGGACGTGAGGAACGTTTCGAGTTGATCGAGAATCGCCGGCTCAGTGGTTGCGGTCGGAATCAGCTCGACCAGATGCATGTAGCGCGGCGGATTGAAGAAGTGCACGCCGCAGAAGCGCGACTTCAGGTCGGCATCGAAGCCTTCCGAGAGTTCGGTGATCGACAGGCCCGACGTGTTCGACGCGAAAATGGCGTGCTTGGCCAGATGCGGCGAGACCTTCTTGTACAGGTCGTGCTTCCAGTCCATGCGCTCGGCAATGGCTTCGATCACGATATCGCAGCCGGCGAGCTTCTCGAGATCGTCTTCGTAGTTCGCGGCTTCGATGAATTGCGCGTCGGCCTTGTCGGCGAACGGCGCGGGGCTCAGCTTCTTCAGGCCGTCGATGGCGCGCGTGACGATGCCGTTCTTCGGGCCTTCCTTGGCCGGCAGATCGAACAGCACGACGGGCACTTTCGCGTTGACGAGGTGCGCGGCGATCTGCGCGCCCATCACGCCGGCGCCCAGCACGGCGACCTTGCGTACGACCAGGGGTTTGTTGGTTTGGCTCACGGTAATCTCCTCCGCTCTCAGAACAGGTCGACGTCGACTTCCATCAGCGTCTTCGCACCGGCACGGGCCATGCGGATTTGCGACGCGGTCTCGGGCAGCAGCTTGGCGAAGTAGAAACGCGCCGTCGCGAGCTTCGACGCGTAGAACTTGTCGCCGCTACCTTGCTTGTCGAGCGCGATACGTGCCATGCGCGCCCAGAAGTAGGCAAACACGAGATGGCCGACCACGCGCTGATACGGCACCGAGGCCGCACCCACTTCGTCCGGATTGGCCATCGCCTTCATGCCGATTTCCATCGTCAGCTTCTGGACCTTGTCACCGATATCCGCGAGCGGATTGATGAACTCCTGCATCTCTTCCTTCGTACCTTCGGCTTCGACGAAGTCCTGCACCAGCTTGCCGAACTTCTTGAGCTTCGCGCCCATGTCGCCGAGCACCTTGCGCCCGAGCAGGTCGAGCGCCTGAATCGAGTTGGTGCCTTCGTAGATCATGTTGATACGCGCATCGCGCACGTACTGTTCCATGCCCCACTCGGAGATGAACCCGTGACCGCCGTAGATCTGCATGGCGTGGTTCGTCGACTCGAACGCGTTGTCCGTCAGGAAGGCCTTGATGATCGGCGTGAGCAGCGCGACCAGATCGGCGGCTTCTTTACGCTCGGCTTCGTCGCCGTGCGAGAGTTCCTTGTCAATGTGCAGCGCGGTCCAGTACGAGAAAGCGCGACCGCCTTCCACATAGGCCTTTTGCGTGAGCAGCATCCGGCGCACGTCCGGATGCACGATGATCGGATCGGCCGGCTTGTCCGGTGCCTTCGGACCGGTGAGCGAGCGCATCTGGATGCGTTCCTTCGCGTACACCAGCGAGTTCTGATAAGCGACTTCGGTGAGGCCCATGCCTTGCATGCCCACGCCCTGACGTGCGGCGTTCATCATCACGAACATGGCATTCAGGCCCTTGTTCGGTTCGCCGACGAGCCAGCCCTTCGCGCCATCGAGGTTCATCACGCAGGTGGCGTTGCCGTGGATGCCCATCTTGTGTTCGATGGAGCCGCACTTGATGCCGTTACGCTCACCCGGTGCGCCGTTGGCGTCGGGGATGAACTTCGGCACGACGAACAGCGAGATGCCCTTCGTTCCCGGCGGGGCATCCGGCAGACGCGCCAGCACGAGGTGAACGATGTTGGCGGCCATGTCGTGCTCGCCCGCCGAGATGAAGATCTTGGTGCCGGAGATGGCGTACGAGCCGTCGCCGTTCGGCTCGGCCTTCGTGCGCAGCATGCCCAGGTCGGTGCCGCAGTGCGGCTCGGTCAGGCACATCGTGCCCGTCCATTCGCCCGAGACGATCTTCGGCAGATAGGTGGCTTGCTGTTCGGGGGTACCGTGCGCGTGCAGACACTCGTATGCGCCATGCGACAGGCCCGGGTACATCGTCCATGCCTGATTGGCCGAGTTCAGCATTTCGTACAGGGCGTTGTTCACGACCTGCGGCAGTCCCTGCCCGCCGAACTCCGGATCGCAGGCCAGCGACGGCCAGCCGGCTTCGACATATTGCTGATAGGCCGCCTTGAAGCCCGTCGGCGTGGTGACGACACCGTCGCCTTCGTATTTGCAGCCTTCGCGATCGCCCACCTGATTAAGCGGGAAGATCACTTCGCTACAGAACTTGCCGGCTTCTTCGAGCACCTGATTGATGGTGTCGGCATCGATGTCCGCGTGCTTCGGCATCGCCTTCAATTCGTTTTCCACGCCCAGCAGTTCGTGCATCACGAATTGCATGTCGCGCAGCGGCGCGTTGTACTGTCCCATGACCTTCTCCTCCGAACAAATCGAATCGAATCGCGGACGGCTCGCGCCTCACCCGCGCTGATAAGACGAAATCAGTTTTTCCAGTGCCACCCGGGTCATTTCGACGGCGCCAGGCTCCCGAAGGAAACGCGCGTCGTGATGCAGGCCGAGTGTCAGGCTATACATTTCGAAGAGCATCAGACGCGGATCGGTGTCCGCACGCAGATGTCCCTCCTCCTTCGCTTGCGTAATCGCGCGCAGCAGGGCCGATCGCCACAACCGCACGCTCTTTACCAAGGCTTCACGCACCGGACTGGCCGCGCGATCGTCGTACTCGACGGCACCGCTGATATAGATGCAGCCCGTCGTCACTTCGCGAATGCGCTTGTCCATCCAGCGATCCACCAGCGCTCTGAGTCGCGGCAAGCCGCGCGGCGCTTCCATGCTCGGAGCGAACACTTCTTCTTCGAAGCGCCGGTGGTATTCCATCAGCACCTCGATCTGCAAATCCTCACGCGACCCGAAGTGCGCGAAGACGCCGCTCTTGCTCATTTGCATACGATCGGCCAGCAAGCCGATCGTCAGCCCTTCAAGCCCATCCCGCCCCGCCAGTTCCAGCGCGGCATTCAGGATCGCGGCACGTGTCTGTTCACCCTTACGCATATGTTTTGCATCGCTTTGGTTATCCGTTCTCCGATGCTAACCAAAAAATCGAACGGCCGTCCTATTATTGGGAAACGTCCATGGCGTCACAAGGAATTTATTAGATCGGAATACCTAATCGGTATTGAAGGACGGACAGGCGCGCGCGGGCCTCCAGACAAGGGCCGGACGTCAAAATGGCGTCATCTCGGAGGTGTAGGCAGCGCGTGCCGGAGGCGGGCCCGACGGGGACGGATGAACCGTGAGCCCGGCCCGATGGGGACGGACCGCCGCTCACTTGCCGCTCAATCGTACTTACCGCGCGTGAGGACCTTCATGGCGAGGCGGTAGAGCCGGTAGGCAGCCCACTGGCGAAAGCGGCGCCAGCGCGAGCGTTCGCCGTAGCGGGCCGGGTCGATCTGACGCGCCTCGGCAAACGCTTCCCGGATGTGATCGCGCAACTGGATGACGACGGGATCGTCGAGCACGACCACGTTGGCTTCGTGATTCAGAAAAAGGGACAAAGCATCGAGATTCGACGACCCGACCGTCGCCCAGACATCGTCCACGACGGCCACCTTGCCGTGCAGTTGCCGCATGTCGTACTCGCCGATACGCACGCCGGCGTCGAGCAGCTTGGCGTACAACCACGGCACGGCGGTATCGAGCAGGCGGAATTCCTTGCGGCCGATGAGCAGATGCACGGCCACCCCGCGCCGCGCCGCCTGCGTCAGCGCACGCCGCAGACGTCTACCCGGCACGAAATACGGATTGGCCAGCCAGACCTCGTGACGCGCCCGCCCCAACGCCATCAGATAGGCCTTCTCGACCGCCCGGCGATTGTGGAGATTGTCCCGCGCGACGAAGGCCGCCTGCCCCGCGTAGGGCGCATGCAAACGCCCCCGAAGCCCGCGACGCCGATGACGGAACGGCGTGCCCAGATACCCTGGCGCCAGACGCATCCACTGGATGTGAAACGCCAGCGCGATCTCCGCCACTACCGGACCGCGGCATTGCACCGCAAAATCCCAGCGTGGCTCGTCCATGCGCACGCCGCCACCGCCGTTGTAATCGTCGATGATGTTGATGCCGCCAACGAACGCCATCTCCTGATCGACGATCGCGATCTTCCGGTGCGTGCGCGAAAAGCCGAACTTGCCGAACAGGTGCGGGTTGTAGACACGATGCATCACCCCGCACTCGTGCCAGGACTCGATGTACGGCAAGCGCCGGCTGGTGCCCACGCCATCCGTAATGAGCCGCACCTTGACGCCGCGCTCCGCCGCTCGCCGCAGTGCCGCCGACACGTTCTCTCCGGCATCGTCCGCCTCGAAGATATACGTCTCGAGCGCGACATCGTGCTTCGCAGCCTCGATGGCGGCGATGAGGGCGGTGAAGTAGTTCTCACCGTGATAGAGCAGCGCCAGTTGATTGTCGTGTGAAAACGGCAGGTACTTGCTCATCGGCGCTCGTTCAACTCGCTAAGATCGCTCGGATCGCTAAGGATGACGAATTAACTGCTGACGGAACGTTGACGAACCCGCTGCGGCAACTGCCGGATCGCGTCGCCGTTCGACGGAGAGAAACAACGCGCGGCGGCTTGCTCCCACGGCAGCCACACATGATCGACGTGTTCACGCGGCGAGAGCGTGACGACGGTGTTTTCCGGCACGCAAAGCCCGAACCAATGCTCGGTGTTGCGCGTGACACCCGGCGCGTAGCGATGCGCCCAGCGCGGGTAGATGTTGTATTGAATCTGATGATGCCAGTCGGTCAGCGCCGTCTCGGGCACCACCGTGCCGTTCGCGACACGGATGCCCGTCTCCTCGAACACCTCGCGCGCGGCCGTCTCGGCCAGCGGCTCGTCGAGCTGATCCTTGCTGCCGGTAACCGATTGCCAGAAATTCCCGGCGTCGGCGCGTTCGATGAGCAGCACGTCGAGCGCCGGCGTATAGATCACGACGAGCACGGATTCAGGAATCTTGAAGGGCTTCATGCAGGCAACCGGGTTCATGCGGCGATGACAACGATGATGCATTGTATAGGGCATGCAGGACGTTGCGGAGCGCGTACCCGCAAGATCACCGCGACACGACATATCGCCGTCCCGAAAAGCAAAACCCCCTCGCCTTGCGGCAGAGGGGGTTTCGTTACGACCTTGCGCGCAATGCCGGCACGTTCGTCCCGGCACGCTCAGTCGCGCATGCGGATCCCTTACGCCTTCGGCGCTTCGGTCTGACGCAGGCGGATGTGCAGGTCGCGCAGTTGACGCTCGTCCACGGCCGACGGCGCTTGCGTGAGCAGATCCTGCGCACGTTGCGTCTTCGGGAAGGCGATCACGTCGCGGATCGAGTCGGCACCGGCCATCATCGTGATGACGCGATCCAGACCGAAGGCGATACCGCCGTGCGGGGGCGCACCGTATTGCAGCGCGTCGAGCAGGAAGCCGAACTTGGCACGGGCTTCTTCCTCACCCAGCTTGAGGGCACGGAACACCTTGCTCTGCACTTCTTCCTGGAAGATACGGACCGAACCGCCGCCGATTTCCCAGCCGTTGAGCACCATGTCGTAGGCCTTTGCCAGGCACTTGCCCGGGTCGGTCTCGAGGTAGTCGATGTGCTCGTCCTTCGGGCTCGTGAACGGGTGATGGCAGGCCACCCAGCGGGCGTCTTCCTCGTCGTACTCGAACATCGGGAAGTCGACGACCCACAGCGGACGCCAGCCGGCTTCGAACAGGCCGTGGGCCTTGCCGAATTCCGAGTGACCGATCTTCAGACGCAGCGCGCCGATACCGTCGTTGACGACCTTGGCCTTGTCGGCGCCGAAGAAAATGATGTCGCCGTCTTGCGCACCGGTGCGCTCGAGGATCGAAGCGATCGCAGCGTCGTGCAGGTTCTTCACGATCGGGCTTTGCAGACCGTCGCGGCCCTTGGCCACTTCGTTGACCTTGATCCAGGCCAGGCCCTTCGCGCCGTAAATCTTCACGAAGTCGGTGTAGGCATCGATTTCGCTACGCGAGATCTCGGCACCACCCGGCACGCGCAGGGCGACCACACGGCCGCCTTCGGTCGTCGCCGGCACCGAGAACACCTTGAAGTCCACGTCGCCCATCACGTCGGTCAGCTCGGTGAATTCGAGCTTCACGCGCAGGTCCGGCTTGTCCGAACCGAAGCGGCGCATGGCTTCAGCGTATTCCATGACCGGCACCTTCGCGTCGAGATCGACGTCGATGGCTTCCTTGAACACGTGACGCACCATGTTCTCGAACAGATCGCGGATTTCCTGCTCCGAGAGGAACGAGGTTTCGCAGTCGATCTGCGTGAATTCCGGCTGACGGTCGGCACGCAGGTCTTCGTCGCGGAAGCACTTGGTGATCTGGTAGTAACGGTCGAAGCCCGCCACCATCAGCAACTGCTTGAACAGCTGCGGCGATTGCGGCAGCGCGAAGAACATGCCGGCGTTCACACGCGACGGCACGAGGTAGTCGCGTGCGCCTTCCGGGGTGCTCTTCGTGAGCATCGGCGTTTCGATGTCGATGAAGCCTTGCGCGTCGAGATACTTGCGCACTTCCATCGCCACCTTGTAACGCAGGCGCAGGTTGTATTGCATTTGCGGACGACGCAGGTCCAGCACACGATGCGTGAGGCGCGTGGTTTCCGACAGGTTTTCGTCGTCGAGCTGGAACGGGGGCGTGACCGACGGGTTGAGCACCTGGAGTTCGTGGCAGAGCACTTCGATCTTGCCGCTCGTCAGGTTGGCGTTCTCGGTGCCGGCCGGACGGCTGCGCACCAGGCCCGTGATCTGCACGCAGAACTCATTGCGCAGGCCTTCGGCGGCCTTGAACATCTCCGCGCGGTCCGGATCGCACACGACCTGCACCAGACCCTCGCGATCGCGCAGGTCGATGAAGATGACCCCGCCGTGATCACGGCGGCGATTGACCCAGCCACAAAGCTTGACCGTTTGGCCCAGTTGTTGCTCGGTCACCAGACCGCAGTAGGAGGTACGCATGGACATTTTGCTGTTCCGATTTTCAAAAAATGGCGTCGACAGATCCCGGTGGCTCAAAGGAGCGGGCCGGGACGTTGCTGGCGCGGGTTGTGGGCGGGCGCCACCACGCCCATCGATACGATGTACTTCAGTGCGGCATCGACCGTCATGTCGAGTTCGATGACGTCGCTCGCCTTCATCATCAGGAAGAAACCTGACGTCGGGTTCGGCGTCGTCGGGACATAAACGCTCACGTACTCGCCCTGCAAGTGATTGACCACGTCGCCGCCCGGCGCGCCGGTCAGGAAGGCGATGGTCCAGGATTCTCCGTGCGGATACCGCACGAGCAACGCCTTGCGAAACGCGTTGCCGTTGCTCGAAAGCAAAGTGTCGGAGACCTGCTTGACGCTGCCGTACAAGGGTCCAACGATGGGAATGCGCGTCAGAATGGCTTCCCACCAGCCGACCAGCTTCTGACCGATGAAATTATGCGCCAGAAGGCCGACCACGAACACGAACGCGAGCGTGACCACTACGCCGAAGCCGGGCACGCGCATGCCGAGCAGGCGCGACGGCTGCCATTCGTCGGGCAGCAACAGCAGGGTCTGATCCATCGTACCGATGATCAGGCCCAGCACCCAAAGCGTGATGGCGAGGGGCACCAGCACCAGCAGGCCGGTGAGGAAAATCGTCTTCAACGCGGGTTTTTTGACGCTCATGGCAGGACTCGCGAATGTGGGGCGGCTACTGGGTCAGCGGGCAAAACGTGAAAGCGGTACTGAATACTATCGGGTACTGATGACGTGTCGGACAAACCGTCCGGCACGTCAGGTCTTGCTAGCGGGCTCAGTGGCAGGCGCAACCGCCGCCGCAGCTCGCTGCCGGGGCGCTTGACGACTCGCCGCCAGAACCGGACGAGGAAGCCGGCGCCGACGCAGCGCTCTCACCGGACCCTGCCGGGGCCGAAGCCGCCGGGCCGGAGGCCGTCGCACTCGCGCCGCCCGAACCGCCGCGGAAATCGGTCACATACCATCCCGAGCCCTTGAGCTGGAACCCGGCCGCAGTGACCTGCTTGCGAAACGTGTCCTTGCCGCATTCGGGGCACTGGGAGAGCGGATCGTCGCTCATTTTTTGCAGCACATCCTTCGCGAAACCGCATGTTTCGCAACGATAGGCATAGATAGGCATGATTCTTTCCGACGGAAAAAGGCGCGCAAAGCCTTGAATTATAACCGCTTCACAAGGCTTTCGGGATTTGTACGGTGATATATGGGGTTGGCGATGCGCAAGATCAAGGCTGGACGTTACCGCATCCGGCGTCACCCGCCCCGCCATGAACGGCAAAGGACGGCCGCGGCCGCCCTTTCCTTGTCGACGTTCAGGTCGTCAATCGCAAAATAACGGGCCCAAGCGAGCGAGCAAGCGCTCACCCGCCAGACACGCTCAGATCGTCGAGACCTGCTGCTCCGGCGTTTGACCGCGCTCGGAAGCGGGTTGCAGCAGCGAGCCGACGACCATCCCCGCAATCGATGCCAGCAGACCGGCCAGTTGCGGCGGCACCAGTGCGTCCGGGGCCAGCGCCTCGCAGGCGATCCACACGATCAGCCCGAAGAACACGGCCAGCGTGCCACCCAGCGAGCTGGAGCGCTTCCAGTACAGACCGAACGCCAGCGGCACGAAGCAGCACACCAGCGTGACCTTGTAGGCGCTCTCGACCATCTGGAAGATCGACGCCTTCGAGTTCAGCGCATACACGAGCACCAGCGCCGTGAAGCACAGCACGACGATGCGCATCAGACGCAGCAGGTGCTTGTCGTCGATCCGGCCCTTGAGCATCGGACGAATGATGTTCTCCGCGAACGTCACCGAGGGTGCGAGCAGCGTGGCCGACGCGCAGCTCTTGATGGCCGAGAGCAGTGCGCCGAAGAACATCACCTGCGCGACGATCGGCACGCTGGTGAGCACCAACTGCGGCAGGATCTGCTGCGGATCGGTACCGATGTACTTGTTCACCATCGACGGCGCGATCAGCAGCGCCGAGTACGCGAGGAAAATCGGAATGAACGTGAAGAAGAAGTAGAGCACGCCGCCCGTCACCGAACCGGACACGGCGATGTTCTCCGACTTCGACGACATCACGCGCTGGAACACGTCCTGCTGCGGAATCGACCCGAACATCATGGTGACGCCCGCCGCGATGAAGGCTAAGACGTCCGCCGGATTCAACTCAGGCAGGAACACGAACTTGCCGGCCGACGCGGCATGCGCGATCACGGCCTCCGCTCCGCCCGGCACCAGGCCCGACACCACCACAGCGATGTACACCAGCCCCACGACGATGATGATCATCTGGATGAAGTCAGTCACGGCCACCGAGATCATGCCGCCGAGCAGCGTGTAGGCGAGCACCGAGACGGCGCCGATGATCATGCCCATCGGCTCGGACATCGCGCCGCCCGAGACCGTGTGGAACACCAGACCGAGCGCCTTGATCTGCGCGCCGACCCAGCCGAGGTACGAGATCACGATAGCGATCGACGTCACCACTTCGACGGTGCGGTTGTACTTGAGCTTGTAGAAGTCGCCGATCGTCATGAGGTTCATGCGATACAGCTTGCGGGCGAAGAACAGGCCCACGAGAACCAGACACATCGACGAGCCGAACGGATCGGCGACCACGCCGCGCAACCCTTCGCCGATGAAGGTGGCCGGGATGCCGAGCACGGCTTCCGAGCCGAACCAGGTCGCGAACACGACGGCCACGACCATGCCATACGGCAGACGGCGGCCGGCGACGGTGAAATCCTTGGTATTGCGGACCTTGAGGGCGGCCAACAGCCCGATGGCCACCGAAATGACCCAATACAGAATGACAAACCAGATCAGCATAACGCGGCCCCAGCCAAGCCCCAGGGCAACGGTCTCGGGCCGGGTTCGTCAGCGGCAGACGCTATCCGGCCGCATGGAGCCGCCGCGCAAGCCAACGAAACCGCGCCTTGGGCCGCAGCCTTCCGGGCAACAGAAAATCAGGTCGAGCATGACGGGGCTGATGCGATTCAGCGCTCGGGGGCGCCCGTTTTTGCCACCTGGCGAAAAATTTTGGGCCGATTATAGCGGCGTGAGAGACCCGCGGGGAAAAAAGTCATAAATCCCCGGTTCAACGACGCCGCCAGACCATCCAGTGTTCCGCACCGGCGAAAACCGGTACCGAGTCGTCGACAAGACGGTCGTCCTCGCAGACGAAGTGGGGGGCGAGCAAGGCGTCGAGCGCGTCGCGGGCGATGCCGAACGGCGGACCCTTCGGCGTCTCCCTGAGAAAGAAGAACCCGGCCAGCCGCGCGCCCGACGGCAGCAATTGCGCCATGCGCCGTGCGTAGTCCTGCCAGAGCGTGCGCGGTAATGCGCAGAGGAAAGCCCGTTCGTAGACCACGTCGGGCATGAAGGGTGGCGTGTAGGTGAAAAAGTCCGCTTGTTCGACGAGCGACGCGCGAGCCCCCAGTTGCGCTTTGGCCGATTCGACCGCCACCGGCGAAAAGTCGATGGCCCGCACCGGCCAGCCCTGCGCGTCGAGCCACGCGGCTTCGTACGCCGCGCCACAGCCCGGGATCAGCGTGGCGCGCGGTGCACCCTCGCCCGAAACGAAATCCTGCAACGCTTTCGGCACCCCGGCCGCATCCCACGGCATGAACGCGCTAGCGAAACGCTCATCCCAGAATTCCGCACGGGACGGATCCCGACTGGCGAACGACGGCACGTGGCCCGCCTCTGCGCCGGGCTTTCTATCGCCCGTCCGGTCATGAATCTTGTCGTTCATCTTGTCTCCGCACCTTGCCGCGCCCAAAGGCCTTGCCAATCGCCAACTGGTCAGCGGTTCACCGAATCAGCTATACAACCAGAAGAACGCCGCCAGCACACCGATGGAGATCCCGCCGACCAGACAGAAAGCGCCGGTCAGCAAACGATTCGTACGACGCTGCTCCTGAAGCAGTGCGAGCAGCAGCGTGTCGTCCTGCGGCCGGGCATGTGCAGCAAGCGCCTGATGGATCAGACGCGGCAACTGCGGCATCGTCTTGCTCCATTGCGGCACCTCGGCCTTCAGGCGTTCGAGCCATCCGCGCGGCCCGATCTGCTCGGCCATCCAGCGCTCCAGGAACGGCTTGGCGGTCTTCCACAGATCCAGATCCGGATCGAGCTGACGTCCCAGCCCTTCGATATTGAGCAGCGTCTTTTGCAGCAACACGAGTTGCGGCTGAATCTCGACGTTGAAGCGGCGCGACGTCTGGAACAGCCGCATCAGCACCAGCCCCAGCGAAATCTCCTTGAGCGGACGATCGAAGTACGGCTCGCACACCGCACGAATCGCTCCTTCGAGCTCTTCGACACGCGTGTCCGGCGGCACCCATCCCGACTCCAGATGCAGCGACGCCACCCGGTGATAGTCGCGACGGAAGAACGCGAGGAAGTTCTGCGCCAGGTAGTTCTTGTCGAATTCGGACAGTGCCCCGACGATGCCGCAATCGAGCGCGATGTAGCGACCGAACGTTGCGGGGTCGAGGCTGACCAGAATGTTGCCCGGGTGCATGTCTGCGTGGAAGAAGCCGTCGCGCAGGAACTGCGTGAAAAAGATCTCGACGCCTTCGCGCGCCAGCTTCTTCAGATCGACGCCCGCCTCGCGCAGCACCTCGATCTGACTGATCGGCACGCCGTGCATGCGCTCCATCACGAGTACCGAGCTGGAGCTGTATTCCCAATAGATCTCCGGGACCATCAGCATGCCGGAGTCGATGAAATTGCGGCGAAGCTGCGCGGCATTGGCGGCTTCGCGCATCAGATCGAGTTCGTCGTGCAGATACTTGTCGAACTCGGCGACGACTTCACGCGGCTTCAAACGCTTGCCGTCCGGCCACAACCGTTCTACCCAACCGGCCAGATCGCGCATGAGCGCCAGATCGCTGTCGATCACCCCGAGCATGTTCGGTCGCAGCACCTTGACCGCGACTTCCTTGCCCGCATGCTCGCCGTGACGAATCCGTGCGAAATGCACCTGCGCGATCGACGCGCTCGCGACCGGCGTGCGTTCGAACTCCACGAACACGTCTTCGAGCGGACGCCCCAGCGACTTCTCGATGCTCGCATGCGCCACCTTCGGATCGAACGGCGGCACCTGATCCTGCAAACGGGCGAGTTCCTGAGCGATGTCCGGCGGCATCAGATCGCGACGCGTCGAGAGCACCTGTCCGAACTTCACGAAGATCGGACCCAGCGATTCGAGCGCCAGTCGCAGGCGTTCGCCACGCGGCGCCTTCAGGCCACTGCGTCCGAACGAGAGCACGCGCAGCAGTCCGCGCGCGAAGGGATGGAGGATGCTCGAAAGCACCAGTTCGTCGAGACCATATCGATAGCAGACGAAGAAAATCTTGATGAGACGCAGAAGACGCATTGGTCAGCGGCCTCCGGTAGTGCGGGACGCCGGCGTCGCCTGACGTTCCAGCTTCTCGATACGCTTTTCGAGTCGCGCCAGATCGTCGCGCAACGTGCCGATCTCAGCCCGCATCGTGTCGAGGCGCGGGCGCGCCACGAGCATCGGGTTCTCTTCCACGAGGAAGTCGGCCAGCGAGCGCGCCAGCGTGCCGCCGGTGCGACGTGCGCCCGCGACGGCCGCCTTGCCCGTCTCGGTCACGCGATGCGCCGCAGCGTCGCCAATGACCTTGCTCAGGTCCTCGGCGACTTCCCAGCGCAGATGCTGGGCGAGATACGACACGGTGTTGGCAAATTCGGCGTCGCCCTCGATCTTGACGTGACGCATCACAGCGGCCTGCCCGCCACCCGCGAAGTCGGCCAGCGCCGCCGGGGGCACCGAGATGCTGACATCGCAGGGGAAGTTGGCCTCGGCGGCGGCGAGATAGCCGTCGTCTCCCACGCGCAGGCGCAGGTCGATTGCCGACATGGCCAGCCGGGCAGACGCGCCGATGTGATGGCGCAGACGGTCGCGTGCCCAGGGTTCCCGGGCAAGCAAATGGTTCACGGTGGCGGCAAAGGCTTTGGCGGCTACGGTCATGAGCTTGGCGGCCGGCCGGCGCAGAACACCGGTCGCACCGAAAGACGCCGCCCGGCAACAACCTTCGGACGGCAAAAACAAAAGAGCCCGCGCTTCAAACGCGGGCTCTCATTGTAAGGCAGGTTACGGCAAAAACGTCGCCAGCTTAGCTGAGCTGCTGAATCCCGGCGAGCACCCAGCCACCGTTACCAGTCACCGGCTTGGTCAGGTTCCACACCTCGTTGAACGGCTCGGCGGCGGCGCCTTCCGATTCGCGGATCAGGCCCGAGAAGCGAACGCTTGCCATGTACTCGCTCGTCGATTGCTCGATGCCAAGGAGTTCGGCGTCCAGTTGCACGACGTCCGTACGGTTAGTCGACTTGCCGCGCTCTTCGAGGTCCATCTTGATTTCCGCGAACATCTGCGGCGTGGTGAACTCGTTGATGTCGGCCTGATCGCCCTTGTCCCAGGCGGCTTGCAGACGGTTGAAGTACACCTTGGCGCTGCGCAGGAAACCTTCGGTGTCGAAACCGGCCGGCACACCGAACGATTCCGTGGCGGCAGCACCGGCCACAGCACCTGCGGCTGCCGGCACGGCCGAAGCGCCCGTCTGGAACGGCTGCGACGCTTGCTGGCCCGATTGCGGGTTATCCCACGACTGACGCAGCGAATTGTTCGATGATGCGTCGTTGCCCGCGCCGGCATAGGCCGGCGTCTGCGACTGCGACTTATTGCCGCGGAACCGGCGGATGAGCCACATCACGGCGAAGGCGATCAACGCGATGATGATGACGTTGGCCATCATGCTCGCGAATGCGCCGCCCATACCGAAGTGCGACAACAGTGCGGCGATACCGAGACCGGCAGCCAGACCGGCGATCGGTCCGAGCCAGCGGTTGGCCGGTTTGGCGGCGGCTGCCGCACCTGCACCGGCGGCACCTGCGCCGGCGGCAGCCGGGGCTGCCTGATTCGGGGCTGCGCCCGGGGCGGCTTGCGCCGGCTGTTGCGGCGTTGCCTGACGTTGCGTCACGGTGTTGGACTGCTTGCCGATGCTCCGGCCGCCGCCAACGCGCTTGGCGTCAGCGTCCGCGATCGTCATGCCGACCGCCACTACGCCGGCCACAACGCCCAACAACAGCTTGTTTTTCAGGAACTGGAACATCGTTCTGGTCTCTCCGTGGAGTTATAGGTTGCCATCTACTGACAGACGCCAACCCAAATGGTTCAGCCGCTTTTTACGTACTGAAACCGGATAAGGCGAGGGGCGATTCTGCCACAGCAAAATTAGCTTGTACTTAGGGTTTGGCAAACAAAACGCCCCGGCACGGAAACCTTCCGCGATCCGGGGCGTCTTGTCTGGCCGGCATGTACAACTAAGTGAGTATGTACTCAGAACTTGCGGCCGATGTGCAGGGCAACCACACCGGCGGTCATGTTGTGATATTCGACGCGCTCAAGCCCCGCATCTTCCATCATCGACTTGAGGGTTTCCTGGTCCGGGTGCATGCGAATCGATTCGGCCAGATAGCGGTAGCTGTCCGCATCGCCCGCGATACGCGACCCGAGCCACGGCAGCACCTTGAACGAATAGGCGTCGTACGCTTTCTCCAGCGGCTGCCAGACTTTCGAGAACTCCAGCACCATGACCTTGCCGCCCGGCTTGATCACGCGGCGCATTTCCGCCAGCGCCGCATCCTTGTGCGTCATGTTGCGCAGCCCGAACGCCACGGTGACCACGTCGAAATAGTTCGACGGGAACGGCAGCTTCTCGGCGTCGCACAGCAGCGACGGCGTGACGATACCGTCGTCGAGCAGACGGTCGCGACCCACGCGCAGCATCGATTCGTTGATGTCGGTGTGCCACACTTCGCCGGTCGGGCCGGCCGCGCGGGCAAATGCCTTCGAGAGATCGCCCGTGCCGCCGGCGATGTCGAGTACCTTGAAGCCGGGGCGCACGGCGGCGCGACCGATCGTGAACGCCTTCCAGATGCGATGCAGGCCGCCCGACATCAGGTCGTTCATGACGTCGTACTTGCTGGCGACGGAGTGAAACACTTCCGCAACCTTACCGGCCTTTTCCTTCTCGTCGACGGTCTCGTAACCGAAGTGGGTCTGATCACCCATTGCACATCTCCAAAATCAGGTAAGCGGGCGCACACTCAGGCGCGCGCCCTGCCCGGGGGCTCAATGATGGTGGCAGCCGCCGGCAGCGGGCGACGGCATCGGCGTGTCGCGATCGACGCCCGCCGCCGCGAGCTTGTCCAGATATTCCTGCCACAGTGCGTCTTGACGCACGCACAACTCATAGAGGAAGTCCCACGAATAGATGCCGGTGTCGTGACCGTCCGAAAAAACGGGACGCACCGCGTAGTTGCCGATCGGCTCCAGGCCGTTGAGCGTGACGTCACGCTTGCCGGTTTGCAGCGTCTCCTGCCCCGGCCCGTGACCGCGCACTTCTGCCGAGGGCGAGAGCACGCGCAGCAATTCGAACGGCAGGCGATAGGTCTTGCCGTCTTCGTAACCGAGTTCCAGCACCTTGGATGCGCGATGCAGCGTCAGGGAAACGGGAATCGGCGTGTCTTTCTCCAGCCCAGCCATGGTCTTGCTCCAGAAAATTCGGTCGCGGCGCCTGCCGGCGGAACCTCGTGCAGCGCCTTGTGCCGTTCGTCATGCGACGTATATGACACATCGGCGGGCAGTATAGCCGCTCAGGCGTCAGCGGTCATGCCGACGGGCTTCGCGAAACCTACGCCGGCCACCCGGGAATTCGCTCCAATTCTGCCACGACGGCCTCACGCAGCGCGGGCAACCACGCCGCGCGCTCAGCAAGCACCGCCGGCGACACCTCGCGCTGCGGCGCGCTCCAGACCGAGCCCGGGAAGTGGATGTCGTCGCGATAGCGAGGAATCACATGCCAGTGCACGTGCGGCACCATATTGCCCAGACTGGCAACGTTGACCTTGTGCGGCGACATCACCGTGCGCTGTGCCGTCTCGACGGCAAACACCGCACGCATCACATGCTCTCGCGCCGCTTGCGGCAAGTCGCTCATCTCCGCCACGTGGTCGTGCCAGATCACCCGGGCGAAACCGGGATAGCCAGCCTCGTTGGCCAGCACCACGCGCAACACCGGATCGCGCCACAAGACTTCACCGCCGTCACCGGCGCAAAACGGACATTCCATGATCGTTCTTCCTCCCGTTGCCCCGGCACCTCGCGCTTTCGCATCCTGCCGGGCGCGAATAGCGCCGCCGGTGTGTGCAAGCGCTTGTCAGTGCCTGTCAGTGCTTTTTGCTCTTCTTGCGCTTGCCCGTGGCCGGATCGACCGGCCCCAGAGCGAGTTCTGCAAAATCGATCTCGCTGAGCAGTTCGCGCAGCGTCTCGTCGTTGATGCGGTGCGTGATGCGCAGCCGCGACAACTCCACACGCTCCGCTTGCAGCGCCGCCGCCCGCAGGCGACGCTCGACTTCGACCTCGCGCACGGCGCGCTCGCGCATCTCGTCCGTTGCCGTCGACGCATTGAGCGAGCGACGGTAGCGCCCCATTACCCGAGCGGCGGCTTCCGCACACACGGCCGTGTCCAGTTCGTCTCCAGACTTGGCGATCACCTTCTGCAACGATTCGACAGCCCGAATAGCCGCCTCCGACGCCGCCAGCCGCGCCTCGCCCATCTCGCGATTTCGCGGGTCTTCGACCGGCCAGCGCACGCCGCGCAGCAAGACCGGCAAACCAAGACTGCCGCCGATGAGCGACAGCAGAATCACACCGGCCGCGAGGAAAATCAGCAGATCGCGTCCCGGGAACGGCGCACCGCTCGGCAATGCCAGCGGCACCGAAAGCGCACCCGCCAGCGTCACGGCGCCACGCACGCCCGAGAGCGCCGTCACACCGGTAAAGCGAATGCCCGGCTTCATCGTGATTTCGCCACGACGCATGCCGAGGAAATACATCACGCGCCACGCCGCCCACACCCAGCAAAAGCGCAGCACGATGAGCACTGCCGAGATCGCGCCGACGTAGAACATCAGCTCGCCCAGATTCACGAACGTGCCCCACAGATGCTCGCTCGGACGCAACGCCGCGCGCACGATATCCGGCAATTGCAGCCCGAGCAGCACGAACACCGCGCCGTTGAACACGAATTCGAGCATCGACCACACGCCGTTGCCGAGAATGCGCGTGGCGGTGCGGGTATTGAGCAGGTCGGTCGAACTCACCGTCATGCCGGCGGCCACGGCCGCCAGAATCCCCGAGAAACCGAAGTGTTCCGCCAGCAGATAGGCCGCGAACGGCATGAGCAGCAGAAGCAGCACGATGGTCGCGGGCTCTTCCGTCGAGGCGTCCATCACGCGGCGATGGAACTGCGTGAAGAGCCACGTCACCGCCCATCCGGCGAGCAGGCCGCCCAGTGCGATCACGAAGAAGGAGAACGTGGCGTTACCGATGGAGAAGACCCCGGTCATCGCCGCCACGAGCGCGAACTTGAACGCGACGAGACCCGACGCGTCGTTCATCATCGCCTCGCCTTCGAGCACGTGCATGAGCCGCGTGGGCATGCGCATGCGTCCGGTGAGGGCGGAGACGGCCACGGCATCGGTCGGCGAGAGCACGCCGCCGAGCGCGAACGCCACAGCGAGCGGAATCGACGGAATCATCCAGTGGATGAAGTACCCCACGCCGAGCACCGTGAAGATCACGAGGCCGAGCGCCATCGCGACGATCGGCACCCGCAGGTGCCAGAACTCGCGTTTGGGCATGCGCCAGCCATCGGCGAAGAGCAGCGGGGGGATGAACAGCAGGAAGAAAATCTCGGGGTCGAGATCGATGTGCAGCCCCGCGCCCGGGTAAGCGAGCGCGGCGCCCACGGCGATCTGCACGAGCGGTACGGGCAGGAATCTGACGAAGCTGACCAGCACGCCGGTCAGCGCCACCACGAACAGCAGGATCAGTGCTGTGTAGACTACCTCCATGCCACCTCCGTGGTCCGTCGCTCATGCATCGACTGCGGCATCGACTGCGGCATCGGCCACGTTCCCCGGAGGTTGTTGCCGGGCAGACATTGCATCAGACGAGCACGCGTTCGATACCGCCGTTGTTCGCATCCTTGACGTAGTCCACCAGCCACTGGTCGCCCAGCACGTGCTTGGCGATCTCGACGACGATGTAGTCGGCGGTCACGTCCGCGTCGTCGTTGTAGCGCGACAGGCCTTGCAGGCACGACGGGCAGCTCGTCAGGATCTTGACGTCTTCCACCTTGCCGTCGGCACGCAGCTTGGCCGCGCCCTTGCGCATTTCCTCTTCCTTGCGGAAGCGGATCTGCGTCGAGATATCCGGACGCGTGACCGCCAGCGTACCCGATTCGCCGCAGCACCGATCGTTCTTCTCGATCTTGTAGCCGTCGTTCTCGCTACCCATCAACTGGTTCACGAGCTTGACCGGGTCCATCGTCTTGATCGGCGTGTGGCACGGGTCGTGATACATGTAGCGCGTACCGTTCACGCCTTCGAGCCTTACGTTCTTCTCGAGCAGGTATTCGTGGATGTCCACGATACGGCAGCCCGGGAAAATCTTCTCGAATTCATAGCCGGCGAGCTGATCGTAGCAAGTGCCGCACGACACCACCACGGTCTTGATGTCGAGGTAGTTCAGCGTGTTGGCCATGCGGTGGAACAACACGCGGTTGTCCGTCACGATCTTCTCGGCTTTCTCGCCCTGCCCCGACCCGCGTTGCGGATAGCCGCAGCACAGATAGCCCGGCGGCAGCACCGTCTGCACGCCCACGTGCCAGAGCATCGCCTGCGTGGCGAGACCGACCTGCGAGAACAGACGCTCCGAGCCGCAGCCCGGGAAGTAGAACACCGCTTCCGAGTCGACCGTCGTGGCCTTCGGGTTGCGGATGATCGGCACCACCTTGTTGTCTTCGATGTCGAGCAGCGCACGCGCCGTCTTCTTCGGCAGGTTGCCCGGCATCTTCTTGTTGACGAAGTGGATCACCTCTTCGCGCAGCGGCGGCTTGCCGACCGTTGCCGGCGGATGTGCCGTCTGCTTCTTCGCGATCTTCTTGAAGACGTCCGCACCGAAACGCTGCGCCTTGTAGCCCCAGTCGATCATCACCTTGCGGGTGATGTTGATCGTCTCCGGGTTGGTCGCGTTCAGGAAGAACATGCCGGCGGCCGCGCCCGGGTTGAACTTCTTCTTGCCCATCTTGCGCAGCAGGTTGCGCATGTTCATCGTCACGTCGCCGAAGTCGATCTTCACCGGGCAGGGCGTGGCGCACTTGTGGCAGACCGTGCAGTGATCGGCCACGTCGTTGAACTCGTCCCAGTGCTTGATCGACACGCCGCGACGCGTCTGCTCCTCATACAGGAACGCTTCGATGAGCAGCGACGTTGCAAGAATCTTGTTACGCGGGCTGTACAGCAGGTTTGCGCGCGGCACGTGCGTGGCGCACACCGGCTTGCACTTGCCGCAGCGCAGGCAGTCCTTCACGCTGTCGGCGATGGCGCCGATGTCCGACTGCTGCATGATCAGCGATTCGTAGCCCATCAGCCCGAAGCTGGGCGTATAGGCATTGCGCAGATCGGCGGGCAGTTCGGGCAGGTTGAGCAGCTTGCCCTTGTTGAAGCGCCCTTCCGGGTCCACGCGCAGCTTGTACGCGCGGAATTCGCCGATTTCGGCTTCCGTCAGGAACTCCAGCTTGGTAATGCCGATACCGTGTTCGCCCGAGATCACGCCATCGAGCGAGCGCGCGATGTCCATGATGCGGGCCACGGCCTTGTGCGCATCCTGGAGCATCTCGTAGTTGTCCGAGTTCACCGGGATGTTGGTGTGCACGTTGCCGTCGCCGGCGTGCATGTGCAGGGCGACGAACACACGACCATGCAGCACGCGCTTGTGAATGGCCTGCGCCTCGTCGAGGATCGGCTTGAACTCGCCGCCCGTGAAGATCTGACGCAGTTCCGCGCGGATCTCCTGCTTCCACGACACGCGCACCGTGCGGTCCTGAAGCAGATCGATGAGGCGCGTTTCCGGATGCTTGTTCAGGCGGTCGTTCAGCGCGACGTTGATGTCGCGAATGCCGTGACGGTTGAGCAGCGGAATCGCCTCGGCCAGCGGCATCTCGAAGTTGTCGCGCAGATACTCCCAGCGCCCACGAATCTGACGCAGCATCGTCAGCGCCGTCTGCACGCGGTCTTCGAGCAGTTCGGCCGACGGAATCTCGTTCGCGTCGTCCGTCTTGCCGAGCGGCAGATTGCCGGCTTCGAAGAATGCTTCGAGGGCGTCGACCAGTTGCAGCTTGTTCTTGAGCGACAACTCGATGTTGATGCGTTCGATGTGATCCGTGTACTCGCCCATGCGGTGCAGCGGAATCACCACGTCTTCGTTGATCTTGAAGGCGTTCGTGTGACGCGCGATCGCCGCCGTGCGCGAGCGGTCGAGCCAGAACTTCTTGCGCGCCTCGGCCGACACGGCGACGAAACCTTCGCCGCTCTTGCCGTTGGCCATGCGGATCACTTCCGACGTCGCCTGGGCGACCGCGTTGTCGTCGTCGCCGACGATATCGCCGATCAGCACCATCTTCGGGAACGCATTGCGCTTCGACTTCGTGGCATAGCCCACGGCGCGCAGATAACGCTCGTCCAGATGCTCCAGACCCGCGAGAATCGCGCCGCCGGCGGCCGTCTGCGCGAACATGTAGTCCTTGATTTCGACGATGCTCGGAATCGCTTCCTTCGCCTGACCGAAGAACTCCAGACACACAGTGCGCGTGTGCGCCGGCATCTTGTGCAGAATCCAGCGCGCGCTCGTGATCAGACCGTCGCAACCTTCCTTCTGGATACCCGGCAGGCCGGCGAGGAACTTGTCCGTGACGTCCTTGCCGAGGCCTTCCTTGCGGAAGCGTCGGCCTTCGATTTCCAGCAGTTCGGTCTTCAGCAGTGCGGCGCCCGGCGCCTGATTGCCGTCGTACCACTTCAGTTCGAAGCGAGCGACCGGAATGTCGTGAATCTTGCCGAGGTTGTGATCGAGACGCGTGACTTCCAGCCAGTTGCCCTGCGGATCGACCATGCGCCACCAGGCGAGGTTATCCAGCGCCGTGCCCCACAGCACGGCCTTCTTGCCACCGGCGTTCATGGCCACGTTGCCGCCGATGCACGAGGCGTCGATCGAAGTCGGGTCTACCGCGAAGACCAGCCCGGCACGCTCGGCGGCTTCCGCCACACGGCGGGTCACCACGCCGGCGCCCGAGAAGATCGTGCCGACGAGCTTGTCGACGCCAGGCAGTTGCAGGTATTCGACCTCGTCGAGCTGTTCGAGCTTTTCCGTATTGATGACGGCCGAGAACGGCGTGAGCGGAATCGCGCCGCCCGTATAGCCGGTGCCCCCCCCACGCGGAATCACGGTCAGACCGAGTTCGAAGCAGCCCTTCACCAGCGATGCCATTTCCGCTTCGCTGTCCGGCGTGAGCACCACGAACGGATATTCCACGCGCCAGTCGGTGGCGTCCGTCACGTGTGAAACACGCGACAGGCCGTCGAACTTGATGTTGTCGCTGGCGGTCGTGCGGCCGAGCACCTTCTTCGCGCGACGGCGCAGTTCGGCCATCTTCTCGAACTCGGCGGCGAACTCGGCCACGGCGCGACGAGCGGCCACTTCCAGTTGCTCGACGCGCGCCGCACGATCACGGCCATGCGTGTCGGCATGTTGAGCCACGTCTGCACGGCGACGCTTGTCGATCTCGTTCAGACGGTGGTCGAGCGCGTCGATCAGCAGCTTGCGGCGCTTCGGATTGTCCAGCAGGTCGTCTTGCAGATACGGATTGCGGCGGACCACCCAGATATCGCCGAGCACTTCGTACAGCATGCGCGCCGAGCGGCCGGTACGGCGTTCGGCGCGGAGTTCGTCGAGGATGGCCCATGCGTCCGCGCCGAGCAGGCGCATGACGATTTCGCGATCCGAAAACGACGTGTAGTTGTAAGGAATTTCACGCAGACGTGGCGGGTGAGCGGCTACGGCATGTTTAGCGTCGTGCGGCTCGAAGGCAGGCAAGGGTGCGTTCATCTTGTCGGGCTCGTCAGTGCGGCGGTGCATCCGCCGTCGGCGTTCGTCTCGCGAGACGCGCCGAAAGTCAAAATCGGGTGTGCGCTGAAAATGCCGGCCGCTCGCGCAAAGGGTGTGCGCGGGCCGGCAACAGTCGATCTACGGTCAACGAGATCGACGACTGCCGTGCGAAGACGTCGATGACGAGTCGTGTTCGGTCATCGAGCAGAAGCACAGGGGGGTGAGGCAGTTGGTGCGCATGCCCAGATCTTTCTTCCGGCTTGGGAAAGTGTTGGTAGGGGAATGTAGGTCGAATTGTACTTCATTGCACCGCAACACGTCGGCGCCGCGCCGAAATCCTCGTCCGGGTGCGGCAATCCCCTCCGATTCCCCTCCGAATTCCCGCTTCGATGCGAGCGCGACAGCCTCATCGCAGCGTTGACAGCGTCTTCACGACCGCCCTTCCCGAAGACGACGACCGTCACTTTCACATTAAAAGTCGACCGCTATATCCGTTTATATACAACGACTTACCAAGCACTTGTGAACTGAAATTTCCAACAAATGGGAGTATGTTCTAGCCGTCCCCCGATTCATCCGCCCCCATCCACCCATCAAGAGGTGCATCTATGGCTTCGTTCCAACTGAACGGCAAACCGGTGAAGGTCGACGTCGACCCCGCCACTCCCCTGCTCTGGACCCTGCGCGACGCGCTCAACATGACCGGCACCAAGTTCGGCTGCGGCATGGCGTTGTGTGGGGCCTGCACCGTCCACATGGACGGCGCGCCCATCCGAAGCTGCATCACGCCGGTCTCCGCCGTCGAAGGCAAGAAGATCACCACCATCGAAAACGTCGGCGCCGACCCGGTCGGCCGTGCCGTGCAGGACGCCTGGGTCAAACACGACGTGCCCCAGTGCGGCTACTGCCAGAGCGGCCAGATCATGTCCGCCACCGCGTTGCTGCGTGAGAACAAGACGCCCAACGACGAGCAGATCGACGCCGCCATGGCCGGCAACATCTGCCGTTGCGGCACCTACGCCCGCATTCGCGCGGCCATCAAAGACGCCGCGTCGTCGCTGGCCTGAGACGAGGAGACACCGACATGCGTCAACTTCGTTTCTCCCAATACCCCGGCGTTGCCGTGGGCGACTTCGCGGGCGTGAGCCGTCGCGGCTTCCTGAAGACGTCGGCCATTGCGGCAGGCGGCCTGATGCTCGAAATGTCGTTGCCGGGCCTCATGCGCACGGCCAACGCGCAGGGCGCGCCCGCAGCGCCCGTCGTGCCGTCGGCGTTCGTACACATTGCACCGGACGACACCGTCACCATTCAGGTCAACCGTCTCGACTTCGGTCAGGGCGTGCAGACCGCGCTGCCGATGCTCGTCGCTGAAGAACTCGACTGCGACTGGGGCAAAGTGCGCGGCGAGCTGGCCCCTGCGGGTGACGCTTACAAGGATCCGATCTTCGGTATCCAGATGACGGGCGGCTCAGGCACCATCGCGCACTCGTGGATGCAGTACCGGCGCATCGGGGCGTCCGCACGCGCCATGCTGATCGCGGCAGCCGCGCAGCAATGGAAGGTGCCGGCCGATCAGTTGCGCACCGAAAACGGTGTGGTGCTCGGCCCGAACGGCAAACGCGCCACCTACGGCAGCCTGGCCGCCAAGGCACAGGCACTGCCCGTGCCGGCCAACGTCGCACTCAAGGACCCGGCGACGTTCCGCCTGCTCGGCAAGCCGACGCGCCGACTCGACGCCAAGGCCAAGTCGACCGGCACGCCGATGTACGGCATGGACTTCAAGCTGCCGAACCTCAAGGTGGCGGTCGTAGCGCGTCCGCCGGTGTTCGGCGCCAAGGTGAAAAGCTTCGACGCCAAGGCTGCGAAAGCCATCAAGGGCGTGCGCGACGTGCTCGAAATTCCGGATGACCGTGGCGGCACCGCCGTCGCCGTCATCGCTGACGGCTACTGGCAAGCCAAGACCGGCCGCGACGCGCTCAAGGCCGAGTGGGACACCAGCGGCGTCGAACATGTCGACACGACCCAGCAGTTGGCCAAGTTCAAGGAAATGGCCAAGACGCCGGGCATCGTCGCCATCGACACCGACGTCTCCAAGCTCAAGGGTGCGCCCAAGACCCTCGTCGCCGAATACAGCTTCCCGTATCTCGCCCATGCGCCAATGGAGCCGCTGAACTGCACCGTGCAGCTCTCCGACAAGGGTGCGGAAGTGTGGACCGGCACCCAGTTCCAGACCGTCGATCAGGCGGCCATGGCCCGCACGCTGGGTCTGAAGCCCGAGCAGGTCAAGCTGCACACGCTGATGGCGGGCGGCGGCTTCGGCCGTCGTGCCGTGCCGACGTCCGACTACGGCGTGGAAGCCGCGCAGGTCGCGAAAGCGTGGCGTGGCGCGGGGCATCGCGAGCCGGTCAAGGTCATCTGGAGCCGTGAAGACGACATCCATGGCGGCTACTACCGTCCGATGTACGTTCACCGTGCCGAGATCGGTCTCGACGCCAAGGGCAACGTGCTGGCGTGGAATCACACCATCGTCGGCCAGTCGATCCTGCAAGGCACCCCGTTCGAGCCGATGATGGTCAAGAACGGCGTCGATGCCACCAGCGTCGAAGGCGTGTCCGGCACACCGTACGCCGTACCGTTGCGTCTCACGCTGCACAGCCCGAAGGTCAACGTACCGGTGTTGTGGTGGCGTTCCGTGGGCAATACGCACACGGCGTTCGTCATGGAAACACTCATCGACGAACTGGCAAAGAATGCCGGTCAGGACCCGGTCGCGTACCGATACTCGCTGCTTGGCGACAAGCATCCGCGTCACCGCGCGGCGTTGGCGCTGGCGGTCGAGCGTTCGGGCTACGGCAAGACCAAGTTGCAGGAAGGACAGGCGTGGGGCGTGGCGGTGCACGAGTCGTTCGACTCCGTGGTGGCGTACGTCGTCGTGGCGGAGATGCGCAACAATGCGCCGCGACTGGTCAGTGCCGTGGCGGGGGTGCATTGCAACTTCGCGGTCAATCCGTTGACGGTGGCGGCGCAGGTCGAGGGTGCGGCGCTGATGGGGCTGGGCACGACGTTGCCGGGTGCGGCGATCACCATGAAGGATGGTGAAGTCGAGCAGAGCAACTTCCATCAGTACACGGTGGCGCGTCTGACCGACATGCCGGAGATCAGTGTCCACGTGGTGAGTTCGGGCGACGCCCCGACGGGCATGGGTGAACCGGGCTTGCCGCCGCTGGCGCCGGCGTATGCGAATGCGGTGGCGGTGTTGACGGGCAAGCGTCTGCGCGCGTTGCCGTTCGACGTCACGGGCGCGTAAAGCAGAAGCCACCTAATCGTGAAAAAGAAGGTGGGACCTGAGAAAGCAAAGTGGTAAGCCGGACCGGGGCCCCCTTCTGAACCGAGTTGGGTTTATGTCTGAGGGGCGGAAGGGGGCCTCGGTCCGGCCTCCGGACTCAAGCAGAACCGAAGCAGAGGCGGAACGAAGAAAAAGAAAGAGCAGCCCAGCCGAAGCGCTCATCCCACGAGCAGGTGTTTGAACGGCGCGAAGATGCCCTGCCAGAACGACTCGGGCACGCGCAGCATCAGATAAGTGATGGTGATGTAGCGCAGCGTCTTGCCGATAGCGATGTAGACGAGGCATGAGCGCCATGACAGGCGCAGCCATCCGGCGAGGGTACAGAGCGGATCCCCGACCACGGGCAGCCACGAGAGCAGCAGCAGGGGTGGGCCGAAGCGGCGCATCCAGCGGCGATAGCGTTCGTTCATCGGCGCGCGACCTTCCGCGTCGGCCTTCGCGCCGGGCATCGTCATCTCCGCCGTCATCGTGCCACCCGCACCAAGTGAGGCAGCAGCACGCGCATGCGCGCGTCGGCGCGCCTTGAGCCGCACGTAGGCGCGTCGCGCTGCGAACCCCATCCACCAATCCAGCATGCCGCCGAGCGTGTTGCCGACGCTCGCCACCGCGATGGCCGGCCAGAACATGTGCGGATTGAGCGCCACGTAGCCGAACAGCGCAGGCTCCGAGCCCATCGGCAGCAGCGTGGCCGAGAGAAACGACACGAGAAAAATCGCGGGTAGCCCCACGCCGGGCAGCGTCAAAACGCCCAGCAGCCAGGTGATGAACGACTCCATGCAACTCCGGTAGAAAAACGAAAACCCATCGAAAGCCATCGCGAACGCGCCCATCCCAACCGGCCAGACGGTCGGTCAATGTCGCCGCGAAGGCGTGCACACGCGTTTGGCAGAAACGAAAAGTCTGGCGCATAATGCATGCCCATGACCCGACCTTCGACGCCGCCCGTGGCCATTCTACTGGCAGGCGGACTCGGTACCCGCTTCGATGCGGCGGGGCGCCGGAACAAGCTGCTCGCGCCGCTGCCCGGAGATCCCCTGAACCGACCCGTTGCCCTCGCCAGCGCCCATGCGCTGCTGGCGGCATTGCCGCGCGTGATCGCGGTGGTGCGCCCGGATTCGGCCGAGCTGGAGAACGTGCTCTTGCAGGCGGGTTGCGAAGTTGTCATGAGCCACGCCACCAAGCGTGGCATGGGCGCGACACTGGCCGCCGGCATTCAGGCCGCGACCGACGAAGCGCCGCCCCCCGGGCTCGAACATCTCGATGGCTGGCTCGTCGCGCTGGCCGACATGCCGTTCATTCATCCGAATACCTTGCGTGCCGTGTCGAACGGGCTCACGTCGCCCGACGCCATCGTCGCACCGAGTTATCAGGGACAGCGCGGCCATCCGGTCGCCTTCGGTTCCGCCTATACCACACGTCTGGCCGCCCTCGATGGCGATGTCGGCGCGCGCGACCTGCTGATTAGCGAGCACATTACGATCGTCGATGTCGACGACGCCGGAATCGTGCGCGACATCGACACCCCCGACGACCTAAGCTAGGGCGCGCACTCTCCTTTCCCGTTTTTCCCCGAAAGACTTAGCGCGACCGCCCCGGCGGACGTGCTGGTCTATCATTGTCCTTTTGTTCCTTGATGTGCCTAACCTGAAGAAGCCTTAAATCATGTCCGACGCAGCTCCCGACTACCTGAAGAAGATCCTGACCGCCAAAGTCTACGACGTCGCCCACGAGAGCGAACTCGAGCAGGCCCGCACGCTCTCGATGCGCCTGCACAATCGAATTTATCTCAAGCGCGAAGACAACCAGACGGTGTTCTCCTTCAAGATTCGGGGCGCGTACAACAAGATGGCGAACCTGACCGACGCCGAGCGTGAGCGCGGCGTGCTCACGGCCTCCGCCGGCAACCACGCACAGGGTGTCGCGTACTCGGCCGCGCGTCTGGGCTGCAAGGCCGTCATCGTCATGCCGGTGACCACCCCGCAGGTCAAGATCGACGCCGTGCGCACCCATGGCGGACGCGCCGTCGAAGTCGTGCTCGCGGGCGACTCGTACAGCGACGCCTTCGCCCACGCCATGACGCTGCAAGCCGAGCGCGGCCTGACCTTCGTGCCGCCGTTCGACGATCCCGACGTCATCGCGGGTCAGGGCACCATCGGCATGGAAATCCTGCGCCAGCATCAAGGTCCGCTGCACGCCATCTTCGTGCCGATCGGCGGCGGTGGACTCGCCGCCGGCGTGGCTGCGTACGTCAAGTCCGTGCGCCCCGAGATCAAGGTCATCGGCGTGCAATCCGTCGATTCCGACGCGATGGCGCAGTCCATCCACGCCGGTGAGCGCATTCTGTTGAACGACGTCGGCCTCTTTGCCGACGGCACCGCCGTCAAATACGTCGGCGAAGAAACCTTCCGTCTGTGCAGCGAGTATCTCGACGAAGTCGTGCGCGTGGACACCGACCAGCTTTGCGCCGCCATCAAGGATGTGTTCCAGGACACCCGCAGCGTGCTGGAACCCTCGGGCGCGCTGTCCGTGGCCGGCGCCAAGCTCTATGCCGAGCGCGAGAAGCTCAAGGGCGAGACGCTCGTCGCGATCACGTCCGGCGCGAACATGAACTTCGACCGCCTGCGCTTCGTTGCCGAGCGCGCCGAAGTCGGTGAAGCGCGCGAAGCGGTCTTCGCCGTCACCATTCCGGAAGCGCGCGGCAGCTTCAAGCGCTTCACCGAAGTGGTGGGCAGCCGCAATGTGACGGAGTTCAACTACCGAATTAGCGAAGCATCGAGCGCCCACATCTTCGTGGGCATCCAGATGCACAACCGCGACGAAGGCGAGCGCATCCGCTCGGGCTTCGAGCGTCACGGCTTCCCCACGCTCGATCTGTCCAACGACGAACTGTCCAAGCAGCACATCCGCTACATGGTCGGGGGACGCTCGGCACTGGCCAGCAACGAAGTGCTGTTCCGCTTCGAGTTTCCGGAGCGTCCGGGCGCGCTGATGAAATTCCTCTCGGCCATGAGCCCGAACTGGAACATCAGCCTGTTCCACTACCGGAATCAGGGTGCGGACTACAGCAACATCCTCGTGGGCATGCAGGTGCCGGACGACGACAAGGCCGAGTTCCGCGACTTCCTCGCAACGCTCGGCTATCCTTACTGGGACGAAAGCGACAACCCCGTGTACAAGCTGTTCCTCGGGTAAGTCGCCGATTACAGACTTCACTGCCTAGTCACTCACTACCCGACAGGACATCACCGCCACCATGCCGATCACGCTCGAGAACAAACTCGTTGTCGCGATATCCTCGCGCGCGCTGTTCGACTTCGAAGAAGAGAACCGCGTGTACGAGGCCGGCGTGGCGAGCGGCGACGACCAGTCGTACATGCAGTATCAGCTCGACCGCATCGACAAGCCGGCCCCAGCCGGCGTCGCCTTCCCGCTCGTGCAGAAGCTGCTCGCCTTCAATCGCGGCAGCGACACCAGCGGCGGTGGCGCAAGCGACGGTCATCGCGTGGAAGTCGTGGTGCTCTCGCGCAACGATCCCGTGAGCGGCATGCGGGTGTTCCGCTCGGCGCGGCAGTTCGATCTCAAGATCGAACGCGGGGTCTTCACGCGCGGGCGCGACCCCTTCGGCTACCTCAACGCGCTGGGGGCGCACCTGTTCCTCTCGGCCAACGAGCGCGACGTGCGCAGCGCCCTCGCCGCGGGTTTCCCGGCGGCACGTGTGTATCCCGACTCCGCGAAAAAGGCCGAGCTGCATCCGGACGAAATCCGCATCGCCTTCGATGGCGACGCCGTGCTCTTCTCCGACGAAGCCGAGCGGGTCTTCCAGCGCAACGGCCTCGACGCCTTCCAGCAACACGAAACCGAGCGCGCCGCCACACCGCTGCCGCCCGGACCGTTCAAGCCGCTGCTGCTGGCCTTGCACCGTCTGCAAACCCTGGCGGGCCACGAAGTGCCGGTGAAAATCCGTACGGCACTCGTCACGGCACGCTCGGCACCCGCACACGAGCGCGCCATCCGCACGTTGATGGACTGGAAAATCGACATCGACGAGGCGATGTTTTTGGGCGGGCTGGACAAAGGCGCATTCCTGCGCGAGTTCGAGCCCGATTTCTTCTTCGACGATCAGACACGCCACTGCGAATCGGCCGCCCGGGTCAGCCCGACCGGTCATGTCATCAGTGGCATCGCCAATCATGACCACGCCTGAACAATCCACACTCGGCAAAGAAGTTGCGTACACCGAGCACTACGACCCGTCGCAACTCTTCCCGATCGCCCGCGCCCCGGCGCGCGCGCAGATCGGCGTGCCGGAAACGCTGCCGTTCTTCGGCGCCGATATCTGGAACGGTTACGAACTCTCCTGGCTCAACGACAAGGGCAAGCCGCAGATCGCACTGCTCAAGGCCGTGGTGCCGGCCGACTCGCCGTTCATCATCGAGTCGAAGTCGTTCAAGTTGTATCTGGGGTCGTTTGCGCAGACAAAGCTCGCCAATCTCGACGCGGCGCGCGCGCTGATTCAACAGGATCTGTCTGAGGCGGCCGGTGCGCCCGTGCAGGTCCGGCTCACGGACCCGAGCGGCTTCGGCAAGCTACAGCTCGACGAACTCGACGGCCTGCTCGTGGACCGTCTCGACATCGACACCGACGTCTACGTACCCGACGCCTCACTGCTCACCGCCGCCTTCGACGAACAGCACGTGGAAGAGACGCTCGTCTCCAATCTGCTCAAGTCGAATTGCCCGGTGACCGGCCAGCCCGACTGGGGCAGCCTGCAAATTCGTTACGTCGGCCCGCCGATCGATCAGGCAGGGCTGCTCAAGTATGTGATTTCGTACCGACGTCACACCGGCTTTCACGAGCAGTGCGTGGAAGGGATCTTCATGGACATCCTGAACCGGTGCAAGCCGAGCCAGCTCGCGGTCTACGCGCGCTACACGCGACGCGGCGGCCTCGACATCAATCCGTTCCGCACCAACTTCACGCTGCCGATGCCGGACAACGCGCGCACGGCACGTCAGTAAGACGCCAGCAAAAAATGGCGACGGGTTGCCCAAGCCCGTCGCTAATCCGCGCTATCCAGGCGCGGCCTCCTGCAAGTTCTGACCTTGTGCGCACCCGGCCACGCTGCGCGAGTCGATCTGCCGCAGCGTCAGCTCAGGTAGTCGAGATAGCCGAGACGGGCCATCATCCGCAGCGCTGCATTTCTCACGCCCGCATATTTCGGCAGCCCGTCACAACGGTGCAGCGCTTCCTTCATCGCCCGGCGCGCCGCGTCGAACTGCCGCAACTCGACGAGACATTCCCCCACGCGATACATCGCTCCCGGCGCATCCTCGTCCATGAGCGCCGCCGCCATGAACAGCGGCAACGCCACCTTCGGCTCGCCGTAACGCTGCACCGACAGCGCGAGCGCCACCGCGTAATCCGCCGTCAACGGACACGCCGACAGCAGCGGCGCGAAGCACTCGATGGCATGCGCGAAATCGCCCCGTTCGAACGCCCCGTAGCCGCAGCGATACGCGGCGTCGCATTGGCTCGCGTCCCACGCGCCGGGGCGTGGCATATCCATCGCGTCGTGCAGCGAGCGGGCATCGCCCAGCAAACCCAACGCGACATCGATCTCCCGTGCGACGGATGTCGATGACGGTGCCTCGGGCGGCGGTATTTCGAACGCACGCACGCCGAACGCCCTCACGAGCGCGCCCCTGGGCGCGACGATTCGAATTGCACACGCGTGCTGAATGCCCCCCACGCCTGCCCGGCCTGCCGGCGCTCCTTCACGCAAAGACACACCTGACTGAGACCGAACGTCACGACCAGCGACGACAGGACCGCCAGCCCGCCGCACAGCCCGAACTCGACCCAGCGATCCGCGTCGGCACCGTCAGGCGCTTCGACTTCGGCGGCCGCCTGAACCGAGAGGTACGCACTGCTCGCCAGTCCCGCCACCCCCAATACCGTGACGGCCAACCCGGTGAGCCCCGAGGCATACCCCGCCCGGGACAAACGGCTCATGGTCTGCGAACGCAAACGAACATCGTCCGGCGTGGGCGGGAAGTCGATCGTAATGCGGGCGTCGTCTGCCGATTCAATCGCAGCGCGGTGTATCCGTGCGCTCGATCCGACGTCATCCATGGGTGCTGTTCTCACCATCCGCCTCCTGTCAGGTTAGGAAGCTGAAGACTGCGGGTGACAAAATTACGCCGCCATCGAAGGCGGACCGTAACCTTTGCGAAACGGGAACCTAAGTGCCCGTCAATGCAAAATCTCGCGACAAAAAAAAAGCCGACGTTCGACGTCGGCTTCTTCCCGCAGCACAACAGACACCGCAGCTTACGCAGTCGGCTTCTTATAGGCGACGCAGTCCACTTCGACCTTGCAGTCGATGACCATGCTCGACACGACGCAGGCGCGTGCGGGCGGATGATCGCCGAAGTATTCCTTGAAGACCTTGTTGAACGACGCGAAATCGCGCGGATCGTCGAGCCACACGCCAATACGCATGACATGCTCGGTGCCGTAACCGGCTTCCGTCAGAATCGCGATCATGTTCTGGATGGCCTGATGCGACTGGGCAACGATGCCCCCATCGATCACTTCGCCGTCTTTCATCGGGGTCTGGCCCGACACGAACAGGAAACCGTCGGCCTCGGTTGCGCGTGCGAACGGCATACGCTGGCCACCCGTGCCCTGCCCGCCTTCCACGCCATATCGTTTGATGCTCATCATCACTCCTTTCAACGAATCGTTTTCAATAACACCAGTTCAGAGCACCGGCTGCGGTGTGCCGCGACGCACGAAGCGTCCGGCGCGCGCATTCTGCGTCGGCGCACGGTCCTGCCACGACAACACGCCGTTCACCCACACGGCCGAAATGCCATACGCGGGCTGCATCGGATCGGTGAATGTCGCCGCATCTGCCACGGTGGCCGGATCGAACAGGACCAGATCGGCCCAATAACCTTCGCGCACGAAACCGCGCTCGGTGAGCCCGAAGCGCTCGGCCGACAGCCCCGTCATCTTGTGGACGGCCTCGGCCAGCGGGAACAGCGCCTGTTCACGGCTGTAGCGCCCCAGCACGCGGGGGAACGCGCCCCACAGACGCGGATGCGGCAGCGGATCGTTCGGCAGCCCGTCGGAGCCGACAACCGTCGCCGGGTGACGCAAGATGCGCTGCACGTCGGCTTCCTCCATGCAGTGATACACGGCACCCGCCGGTTGCAGACGTTTCGCCGCTTCCATCAAATCCACGCCCCACTCGGCGGCAATCGTCGCGAGCAGCTTGCCGCCCTGATCGGGATGCGATTGCGACCACGTCACGAGAATGTCGAAGTCGTCGGTCACCTGTTTGAGATCGAGCGTCGACGAGCTTGCCGTGTACGGATAGCAGTCACAGCCCACCGGCTGGAAGCGTTGGGCCTTGTCGAGCGCTTCGAGAATTTCGGTGCTGCGCCCCCAGTTCTCGACGCCCGCACACTTCAGATGCGAGACGACCACCGGCACGCGCGCATGACGGCCGATGCGGAACGCTTCATCGAGCGCCTCCAGAATCTCGGCGAACTCGGTGCGCAAGTGCGTTGCGTAGAGACCGCCAGCCTCGGCCAGCGGCTCGGCGAGCGCGAGGACTTCCTCGGTCGGCGCGGCGTTCGCATTGGCGTAGGCCAGCCCCGTCGATAGCCCCAATGCGCCGTTGGCAAGCGCCTCACGAAGCTGCTCGCGCATGCCGTCGATCTCGGCTTCGGTCGCCGCACGGTCGAGGCGGTCCATGTGGTTGTTGCGCAGCGCGGTGTGGCCGATCAGCGCGGCGACGTTGATCGCCGGTTGCGCCTTCTCGAGCGCATCGACATACGCCTTGAACGTCGGATACTGGAATGCACCGGCTTCGCCAAGCAGGTTCATCGGATCCGGCGGATCGCCCTTTAGCGTGACCGGCGACGCGCTGATGCCGCAATTGCCGACGACGACCGTCGTCACGCCTTGCGAGAGCTTCGGCGTCATTTCCGGGGCCCGCACGACGTTCGTGTCGTCGTGCGTGTGAACGTCGATGAAGCCTGGGCTGAGCACGTTGCCATCGCCGTCAATACGTTGTGCGGCTTGCCAACCCGACAAGTCTCCGGCTTGAGCGATGGTGTGAATCCGGCCGTCGCGCAGCGCGACGTCAAAGCGAGCGTCCGTCATGGGTGCGCCCGAACCGTCGGCCAGACGCACGTTGGTGATGAGGGTATCGACCGTGCGATCGGCGAGATTTGCGAGGCGGTCAGTCATGTCAGTCTCCCAGAGGCTGACGATCGCCGCCGCCCCGATGCGTGTCGAGCACATATTTGATCCGTCGCAACAGCGCCTGGCTCTGCGGCTTGGCGAGCAACGCCAGTTCCGTAGCCAGCACGTCCATGGCGAGCAGCATCGCGTAACGCGACGACGACGGTTTGAAAATGAAATCCGTTTCCAGCGCGCGGATCGGCAGCACTTCGTCGGCCAGCGCCGCCAGCGGCGAGCCCGTCGCCGTGATCGCCACCACTTGCGCGCCGTATTCCCGTGCGATCTCGCACGCCGACACCAGCTCGGGCGTGTGACCGCTCACCGAGAACGCCAGCACGACGTCTTCGCGCGCCAGCGTGCCGGCGACCATACGGGCCAGCACCGCATCCTGATAGCTCGCGACCGGACGGCCGAGCCGCACCAGCCGGTAACGCGCTTCGTCTGCCATGAGCGACGACCCGCCGCCCATCCCGAACGCGTAGATCATGCGAGCGGACAGCAGGCGTTGCGCCGCGCGACGCACCGCCTCCGGCTTGATGAGGCCGCGATGGACTTGCAGCGTCGTCTGGATATCGTCAGCGATACGGTCGATGGTCTCGCCTGCGCCTTCCTGCCCGTTGGCGGCATTCGCCCCGAGAAAGCGCTGCCCAACGACTGCCGCCTGCGCGAGTCGCAACTTGAGATCGCGCACATCGCGGCAGCCCATCGCCTTGGCGAAGCGTGTCACGCTGGCTTCGCTCACGCCGGCGCGCTCGGCCAGCACGTTGATCGACGCTGCCGCCGCGCCCGCCACGTCCTCCAGCACCACCTGGGCGACTTTGCGTTCCGCCTGACTGAGGACGTCGCTGCGTTCGGCAACGCGCGTCACGATATCGAAAGTTTCGGCCATATCTCGGGTCCGTATGACGTCTCGGGGCGTCGCGAGGCGTCGCCAGAGCCAGTTCTGAAAGTTTTGAGACGATTTTTGGTACTTTATAACAAATCTGTCAAACGCTGGTAATTAAACGTTATTATAGGGACCATCCGGCGATCGTCGGCGCACCAAACCGTGGAGGATTCTCAATGAGTGATACAAACTATCAGCATGGCATGATCGATACCCTCAACAAGGGTCTGGGTGCGCTGGACGCCCCGCGCGCGCCCTCGGCGACGACCGATCTGGGCTGGAACCTGCTGAACGAAGACCTCAGCCTGCCGACGGCCGTGCTCTACGAAGATAAGATCCGTCACAACCTGGCGTGGATGCAGCGTTTCGTTCACGAGTACGGCGTGAAGCTCGCCCCGCACGGCAAGACGACGATGGCGCCGAAGCTGTTCCGTCGCCAGCTCGACGGTGGCGCGTGGGGCATCACGCTCGCCACGGCGCAGCAGACTTTTGCGGCGTATCACCATGGCGTGCGACGTGTGCTCATGGCGAACCAGCTCGTGGGCAAGCGCAACATGACGATGATTGCCGACTTGCTCAAGGACGCCGATTTCGAATTCTTCTGTCTGGTGGATTCGGCCGCAGCGGTCGAGCATCTGGGTAACTTCTTCCGCGCTCGCGGCCAGACGATTCAGGTGCTCATCGAGTTGGGCGTGACGGGCGGACGCACCGGCGTGCGCGATGCCGCCCAACAGCAAGCGGTGCTCGATGCACTCACGCGGTATCACGACGCCGTGAAGCTGGCGGGCGTGGAAGTCTATGAAGGCGTGCTCAGCACCGAAGCGGACATCCGTGCGTTCCTGCAACGCGCGGTGAGCATCACGCGCGAGTTGATCGCAGCGGGTCGCGTCGAGCGTTCGCCGGCGGTGCTCTCGGGTGCCGGTTCGGCCTGGTATGACGTGGTGGCCGACGAATTCGCGCACAAGGATGTGGGCGCGCCGCTGGACGTCGTGCTGCGTCCGGGCTGCTATCTCACGCATGATGTGGGCATCTACAAGGCGGCACAGGCACAGATCGCCACGCGCAATCCGATCGCAAAGCAGATGCGTTCGCAACTGCAACCGGCGCTGCAACTCTGGGCCTACGTCCAGTCGATTCCGGAACCGGAGCGCGCGATCATCGCGCTTGGCAAGCGCGATGCGGCTTTCGACGCGGGCATGCCGGAACCGGCGCAGCAGTTCCGTCCGGGTGAAAGCAAAGCGCCGCGCGCGACGCCCGAGCATTGGGAAATCACGGGCATGATGGATCAGCACGCGTACCTGCGCATTGCGCCGGGCGACGACATTCGCGTTGGCGACATGATCGCGTTCGACATCTCGCATCCGTGCCTGACGTTCGACAAGTGGCGTCACCTGCCGGTCGTCGATGGCGATTACAACGTGGTGGAAGTCGTGCAGACGTTCTTCTGATCGCGGCCCGGGAGGCGCTGGCAACGATGCTGGCGCCGACGGTGGTAGCACACGGCGAGTGAGCGCACGATGCGGATTGTCGTGCGCGTCACTCGAATGAAAAAAGCCGCTTCGATGGTTGAAGCGGCTTTTTGTATTGCGTGATGCGTCTTAAGTCTGCCCCCGCGACGCGCGTTTGCGCGCGGGGGGAGAGTCGGACGTCTCCCCATCGGGCGACGCTCGCCGCTTGCCATCGCCACTCGCTTTCGTAGCGACGTCGGCGGAAGTCCCCGCCTTTGCCCGCGACACCATCGCCTTGAACTGGGATTCGAGGTGCGTGAGCGCGCTTTCCAGCGTCGCGATTTCCTCGGGCGTCATGCCTTCAAGCGCGTTATCGAAGAAGGCTTGACGATGCGGCGTCGCTTCGTCATGCACGGCCATGCCCGCGTCCGTCAGCGTGACGTTCGTCAGGCGGTTGTCGTCGGGATCCGTCGCGCGAGAGAGCCAGCCCAGCGCCTCCATCGATTGAAGCTGACGCGTGAGCGACGCCGGATCGAGCCGGCAATGCTCGGCGAGAAACTTCTGCGAGCTGGTGCCTCGCTCGGCCAGCGTGAGAATGATGCGCCAGCGCGGCAGCGGGTGCCCGACCTGCGCGTCGAACGCGAGCATCATCGAGCGATACGTCTGGCTCAGTTGCTGAATGACGTTACGTTTTTGAGGTGTCGGCATCGCCTTACTCCGTGACTCCATTACTCGCCGACTGGCGGCTGCGGCTTGGGCGCTGTCTTCGCGCCACGCGTGAGACGAATCAGCGGCACGCGTCTGACGAACCACAGCCCGGCCAGCGCCGCCGCGAGCGACACCATCTGACCATTGTGAATCGCTGCCACGAGCGACGAGCGCGCCGACTCGATGAAGAGCGCGCCGTTCTGGCCCATGTGGGCCAGCGTCATGAGGAAATCGTTCTGCGCCTGCGCATTGACGAGGATCTGCGGATCGGAGAGTTGCGACGTCCAGCGCGTGCCGTCGTTCGCGGTGAGGGCGTCGGTCACACGTCCGGTGTAGCTGTGATTGACCAGCGTCCCGACGATGGCCGTCCCGAGCATCCCGCCGATCATGCGCAGCGATTGCATGAGTGCAGTCGCAATGCCGAGGTGAGCACGGCCCGCGACTTCCTGCGCGAAGACAGTGAGGTTCGGCATGACGAAACCGAGTCCCAACCCGGCGAGGAACATATACGAGGCGATCAGCAGATGAGGCGTGCCGCGATGCGTGGTGATGATGCCCGCGCAAGCCAGCGCGAGCAGCAGGAAGCCACCGTAAAGCATCACGTTCGGATTCGGCAGACGCGTAATCAGGCGTCCGTTCACGATGCTGCCGACGGTAATACACACGACTAGCGGTGTGATCAGCAATCCGGTTTCGCGTGGCGAGAGCCCGAAACCGCCTTGCAGCAGGAGCGGCGCGTAGAACAGCAGCCCGAACATCGAGAAGCCTGCGAAGACGGACAACACGAAGAGTGGCGCGAGGCTTTTGTCGCGGAACATCTCGAACGGCAGGATCGGATGCGACACACGACGCTCCCACCAGTAGAGCGCGGCCGACGAGATGACGAGCACGACGAGGAGCGTCACGACGCCGCGCGAGAGTCCATCGGCGGGCAGCCATTCGACGAGCATCTGCAAGCTGCCCAGCGCGGCGGTGATCAGCCCGGCGCCAAGCCAGTCGATGCTTGCTTTGCTGTGTTCCTCGGCGCGCATGTGCGGCAGGTGACGTCCGACGAACCAGACGCCGAGCAGGCCGACGGGCAAGTTGACGTAAAACACCGAGCGCCAGCCGTAGGCTTCCGTCAGGAAACCCCCGAGCGACGGCCCGATGGCATTGGCGATCCCGAAGGCAGAGCTGAGCATGACTTGCCAGCGCAGGCGCACGTGCGGATCGGGAAACAGTTCGGGCACACAGGCGAACGCGGTGCCGACCAGCATACCGCCGCCGATCCCTTGCAGGGCGCGTGCGATGACGAGGAACGGCATGCTGTTCGCTGCGCCGCAGAGCACGGAAGCGGCGGTGAAGACGATGATGGCCGCCATGACGAAGCGCTTGCGGCCGTAAAAATCGCCGAGCCGCCCGAAGATCGGGACGGTGATGACAGAGGTGAGGAGATACGACGTCGCGACCCAGGCGTAATACTCGAACCCTTTGAGTTCCGCGACGATCGTCGGTAGCGCGGTGCCGACGACCGTCTGGTCGAGCGCCACCATCATCGTGCAGAAACAAAGGCCGAGCATCGCCACGAGCGACTGCCGGAACGGCAACACCTGCCCCGCCGAATGGGGGGTACTAGGACTAGGAGCCATTTTTTGGACGGATCAATGTTTGATCAGTCAAGAATTTTAGCACGTTCTTTGCGTGGGGTTGTCGGGTGGGTGTTGATGGGGATAAAGACGGAAACGGCGTAGCGGAGTCGGGGGGGCTTGTAAGCCACGCTGCGGGGTGTGGATCGTGTTGAGATCAAAGTGCGACGACCGCTTTCGGCCAGAAGCGGACATTTGGATCGCGAACATGAACGTCCGTTTCCGCGGGGGGGGCGGGCGGCACCCGGCATGAACATCAAAACGGCCAAGCTGAAGGTCTCCACACTTTTGTGGCGGATATTCTTGCACGTTGAAATCATCGAGCAACCTAGGGCTCGTGAAACGTGAGCAGAAATGGACTGGCCATCACTGCCTCTTTTCTCTGGCAAACTTACGTCCGCTATACACCGCTCGTCTTCGAGTCAATTGGCCATGATGATTGAAAAGAATATTGAGTTCGCGCTTCCCACTCCTTGGGCCGGGCAACAGTTCAAGGCCGACAAACTTGCAGCAGTCAACTTTCTTGTTGGTCCGAATGGGAGCGGCAAGTCCCAGTTTGCCCGAACACTTTACGCAACGCTGCCAGCGGCACGCCTACTTGGCACCGACCGCTTGAGCGGGATGGAACAGACGAACTACTTCCGAAACGTCTTCGGGGACAACTTTGCTCAAGGGCTAGCCAAGAACTACTTCGATCATTATAGAAGCGCGGGTGCAAGCGGATCTGGCGTAGATACCATCGTTCTGCTGGAGGAGCGTATGGACCTTCGCATTCAGGTGGAGGCGACCCTAAGTAGCTTGTTTAACAGAGCTATCTCACTGGAATGGGATTCTGGACATCTGGTACCACGCGCGACGCATGGACAGACCGGTCTCTCGTATCGGCTCGACCGCGAAGAATGTCATGGGATCAAGGAACTGCTCGTCCTTCTCACTCATCTGTATAACGACAAGTATTCGTATCTCATCATTGATGAGCCGGAGTTAAACCTACACCCGCAGTATCAGGCGTTCTTCATGCAGGAAGTGCGAAGAGTCGCGGGAAACCCTGATGCTGAGCCAGGAAAGAAGGTGGTATGCCTGATTACACATTCACCGTTTATTTTGGATTTTCGGTCAATTGAGGACGTAAAGGCCGTCATTTCGTTTGACGAAAAACATTCCATACCCAGACAGATTCTCGATCTCGACGAAGGCGCTACTCAACGGCTATCCTCACTTGTCCCGCGGCTGAACGTCCATCACAAGCAGTTCTTTTTTTCCGACAACCCTGTATTCGTTGAAGGGATCCTCGACGCGCAGTTCATCGGAACGCTGCAGAACGCCAGAGGCGTATCGGTGGCGGCAGCAGGAAGCTGCATCATTGATGCAGGAGGGTGTGAGGAAGTGAATCGTTACCTTGAACTATGTATCAAGTTCGGTAAAGAGGCACATTTCCTATACGACCTTGACAGTCTATTCAGCGGGAATTTACGAGCCTGCCTTAGGGAAGATGGAACTGTTGCAAATTTCCTTTCAGAAGCGGGGCTAGGCAACGATTTCTCAAAATACTGCGGAGAATTGGATAGGCGGCTGACGACGCTCATCGACGAGGTTCTGAGGATTAGGCCTGCGGCACCGCCGCTAAGTGTCCTTGTTGAGTATTTCGACAGTCTGGGTGCGCGTCCGGCTTGGAACGCGAAGCATCTTGGTCGTGCCCGGGTCGCACTACTCACTGCCATTAGCCGCGACCGAGAAGGGATGGTCGCATTGCTGACACAAGCTTCCATTAGTGATGTGGAAGGGCGGCTGTCGCGCATTGTTAGCGCCCTTGACCAGAAAAACGTTCATCTACTCGCCGGTGGAACCTTAGAGCGATACCTTCCGAGCTACACAGCCAACCCCTACAAGTTGGACGATGAAACAAAACGAGCCGCAGTTACTGAGGAAATGACCCACCTTGCGAGAGGGGCGACACACACACAGCTTCGAGAGAGGTACGGCCAGCTTTATGAGGCGGTCTCTAAGTTGCCTTCTAAGTCGGCCGTCGATGTCGAGCCCGTTCTCAGAACCTATCCGAGCCGGTACATACATGACCTGCAATCGGCCATTGTTGGGCACGTCAAGTGGGATATCGATCAGCTTCGGTCGCATATGGCCAACGTACAACGCGCGACAACCGGCGTATTTGCCTTGGACCAATTCGTGCGCGAAGACAATGGTGACTTCCATGCCGTTGTGGGGATTTCCGATATGCTTGGGCAAGGGCCAAGACGCGTGCACGTTGACCGCAAAACAAATGCCGGCGTAGGTGAGTTTCGAATCGAAGCAGGTTAGCGGACCCTGCCGCCAAGTTCCGTCAGTGGAAACGTCGATAATACGATCCGTCGTCGCAGTAGCGGACGCCCATAGGCTATCTGGAACCGGCCGCTTCGGGTCGTAAACAGCCGCTTTACCACCACTGTCAGTGCTTGCCGTCCTCACGTCGTATTTGCAGTTGGCCCCGGAGCCCTGATAGCTCACCAGCTCCAAAGCCGGTCACTATGCCGACGCACAACGCCTCGCATCCCGCATCATTTCGCAGCGGTGGGCTAATGCGCCCCCACCGCATCTACAATTCAACGCACCGTCAAACGATTCAAGCGCGACGTAAGTAACCTCATCGCTCGGACGCTCTGCCCCGTCACTTCACCGCAGCATTCCCTCCATCCGCAAAGAGCGCCGATCCGGTGACGAAGCTGGACATGGAACTGGCTAAAAAGAGCGCGGCAGATGCGATTTCTTCGGGTTGGGCAATGCGCTTCATGGCATGCAATCCAGCCGCCCAATCTTTCTGGCTCTGGTCGCCCGCCATTCCCGTATCTGCTCCCCCCGGCAGCAGTGCGTTGGCCCTGATGCCTTGGGCACCGTAATCGGCGGTGATGCCTTTCACCAATCCCATCAACCCGGCCTTCGAGGCGCCATAGGCAGCCATCCCCGGCAAGCCCACGCTGGTGCCAACGAAGCTGGAAGTGAATACGATCGAGCCGCCGCTACGTTCAAGCATTGCGGGGATCTGACTGCGAGCCCCCAGGTAGGCCGCCGTGAGGTTGACCGTCAGGGTTTGCTGCCAGTCTTCCGGCGAGATGTCGGCCAGCGGTTTAATCGCGCCGACCGTTCCCGCGTTATTGATGGCAATGTCGAGACCGCCGAACTCGTGCATCGCCGCTGCCACACACTGTTCGTGGGTGTCGGCCTGACCAACGTCGCCAGCGACCACACAAGCCCGCCCGCCTGTGCTGCCAATCTCGTCGGCGACCTTATCCAGTCGCGCCTGATCTCGCGCCGTCAGAACAACTGCGGCGCCTTGCGCAGCGAACATCAGCGCTATTGCCCGCCCGATACCAGCAGATGCACCGGTAACGATAGCTACCTTTCCGTCCAGTAGAGACATTATTAAAACCTTCATCCGTCGTTGAAGGCTGCATTCTGCTTATCCCCACTCCACTTCGCACTCCGTTTCTTGCGCTCGAATTCGGGTGCGGTTCAGTAAGCTAGCGTTCTACTGAAAAATCCTAAGCAGTCCGACGAGGTCTCGATCCCACGGCGGGACTCCCCAATCCAGCCAACCGTGCCTACGCGCTGAAGACCGCAGAGATGGAAAGTCATCTTTGCACCGTGCCGGCGATGACAGGACACGTTTGCGGTACGGCCTGATCGAACAGCAACGCCAGACCGCAATCCGACGTGAACATGCCGAGGTTGTCATGCCCGACGCCCGGGACTTCGACCACCTTTTGGTTGAGGTCGGTCGGATGGCGGCGTTTCAGGTAATCGAAATACGACAGCCCGCGCGCAAGCCGGTATGGGCCTTGCGCCATACCCGCACATGACCGATCGATGAAATGGGTGTAGGGATTCGTGTCGGCTTCACCGAGCAAATAAACGACGTTGCGGGCGATGTATCGCGACTCGAGATCGTGCGCATCCTGCGAGGCCACATAGGGAGGCGCAGACTTCAGCCCGTATTTCCACACCGTCGCACCCGGGCAGGCAGCACCTGTCGGGTTCGGTCGCGCGTCGTCGAAATACAGATAGCTCGACGGATTCGCGACTACGTAACGGATTGAGATGCCGACGCTATCCAGCTTCGGCCCCTCACGCCCGACCACGGCATACCGTTGCACGAACTGGGCGCCAGCGGAATGTCCCATCACGACCACCGTCGACAACGCGGGATACAGTCGCCGGTCGGCGAAATGCGCCAGCAACGCGTCAAGCGCGGCGAAGGAACTGATGGCTTCGGGCTGGCGTGCCGGCTCACCGCCCTTCCATCCCTCCTGCGTCCAGGCGAGCGTTTGTGCCGGCATCGAGAAAGCCTGCGTGTCGGGACGCGTCAGAAACTGTGGGGCGACGATCATCGTCCCCTTGCCAAGCTCACCCGCCCGCTGGACGATTTGCTGGCCCGTCGCGAAGTAGGTGTCGGCATTTCGTAACGTGCCATGGACCACGATGAATACCCGTGTCACGTCGGGAGCGGGCGCGTCGATGGGATGGTCGGCATAGATCGGGAACTCGGCGCTCCCTTGCGGGGTAGTCACAAGCAGCCGTTGCGTCGCAACGGCTTTGACCGGTGCATCGAGTCGCGCCTGCCCGGCAGCGTGGGCGCTATTCACGATGGCGCCCACGGCTAAAGAGGCCACGAGCAAGACGATCCGGGATTGCGCTTTAAAGGCGAGTAGCATATTCATCTGCTCGTCGCTCCTTATTGGGTCGGTTAAGGAAAGCATGCGCCATTACACCACTCGAAAGCTCGTGCTGAGCATTTCGGCCAGCCTAATCGTGGTTGCCCACCGACGTCGCAACGTCTCTCAACACGGGTTTTGACCGTGTTGAATGACTAATGTCGACTGGCTTGAATTGCCGCAGAATACCAGCAGAGGAAACCGCTTCGTTTTTTCAACCACAACCCACTGAGGCTATCCATGGTTGATTGGTCCGCTGTCGTAACAGTCTTCTCTGTTTATATGGCTAGCGCCGTCATACCGGGGCCGAACTTCGTCGCCATCACGCACAAGGCGGTAACCGGCAAACGCTCCGATACGTTCGCGCTCGTCGCCGGAATCGTGACGGTGAATCTGTTCTGGGCGACGTGCGCGATGCTTGGCATCGGCGCGGTGTTCGCCATTTTCCCGTGGCTCGCTGTCGGCGTCAGGATTGCAGGTGCGGCCTATCTGGTCTGGTTTGGACTGCGGCTTTTGATGTCGGCACGGGCAACCCCTGCGGAAGCGAAGCACCCACCGAAGGCGCCTCGGTTTCGCGCCGCATTCCTGCAAGGTGTCGCGACAAATATCGCAAACCCGAAGTCCATCGCCTTTTATGCCGCGGTGTTTTCCTCCGCAGTGCCCGCCCACGTCTCCACGCAGACGTTCTTCGCGATGCTGGCGACTGTCGGTGCTGCCGCGACGTGCTGGTACGGCGCCGTGGCACTGGTGCTATCCCACGCGGCGATTGCAGCGGCGTATCGCCGCGCGAAGGCATGGATCGATCTCACGTGCGGAGGACTCATGATCGCGCTGGGAATCCGGCAGGCATTTCGTTAGCCCGACGCCCGGCGAAGCCAGATGCATCAACCGCGCGCTAGAGCACCCGCGCCCACGCGTTCCCGGGATGGAGCGCATCAAGGCAGCTTTTCAGCCACGCGCGTTCGCTGGCCGGCAAGTTGGGCATCGCTCTCTCGAAATCCTGCTGATCTTTCGGGCGCGGATCCCGGGCCTTGAACAGGAGCACAGCGGACGGGTTCAGATAGGGGATGCCGTCGGCGGTTCTCATCACCATTTCGGCGCGCGGTCGCCTGAACGATGGGTCTCTCTTGTACGCCCACGATTCGTGCGTTCCCGGCTCGATCATCATGTCGATCCGCCAGCATTTCGCAGCGCGGTCATGACCCCAGAATTGCATCACCTCAGTCGGCGGGTCCCGATCTGCCGGCAGGTGTGCGACTACGCCCGAGTGCGAGGTGTAGAACGTCAAGTCGCTGAACGCTCGACGGAAGGCGCCGAAATCGCCTCGCAGTATCGTGAATTCCAGGTCGCTATGATCGCGTGTCTGAACACCGTGCCAAAGATCGAGCGCCCATCCCCCCACGATGCACCAGGGCAAACGAACATCGCGCAACCGTCGAGCCAGTTCGGCCGGTTGCCACGCGTCCCATGCTTCCTCGTCAGGAATGTCCGCTTGAGTATTCATCGAATCGAGCGACCTCGTGTGCTTAGGAGCGTCGGATTCTCTCACAAGACAATCGGCCCGCTCGGCCGGGTGGTCGGACTCCGGCGCAATCAAGCCGCCATATTCCGATACTGCCCTTTGAAATACAGCAACGGCTGCGTGAACGTCGCGTCCTGAAGGCTCAAGGCTTTCACTTCCCCAATCACGATCAGGTGATCGCCTGCCGAATGCTCCGCGTAAATTTCGCAATCGAGCCAGTGAAGGCTACCGGCAATGACCGGATTACCCAGCGGCGAAGCCTGCCATTCCACCCCTCGCCATTTGTCCGTCCCACGCCGGGCGAACTGGTCGGATATTTCGACCTGCGTCTCCGACAGGATATTGACTGCGAAGCGACCTGCCTGACGAATTTTGGGATAGCTGGCGGAGTGGGCCATCACGCTGAACGACACCAGCGGTGGGTTCGTCGATACGCTGTAAAACGACTGGCACGTGAAGCCCAGCGGCTCGTCGTCGATGTGAGAGGTAATGACCGTGATGCCAGACGCGTAGTGCCCGAGCGCTTCGCGAAAGCGCAATGGCTCGATTGCCGGACTGGAAAGTGACATAGTAGTGACGAAATACGAGGTACAACGCGACAGAAGCGAGCAAACCCGTCCACAGCGTCAAACGACACTTGACGGGTCTGCCTGCACTTCCGACGTCCGCCCGAATTAGTTCGAGAGTTCCCGACGAACGATTTCCGCGCCCGCACTCAGCGCATTCAGCTTGCCACGTGCCACATCACGCGACAACGGCGCCATGCCGCAGTTCGTGCACGGATAGAGCTTGTCGGCATCGACGAACTGAAGTGCCTTGCGCAGCGTCGCGGCGACTTCTTCCGGCGTTTCCACGGTATTGGACGCCACGTCGATCGATCCCACCATCACCTTCTTGCCTCGGATGAGTTCGATCAGGTCGATCGGCACACGCGAGTTGTGGCATTCCAGCGAGACGATATCGATATTGGATTTTTGCAGCTTGGGGAAGGCTTCCTCATACTGCCGCCACTCCGAGCCGAGCGTCTGCTTCCAATCGGTGTTGGCTTTGATGCCGTAGCCATAGCAGATATGCACGGCCGTTTCGCACTTGAGCCCTTCGATCGCGCGCTCCAGCGTGGCAACGCCCCATTCGTTCACCTCGTCGAAGAAGACGTTGAACGCCGGCTCGTCGAATTGAATGATGTCGACGCCCGCCGCCTCCAGCTCTTTCGCTTCCTGATTGAGAATCTTGGCAAACTCCCAGGCCAGCTTTTCGCGGCTCTTGTAATGCGCGTCGTAAAGCGTGTCGATCATCGTCATCGGGCCCGGTAGCGCCCATTTGATCGGCTGGTTGGTTTGTTGACGCAGAAACTTGGCGTCCTCGACAAACACCGGCTTCTTCCGTGCGACAGCACCGACGACCGTCGGCACGCTGGCGTCGTAGCGATCACGGATTCGAACCGTCTCACGATGCTCGAAATCCACGCCTTCGAGATGCTCGATAAACGTCGTGACGAAGTGTTGGCGCGTCTGCTCGCCGTCACTGACGATATCGATGCCCGCGTGTTGCTGTTCTTGCAGCGACAAGCGCAAAGCGTCGCGTTTGCCGTCGGTGAGTTCCTCCCCCTCCAGCTTCCAGGGCGACCAGAGCTTCTCCGGCTCGGCGAGCCAGGAGGGCTTGGGCAAACTACCGGCAGTTGAAGTGGGCAACAATTTCTTCATGATGGATGACCTTATGTTTTCGATAAATCAAAGCGCGTAGTTCGCGGACCACTGATCGAGAGTGACTTGGTAAGGCTTGATGAATTGCGCTTCGACAAACTTGCCTTGCTCAATCGCCAGTCGGCTGCGTTCTTCCCGGTCGTAAACAATGCGAGTCAACGAGAAATCCTGGTTCTTCAGACTCGGCTGATAGAACTCCCCCGCCGAGGAATTCGCGTTGTAAATCTCCGGGCGGTAGATCTTCTGGAAGGTATCCATCGTGCTGATGGTGCCGATGAGCTCAAGGTTGCTGTAATCCGCGAGCAGGTCGCCGGAGAAATAGAAGGCCAGCGGCGCAACGCTATTCGGCGGCATGAAGTAACGAACCTTCAGTCCCATCTTCTTGAAGTACTCGTCGGTCAGCGAATACTCGTCCTGCTCGTATTCCACCCCGAGTGCTGGATGCACGTTTGCGGTCCGACGATAGGTCCGGCTGCTTGAAACACTCAGACAGATGACGGGCGGCTTGTTGAAGCTGCTCTTGTAAGCGCTGGAATTGACGAAGGATTGGAAGAGCTTCCCATGCAGATCGCCGAAGTTTTCCGGCGTGCTGAACCCCGGCTGATGCTTGTTGTGCTCCAGCAGCAACACGCTGAAGTCATAGTCGCGCACGTAGGACGAGAAGTTGTTCCCCGCAATGCCTTCGATAGGTTCGCCGGTCTTCTTGTCGAGGATTTTCGTTTTCAGTATTTCGATCAGCGGCAGCGCGCTTTCACTGCGCTCACCCTCGATGCTCATCTCAACGGAAATGATTTCAAGCTCGACCGAATAACGGTCGCCCTTCGGATTGTCCCAATGCGCCAGCGCATTGAAACGGTTGTCGATCATCCGGAAGGTGTTGCGCAGATTCTCCTGACGACTCTCGCCTCTGGCCAGATTGGCGAAGTTGGTCGTGATTCGCGTGTTCTCCGATGGACGATAGTCCTCGTCGAAGCGAATGCTCTTGATAGAAAATGTGAAATCCAGGGGGTTGCGCTCGATTGCGGTCGCCATGAGGAAGCTCCATGAAATACGCCCGCGTTCATCGGACTAGGAGCTTCGAATTATCGTGGCCGACCGTAGACATGAAAATGGATAAGTTCTCATGTCCTTATGAATGGCACTCATGGAGCCTGCCGGGGCAAGGCGTCAACTCTGGGCAGGCCGCTTCGCCTGCTCGATGAAGGCACGCAGATAATCGATCTCCATATCCGCCTCGCGCGCTCCCAGAAAGATCTGCTTGGCGATGCCGTTCTTGCCTAGCCGGATGGGTACCAGATCCATCGCGTCCGCATATTCCAGCACCAACCAGCGCGGTAACGCGGCGACACCGCGTCCGCTCGCGACCATCTGAAGCATGATGTCGGTGGTCTCGATCGCCTTATGGCGTTTCGGTGTGATGCCCGCCGGCGTGAGGAACATGCTGTAGATATCCAGCCGATCCACCGGCACCGGATAAGCCACCAGCACCTCATTGGTCAGTTGCTTCGGCAGGATGTATTCCTCTTTGGCCAACTTGTGGCTACCGGCCACGACCAGCACCTGCTCATAGTCGAATACCGGTTCGAAGACGAGGCCGGGCTTGTCCAGCGGATCCGGCGTGACGAGCAGGTCGATCTCGTAGCCGAACAGCGCGCCGATACCGCCGAACTGGAATTTCTGTTTGACGTCAACATCCACATCCGGCCAAGCGGCCAGATACGGCGATACCACTTTCAACAACCACTGGTAGCACGGGTGACACTCCATGCCGATACGCAGCGCGCCCCGCTCGCCCTGAGCGAACTGTCGCAAACGTTCCTCGGCCAGACTCAGTTGCGGCAGCACCCGATTGGCTACCGCCAACAGATACTGCCCCGCCTGCGTCAAACGAAGGCTGCGGCCCTCGCGCAGCCAGATATCGGTGCCCAACTGCTGCTCCAGCTTCTTCATGCTGTGGCTTAACGCCGACTGCGTGACGTGCAGCACCCCTGCGGCAGCGGTCAGCGACCCCTGCTTTTCCACCTCTTGCACGATGGACAAATGAATACGGTCAAGCATGATGAGTGAGAAAAATTCATGTTTCCGGAAGATATCGAGATTTTAGTTCATAAATCTCAACCTCGCCTTTCCCGCACGACAGACACCAGAATCGGTGCCTATCCCCGCACAGCCCTGTCCATAAACATGCTCCCCAACCCAATTTCAAACATCTATTTGGAATGAACATGGTAGAAACGCACGCGTGACATAAATTCAGTAGTGCGATATACACTTACCACTAAGTAGTGCGACGTACTTTGTGTGACAAGTGGTATGCGGCAACGGCGGCTGCATCGCCTTGTGCCCGCTAGGTCCTTCCGACGTTTTGCGAGAAACCGACGATGAATAAACCAGCTGCGCGCATTACCCTCCTGATGGCAAGCTTGTTGCTTGTCCCGCCGCTGCCTGCGCAGGCGGCCGTTTACAGTAACGGCACCGGCACCACGACATTCACCGTCACGCTGGTCATCACGGCAGGTTGCACGGTCACCGCCACACCGATGAACTTCGGGTCGGCATCGACCCTGGCGACCGCGCTGACCGCCACGTCGACCGTCTCGGTCACCTGCACCAACACCACGCCTTACAACGTTGGGTTGAGCGCCGGTTCGGCGTCCGGCTCGACCGTTGCGGCGCGCGTGCTGGCAGGCGCCGCCAGCGGCAACACGGCAACGATCGGGTACGGGCTCTATACGGACTCGAATCACTCCACGGTCTGGGGCACGACGCAGGGCACCAATACGCAATCGGGAACCGGTAACGGTACGGCGCAGCCGTTCACCGTCTACGGACAGGTCCCGACTTCGGCTGGCGCGATCCCGCAGCCGGACACGTATTCCTCGGTGATCACCGCGACCGTCTACTTCTAGCGGGGCGCGGCCTATGAGAGGTTTCCGCCAGCGGGCGGAGCGCTGCGTCGCGCGCGGCGCAGGTGCGTGTCTCGTCACCGTTGTCTGTGTCTCGGCCAGCGCCGCCACCCTGCAGATTTCCCCGGTCAACGTAGAGTTCGCGGCCAAGCAGAATGCTGCCGGGTTGACGCTGAGCAACCCCGGCGACATGCCGGTCTACGGTCAGATCCGGATCTACACGTGGACGCAGGAGGACGGCGAGGACAAGCTCACCCCCACCGACGCGCTCGCCGCCAGCCCGCCCATCCTGCGCATCGATGGGGGCGGCTCGCAGATCGTTCGGCTGGTGCGCATGACGAACGCGCCCCCTGCCGTCGAACAAAGCTACCGCATGCTCGTCGACGAACTGCCCGAACCGGGTCAACCGGCCCAGAGCGGCATCTCGATCCGCATGCGCTATTCGATCCCCGTCTTTGTGGTTCCCGCGACGGCAACCCAGAAGCCCGACCTGCACTTCACGTTCCGGCGTATCGGTGGCGAGTGGCAGCTCGAAGCCGAGAACCGGGGCGGCAGCCGCGCGCAGATCGGTGCGACCCGCTTCATCGATGCAGCGGGAAAAGCCGTGCCTGTGACCAATGGTCTGCTCGGTTACGCACTGGCCGGTCAGCGGCGTCTGTTCAAAGTCACCTGGCCGGCGGGCAAGCCGCCCGCGTCGCCGCTCGCGATAGACGCCGCGATCAACACGGTTCCCACGCGCTTCGTCGTCGATATCGATGGCGGGCCGTGAGCGCGGGCGTCCCGGTGCGAACGCTCTCACCGTCGCTCCCGCGTCCGTGTCGACATCGGCACGGGATGTTGCGTCACGCACGTTTTCACACGCATCTGCAAGCGGCTCGCGTCACACGCCGCGTCACAAGTCATGGTTCATCCGGTGGGCCGCGAGCCTGCTGGTCGGCACACTGGTGCCGCTGGCGCATCCCGACGCGGCGGAAGTCACCCCCAGCGATTACTACCTCGACGTGTCGGTCAACGGTGCCGCGACCGGCGCCATCGCTCACTTCTTCATGCGCGACGGACGCTTCAGTGCAAGCGCCGACGACTTGCAGGCCCTCGGCATCGACGTCGGAAAGCTCAAGATGTCCGGCGAGACGCAAGTCCCGCTCGACACCATCGGCGGCGTGCAGTATCGCTACGACGCTGCGCGTCAGAGCATCGACATCGCGGTGCCCGACACGTTGCGCGTGCCGTTTCAGATCGGGCGCGTCGTGCCACGCGCGGCAAACGCCATGACGTCGCGCGGCTTCCTGCTGAACTACGACGCGCTGGTCGAACACGACCGCTCGACGCGCGCGTCGAGCTGGACAGAACTGCGGTACTTCCATCCCGGTGGCGTATTCAGTCAGACGGGGGTCTTCGACACCTGGTCGCAGAGCCCGGCCTATTTGCGCTATGACACGTCGTGGCGGCACGACAATCCTGCCGAGATGACGACACTGCAACTGGGCGACACGATCTCGGGCTCGCTCGCGTGGTCGCGCTCGATTCGCATGGCAGGCGTGCAATGGCGCAAGAACTTCGCCTTGCGCCCCGACCTGGTCACGTTTCCGGTCCCGGCGCTGGGCGGATCGGCCGCCGTACCGTCTTCCGTCGATGTCTATCTCGACGGCATTCGACGCTTCGGCGGCAACGTGCCCGCCGGTCCTTTCGTGATACGCGAAACCCCGGGGCTCATCGGCAACCTTCAGGCGAGCGTCGTCACGCGCGACGCGCTCGGGCGCGAGAGCGTCATCAACGTGCCGCTCTACATCGATACCCGCATGCTCTCGGCGGGCTTGTCGAGTTACTCGTTCGAAGCGGGCATGCCGCGCACCGACTACGGCTTCCGCTCATGGGGCTACGACCGGCGCTTTGCCGCGTCGGGCGTGTACCGCTATGGAATCTCCGATCGATTGACGACCGAATACCACGCGGAAGGGTCGTCCGGCGTGTTCAATGCCGGGGCCGGTGCGCTCGTGTCGCTGTCCGGCTACGGCGTGCTGAGCGGATCGCTGTCCGGCTCGACGGGACGCGCCAGCGGCGCGCAGATCGGCATCGGCTATCAGTATCTGTCGCGCAACTTTTCGTTCGATTCGCTGTTCCAGCGCACCATCGGCGACTTCCGCGACCTCGCCACACTCAGTGGTTCCGGCGTGCCGACCGCCATGGACCGTGTCACGATATCCACGCCGTTCTGGGAGAACCGCACGCTCTCGCTGAGCTACATCGGCATGCGCGGTCCCGACTTCCCTTCGTCGCGCGTGATTTCTGCGAACGTCTCGTGGCCGGTGCGATCAGCAGGCTCACTCAACGTGGGAGCGTTCAAGGACATGGCGAATTCGCGCAGCTACGGTGTGTTCGCCATGTTCAGCTTCACGCTGGGGCCGAACACCGTGGCGTCGGTCTCGCTCGCTCGCCAGCAAGGCTCGACGCAGGCGCTCGCCGGTGTCACACGCACCCCCGACTACGGCGGCGGATGGGGATGGAACATGCTCGGCGGCGTGAACGACGGCGTACGTATCGGTCAGGCGCAGGCCCAGTATCTGGGGCGCTACGGGCAAGCGTCCGCGCAGGCGCAGACGTGGGATGGGCAGACCCGGGTGGGCGTAGGCCTCACGGGCGCGCTCGTGGCGATGGATGGTGGCGTCTACCCGGCGCGTCGCATCTTCGACAGCTTCGCGCTGGTCAAGACAGACGCTGACGCCAACGTCCCCGTCCTGCGCGAACAGTTGCCGATCGGACGCACCAGCGACGGCGGTGCCCTCGTCATTCCCGACCTCAACGGCTATCAGGCCAATCGTCTCACCGTCGACGCGACGGACCTGCCGGCAGACATGCGCATCATGCCGGCGGCACGCACCGTGGTGCCCGAATCGGGGGCCGGGGTGCTGGTCTCGTTCCCCGTGCACCGCTATCGCGCTGCGCTCATCACGTTGGTGACGTCGGACGGCACGCCGTTGCAACTCGGGGCGCGTGTAACGCACACCGAGAGCGGTGCGCAATCGGTCGTCGGCTACGACGGTCAGACGTTCATCGACGGATTGCTGCCCGAGAACTCGCTCGTGGTCACGCAGGACAACGGCACATGCCGCACGACGTTCGCCTACGATCCGGCCACCCAGGGCGCGATGGCCCGTATCGGGCCGCTGGTCTGCACGCCGCAGGCGGCACCGGCTTCACCTGAGCGTGTACGAATGCCGGGGCGTGCCCGATGAAGCGCCTGCTCCTGCTCTCGCTCCTGTGCCTGACGACGTGGTTCGTCGCGCCCTCAGCTCAGGCCCAGACCTGCTCGCTGGGCGCACCGAGCGTCGCATTCCCTTCGTTCAGTCCGATCGCCGGCACCGCCGTCACGACGACGGGAACCGTGCAGGTCACCTGCACGTGGCCGACGCTCAATCTGGTGCCGAACGTGAAAATCTGCCTGAGCTTCTCGGCAACGTCCCCACGCGTGCTCTCCAACGGTACGAACACCATTGCCTACGATCTGTATGTCGACAGCGGGCACGCAACGCCCTGGAGCACCACACCGGCCAGCGCGCTGACGACGACCTTCAGCAACTCGATCCTCGGCTACACCGGCAGCACCAACATCAGCATTTACGCGAGAATCACGGCCAATCAGACGACCGTGCCGACGACCAACAACAGCAGCACCGTCTACTCGACGACCTATCCCGCGAGCAGCGTCACACTGTCCTATCAGTTCTATACGCTGTTCCCACCGGCTTGCGGCGCAGGGGGATTCACGACCGGCACGACCAGCCCGTTCACGGTCAACGTGACCGTCACGAACAACTGCACGATCAATGCGACGGGTCTCACCTTCCCGCAATCGTCCACCCTGCGCAACACCTTGACCGCACAAGGCTCGCTCGCCGTTCAGTGCACGAACAACGACGCTTACCGGATTCTGTTCAACGGCGGCGTGAGCGGGCAAGTCGGCGCGCGCACGCTCAAGGGTCAGACGCTCGGCGCCACCATACCGTACCAACTCTATACGGACTCGAACTACGCCACGGCGTGGGGCGACGGCACGGGCGGCACCTCGCCTTACCTCGGCACCGGCACAGGGGCGACAACGACCATTCCCATCTACGGACGCATCCTGGCCCAACCGTCGACACCTGCACCGGACACCTATCAGGATTCGATTACGGCGACGATTCAGTTTTAGCCGCGTCCTGAAGACGAGTCCAACGTATCGCAAAAGAACATAGAATCCTTACCCAGGCCTGTACCCTCCCTGCGCATATGCCGAACAACGCCCCCTTCCAAAGTCGGACCCGCCTCAATGAGAACCAGATCAAGCGTCTGCAAGAAACATTGGATGCCAAGAAGTACGGCCGGATCATCAACGTCGAATCCGGCGAGACATATGGCGATCTTGAGACGATGGCGAGCGTCGGCGAGCAATTGACGAAGACTTTCAGCCGCCGGATCAAAGGCTCATGGCCGGTGCACTTTGTCCTTCTCGACAGCAAGGCGTCCAACGCCTACATCTTATGGAAGGCAAGTTTCAGCGCCGTTTGCTTGACAGAGCGGTTCGCGCACGACATCGAAGCGATGTGCGGGGATGTCGCCGCCTACCTGACGCGGCACGTGAGATCGGGCAGCGGCTTCGCCTATCTTGGAGACATTGAACTCTCCCCGGAAGTCCGTGAGGCAGAGCTGAAAGGACTCCTGATTCAGGGCGCCATGGCGTTCTTGATGGGTCACGAGATAGGCCATCTGATTGCGGGTCACGCGCCCGTTTTCGATGCAATCAGCGGCACTGCCAGAGCCATGTCGGGCGGTCCGGACGACTCCGAATTCGTCATCGATGCGTTCATCTCGACAGCCGACTCGCAGGGCGGCAATGCATCCGCGTTTTCGTCGACTCGAAATGCCCATGAGATCGACGCGGACGTTCAGGGTTTTGTGTTGGCGGCTGACTTTTGGCACGACATGCGGAACGCCGTTGGCACTTCCTTCCATTCGGCGCTTTTGCGTGCGGTGTTCGAATCACCTGAACGACTGCTGTTGCTCGCGAGCACTGGCGCCGCCATCGCGCTTTCACTGATGAGTTCCAAAGCGTTCGACGACCAATGGAATAACCAGCCAACGCATCCCTTGACGGCGGTTCGCTGTATCGTGGGCCTTAGCGTATTCGGAAAATTGATACTCAAGGACAAGCAGGAAAACCTTTCCCTGATGTTGCGAAGAGAGTGCGTGGAAGCGCTTTCGCTTGTCCATTCCCGAGCCGGCAGTCTCATACTGGATGCGGCAAGGCGTAGCGGCGCTTACTCCGCGTTCGCCAGACATCTCGAGGATGCACCGCCCAAAGAAAAGTTAGGGCTGATGTTTCAGATGACCGGGATTTCGCAAGCGGGCAATGTCTCGGATGAGGTTGTCCGCTATCTGGCCGTTCTGCGTTCCGAATTCGATGCCTGGACGCCGAAGCGGTCCTGTGCGATTTGCGTCGACACCGCGCTCCTGGCCAACTGGTCTGCCAGTCTGAATATGCCTTAACCGGAGCGTCACACGCCCTACCCCCGGACCCGCAGCAACGCGACGAAACATCCGCCCCCGACCAGCGCCGTCACCACGCCGATCGGCAGATCCTCGGGGGCGATCAGCGTACGGGCCAGCACATCGCCCCAGATCAACAGCACCGCGCCGAGCAATGCCGAGACCGGCAACAAACGTCCGTGCTCCGCACCGACGACGGGACGGCACGCGTGCGGCGTGACCAGCCCGACGAACCCGATCGCGCCGCTCACGGCTACCATCACCCCGGTGACGAGCGCTCCGATCAGAAACACTTCCGCACGCACACGCGGCACATTCACGCCGAGTGTCACCGCCGCGAGATCGCCGGTCATCAGCGCATTCAGCTCGCGACGTCGCCCCATCAGCACGACACCGCCCATCAGCACGATCCCAGCCGGAATCGCCAGCATGTCCCAGCGTGCCAGCCCCAGTCCGCCTAACGTCCAGAACAACACGGAAGACGCTGCACGCTGGTCGCCGAGATAGAGCAACAGGTTGGCCCCTGCAAGCATCACGAACGATACGGCGATCCCCGAGAGCAACAACCGGTCCCGTTCCAACCGCCCCTGACGGTGGGCCAGCGCGATCACTGCGAGCGTTGCAAACGCCGCGCCCGCGAACGCCAGCAGCGACAGCGTGAATGGCCCGAAGATCGCACCGAGAAAGAGCGTCGCAAATACCGCGCCGAAGGTCGCCCCGGCGCTCACGCCGAGCAGATGGGGATCCGCCAGCCGGTTGGCCGTCACGGCCTGCAACGCAACGCCGACCATCGCCAGCGCCGCCCCGACGATGCCCGCGAGCAACACGCGCGGCAAGCGGATCAACCACACCACGGCGTCCTGCGACGCCGTCCACCCGTGCGCGGCGGCATCCACGCCCTGCGTCCCGCTCGTCAGATGCGCCAATACGATGCGCATCGTCAGCGAAGGCGCGATGGCCGTCGGTCCGATGCCGGACGCCAGCACGATGGAGACGACCAGCGCGAGCGTCAGTACGGCAATCGCAATACGTCCGATGTGAGCCCCGCGTACGACGCGTGCCACGCCTGCCACACCTGCGTCCGCGCGCTTCATTTCGCGAAAGCTGTCGGATGCAGAGCGCGCGCAATCGTCTCGACTGCCTGCACGTTATGAATGCCGGGCGTCGCTTCGTCGTAAGGCACCACGATGAAGCGGCGCGCACGAATCGCATCGACCTGACGCAACGCCGGCTGATTCAGGAGAAAGGCAATCTTCTGCGCCGCCGTGACCGCACCGTAATCGACGATCACGATGGCCTGCGGGTTGCGCGCGACCACGGTCTCCCAGCTCACCCGTGTCCAGCTTTGCGTGACGTCGTCCATCACGTTGCGACCACCGGCAGCCTCGATGAGCGCCGTGGGCATGGCGAGACGTCCCGCCGTGAAGGGGCTGTCCTCGCCGCTGTCGTAGACGAACGTCCGCACAGGCGGCGACTTGCCGTCGAGGCGACGCTTCACCGCCGCCAACTGCGTCGTCATCTGCGCGATGACCGTGTTCGCCGCAGGCGCCACGTCGAAGATCCGCCCGAGATTGCGCAGATCGTTGTAGACGTCGTCGAACGACGCTGCACCACGCGGCATCACATGCCCGCACGATTCGCTGAGCTCATACGTGCGGATGCCCAACGGCGCGAGCAACGCGGGCGTGACCGGCCCGCCCACATGCATGCCGTAGTTCCACCCGGCGAAGTAGAAGTCGGCACCGGCCTGCACCAACACTTCAATCGACGGATAGCGCTGCGCGAGTTCGGGCAGTCCGGTCAGTTGTGCACGCAGCGCGGCATTCGCGGTCTTCCATCCGCTAATCCCCGTGAAGCCGACCATGCGCGACTTGAGGCCGAGCGCGATCATCATTTCGGTCAGGTTGACGTCGTTGCTGACCGCGTGTGTCGGCGCACGCTCGAACGTCACGGTACGGTTGCAACTCTGCACGGTAACGGGATAGTGCGGCGCCGCCGCGACGGTGTTGGACAGCACGGAACCTAGCGCAAGAGCCAACACCATCGAGCCAGTCAGGACAAAGCGCTTCACAGTTGGGGACATAGCGGATGAACGAGTGTGATACGTGGACGGTGTGTGACGGGATGCCGGTCGACCAGCGCTTCGACCTGGAACACGCGCGCGAGCAGATCGACGGTGAGTACGTCGTCCGGCGTGCCGTGTGCGACGATCTCGCCACCGGCCAGCACGTAGAGCCGGTCGCAATAGGCGGCCGCGAGATTGAGGTCGTGAATCGTGGCGAGCGTCGTGACGTTCAGCGAACGAATGCGTCGCATCAGTTCGACCTGATGATGCAGATCGAGAAAGCTCGTCGGCTCGTCGAGCATCAGGACGTCCGGCGCCTGCGCGAGAGCACGTGCGAGCAGCACACGCTGCTTCTCCCCGCCGGACAATGTGGCGAATGCCCGCTCACGCGCGTCCGCCATGTCGACGTCGCGCAACGCACGCTCGACGATCACGGCATCGTCGGGCGTATCGGCATCGAGCAGACGTTTGTGAGGCGTTCGCCCCATCCAGACGACCTGCTCGACACTCAACCCGAAATCGTCCGGCAACTCCTGCAACAACACGGCGATGTGCTGCGCAGACCAGCGTGGCGACACACGCCACACGTCCGTGCCGTCGAGCGTCACCGCGCCGGTTTGCGGCTTCGCGTAGCGGAATGCGCAGCGCAGCAGACTCGACTTGCCGCTGCCGTTCGGCCCGATCAGCCCGACGAACTCGCCGCGTGCGACATCGAGCGTGATTGACTGAAGCAGCGGCGCCGCGTCGGCGCGCAACAGGTCCGCCGGCGACCAGCTCAGTTGTGCGATGTGGAGTTCGCCGGGCATCGTCGAACGCCCTCAGAACTTCATCGTCGCGACGAGCTGCGCCGAGCGCGACGGGCCGAGCAGCCACTCGACCGGCGACTCGGACGTCACCGCATACGCGCGGTTCGCCAGATTGCGCAGATAGAGCGCGACGTTCACGCGTTTGGTCGCCTGCCACGACGCCGTCGCATCAAGTACCGTGTAAGACGGCATCGGTGCGGTGTTGGCGTTGTCGCTGTAGCGGCGTCCGACGTATCGCAAGCCGGCGCCCACCACAACGTCGTGCACTGGTGAATACGTCAGCCAGAGATTCGCCGTTTGCTGCGGCACGTTGTTCGGCACGTTGCCATTGCGCGACACCGCCACCCCGCCGACGCTCTCGTCGAACTGATCGAAACGCGCACGCAACAGCGACGCATTCGCCTCGACCGAGACACCGTAGCCAAGCTTCAGCGCCCCGGACAATTCGATACCGCGCGACGACTGCTGCCCGACTTGCTGCGTCAGCGTCGGGTTCAGCGGATCGGTCGTCAACAGGTTCTTCTTCACGATCTGATAGACGGCCAGCGTCCAGAAGCCACGCCCGTCCGGCAGTTCCTGCTTGAAGCCGGCCTCCCACTGCTGCCCGGTGGCCAGATCGAACTTCGTCTGCGATTGCGACAGCGTCACGAGCGAGCCGATGCTGTCGGCACCGCGCGTGTACTGACCGTAGACCGACGCCGACGGACTGAGCTGATACACGAGTCCGAGACGCCAGCCGACATTCGAGAACGTCTTGCCGAACTCGGTGCCGGTGGCCAGTTGACGACGCGAGTAGTCGAGGTAGTCGTAACGCATGCCGCCTACGGCCGACAGACGCGACGTGATGTCGAAACGATCTTCCGCGAACAGGGCGACCTGACGGGTGAGCGTGCGGAACTCGGCGACGGTCGGATCGGGACTCGCGAACACGCCAGGATCGAAGCCGTCGGCACTGACCACCGACGAGCCGCCGAACGGCGTATTGCTGTCGCGCTGGAACGAGATCTGATTCGCCTCGACACCCACCACGAAACGGTTCGCATGACCCGCGATGCTGCGGTCGATGGTGGCGTCCAGCCGGTTACCGACCTGATGCTCGTGCTGGAGGATTTCGATGTAATCGCTGCGCGTGACCAGCCGCGTCGACGGATCCATCTCGTACGCTTCGCTGTTGCGCCAGTGCCGGTTGGTGTTCAGGTAGTACAACTGATCGCGCAGCGTGATGCCGTCCGCCACGCGATACACGCCGGTGAGTCGCGTCGACTGATCGAAATAGGCGATCAGCGCGTTACCGACGTTGAAGTTCTTGTAGCGCAGCGTGGCGTCGATGGTGCCGTTGTTCAGCGGAACGCCGAAGTACGTCGCCGGCATCTGACGGCCGTAATCGTAGTCGAGCGTGAACGACAGCTTCGGGGAGACGTCGAGTTTCACCGCGCCGCCGAACGACGTCGTGTGCGATTCGCCCCGATCGACCCAGCCGTTGCTGCGGTTGTCGCTCACGTAGAAGCGATACGACAACATCGGGCCGAGTGCGCCGGTCGTGTCGAGCGCGAAGCGCTTCTGAGCGTCGGTGCCGAAGCCCGCCTGAATCGTGGTCGCGAACTCGCGTTGCGGGCGCTTCGGCACCACGTTCACCACGCCGCCGATCGCGCCTTCGCCGTAGAGCACCGACGCCGGCCCGCGCAGCACGTCGATGCGCTCCACCTGCCACGTGTCGAACGGGAACGTCATGGTGCCGGCACCGGGATACAGACGCGTGCCGTCGTAGAGCGTCATCACCGACTCCTGACCGGAGAAGCCGCGCACCGCGAGCGCCGTGCCACCGTTGCCGGGTGCCGCATTGCTGGTGAAACCGGTGGCGCGCGTGACCGCATCGGTGACCGTCTGGTCACCGCGCGCTTCGATCTGTGTGGCCGTGATCGTCTCGACGCTCGCCGGCGTGTCGAGGCTCGACAGATTCAGGCGCGAGCCGGTGGATGTCGGCGTGGAGAGCGGTGCGTCGTCGCGCGCATGCTGCGCGTTGATCGTGACGAGTGGCAGGTTGGCATCCTCGGCGGCAACCGCCGGAACACAAACGCCGCCGAGCAGCGAGAAGGCGATGAATGCGGTTTGCTTGAGCGCGAGCGCGCCCGCCGCCGGGGCCCTGACGTAGGCCGTCGAACGAGATTGAGGCATGGTACTTCAGCGTCTCCTGGGGTTTCGCGCCCCAAAAACATGGTCGATGAACCCGACGGCCAGGTCTGACTTCCCGTCGCGATGACGAGTCACAGTGGCGCGACCGCGCTGGATTCTCACCAGCTTCCGGCCGTCGGTAGCGACGCATTCTACGTGGTGCTGAAGATTTTCGGAATGATTTGAACGCAAGGCGTCATGAAGTCAGCGTCCGCAGTTCGCCCCTCGCCACGCCCCACGCGGTGCGCACGAACAGCGCGGCAATCACCAGCGTCGCCAGACCGAGCAGCGCGATCGCCACCGTGTCCGTTACCGGATGCTGCGCAAACCCGGCGTACTTCACCGCCGTGGCGGCCGACGCCGCGAGCGGAAAGCTCACCGACCACCACGACACACGGAACGGGCAGCAGTGGGCGAGACCGCGCAGGCGCACCAGCAACACCGCCAGCACGAACAACATGATCATGTAGAGCGCCTGCGCGAAGCCGTCGATGCTGCCGACGGTGGCCGTGTATGCGGAGAAGCCCACAGAGAACGGTGCGACCAGAATCAGCAGCGACGGCTGCAACGACGCCGGGAACGGCTCGGCGAACATGAGCCTGGATACGATCATCGTGAACAGCGGCACGGCAAAGAACAGGCCGACCGCCGTGCCGAACACCATCAGGCCGTGCATCTCGTGCGAGAGGCCGAGGGCAGGCACCGCCAGCGGCACGTCGAGCAACCCGACCACCGGGACGATCCACGCGGGCGTTGCATGCTCGGGCTGCTGACGCACGCTGATCCAGCGCATCACCATCCACCACGCGAGCACCAACATCCCGATCGCACCCGCGTACCACAGACCGCGCGCCAGTCCCGGGTGACTGTCTGCGAGCAACAACGGAGTGAGCAAGAGGCTGATCAGCGGCGTGCCGAACATGTTGCCGGCGATCGGATGCGAGAACTCGGCGCGCACCCGGTCGAAGTGCAGCACGGCCTTGGCCAGATAGGCGACGACGAGTGCGGCGAATAACGCGAGCGCCACCGCACCGATCGCTTCGCCGACCCACGATGCGGCGCCGAACTGCACATGGGCCAGCCGCCACGCGACGGACAAGCCGGTCAGCCCCATCACGGAGCCGAAGAACGCGACCGGTAACTGACTGAGTGTGGTGGGCGTCGCGGCGATTTGCACCTGCGCATGCGTTGTCATGAGGTTTTCTCCTGTCGGAGGCCCCGGCACGTCGACGCTCGTGAGCGACGCCACCGGTGACCTCGGCAATCACGGTTTGGGTGAGGCGAGTATGCGCCGGGCGTCGATACGAATAGAATCATTGAATCTCTATTTTTAGCGCATTCGTCTCATGGACACGCTGACGCGACTGATTCAGATGGCCGACCCGCAAGCCGGGCTGGATTTGCGCTGCCGCTTGTCGGGCGCCTACGAAATTCCGCATGACGCCGCCGCCGACGGCATCTCGCCGTTTCACCTCGTGCTCGCGGGCGCGTGTCGCATCGACGTCGGCAGTCGGCACCTGATCGCACGCGCCGGGGACTTCATCCTGTTCCCGCATGGCGGTGCCCATGTCATTCGCGACGAAAGTGCGGCCGGCTCGCCCGTCCGTACCCGGTTGGCGCATGGCGACCTGCTGCCGGAGCGGCTCGCGGGCGACGAGACGAACGCGCCCGTGGGGGCAGACATTCTGTGCGGGCACTTCGTGCGCGCGGCCGGTCCCGGCAACCTGCTGTTCGACGCGCTCCCCGACCCCGTGCATGTCTCGCTCACGGGCGATCCGTCGGACGCGCTGCAAGGCATTGTCGAGCTGATGCGTGTCGAGGCAGCCGACCGGCGTCCGGGGGCGCTCGCCATCGTCACGTCGCTGAGTCAGACGCTGTTCGCGATGGCGCTGCGACGCTGTTGCGAGCGACCCGCAGGCGAAGCCGGCATTCTGGCATTGCTCTCGGATGCGAGGCTGCATGCATCGGCGCAGGCGGTATTCAACGACCCCGGGGAGCCGTGGACGATCGATACGCTCGGCCAACGCGCCGCGATGTCGCGCGCCACCTTCGCACGCCGTTTCCACGAACGCTCGGGCATGACGGTGTTCGAATTCCTCACGCGGGTGCGCATGGCCGTGGCGTGTGATCTCCTGCTGCGCACGCGGCGTAATGCGGGCGATATCGCCATGTCCGTGGGATACCAGTCGGAGGCGGCCTTCGGCAAAGCGTTTCGCCAGCACGTCGGTGAATTGCCGGGACAGTTTCGCCGTCGCCAGAGCCGCGTATGATGTCGGCCTCCCCCCACCATCGCCAAACGACCATGCAACCCTCAGTGCAACTGCGCAACGCGCGCCCGACCGACATCGACCGCTGTTACGAGATCGAAATCAGCGCCTACGAAGGCGACGAAGCCGCCACGCGCGAGAAGATCGCCACGCGGATCGCACAGTACCCCGAAGGGTTTCTCGTCATGACGCGCGACGACAACGTCATCGGGTTCATCAATTCCGGGTGCGCTTACGACGTCGTGATGTCCGACGAAGCTTTCAAGGAATTGATCGGTCACGACGCCGCCGCGCCGAACGTCGTCATCATGTCCGTCGTGCTCGCCCCCGAAGAGCAGGGGCGCGGCTATGCCCGCACGCTCATGGAAGCCTTCATCGCCCGCATGCGCGCCGCCGGGAAAGCGACGATCCATCTGATGTGCAAGGAACGTCACATCCCGCTCTATGAACGGCTCGGTTACCACTACGTCAAGCCATCGCCCTCGGATCACGGCGGCATGGCGTGGCACGAGATGGTGATGAAACTCTGACGAAAATCCGCATAAATTAGCGTTTTGATGCGAACTATCGACGCACGCAAGCAGAAAGTAGCCTGATAAAGCAGTCCCGCAGTACAATCCACCCCACTCTGCAATACCCCCCGGCCGGTTCTGCGTCAGCGAACCGGGCGCACCTTCCTGCGGGCCCCACAACCAGAAGTCGACGGGCCGTTTCCGGAAGACAGGCGCGGCGTCGTCATGCGCGACAGCCGCCGCCGCGACGGCCGCACGGGGGCTTCGCTTCGCTCACAAGGCTCTGAAGGAACAAGACATTGGCAACATCGGAACATGACCCGCTCCGCGAGGGCGTCGAGGCGGAGGCATCTGCACCGTCGGAACTGCGCCGCTCCCTCTCCGCCCGCCACCTGACGATGATCGCCGTGGGCGGCTCCATCGGCACCGGCCTGTTCGTAGCGTCCGGCGCCACCATCGCGCAGGCGGGGCCGGGCGGTGCGCTGCTGGGTTATGTGCTGATCGGCCTGATGGTCTACTTCCTGATGACCAGTCTGGGCGAGTTGGCCGCCGCCATGCCGGTGTCCGGATCGTTCTCGACGTACGGTGCCCGTTATGTGGATGAAGGGTTCGGTTTCGCGCTGGGCTGGAACTACTGGTACAACTGGGCCGTCACCGTGGCGGTCGATCTCGTGGCCGCGCAACTGGTCATGGCGTACTGGTTCCCCGACGTACCCGGCGTCTACTGGAGCGCGCTCTTCCTTGCCATCACCTTCGGCCTCAACGCGCTCTCCGCACGCGGCTTCGGCGAAGCGGAATTCTGGTTCGCGCTGATCAAGGTGATCGCCGTCCTGGCGTTCGTAGTCATGGGCGTGATGATGCTGCTCGGCATCATTCGTGGCGGTGAGACTGGCGGCGTGGCCAACTGGACGATCGGCAATGCCCCCTTCGCCGGTGGCTTCGCGGCGCTGATCGGCGTGGCGATGGTCGTGGGCTTTTCATTTCAGGGCACAGAACTCATCGGCATCGCCGCCGGTGAATCCAAAGATCCGGCACGCAATCTGCCGCGCGCCGTGCGTCAGGTCTTCTGGCGAATTCTGCTGTTCTACGTGGCCGCCATCCTCGTCATCGGCCTGCTGATTCCGTACACCGATCCCCATCTGCTGCGTAACGACGTCACCGACATCAGCGTGAGCCCGTTCGCGTTGATCTTTGAGCGCGCGGGCCTGCTCGGCGCGGCTTCGGTCATGAACGCCGTCGTGCTGACGTCGGTGCTCTCGGCAGGCAACTCGGGAATGTACGCCGCCACGCGCATGCTTTACAGTCTGGCGCGCGACGGCAAGGCGCCTCGCGTCTTTGGCCGCATCTCGCGCAACGGCGTGCCGATGTGGGCGCTGTTTGCCACGGCCGCCGTCGCGGCGCTGTGCTTCTTTACGTTCGTGTTCAGCCCGAATGCCGTCTACATCTGGTTGCTCAATACGTCCGGTATGACCGGCTTCATCGCGTGGCTCGGCATTGCGATCAGCCATTACCGCTTCCGTCGCGGCTACGTCAAACAGGGTCGCGACCTCGCCAATCTGCCGTACGTCTCGCCGTTCTTCCCGTTCGGCCCGATCTTCGCCTTCGTCCTGTGTCTGATCATCACGCTCGGCCAGAACTATCAGGCGTTTCTTCAGGACCGGATCGACTGGGGCGGCGTGGTGGCGACGTATATCGGCATTCCGCTGTTCCTGCTGATCTGGGCAGGCTACCGACTCGTGCGCGGGTCGCACTTCGTGAAGTACCGCGACATGCGCTTCCCGCAAGGCCGGACGCCCGCGCAGGCAAACGCCCTGGCGGACGCCGCGGCGGGTCACGAGACTAGTAGCGCGCTTCGTTGAGATCGGCAATCAGCGTCGGGCCGCTCGGACGCCAACCCAGACGCGCCTGAGTGAGCGCGCTCGACGCCCACATATCCAGTCCGACGAAAATCCCCATCCATCCGAAATGCGCCGGGGCTTGCTCCGGCGTCAACGAGACGACCGGCAAGTTCAGACCGCGCCCAAGCGCCTCGGCGATCTCGCGGCTGCTGATCCCCTCCTCTCCAACCGCGTGATAGCGCGCGCCCCGCACGCCGGCTTCCAGCGCCAGCCGGTAACAGCGCGCCACGTCCGACAGATGGCCCGCCGGCCAGCGGTTCTCGCCGTCTCCGACATACGCCACGACGCCCTTCTCCCGCGCAATCGCAATGAGCGGCGTGATCAGCCCCTGGCGGAGCGGATTGTGGACCTGCGGCAATCGCATCACCGACACGTTCACCCCGGCTTCCAGCAGCGCGTTGCCTGCCAGTTCCGATGCGATGCGCGGATTGGGATGCGAGGTGTTGAAGACGTCCTCGCTCGCGGGTGCACCGTGTTGCGAGCCCATACCAGTGCCCGACGTGATGATCAGCGGCCGGTCGGAGCCGGCGAGCGCCTCGCCGAGGGCCGCAATGGCGCGAGTGTCCTTGGCGCAGTTCTCGACGAACTTCGAGAAATCGTGATCGAACGCTGCGTGGATGACGCCGTCCGCTTTGGCCGCGCCGCTGCGCAAGGTCTCCGGGTCTTCGAGCGTGCCGTGATGCACCTCGGCGCCGGCATCGCGCAACGCCTGAGCACCGGCGTCGGATCGGGTCATGCCGATCACTTCATGCCCGGCGTTGATAAGTTCGGGTACCAGCGCCGAGCCAATGAAGCCCGTCGCCCCCGTGAGAAAGATACGCATGGTGAATTCTCCGTCGTGTTCGCGGCGCGATGCCGCGTCATGACGATCACTATCGGTCCATTCGTTATCCCGTTAAAGTAGTGATCTCATCATAGTAAAGCGACTAACAGGATTCCCATGTCAGTCAACACGGCCAAATCGCTCGGCGACTTTCTGAGAAGCCGGCGCACGCGTCTGGACCCTGCGAGCTTCGGCTTTTCCGGACGCCGACGAACCCCGGGGTTGCGACGGGAGGAAGTCGCCCAGCGCGCGCACATCAGCCCGACCTGGTACACGTGGCTGGAGCAAGGGCGCGGCGGCGCCCCGTCGGCCGATGTTCTCGAGCGCGTCGCCGGCGCGTTGATGCTGACCGATGCGGAGCGCGAGCATCTTTTCATGCTCGGTCTGGGACGTCCGCCCGAGGTGCGTTATCGGGCGGTCGAGAGCGTCAATCCCCGGCTCCAGCGGCTGATCGATCTGCTCGATGCCAGCCCGGCCATCATCCGCACGGCCACGTGGGATATCGTCGCCTGGAATCGCGCCGCACAGGTGGTGCTCACGGACTACAGCAAGCTGCCGCCGGGCGAGCGGAACATTCTGTACTTCCTGTTTCGGGATCCCGGCGCGCGGGCGCGGCAGCATGACTGGGAGAGCATCGCGCGGTTTGTCGTCGGTGGATTCCGGGCGGACGTGGCGCGAGCGGGTCTGTCGTCGGAGGTGAGCGAACTCGTCGACGAGCTTTGCCGCATCAGTCCCGAATTCGACGCGCTATGGCGAGACAACGAGGTGCTTGGGCACACCGACGGCGATGGCCTGAAACGGCTGCTGCATCCCGAACTGGGGCCGATCGCGCTCGAATACTCGGCGTTTTCCGTGGACGGCCGCCCGGACCTGAGCATGATCGTCTACAACCCGCTCGACGACGCCGTCGCCGAGCGAATCCGGGTGCTCGCCGCGAAAGCGTCAGCGTCAGCGTCAGCGTGAGCGTGAGCGAGCGCGAACCTCGCAGAAACACAAAGCGGCCCCGCAGGGCCGCTTTGCTTTGATGGCTGGCGGACGCGATTCGCGCCCGGCAATGCCTTACAACACCTGATCGAGCGCCTTGGCGAATCGTTCCACCGCGCCGTCGACGTCGTTGAGCTTATCCAGCCCGAACAGACCGATGCGGAACGTCTTGAAATCCTCCGGCTCGTCGCAGCGCAGCGGGACACCGGCGGCGGTCTGCACGCCGACGTCGGCGAACTTCTTGCCGGAGCGAATGCCCTCGTCGTCGGTATAGCTCACGACCACGCCCGGCGCTTCGAAGCCCGGCGCCGCCACGCTGCGGAACCCCTTTTCCTTGAGCAGCGCGCGAATCCGCTGTCCGAGTTCGAGTTGCTCGGCGCGCACCTTCTCGAGGCCGTAGGCTTCGGTTTCCTTGATGACGTCACGCAGCGTCGCGAGGCTGTCGGTCGGCATCGTGGCGTGATAGGCGAAACCGCCCTTCTCATACGCTTCCATGATCTGGAGCCACTGACGCAGATCGCAGGCAAAGCTGGTGCTGGTCGTCGATTCGATACGCTCGCGCGCCAGCGCGCTGAGCATGACCAGCGCGCAACACGGCGAAGCGCTCCAGCCTTTTTGCGGGGCGCTGATCAGGATGTCGACGCCGCACGCCTGCATGTCGACCCACACCGTACCGGACGCAATGCAGTCCAGCACGAACAGGCCACCGACTTCGTGAGCGGCGTCGGCCACGGCACGCAGATACGTGTTGGGCAGCATCATGCCCGATGCCGTCTCGACGTGCGGTGCGAAGACCAGCGCCGGCTTAGTCTCCCGGATCGTCGCGACGACTTCGTCGATGGGCACGGGGGCATAGGCCGCCTGACGACCCGACTCGACGGGACGCGCCTTGAGCACGATCGATTCGGACGGAATGCCGCCCATGTCGAAGATCTGCGACCAGCGGAAGCTGAACCAGCCGTTGCGAATCACGAGGCACTTCTTGTTCGTCGCAAACTGACGCGCCACCGCTTCCATGCCGAACGTGCCGCTACCGGGCACCACCACGACCGACTTCGCGTTGTAGACCTTCTTCAGGCCATCGGAGATATCGCGCATCACGCCCTGAAAGCGCTGCGACATGTGATTGATGGAGCGGTCGGTGTACACGACCGAGTATTCGAGGAGCCCGTCGTGGTCGACGTCAGGGAGTAATCCGGGCATGTCTGCCTCCGAAAATCGTTGTAATCATGCGCTTCGATGCAGATTCTAACGCGTGACGGCATATTCGGAATTCGAGCCTCATTTGCCCCTTAAGATTTGCCGAACCCCGCCGTTGAACAAATGCTGTAGATCCTAAATATAACGAACAACGAAGGGGAAATTCATGTACGGACTGCGACTCGTCGCCACGCTATCTATTGCATTACTTCTCAGCGCTTGCGGAACACCAATGCGTGTCGCCCTCTCGCCTGAGCAACGCAGCATGATCACCGAACTGACCGCGCACGTCGTTGTTGTGCAGGACGAAGTTATTGCGGCAGTGCAACCGTCCAATGCAGCGAGTATCGCCCTGGGCGGCGGGCTGATCGGGGCCATTATCGACAGCAAGGTGACCAACAACCGCGTCAACACGTCGCAACAGTTGCTCGGCCCGTTCTACGCCGCCATCGAGGACGTCGATTATCGTAAGGAATTCAACGAATCGATCGCCCAGGGTCTCTCCGGCTACTCGATCAAGGTCGGCAAGATCACCACGACGCCACGTGCACTGACTGGCACGACCCTCATCCGTTTGCGCAACGAACTGGAGCCGGGTCAGGCGCTCCTGGTCATCATTCCCCGTTACACATTGACGATGGATTTCCGCAGCTTCGACTCGGAATCGACGGTCAGCATCTGGGTCAAGTCCAACGGCTCGAACCCGCTCACGCCCAGCCAGCGTGGCGTGCTGCACTACCAGTCGGGTCTCGTCGGCCCCGGCGGCAAGGAGTCGCTTGCTTTGTGGGGCGCCAACAATGGGGCCAAGTTCCGCGAAGTGGCGCGCGAATCCATCGCCGAAACCGTGCGGATGGTGATGCTCGACATCGAAATCCCCGCCGAGACGGCCACGAAGACCGCCGAGGTCAAGACCTTCCCGTACAACACCGGCGCCAGCGTGGAAACGGTGCAGGGTACCGTCGTGAAGGCGGGAGATGCCCGCACCATCCTGCTGGGTGCCGACAAGAAGCTTTACTCCTTGCCGAATCCGGCCAGCACCGCCACCGTCGCGCAGAAGTGAGACCGGAGACCAATATGAACAAGATCACGAAGCTTGTCCTGTGCGCAACGGCCACGCTCCTGAGCGCCACCGCATTCGCTGCCACTACGCCCGACGCAAACGCCGCAGCCCCCGCCATCCCGCCCGGCAATGGCGAGAAGGTCGACATGAAGTATGACGCGCTCGCGAGAGAGAACCCGATCCGCACCGTGCCGTCGGGCACCTGTCGCGTGAGCATCGTGCCGGCCATCGATGCCCGTCAAAACAAGGAGACCATCGGCGCGACCCTCAGCGGCGCATTGCTGGCCGACGACGTCAGCCCATGGATGAGCGAAGGCCTGCACCATTTGCAGGACTACGGATATGCGGTTTCCGATATCCCCGACACGGCGGCCTTCCCGACCGAGGGCATCGTCATTCGGGCAAGCGTGACCCGCGCCTTCACCTGGCAGATCGGCATGAAGCTGTTCGGCATGGTCGCGGTCAAGGCCGAGTTCATCAATCGCGACGGCGTGCTGGAGACCAAGTACTACCGCGCCCACGGCGACAAGACCAACATGTGGGGCGCAAACGCCGAGTATGTGACCACGCTCAACTACGGTCTGAACAATATGCTGCCGTTCATCGCCCGCGATTTGCAGTCGCTGTGCAAGGGTGAAAAGGTCGAGGAGTACACCTACGCCAGCCCGGACGGCTTGCCGCAGTAAGTTGTCCCCGGGGGGCGGACACCCGTTCTCCCCCCGGCTGTCCCCCTTTGCGCCCTATCCCCCTCGTTCGCCGCAACGACCGTCCGGTCACATGCGGTCGGCCTCGTCCTCATCGTCCTCAAGCCACGACTTGTCCAGATAGTCGTGGAAATGCACCGTGACCTGATCCTGCGCCAGCAGCACCACGGCGTATGCCGGCGGTTCATGGCTCTGACGCACCGGAAACACCGTGTGCATGTCGAACGGCACCTGGTGGTTCAGGCCACGCATCGTCGAATACGGAATACCGTGCCAGCTACCGCACACCGGACGGTGCACATGGCCGAAGAAAAGGTGACGGAGGTTCTTGCGGCCGCCCACGAGCGCAAGGAACGCCTCGGGATTGGCCAGGCCGATGTTGTCGAGACTCGCGATACCGATGTCGAACGGCGGATGGTGCATGAACAGATATGCCGGACGCTCGCCCAGTTGGTCCAGCTCGCGCGCAAGCCATGCACGCCGCGCCTCGCAGTACAGGCCGCCGTGCTGCCCCTCGTCGAGCGTGTCGAGCATCAGCAGCGACGCATCGCCCACGTCGAACCGCCCCTGCACGAAACCGTTCTCGTCGCGCAGCCGCTCGGGAAACGCGCCGGTGAACACCGAGCGCAGATCATGGTTGCCCATCAAGGGAAAGCTGGGGAAAGGCAGGCGGTCGAGTTGTTCGCGCAACGCGGCATATCCCGGCGCTTCGCCACGATGCGTCAGATCGCCCGTGATGACGCAACACTCGGCGTCCGTGTGATGCTCAAGAATATCGTCGACCCACGCGACAAGGCGGGCGTAAGGATCGAGTCCGTAAAGCGGCTCGCCCGGCGTGACGAGATGGGTGTCGGTAATGTGGATGATTTTTGTCATGCGAATGGACGTTCCCGGGAAATATCGAGCATGAAGCGCGCGCGGCGCGAGCCCGACTATCGTACAGATCGTCCACCCTGCACGCCACGCAAGAATTACGTGTGACACGGCCGCTCAACAGTGGGATGAATGCCCGGCATCGTTGAAATGCGACGCAAGGGAGGGACGCCCCCGAAAACGAAGATTGACGCAGCGGCGTATAATCGGACCAACATTACACCGACCGCGTGAGTCGCCGTTTGTCGCACATCGACGAACGACGCCGAAGCCCGGACACGCAGCACTCGTTGCTCGGCCCCCATAGACCGCCCATCACCATGTCATACATCAGCACCGGCGTCGAATACAGCCTTCACTGTCTGCTTTATCTTGCGGATTCGTCTGCCGGGGTGCGCGACGCCAGCGTGCGCGATCTGGCCGAGATGCAGGGCATTCCCGTGGAGTACGCCGCCAAGCTCTTCACCCGCCTGTCGAAAGCGGGGCTGGTCATGTCGACGGAAGGCGTGCGCGGCGGCTATTCGCTCGCGAGAGACAGTCACTACATTACGGTACACGACGTCATCGTCGCTATCGACGGCGAGAAGGCGCTATTCGACTGCCGCGAAGTGCGACGTCAATGCGCGGTGTTCGACGGAGATCCCCCGGCCTGGGCGTCGAAGGGCAAGTGCTCGATCAGCGCAGTCATGGCGTCGGCCGAGGCGGTCATGCGAGCGGAGCTGCAAAAGCATACGCTCGCCGATCTGGCCGCCGGTGTGAATGCAAAAGCGCCTGCCGCGTACGGCAAGCGCGTCATCACGTGGTTCGACGAGCGCGCCGCAGCGCGACGCGGCCACTGAGGCATCCGCGCGCGCGGCACGGCGCGCGGTGCCCCGTCAGCGCGTCAGATAGCGCGCGAGATCGCTGCGGCAGTCGAGCAACGCGCGCTCCCCCGCTTCAGGGCCGGCGACCAGACCCTGCATCAGGAAAAACGTCACGTCCTCGATGCCCATGCAACGCAACGCGTGGCGCAGATACGGCGTGAGGAAGTCAGGCTGACGTGCGTTATCGCCCGTATGAAAGCCGCCGGACCCGACGATCACGATCGTCGGGCGATCCTTCAGCAACCCCACCTTGCCCTCAGGCGTGTTGGCGAACGTCTTGCCGATACGCACCACATAGTCGATCCACAGCTTGAGCGCCGCCGGCACCGTGAAGTTGTGCATGGGCGTCGCGATGGCGAGAAACGACGTCGTCTCCAGCTCGTCGATCAGCCGGTCCGACAGTTCGAAATGCGTGCGATCCGGTTCCCGCGACGTAATGGCGGCGGCATAGTCGCTCGAAATCGGCGGCAGCGGCGAAGCGACCAGATCACGCACGATGCCCGGTGCGTCGCCGTAGCGATTCGCGTTGTTCTCGAGAAACGTACGTGCCATCTCGAACGCACGGCTCGACGGGCCATGCGGGCTGGCATTGAGCAACAGACTTCTCATCGACGCACCTCGTCCGACGTGGCCAGCGACTCGGTGAAATGCATGCCCTTGGCGAGCATTCCGTTGCGGAAATAGAACCGCTGGGCGAGCGGCATATGCAGCCCGGTGTCGAGCACGAAATTGGCGCACCCGGCGTCGCGCGCAATCTTTCGCACTTCGCCAAGCAGCTTCGAGCCGACGCCACCGCGCTTGTTGTCGGCGGCAACGACCAGATCGTCGACATAGATGAAACGCCCGTAGATCAGGTTCGTCATATAGCGGTAGCCCGCCAGCCCCAACAAGCGCTCGCCGTCGAAGACCCCCAGCAGATGGTAGGCCTGAGCGCGCTGCGCCTCGACCTGCTCGGCGAAAGCGTCGGCGCTCACGAGGTGCGGACGCAATTCCTTCATGACGGCATAGGCCGCGCGGACGTCGTCCGACGTCTCAAGATGTTGGAAAGTAAGCAAGGTATTCATGATCTCTCTGACAGTAGTCCACCGCCGACTGTAGTCCCGCGGTATCCGCCGGACCAGAGACAAGAACTGACGAAACGTCCGGGACAAGCCGGGGCCGGTAGCGGCCCCTTCTCCGCCCCCCCTCCCGCGATTCCCCCGCACACCGTGCCCTCCCGGAACAGGGACAAAAAGCGTCAAACGCATTGGGACAAGATACGGCAGACCGCCATTTCGGCCAAAAATCGCTTGCGCCACCAAACTCCGACTCATAGAATCGGCGTTATCAGATCTGAGCCGAGCCAAGAATCGCCGCGCACCGGTGACTCGAAGGCCCTCTCTCCCCCCGAAGCATTCAGGAGCAATCCGCATGACCCAACGTATTCTTGTCATTGGCGCCGGCTTTGCCGGTACGTGGAGCGCGCTGGCATCCGCCCGCCTGCTCGACATGGCCGGACGCACCGACGTGGAAATCGTCCTCGTCGCGCCGGAGCCGCATCTTCACATCCGCCCCCGCCTGTACGAAAAGAACCCCGGCGGCATGAAAGCCCCGCTGCAAAAGCTGTTCGACACGGTCGGCGTCCAGTTCATTCAGGGGCGCGTCGCCCATATCGATGTGGAGCATCGCATGGTGACGATTGCCGATATCGACGCCGACGCCCCGCATGGCGCCATCAGCTACGACCGTCTGGTGCTTGCCGCCGGCAGTCGCCTCTTCAGCCCGCCGATTCCGGGCCTTCAGGCGCACGCGTTCAACGTCGACCAGATCGCCGACGCCATGGCGCTGGAAGCCCATCTCGCCGGTCTGGCGAGCCGTCCGGCCAGCCCGGGACGCAACACGGTCGTCGTGGCCGGCGCGGGTTTCACCGGCATCGAGACGGCGGCGGAAATGCCGTCGCGCTTGCGGGAGATCCTGGGCGAGAACACCGACGTGCGCGTCGTCATGGTCGAACGTAACGACGCCGTCGGCCCCGATCTCGGCCCCGGCCCGCGTCCGATCATCACGCAAGCGCTCACGGAACTGGGTGTGACGTGGAAACTCGGTTCAGGCGTCGCCAGTGTGGACGAACGCGGCGTCACGCTGGAGAACGGTGAGCGTATCGACGCCGACACCGTGATCTGGACGGCCGGCGCGCGGGCCAACACGCTCACGGCGCAGATCCCCGCCGAGCGCGATGCATTCGGCCGCCTGCTGGTCGACGCCAACCTCAAAGTGATCGGTCTCGACGAGGTCTACGCCACCGGCGACTGCGCACGCGCGGCGACCGACGACGCAGGCAATCCGACCATGATGGCGTGCCAACACGCCATTTCGCTCGGCCGCTCGGCCGGCCACAACGTCGCGGCGGATCTGCTGGGTGAAGCGCCGATTCCGTACCATCAGCCGAAGTACGTGACGTGTCTCGACCTCGGCCCGTGGGGCGCGGTTTATACGGAAGGCTGGGATCGTCAGGTGGTGCTGACCGGCGCGCAGGCGAAGAAGCTGAAAAGCGAAATCAACAGCGTGTGGATCTATCCGCCAAGCGACGCCACGCGTGCGCAGGCGCTGGCCAGCGCCGACCCACGTCAGGCCGTCGTCGCTTGACGTCATGATGCGAGCGGCGCGCGGGCAGGTCTGCGCGCGAACGCTCCGGGGTCCTCCCCTTGTAGCAACCGGCGCAGTGAGCTCCCCCCATCTCACTGCGCCACCCACGCCGCCGCCCCGCCCTTCTCCGTCTGCTCGCGTAACGCCGTGACCAGATAGTCGACGAACGACGCAATGCGCGCCGAGATCGCCGTGTTGCGGTAGTATACGGCATGGATCGGCTGACGTACGTCCTGCGTCTGACGCGCGAGCACCTGTACGAGACGGCCCGACTCGCAGTCGCGCTTCGTCATGAACTCCGACAGGCAGACGATCCCCGCGCCTTCGAGCGCGAGTTGACGCAGCGTCTCGCCGCTGGAGGACATCACATCCGGCTCGATGCGGTGCGGTTCGCCGTCTTCCCCCAGAATCGGCCAGACGTTCAGCGATTCCGGCTGCGAGAAGCCCAGCAACGTGTGTTTGGCGAGATCGCCGACCTTGCGCGGCTGTCCGTTCGCGGCCAGATACGCCGGACTGGCGAACATGCGCGTGCGGCTGTTGCCGATCAGACGGCTATGCAGCGTCGAGTCCTTCAACCGGCCGATGCGGATGGCGACATCCGTGCGGCGCTCCAGCAGATCGATGAATCCCTCGTTGCTGTTGAGTTCCAGCTCCACCTCCGGATAGCGCTCGCGATAACCGGGCACCAGCGGCACGATCACGTGCAGCATGAACGGCGTTGCCGCGTCGACACGCAGCCGGCCGGACGGCTTTTCGCGACGCGTGAGCATCTGTTCTTCCGCACTCTCGACCGAATCGATGATCGCCCGCGCGTTCTGCAGGAACGCACTGCCCTCCTCCGTCAGTTCCAGCCGGCGGGTCGTGCGGCGCAGCAGCGTGGTCTTGAGCTTCTCCTCCAGCCGGCCCAGCGTCCGGCTCGTGGCCGACACCGTCAGGTCCAGTTGCTGGGCCGCCGCCGTGATCGACCCGGTGTCCACCACGGCCGCAAAGGCTTGCAGTTCGTCGAGCGTGATCTTCATTGTTGATTTGAAATCAAAATAATTTCGTTTATAGGCTACTTTTTCCGCAAAAGTAAAGGGCGCACACTGCCGTTCATCTTGATCCCCTCGGGTATTCCCGTCATGAACCAGTCATCTTCCCCATCCGCCCAGACGTCGTCGGCACACGCCACGCTGTCGCTGCTGGCCCTTGCCATCGGCGCGTTCAGCATCGGCACGACCGAGTTTTCGCCGATGGGACTGCTTCCCGTCATTGCCGAAGGCGTTCACGTCTCGATTCCGACCGCAGGCATGCTGATCACGACGTACGCCCTCGGCGTGATGATCGGCGCGCCCATCATGACCCTCATCATGTCGCGCTGGTCGCGCCGCACGGCGTTGATTGCGCTGATGAGCATCTTCACCATCGGCAACCTGCTCTCGGCGGTGTCGGCGAACTACACCACGCTGCTGCTCGCCCGGCTGGTGACGAGTCTCAACCACGGCGCATTCTTCGGTCTGGGCTCCATCGTGGCCGCGAGCGTCGTGCCGCGTGACAAGCAGGCCAGTGCCGTCGCCACCATGTTCATGGGGCTGACGATCGCCAACATCGGCGGTGTGCCTGCCGCCACCTGGCTCGGGCAGACCATCGGCTGGCGCATGTCCTTTGCGGCTACCGCCGGCCTCGGTGTCATCACCATGCTGACGCTGCGCTTTGCGCTGCCCAAGGGCGAAGCTGGACGCATGCCCGACATCCGTCGCGAACTCTCGGTGCTCACGCGTCCTGTCGTGCTGATGGCCATGGCCACCACCGTGCTCGGCGCAGGCGCCATGTTCACCCTGTACACGTACATCGCGCCGACGCTCGAAGCCATTACCGGTGCTTCACCGAGCTTCGTGACGGCCATGCTCGTGCTCGTGGGGGTCGGCTTCTCGGTCGGCAACATTGCCGGCGGCAAGCTCGCCGACCGCTCGATCAACGTGAGCCTGATCGTCTTCCTGATCCTGCTCGTCGCGATCATGCTGGCCTTCCCGCTGCTGGCCCGTACGCATCTGGGCACTGCGCTGGCCGTGCTCGTCTGGGGTATCGCCACGTTCGCGCTGGTGCCGCCGCTGCAAATGCGCGTGATGCGCGCTGCCGCCGAAGCCCCGGGCCTCGCCTCGTCGGTCAACGTCGGCGCCTTCAACCTCGGCAATGCCGTTGGGGCCGCCGCCGGTGGCGCTGCGATCTCGGCGGGTTACAGCTACACGGCCGTACCCATCGTGGGTGCGCTGATCGCCGGATCGGGCCTGCTGCTGGTGCTGATTCAGATCGCAACACAACGCACGCCGATGCAACCGGCGAGCAACTGATACCCCTTTTCATCTACCCAATTCACATTCAGGAGCTCACGATGAGCAATATTCCCGCATTCGGTCTCGGCACGTTCCGCCTGCAAGGTCAGGTCGTCATCGATTCGGTACGCACCGGCCTCGAACTCGGCTACCGCGCCATCGACACGGCGCAGATCTATGGCAACGAAGCTGAGGTCGGTCAGGCGATTGCCGAGTCCGGCGTCGCCCGCAAAGACCTGTTCCTCACGACGAAGATCTGGGTCGAGAACTACAGCAAGGACAAGCTGGCCGCCAGCCTCGAAGACAGTCTTTCGAAGCTGCGCACGGACTACGTGGACCTCACCCTGATTCACTGGCCCGCACCCGGCAACGGCGTCTCGCTCGACGAGTTCATGACCGCACTGGCCGACGCGAAGGCCAAGGGTCTGACGCGTCAGATCGGCATCTCGAACTTCAACATCGATCTGACGAAGCAGGCGATTGCCGCCGTTGGCCGCGACGCCATCGCTACCAACCAGATCGAACTGAGCCCGTATCTGCAAAACCCGAAGCTCGTCGGCTTCCTGCAAGAACAGGGCATTCACGTGACGTCGTACATGACGCTCGCGTACGGCAAGGTGCTGGGCGACGCGACGCTGCGTGCGATTGCCGAACGTCATCAGGCCACGCCGGCGCAGGTGGCGCTGGCCTGGGCGCTTCAACGCGGCTTCTCGGTGATTCCGTCGTCGACCAAGCGCGAGAACCTCGCGAGCAACCTGCTGGCGCAGACGCTGCGCCTCACGGACGACGACATGGCCCAAATCGCTGCACTCGATCGCAACGGCCGCGAAGTCAGCCCCGACGGTCTGGCTGCACGCTGGGACGACTAATCACGCGTGTGACGGGACGAACGGTTGTCCGCTCGTTCCGCCATCGCCGCGCTCCGGCATGGACGTCTCTCAAGACACGCAAAGACGTCCTCACGGAACGCTTCTACGGAAATCATCATGACGCAGGATCCTCTGTTTCAACCGATGCAACTCGGCGCGCTCACGCTGCCGAACCGCATCGTCATGCCGCCGATGACGCGCTCACGCGCGAGCCAGCCCGGCGACGTACCGAACGCCCTCATGGCCGAGTACTACGCGCAACGCGCCGGTGCCGGCCTCATCGTCAGCGAAGGCACTTACATCGCACCGTTGGGCAAGGGCTACGCATGGACGCCCGGCATTCACTCGCCCGCGCAGGTCGAGGGATGGCGCACGGTCACCAACGCCGTACACGCGGCAGGCGGCCATATCTTCGCGCAGCTCTGGCATGTGGGCCGTCTGAGCCACACGAGCCTGCTCGGCGGACGTCAGCCGGTCTCGTCGTCGCCCATTCAGGCCGATGGCGTGAACGTCTTCATCGCCGGTGAAGACGGCACCACGCCCGGCTTCGTGCAGGCTTCCCTGCCGCGTGCGCTGAGCGTGAAGGAAATCGGCGAGATCGTCGATCAGTACCGCGCCGCCGCGCGCAACGCCATCGACGCCGGTTTCGACGGCGTGGAGCTGCATGGCGCGAACGGCTATCTGGTGAACCAGTTCATCGACTCGAACGCCAATACCCGCACCGATGCCTATGGCGGTTCGCTGGAAAACCGTCTGCGCTTCCTGCGCGAAGTCACCGAAGCCCTGATCGAGGGCACGGGCGATGCCTCGCGTGTCGGCGTCCGTCTCGCACCGCTCACGACGCTCAACGGCTGTGTCGACGCCGATCCGGAAACCACGTATCTCGCTGCTGCGAAGCTGCTGGGCGAGCTGGGCGTGGGTTACCTCCACATCGCGGAAGCCGACTGGGACGACGCACCGCTCATGCCAATGGAATTCAAGCTGAAGTTACGTGCGGTGTATCCCGGCGTGCTGATTTACGCCGGTGGTTACACCGCTGAGCGCGCGCGTGCAGCACTTTCGGAGGGATGGGCAGATCTGATCGGTTTCGGCCGCCCGTTCGTCGCCAACCCCGATCTGCCGGAACGGCTACGTGTGGACGCACCGCTCGCGCTCCACCATCGGGACACCCTGTTCGGCGGCGATGCCCGCGGCCTGACAGACTACCCGACGATGGTCAGGGCAGCCGCCTGATCGCCGTCGCAAAGTAAGGAATCGACCATGAGAGTCAAGCTCCCCTCCCGCCTCGGCTTCGGTACCGCGCCGCTGGGCAACATGTATCGTGACATCCCGAACGACGAAGCGATCGCGACCGTCGACGCCGCATGGGAAAGCGGCATCCGTTACTTCGACGCGGCGCCGCTGTACGGTGCCGGTCTCGCGGAATTGCGTCTGGGCGAAGCGCTCGCCGGACGTCCCCGCGACGAATACTCGATCGGCACGAAAGTCGGCCGATTGATTCTGGACGAACACGAAGACGCATCGCAACGCGACCTCGGTGAGAAAGGCGGCCTGTTCGAGCATGGACTGCCGAACAAGATCGTCTACGACTACACGGCGGACGGCACGTTGCGCTCCATCGAAGACAGTCTGAAGCGCTTGCGCACCGACCGGCTCGATTACGTATGGATTCACGACCCGGCGGTGGATTTTCACGGCGATCGCTGGCATGAAGTGTTCGACGTCGCCATGGAGGGCGCCGCCAAGGCGCTCACGCGACTGCGCGACGAGAAGGTCATCAAGGGCTGGGGACTCGGCGTCAACCGCATCGAACCGTGCGAGCTGGCCATCGAGCGCGCCGACCCGGACGGCTTCCTGCTGGCCGGACGCTACACGCTGCTCGACCATGCGGATGCGCTCGCGCGTCTGATGCCCATGAGCGCAGAACGCGATCTCGGCATCATCGTCGGCGGTCCGTACAACTCGGGCGTCCTCGCCGGTGGCACGCATTTCGAATACCAGCCCGCAACGCCCGAGTTACTCGCGCGTGTCGCCCGCATTCGCGACGTCTGCCAACAGTTCGGCGTGGACATTCGCGCCGTGGCGCTCCAGTTCTCGCTGGCCCATCCGGCGGTGGCCGGTGCGATTCCCGGTGCGAGCCGCCCTGAGCGTATCGAAGAGAATCAAGCGCTCGCGAGCGCAGCGATTCCCGCCGAATTGTGGACCGCACTCAAATCGCAGGGCTTGATCGCCGAGAACGCGCCGACGCCCATCTAAACGCGCCACGCGCTTTCACCGATCCGTGAAAAACGGAAATGCCCGCACGTCGTCGAACGTGCGGGCATTGCTTTACGACCATTTCTTTACCGCGTTACGTCCGCACGGATCACGGTTCCGCGATCGTGAACCAGAAGTCGAACTTGTCGTACAGGCCGAGCATTTCCTTGAACTTCGCGCGGTCGCCGTCGAACTTCACCTGACCGCTGTCGGCGAGATTGCCGAGCTGCAACTTGCCGAGCGCAATGTCGTCCAGCGTCGTTCGATTCAGGCTGATGTTGGCATCTGCCTTCTGCAAGACGGTGTCCTTGCTGTAGTTCATCACGCCGTTCTTCACCGTCAGCGCGTACTTCTCCTTGGTGTCGGGGAAGTCGACGTTGAACGCATACGCCTTACCCGCCGCCTTCGGCCCGTTCAGGTGAATGGCAAGGAAGTCGAGGAACATCTCGGTGGTCATGCTACGGATGATGTCCGGTGACGACGTGTTGGGCGCCGCCACTTTGTGGACACCATCACGCAACTCTTGCGCACCGGTCAGGTAAAAGTTACGTACGGGCCCCGACTCCGCCTGATAGCCCAACTGCTCCAGCGATGCCGCTTCGAGCTTGCGCGCTGCCTGATGGGTCGGTTGGGCGAACACGACCTTGTTGGTGAGTTCCGCCGCCCAGCGATAGTCGCCTTTGTCGAAAGCCGCCTTCGCCTCATGAAGCATCTTGTCTGCGCCGATGAGCGCCACGTAGCGCTTCGCCTCCTCGGCAGGCGGATAGGGATCGAAGTTCGCCGGATTGCCGTCCCACCAGCCGAGATACAGCTGATATGTCGCGCGCACGTTATGCTTCAAATTGCCGTAATAGCCCCGATTGGGGAACTCCTTGGCCAGCGAATCGGGCAACTGGAACTGGTCCGCGATCTCATGCATCGTCATGCCCTGATTGGCCATGCGAAGCGTCTGGTCATTAATGTAGCGATACAGGTCACGCTGCTTCTCCAGATGCTCCACGACACGTTCGTTACCCCATTGCGGCCAATGGTGACTGCTGAATGACACCACGGCGTCCTTGCCCCAGAGGCGTATTGTTTCGTCGAGATAGTGCGCCCACTTCTGCGCGCTACGAACCTTGGCACCGCGCAACGTCAGAATGTTATGCAACGTATGCGTGGCATCCTCGGCCAGATCGATCGCCTTGAACTGCGGGAAGTAGAACAGCATTTCCGCCGGCGCTTCGGTGCCGGGCGCCATCTGGAAGACGATGTCCACGCCGTCGATGTTGAGCGTCTCGCCCGTCTTCTTGATGAGCTTGCTCGGCTCGAATAATGTGATCGTCCCGGCTGCCGTCGTCAGACCAAGGCCGCCCCCGACGTTGCCCTTCGGATTCTTCGGCAGCAGATTGCCGTACATGTACGACGCGCGGCGGCTCATCACCGTCCCGGCAAACACGTTCTCGCTAACGGCCTCTTCCATGAAGCCTTCAGGCGCCACGAGCGGCACCTTGCCAGAGCGCACGTCCTTCTCGTCGACGACACCACGCACGCCGGCAAAGTGATCGACGTGGCTATGCGTGAAGATCACGCCGGTCACTGGCAGCTTCTCCACTTTGCTGTTCACAAGATCGAGCGACGCCTTCGCCGTCTCGGCGGACGTCAGCGGATCGATCACGATCCACCCCGTCTTGCCGCGCACGAAAGTGATGTTCGCGAGATCGACGTTACGCACCTGATAGATGCCGTCGACCACTTTGAACAGGCCATGCGCCGAGAGAAGTTGCGACTGCCGCCACAAACTCGGATTCACGGTGGGCGGTGCCTCTCCCCCCATGTTCTGCTTCAGAAAGTCGTACTGCGTCAGGTCGATGACTGTGTTCCCCGCAGCGCCCTTGATCACCGGATTCGACAAATCGGCGATGAAACCGCGCTGGATATCTTCAAAATCCTGCTTGTTCGCAAAGGGAAGGAAATTGCGAAGCTTTGCATTCGCATCGAGCGTGGCGCGCGTCGCATCGGCGGGCGCGACGGGAGACGACTGCGCATGGACCACTGGCCCCGAAAGGGTCGCGGCGACCAACGCAATCGTGGCAACAACCGACTGGCATTTCATGAAGACCTCCGCTGTTACATAGAGAAGCGTGACGACATCGTGATCGTGAATCAACGGAAGTCATTCTCTGCGGAGGTTTTCGACATTGACATAGGTGTTTGGGGAAAACACGCCCGCCCTTTGGGGCAACGGGAACATGATCCGAGACTCGAATTCTCACAGCATGGAAGCGCATTCTCATACGAGCTGCCATGACGATCATCAGAGGCGAAGTCGCCTCATATGTCTTTAAAACGGCCGTATACGAAAGATCACTCACCTCGCATCAAAAAACGGTCTTTACGAATTTATTCAGAGGTGCTATCAATTCAAAAACGCTCGATATTCGAGATATCCATTAAAAATCTTCTTAACAATTTCCATAGGAATCATTCGAATACCTGCCTGGATAATTTAAATAACCTTCATCAGAAAAATTCCTACACCGGATGAAGGCATGACCGAACCAGGGGATCTAACAGAGGCGCGTATGACGCGGGATGCCATGAACGAGTGTCGTGATTCGGTAGTGCATGTCGTCGACGACGACGCTTCCATGCGCGCAGCGCTCTCTCGCCTGCTCTCGGCGTCGGGCTATCACACGAAGGAGTACGCCTCGGCGGGAGAGTTTCTCGTCAGCGAGCCCGACGCTCGTCCCGGCTGCGTGCTGCTCGATCTCGAGCTTGGCGGCCCAAGCGGGCTCGACCTTCAACGCGCACTGCGCCGTCAGGATTCCTCGTTACCGGTCGTGTTCATGAGTGGCTACGGCGACGTGGCGCGTTCGGTCGAAGCGATGAAAGGCGGCGCCGTGGATTTTCTGATCAAGCCGTTTGGACGCGATGCGCTGGTTGGCGCCGTCGAGACCGCTATCGGTCTGGCACATGCGAAATCCCCGCCAGGCGAGATGCAGAGCGACGATACAGACGCAACCCTCAGCGGTCGTGAGCGTGTCGTATTGCAAGGCATCTCGAAGGGACTGCGCAACAAGCAGATTGCCGCCGAACTCGGTCTGTGCGAGCGAACCATCAAAAGCTGTCGCGCTGATCTCATGCGCAAGCTCGGGGCGTCATCGCTCGCCGAATTGCTGCGCAACGCCGAGCGGCGAGCCGCCGAAGCGAATTTGCAGGCCTCGTGAGCGCCGCCAGTGGAGGCGCTCCTTGTCCTGATCGTCATCGCCGCGCAGTCCATCACCATTCTCGCCCTGCTCAAGCAACGTCGCGAACGTAAGCTCGCCGAGCGTGAGGCCGCCACACGGCGTGCCGACCTCACACGAGCCGCGCGCATCGCCACAGTGGGTGAACTGAGTGCATCGATTGCCCATGAGGTCGGCCAGCCGCTCGGGGCCATCCTCAGCAACGTCGACGCCGCCGATCTCCTGATGCGCACCGCCCCCGACAACGCTCACGCCATGCGTGAGATTGGCGAAATCCTGAATGACGTCAGGCGTGACGCTCTGCGCGCCAACGATGTCATCGTGCGTCTGCGGGCGCTGCTTCAGAAGCAATCCATTACCTTCACGCCCGTCGATTTCGATGCTGTCCTTGAGCGCGCCGCCTCGCTTGTCCGCCCGGAAGCGCGACGTCGCGGCATCGTGGTCGATGTCTCGCTCGACACGCATGGCACGCAGGTCCTTGCCGATCAGGTGCAGTTACAGCAGGTACTGCTCAATCTCGCGATCAATGCCATGGATGCCATGGAGAATGCCGAGCATCCGGATCGTGTGCTGTCCATCGCAACGAAAACATGGGGAGACGGTGTCGAGCTGATTGTCAGCGACAACGGCGTCGGCATTCCCGACCAGAACGTGGAGCAACTCTTCGAAGCGTTCTACACGACAAAGTCACGCGGCACCGGTCTGGGGTTGTCCATCGTGCGCTCCATCGTCGAAGCGCACAGGGGCACGGTCACCGCACGGCGAAAAGCAGTTCGCGGCACCGAGTTCGTTCTCTGGTTGCCGCTTGCCCCCACAGCACTTGCGGGCGAATCGACACGGAGCGGCGATCCCCTCGAGCAAGTCACGCCGCACTGAATTGCCCCTTGGGGGAACCGGTTTTGCCCCAAGTCCCGATAGAAGGCCGCGCAGGTTCCGAAGAAAAATGACGTCATATGGAACACGCTCGCCGCCCGCTACCGTCGGAAACCTTCGTCGCGATTCTCGAAGATGACGAAGGCTTGCGTCGTGCCATCGAGCGACTGCTGAGCATCGCCGGCTATCGCACCCGTGCGTTTTCCAGTCCAACGGACGCGGATATCGTCGAGTCCGTGACACGGGCCCGGTGCCTCGTCGCGGACATCCAGTTGCCGGGCGTGACCGGACCGGCGTTCTACGCCTTGCTGCCCTTGCCGCGCCCGCCAGTCGTCTTCGTGACCGCCCACGACACGTCGTCCCTGCGCGACGCCGTGCGTGGCATCGGGTCGCACGAGCTACTGAAAAAGCCTTTTCTCGGCAGCGATCTGCTGGCCGCCGTGGAGCGGGCTACGCGCAACGTCGCATGACGTCGCGAGAGCCCGCGTCCGCCCCTGCTCACACGCGGAAATCGGACGCCATGTCCTCGTCGCTGCGCGCCACCAGCTTGCCCGAGCGGCAGGCACGGATGAAGGCGTCATAGTCCTTCTGATTCTGTGTTGCGTAAGCCAGCGCGTACTCGGTCATCGCATCGGCCAGACGCTTACCGTCGCCCGCGTAGGACGATATCTCCACGGCCATCCCGCCCGACTTGGCATGCGCCCGTGCGAGCGCCCAGCCGCAAATGCGCGCGTAGCCCGACAGAATCGTGTCGCTCATGCGCTCGACGTCTGCCGAGACCTTCATGTCGCGCAACTGGCGGAAGTAGAAGTTGCGACCATTCGGGCCGGTCGTCCAGCCAAGGAAAGCGTCGCTCGCCGCTTGCAGCAGCCGTTGTCCCGCCACCACGCGCAGTCCCTGATGGGTGACCTTGCCCGTCGGGAAATAGTGAGAGATGACCGATTCGCGCGCTTCCTTGACTTGCAGGAACAACGGCTTGCCATGCGCGTCGACGAACAACATCACGAGACAGAACGTGCCGACACTGCCCACACCCACGACCTTGAAAGCGATGTCCTGAAGCTGGAACTGCCCGATGAGTGCGCGCCGGTCGACCGGCAGCGTGCCGAGGTACTCGTCGAACGCCTGCGCGAGTTTGCCCTTCCATGCCTTCGTATCCGACCAGGCCTGCGCGTTGCCCAGCAGCGAATTCGGTCCGGACGGATGGAACAGCGCCGGCGGCGCGTCCTGAATGATCCACTTGCCGTCCTGAAGCTTGGCCATCTTGTCGAGCATGGCTTCGTGTGAACGACCTGCGGCCTTCTGCGCCGTCTTCCGGATCAGGCGTCGTCCTTCGCTCGTCACCGCCGTCTCGGCCATGCGCTCGAAGGTGACGATTTCATGCCAGAGGTCGAGGGCGCTGTATCCCGCGTACTCCGTCATGCGTTCACAGTACTCACGTACTGCCATCGCCACGATGTCGCGAATCGTCCCGCGATCCACGCTCATGTGTTCGCCCGCGATGGCAAAGCTCGCAGCGAGCCGCTTGAGATCCCACTCCCACGGCCCTGGCGCCACTTCGTCGAAGTCGTTGAGATCGAACACGAGCTGACGTTCCGGCGTCGCAAACCCGCCGAAATTCATCAGGTGGGCATCGCCGCAGATCGGGAAGTGGAAGCCTGTCGACGGCGTTTTCGCCAGATCGTGCGCCTGCAATACCGCGCTGCCGCGATAGAACGTGAACGGTGAGACCGACATGCGGCCGTATCGCAGTGGCACAAGCGCATCCACCCGCCCGGCGCTGTTCTGGCGCAGCAACGCGACGGGATCGCGGTCCACGTTCCCGACTTCTGCCTGCTGGGCGCGCGCCGCCCGTTCGCGTGCCATCTTGCCAGCCGCCTTGCGTTGCTCCAGAGTCAGATCGCCGGACATGGAACACCTCCATAGGTTGGGTGAATCGTGACGCGGTCGCGACCGCCGCTTTTCGCTGAATAAAGGGCTTCGTCCGCCGCTTGCAGCAGCAGGTCGGGTGTGCCCGACGGGATCGGCCCCGTTCCCGCCACACCGATGCTCACCGTCACGTGCCCGTGCTGACTTCCGTCGTGCTCGATAGCCGCGGCGCGCACGGCAACGCGTACGCGTTCGGCGACATCACGCGCCCCGCAGGGATCGGTTCTCGGCAGAATCACCATGAATTCCTCGCCGCCATATCGGCCGGCAACGTCGCCGGGACGGCGGATGGAGCGCGATATCGCATGACTGACGGCAACGAGCGCTTCGTCGCCGGCGGGATGCCCGTACCGATCGTTGAACGTCTTGAAATGGTCGACGTCGATGAACAGCAGCGACAGCGGCGCGTGTTCGCGTTGTGCACGGCGCCATTCGCGGTCGTACGCTTCGTCCAGCGTTCGGCGATTGGCCAGCCCCGTGAGCGGGTCGGTACTCGCCATGCGTTGCAACGCCGCTTCGGCCAGCTTTCGGCGACGTCGCTGTCGGCCCAGCAGCGTTGCAAGCACGGCACAACCTGCACCCAGCGCCGCCGTCAGGCCCGCGACCCAGAAGGCGCGATCTCGCCAGTCCGCGAAAATCTCCCGCTTGGCGGACCGGATCTCGATATGCAGCGGCAAGTCCGTGAGCGGCTGCCAGACGTAGAGAAAGTCACCGTCGACGTCATCCGCCGACGTGGCGCCGGCAGCGGCAGCGGACCGCGCTGGATGCGTGCCCCGCTGTTGCAGGTCGGTACTGGCGAGCACGCTGCCATCGGGGCCGAGCAACGAAACAGTGTCGTGCGAGCCGGCAACGACGCCCGCGAACAGGCGTGGGAAGTACCCTGCATCGATGTCGGAACGCTCCCCCTTGCCGTCGGGGCGCTGCTCGAACTGCGCCAGACACCGCGACATGGCATCGGCCTTGCCCACACCGTCCGGTGCGCGCATGCACGCCGCGATGTCGCGCTCGACGACGTGCGCCGTCAGCAGCGCTGCACGGTGGTTCGCCTCGCGCGCATGATCGAGCACGGCACGACGCCCTTCGTATAGCAACGTCGCCCGTACGCCGATCACGATGACGACTGCGAGCACCACGGCAAGCAGCGTAAGACCCAGCGCGCCGAACCATCCACCGGTACTTTGTGGCGACTCCGCAAGCGGGGACGACGCGGACGAATTCGATGAAGACGGCGAGGCAGGAGGCGTCGAAGGCGTCGTCATGGCAGCGTCCCCGTCAGACCAGCGCCTTGACGACTTTGCCCAGCACGGCGGACAGAGGCAATTGCAGCGCCCGTCGTACCGTCCCCATGCCGATGTCGGGGATGAGTCGCAGGCGTCGCTGGAGATGGAAGCCGAGATCGCCCTGTACCAGCGACAGATCGATGGCCGAGACATCGGCCGACGTGGGGTCTGCCTTGGCCATGAGAGTCTCCTTGCCGGGCGGGTGGGCGTGCGACGCAGGCTCACCAGTCTTGCGCAGGACCGGCCAGAGGACTATCGGGATTTCGGGCAACGCATTGCCCTTTGGTGCATGAAGTGCCGCAGCGGCTTGTCAGACGCCGTCGCCCGTGCGCACCTGCGCCTCACGGCGACCGCGCCCGGCACGCGTGGCGAGCCAGCAGAGAATCGAGCCGCCGCAGACCATGCAAGCGCCCCACCAGAACGGCGCGGACAGCGGCGTGTGCAGCAGAAGCGCCGCGAGCGCGGCGGACAGCACCGGGATGAAATACGAGGCGCCGACGAGAATCGTCACGTTGCCCCGCAGAATGCCGACGTTCCACGCGGCATATCCGAAGCCCATCGCCGCCGCAGCCAGCACGAGGTAAATACCCGCGTGCAGATCGAACGTCATGGCGCCGCCGCCACCCGCGAAATACTTGAGCCACAACGCCACGGCAACGAGCATGAAGAACGGCGTGACACCGTTCTTGCCGTCGGCGATTCTGGCCGTCACCGTGCAGTACGCGGCCCAGATGATGGCGCCGACGAACGCCAGACCGTAGCTCAACGGATTGTCGGCCACGTTGAGCGCCATGCCCGGCAGATCGAGCCCCTGATCGCCACCGAGCACCCAGCAGATGCCAAGCATCGACAGCACGAACCCGGGCACGACGAGCCAGTTGGCCCGCTGCTTGTTGAACACGATTGCGCTGACGAGCGTGAACGTCGGCCACAGGTAATTGACCATGCCGACCTCGATCGCCTGACGCGCCGTATTCGCGTAGCCGATGGACAGCGACAGACACAGCTCGTACGCGACGAACAGCACACTGCCCCACAGCAGATAACGACGAGGGAACGTGCCGAGTTTCGGAAATCCCACCGTCATCACGAGGAACAACGACGCCACCGTGTAGATCGCGGCGGCCCCGCCCGTCGCCCCGAGACTTTCACTCACCCCACGAATCAGCGCCACGATGGACGCCCAGAGCACTACTGCGCTCAGACCAATGAGTGTCGCCTTGTTCCTACTGTTCATTCGGGTGCCTGCGAGTAACTACGTTCAGGGAAGAGATATTGCCAGCGCGGAATTATACGAAACGCCGTACGCACCGGATCATGTGCCGGTGACGATGGCGTCGCCCAGCTTCTCCTTCGCGAACGCGCGCACATGGTCCACGAACGAATTCAGCAGCAACGGTGTGGGCCGCTGCGACGGCGTCAACACGGACGTATCGGTAAAGATCGCCGGTTCGAACGGCTTGAATACCACCCCCGTCCCCCGGTAACTCCACGCACTGAAAGCGTCGATCAGCGCGACGCCGGCCCCCGCCTCGACGAACGAGCAGATTGCGTAGGAAATCTGGCTCTCCATTTGCAGCTTGACCTCGACGCCATGCGACGCGAGCAACGCATCGATTTGCAGTCGCGCCTCCACGCTGCGCGGGTGTGCCACGAAACGTTCGCCCGCCAGGTCTTTGGGACCGATGGCGGCCCGGTCGCATAACGGGTGCCCGGCAGGCAGCGCACAGACCATCTTCGCTGCCACCAGTCGCTCGCCGTGCGCCGTCGAATGGCTCAGGGACAGACGGGCAAAGCCGACGTCGCAACGCTGCCCCACGACCATATCGACAATCGAACGGGTCGAGTGCATGACCATCGAGACATGCGCTTCGGGCCGGGTCTTCAGATAGTCCGAAATGGCATGCGGCAGGAACGAAAGCGCCAGCGCCGGCGCGGCGGCCACGTGCAACGTGCCGCGCTGCATGTTCCGAATCTCGTCCGCGGCCCGGGCGATGCGATCCACGCCCGCCAGAGAGCGCTGCACTTCCTCGTACAGCGCACGCGCCTCCACCGTCGGATACAGCCGTCCCTTCACGCGCTCGAACAGCCGGAATTTCAGCGACCGCTCCAGATCCGCGATCAGACGCGTCGTCGCAGGCTGCGAGATATGCAGCATCTCGCTCGCGAGCGTGACCGTCTGGTGAAGCATCACGGCACGGAAGGCCTCAAGTTGGCGGAGTTTCATCTGCGCACCCAATAACAAAACATTATCGATTTGCAAAAAGAAAGCATTTCACAAGCGGATTTTGACTTTCTAACCTTCTTACATCTCCCCATTCTATGGGGTCAGGCGACGAAAAAACCGGCAATAACGAGATGTATTGAAAAAGGGGTTTACCCCAATATTCGAGAGGATGACTCACCCCATGAGTAACGAAACCACGTACACGCTCCCGCCACCGGCGGCGCGCGACGACGCCGTACCGGCACCGCCTGCGGACCAACGCATCCATCCCCGTCCGAAGAAATCGGACTGGCTCTGGTACGGCCTGTTCGGCGTGGCGCTGATCCTTTTCTACCAATGGTTCATCGACAACCCGCGCTGGCAGTGGGACGTTGTCGGGCACTACCTCTTCAATGCCCGCGTGCTGGCCGGCCTGCGCAACACGCTGATCCTCACGGCACTGGCCAGTGCGCTCGGCCTGGTGCTCGGCGGCATCGTCGCGGCCTGTCGCATGGCGGAAAACCCGGTGCTGCGTGGCGCGGCCTTCGCCTACATATGGATCGTGCGGGCCACGCCCACGCTCGCCATGCTGCTCTTCCTGTTCTTCATCTCGGCGCTGGTGCCCCGCTTCTATCTGCCGGTGCCGTTCCTGAACATGAATCTGTTCGACATCGATACGAGCAACGTGATCTCACGCCTGAGCGCCGCCATGATCGGGCTGGCAATCTACCTCGGCGGCCACAGCGCCGAGATCTTTCGCAGCGGCCTGGGTGCGGTCGACAAGGGTCAGCGCGAAGCCTGCAAGGCCATGGGCATGAGCGACTTCCGGATGATGTGGCACGTGGTCATTCCGCAGGCCGTGCGCGTCATCATTCCGCCGCTGGCCAACGAGCTGATCACGATGTTCAAGAACACGTCGCTCGCCTCGGTCATCGGCTACGTGGAGTTGCTCACGACCGTGCAACTGATCTACTCGACGACCTTCGAGACCATTCCCCTGCTGACCGTCGCCTGTCTCTGGTATCTGTTCCTCACCAGTCTGGCGATGTGCGGTCAGCTCCTGCTCGAAAAGCGCTTTGGAAAAGGAGTTCATCCGTGATGAACACGACCCACGATGCGATCCATCTGCGCGCGCAGCCCCCGCTGCTGCAAATGCGCAATGTGACGAAGCAGTTCGGCACGTTCACCGCCTTGCACGGCATCGACTTCAACCTCTATCGCGGCGACGTGGTCGCCATCATCGGCCCCTCCGGGTCGGGGAAAAGCACGCTGCTTCGCTGCATCAACATGCTCGACCTGATCGACGCCGGCGTGGTGACGTTCAACGGCGAAGTGCTGGGCAGCGAGATGCGCGGCACACGCTGCGTGCGCCTGCCCAAGCGCGAACTGGATCGTCAGCGACGTTACTTCGGCATGGTGTTTCAGGGGTTCCATCTCTTTCCGCACTACTCGGTGCTCGATAACGTGCTCGCCGGTCCGCGCATCGTCGGCGGCGCCGCGCGCAAGGACGTGATCGAACGCGGCAAGTATCTGCTCGCGAGAGTGGGCCTGTCGGACAAGATGAATCACTACCCGTCCCAACTCTCCGGCGGCCAGAAGCAGCGCGTTGCCATCGCCCGCGCGCTCGCCATGGAGCCCGAGGTCATGCTCTTCGACGAGCCCACCAGCGCGCTCGACCCGGAACTGGTGCAGGAGGTGCTCGACGTCATGAAGGAACTGGCGAGCGCCGGCACCACGATGGTGGTCGTCACGCACGAGATGGACTTTGCGCGCAAGGTCTCGAATCACGTCGTCTTCATGGACGGCGGGCGCATCGTCGATCAGGGGCCGCCCGAACACATCTTCCAGGGCTCGGGCACGGAGCGCAGCAAACGCTTTCTCGCCAATGTGCGCGGATGACGACGCGCGCTCGCCCATCCCACTCGATAACAAACTCGATAAAACAGGATTCGACATGTCAAACGACGGAATGATGAGACTCGGTGTCTCGATGCGTTATCTGGGCTATCACATGGCCGCGTGGCGGCATCCCGATGTGCCGGCCGACGGCGCCATCGATTTCCACTATTTCCTCGAAAGCGCACGCAAGGCGGAAGCCGCGAAGTTCGACATGATCTTCTTCGCGGACGGCGTCGGCGTAAGAGCCTCCGACACGCCTCGCGGTTCGGCAGCGCGCGACGCGAAGAATGCCGAACTCGAACCGCTCACGCTGCTCGCGGCCATCGGCGCGTGCACGTCGCGCATCGGCCTCGTCGGCACCGCGTCGACCACGTACAACGAGCCCTTCCACATCGCGCGTAAGTACGCCTCCATCGACCACATCAGTGCGGGTCGCGCGGGCTGGAACGTCGTCACCTCCTGGTCGCAGCAGGAAGCGTGGAACTTCAATCGCGACGAGCATCTCGGCTACGAAGTGCGATACGAACGCGCCGACGAATTCGTCGACGTCGTGAAGAAGCTCTGGGATAGCTGGGAAGACGACGCCTTCATCCGGGATAAGGCCTCGGGCGTGTTTTACGACGAGGACAAGCTGCATGTCCCCAACCACAAGGGGAAACATTTTCAGGTCCGGGGGCCGCTGAACTCCGCCCGAACCCCGCAAGGCCGTCCGATCATCGTGCAGGCGGGTGCGGCCGAGGCTGGCCGGGAAATTGCGGCGAAGAATGCCGACGTGGTGTACAGCGCCTCATTCGACATTGCGTCGGCCAAGGCCTATTACGCCGATCTGAAAGGCCGTCTCGCGAAATACGGCCGCACGCCGGATCAGCTCCTGATCATGCCCGGCCTGACGCCTTACGTCGGCCGAACCCGGCAAGAAGCGCAAGACAAGTTCGATCGGTTGCAGGAGCTGATCGATCCGCTGAGCGGTCTGTCGATCCTCTACAGCACGCTGGGCGACCTCTCCGGCTACGACCTCGACGGCCCGGTGCCGGATACCAGTTCCGGGCCGGTGAGCAGCATCGGCAACGGCCTGATCGAAATGGCGCGTCGCGACAATCTCTCGATTCGCCAGCTCTACAAGATCCGGGCATCGGGCGGACGTCAGCTCATCGGCACGGCCGAGGACATCGTCGACGACATGGAGGCATGGTTCCGCGAAGGCGCTGCTGACGGCTTCAACCTGTGCCCCGCCATCCTTCCCGGCGGCCTCGACGACTTCGTCGAACTCGTGCTGCCCGAACTGCGACGTCGCGGCCTGTTCCGCACCGAGTACGCCGCCAGCACACTGCGCGGCAACCTCGGCCTCGGTACGCTGCATTACGGTGACTGAACGACGAATGAACGAGGCATCGGCCTCATCGGAATTCATGAGGTATGAGCATGAACGAACAAATTTCCACCGACGTCTTCCGTCACGCCATGACCTGCTTCGCCAGCGGCATCACGGCAGTGACCACCTATGAGCAAGGCACGCCCTCCGGACTGATCGCCACGTCGGTATGCAGCCTGTCGGCCGACCCGGCAACGATTCTCGTGTGCGTCAACAAGTCGGCGTCCGCGCACGACGTCCTGCTTCGCACCCGTCGCTTCGCGGTCAATCTGCTGTCGGCCGAGCAGTTGCCGGTGGCGCGACGCTTCACGTCGCTGCGCGGCCCGGAACGATTCGACCCGGCGCATTGGCGCACGGGCGATCTCGACGTGCCGACATTGCTCGACGCGGTCGTCGTCTTCGAATGCCAGTTGGCGAAGGTGCACGACGGATTCACCCACAGCATCATCGTCGGGCAGATCGTCAAGGCCACCGTCAACGACGCGCGGGAGGCCGACTGCCTGCTCTGGCATCACCGGGACTTCGCCCACAGCCCACAGCGGGCGGCATGACCCGCCGGCATTCATCGCCATCCGGACGTGCCCGGCACGTCCCCTTCACCGAGGCCTTCGCATGACTCGTCACTTCCTCTGCGCGACACGTCGCGTATTTTCCATCGCTTGTGCCACCGCACTTGCCACGCTGTCACTTGGCGTCTCCGACGCGGCGTACGCGGTGGAGACAACGCCCCTGCCCGCCCCGAAAGTCGATCCGGCGCTGGCCGCGCAGGTGCCGAAGTTCTACCGCGATCGGGGCACGCTCACGGCAGGCGTCAATCCCGATGTCGCGCCAATCAAGTTCGTCGATGCGGACGGCAATATCGTCGGCTTCACGCCGGAATTGCTGTCGGCCGCAGCGGCGGTGCTCGATCTGAAGGTCAGGCTCGCGCAATCCTCTTTCGATGCGCTGATTCCGGGGCTGAGCGCCAACCGCTTCGATGTCCTGCTGTCGCTCTCGGACTTCACGTCGCGCCAGAAGGTCGTGACCTTCGTCGATTATCTGGACATGGGGCTGACGGTCATCGCGCTGCCGTCCAAGGCGACGAAGCTGCAATCGCTCGACGATCTCTGTGGCATGCAACTCGCGCTGCCACGCGGCACGGCAACCATGGAAAAGGCCAGCGTACTGAGCGATAAATGTCAGAAGGCGGGCAAGCAACCGGTGACGGTAGCCACCTACCCCGACTCGAACATGACGCTGCTGTCGCTGTCGACCGGGGCGAGTCAGGTGGCGTGGGTAGACTCGCCGATCGGGTACTACAACGAGAGCAAGTTTCCCGCGAAGTACAAGGTCGTCTATTACAACGCGGAAGCCCCTTACGGAATCGGCTTCGGCGTCGATGAGAAAGGCAAGCAACTGGCCAACCTGATCCGGCAGGCGTTACTCAAACTCCAGAAGGACGGCACCTATGATCTCTTGCTGAAGAAATGGGGACTGACGGCGAAGGATGCCAAGCCCGACTTCCCGATCAACGGTGGGACGCGATAGGGAAATCGGGAAGCGGGGGCATTCGGTCGTGACGCCCACGGGCGTCACGCCTTCGGGAATACCAGCGTAAAGCGCGTCACGCCGTTCTCGCTCGTCACGCGCCACGCGCCGCCGTGCAATTGCATGATGCTTCGCACGATGGACAGCCCGAGACCGCTGGACTCGGACGACCGTTGCCGCGACGCGTCCGCCCGATAAAACCGGTCGAACAAACGATCGCGATGCGCCGCCTCGATCGTCGCGCCAAGGTTCTCCACATGCAGCAGCGTCTCGTCGCTGCGTTGCTCCGCGATCAGGCGAATCGCACTGCCCTCGTTCGCGTGCCGCACCGCATTTGCCATCAGGTTGGCCATCGCGCGGCGCAGCAGTTGGGCGTCGGCCAGCACTTCGCCGTCGCCTTCGCGTTCGATGCGCAGGCCACGCTCGTCTGCCAGCCCCTCGAAGTAATCGGCGATGCGTTCGAATTCATCATTCACGTCCAGCGAACGACGATCGATAGCGTGATCCGCGTGTTCGGCACGCGCGAGGAACAGCATGTTGTCGATCATCTTCGAGAGACGTTGCAACTCCTCGAAGTTCGATCCCAGCAGACGCTGGTAATACACGGGCTCGCGCGAATGGCTGAGACCGACTTCCGTCTGCCCCAGCAAGTTGCCGATGGGCGTGCGCAAGTCGTGCGCCATGTCGGCCGAGACCTGCTGCAATTGCGTGAAGCCCCGCTCCAGCCGTCCGAGCATCGCGTTGATCGACACGACGAGCGCATCGAGTTCGGCCGGGGTATCGCGTTGCGGCAGCCGCGTGGAGAGCGTGCCGACGCCGATGGACGCCGTCTGCACCGCCAGCCGCCGCAGCGGACGCATGCCACGCCGCGCCAGCCAGAACGCGAACAGCGCCGCGAGACAGGCCGCTGTCGTCGCAAACAGGAAGATCTGGGTGCGGTAATCGCTCAGCATGCGCGTGCGCTCGGTCATCAGGCGACCCGACATGATTTGCAGATCGCGCTGGCCGGTAACCCCATGCGCGGTCGCAGCCACGTAGATGAACGGCGTGCCGTCGGCGGCCTGCGTGTGATGCACGGCGTCGAGCGTCAACGGGGCGTCGGGGGCGACGGGCGTGACCGGCGGCACGATCGCACGCCCGGGATTCACCTCGATGAGCGGCGGCTCGCCAGGATATCCCACGACCAGCAGCGACTCGGTGTTCCCCAGCATGTTGGCGAACAGATGCGGCTTGTCGCGAATGAGATCGTGCGCGTCGACATCCTGCATCAACGTGCGCAGTTGATCGACACGCGTGACCAGCGCGCCATCGTCGCGCACCACCAGCTGCGCCTCAAGCTTCCAGTACAGCGCGAAGCCGACCACCGCCATCGCGACGAACGCCATCAGCGCGAAGCCAAGCGCCAGACGCGTGCTGAGCGACATGCGTTTGTCGTGCGCCGTTTCCGTAGTGCCGGAGAAGGCCGTCATTCGATCTCCTCACAGCGATAGCCCACGCCATGCACGGTGTGGATCAACCGCGTGGCGAACGGCTCGTCGATCTTCTGCCGCAGACGTCGCACCGCCACGTCGACCACATTCGTATCGCTGTCGAAATTCATGTCCCACACGCGCGATGCAATCAGCGCACGCGACAGGACCTCGCCCGGGTGCTGCACGAAGAAGTGCAGCAGATTGAATTCCTTGTTGGTCAGCGTAATGCGTGTGCCGCCGCGTTCGACGCGACGCTTGGTCACATCGACGCAAAGATCGCCGACACGTAAGACATCGTCGGTCGACTGCGGCTGCCCGCGTCGCAGAATGATGCGAATGCGCGCGAGCAACTCCGCAAAGGAAAACGGCTTGACGAGGTAGTCGTCCGCGCCGAGATCGAGCCCTTTGAGACGGTCTTCGAGCGTGCCCCGCGCACTCAGGAACAACACCGGCGTGCGCGTGCGATCGCCCAGCTTGCGCATGACGGTCCAGCCGTCCATGCCGGGCATCATGACGTCGAGCAGAATCAGGTCGTACGTCAGCTCCTGCGCCATATGCAGACCGTCGATGCCGTTGGGCGCCACGTCGACCACATACCCGGCTTCGGTCAGGCCGTTCTGCAAATATTCGCCAGTCTTCGCTTCGTCATCTATGACCAGAATGCGCATGGTGTCGGCAGGCTCTCAAAAAACCAATAGCGATAACGGCATGGCGGCCTCCAGGGCCGCCATCCGGTTGGCGGTCGACCGTCGGTCACCGCCAGCTTACTCGCAGACTTACTTGCCCGCTGCGTTCGCCGCTTCTTCGATCAGACGCGCTACGGCCTGCGGATGCGACTCGTACACCGAGTGGCTGGCGCCCTCGATCTCGACAGCGTGCGCATGGGCACGTGCAGCATACATCCGTTCCAGATCCGGGTTGATGATGCGGTCGGCCTTGGCCACCATATACCACGACGGCTTCGTCTTCCATGCCGGATCGGGAATCAGGGCGGTGAAGACCGAGGCGGCCGTCGGCATCTGCGCGTTGGCTTCGAATTCGGCCTGCGCACGCGGCAGGTCGGCGGCGAAGTCGGCCGGATAGTCCTTCGGGTTCAGGTACAGGTAGTTGTCCGGCGTCTTCACGACCGCTTTGGTCAGATTCGGAAACTTCTTGCCGTTGCTGGCTTCGGTTTCGCCCACATCCAGCGCGTGCGCAGCGATGTACACCAGCGCCTTGACGTGTTCGTCGTTGCCCGCTTCAGTGATGATTGCACCGCCGTAGCTGTGGCCCACCAGCACTGCCGGGCCGTCCAGACCGTCGAGCACGCGCTTGGTGGCGGTCACGTCTTCCTGGAACGACGTCAGCGGCTCCTGCACCAGCGTGACGTGATAGCCGTCCTTGACCAGCAGGTCGTAGACCGGACGCCAGCCGGCACCGCCGACGAACGCGCCGTGCACGAGCACGATGTTCTTGATCGGACCGGTAGCCGCCGGGGCGGCATGCGCGGACAGGGCGGGGAAGACGGCAGCAGCGGCGGCGGCAAACAGCGCGCCGGCAGTAGCAGTACGCGCAGCGATAGCGCGCAGTTGGCGAGTGGGCATGTGAGCTCCTTGAGTTGACTTCGTGACTTCGTTCATCCGGATACGGACGTTGCGGTGAACAACGTGAAGCCAGTCTAAGGAGCGGGGGACGTCAGAGAACTGACGCAGAAATTACAAAAAAATGACGAAATCGACGACCGGCGGCAATCCGTGCGCGGTCGTCGTCCATGCCAGTGTGGGTGCCCGAAGCCGAGCGGGTCAGCCTGCGAGCCGGTGCGCCGCGCTCTCGCATTCCGCCACGAGCCGGGCCATGACGTCCGCCGCACCGGGCAGGTCGCCGATCAGCCCGGCCGACTGACCGAGTTCCACCTTGCCCCAGTCCGTGTCGCCGTCGAGCGCCGCCTGCTTGAGCGAGCTGGATTTGAAGAGTGTGTCGTACGCCGCGTCGTCCGGTTCGTTTTTGTCGGCAAGCAGCACGCGTTCGGCGAAACGGTTGCGTGTCATGCGCACCGGCAATCCACGCACGCCGACGAGCGTCGTGCCGTCGATGTCGGTATCGAGCACGGCACGCTTGTAATTCTCGTGGACGCCTGCCTCACGCGTGGCCAGAAAGCGTGTACCGAGTTGCACGGCGTCCGCGCCCAGCGCGAGCAACGCCGCAACGCCATAGCCATCCGCCACACCGCCTCCGGCGATGATCGGCAGATCGAACTCGACGACGGCCCGGCGCACGGCCACGAGCGTGCTCACGCCATTGACCGGCGGATGTCCACCCGCCTCCGCACCGACCACCACGAGGGCATCGACGCCAGCGTCCGCCGCCTTGCGCGCATGCGGCATCGTCGAGACCACGTGTATCCAGCGAACGCCTCGCGACTGGAAGCGCGCAAGGTGCGCCTTCGGACCGCCCTGCGACGCGATCACGACGGGCACGCCTTCTTCCTCGATGACATCGAGAAACTGCTCGGCCTGCGGCCGATACAACGGGATATTGACGGCAAACGCGCCTTGGGTCGCCGCCTTCACCTCGCGCACGGTGTCGCGAAAGGCATCGAGATACATCGGTCCGGCCGCGATCACGCCCAGACCGCCGGCATTCGACACGGCAATCGGCAACGCCGCGTTGGACGACGCCCAGCTCATCCCGGCCTGGATGATGGGATATTTGATATTCAACAGCCGAGTGAGGCGGGTCTGAAGCATGAAAAGTCCCTCGAAATACCGCGCAGACGCGCATTGACGATGCTCGTCAATCTAAGGGACATATGATGCATTGTCAAATAATTTACCGCACAAACCACAACAACATCAGAGGTCTTCGCCAGCCTCTTCCCGCTCCTGATCCAGCATAATCCTTGCCTGATACGTGAGCTTGTCAAGTATCTTGGGCAATGCATCGCGCTCCGCGCGCGTCAGTACGGACAACAGCCGGTCGTTGAGTTCTTCGGCAACGGGAAAGACTTGTTTGACGAGATCGCGGCCGGTCGCCGTGAGCGAGATCACGACACCGCGCGCATCGGCACTGTCGGTGCTGCGCTGGAGGATGCCCCGCGCTTCGAGCGCACTGACCGTGCGGCTCATCAGCCCGCGATCGAACTGCGCCTGCTCGGCAAGGCGATTGAGCGACATGCCCGCGCTGCTGTGGAGCAGCGCAATGGAACGCCATTCGTTGAGCGTCAGACCGAAGTTGCGCTCATAGACGCTCGACGACCCCTTCGTGTAGATGTTCGTCAGTTGACGCAGTTGAAACGACGTGAGTTGCCGCAAGTCGGACGGTGCGGCGCTCGCCGGTTCTGGCGAGCGCGAGGGGTTAGGCTTGGGCATGTGTCGGGCGGGCCGGAACGGTGGAATGGAATGGCGTCATGCTATCGCCTCGCCAATGCCCGGTCAAACCCGCGAACACCCCAAAACCTTCCCGAACTACCCAGCCGATGCATGCGGTTCGCAACGCCGTTTCAGGCCCGCGATTCAGGCCGACGAGTCAGGACCGAGAAGCACCCTTGGGCAACAGCCGCGCCGGAATGCCGACGAGCAACAGCACGCTGCCGAACAACACGAAACAGCCAGCGACCTGCAACCCCAGCGGCAGGCTGCCCGTCGTCGTTTTCACGTAACCGATCACACTCGGCCCGACCAGCCCGCCCAGCGCCCCGATACTGCTCACGACGGCAATCCCGGCCGCAGCGCTGGCGGGCGCCAGGTACGTCGACGGGATCGTCCAGAACACCGACAGACTCGACAGGTGTCCAGCCGTCGCAATCGCGAGCAACAGCACGGCGAGCCCGAGGTTGTGCGACAGATACGGCATCACCATCAGGCTGACGGCCGCAAACATCAGCGGCACGGCAGCATGCCAGCGACGCTCGCGATGGCGGTCCGAATGACGACTGACGATCAGCATCGACACGATGCCGACCACCGGCGGCACCGCCGAGAGCAGCCCCACGTGGAACGGATCCTTCACACCGGTGGACTGGATCACCAGCGGCGCATAGAACGCGATGGTGCTGGCCAGCACGTACGCACAGAATGACACGAGTCCCGCGATGTAGACGCGCCAGTCGCGCAGCGCCGCCAGCGTGCCGCCGTGGCCATGGGCATGACCACCCTTGCTCGCTTTCTGACGACGTTCCTCGCCGAGCACGCTCGTGAGCCGGGCCTTCTCGTCCGCGCTCAGCCACTTCGCCGATTCGGGTTTGTCCTCCAGCGCGAAGAAGACCACGACGCCCAACACGATGGCAGGCAGCCCTTCGAGCAGGAACATCCACTGCCAGCCGGCCAGTCCGTGAATCTCATGAAAGCTGCGCATGATCCAGCCCGACGTGGGCGCACCGATCATCGTGGCAATCGGAATGGCGACGAATGACAACGCAGTCACACGCGCCCGCCGCTCCGCCGGGAACCAGTAGCTGAGATACAGGATCAGGCCGGGGAAGAAACCCGCCTCGGCCGCGCCGAGCAGCATGCGGGCGACATAGAACTCCGTGGGCGTGCGCACGAACATCATGGCGCAGGACACCGCACCCCAGAGCGTCATGATGCGCAGCAGCGTCTTGCGTGCGCCCATGCGGGCGAGCATCAGATTGCTCGGCACCTCGAAGAGCAGAAAGCCGACGAAGAACAGCCCCGCGCCAATGCCGTAGACGAGATCGCTGAAGTGCAGATCCGCCTTGAACTGAATCTGTGCGATGCCGATGTTCGCACGGTCGATGTAGTTGATGATGTAGCACACGAACAGCAATGGCAGCGTGCGCCACGCGATCTTGCGATAGGTCGATTCCTCGACCACCGTTGCACTCGCCGCAGGCGCGGGTGTGCCGCCGAACGGCTGTGACGCCGTCGTCGTCTGTGAAGTCATGTCTCCTCCAATCTTGATTTTTTGATGAGGTCCGGCCGTTGTGCGATGCTTTCACCGCATCACGACAGGCCGAACTCCCGTATCGCGTAGTCGCGCAGCTTGTTCTTCTGCACTTTCGAGCTTCCCGTCATGCCGATGCCATCGAACGAATCGACGAACCGCAGATACCTCGGCACCTTGAAATTCGCAGCGCGCGCACGACACCAGTCGATGAGCGCCTCGCTTGTGACGTCTGCCCCGGGGCGCAGCACCACGAACGCCGCCGGCACTTCGCCAAGACGCGCATCCGGCACACCGACGACCTGTGCGAGTTGCACGGCGGGATGCGTGAACAGCGTCTCTTCGACCTCGGCCGGCGCCACGTTCTCGCCGCCGACGCGGAACACGTCCTTCAGCCGGCCGATCATGCGCATGCGTCCTTCGCCATCGATCACGCCGAGGTCGCCCGTGCGCAGCCAGCCGTCGTCGCTGAACGCCTGCGCGGTCTCCTTCGGCTTGTTGTAGTAGCCCTTCATCACGCTCCAGCCGCGCACCTGAATCTCGCCCGGCTCGTTCGCCCCCAGCACGTCGCCCGTCTCCGGCGACACCGTGCGGATCTCGATGCCCGGATGCGGACTCGCCCAGCCGCCCACACGCAATGCCAGCGGGTCGCGCCAGTCGTTGAGCACCACGTTCGGCGACGCTTCCGATTGCCCGTAAGCGCCGACCATGTGCGGCACGCCCATCACGTCGTGAATCTTCTGCATGATCTCGGGACCGGCCGCCGCCCAGCCGCCGCGCAGATGAATGCGCTCGCGACGGAATTCGGGGTGCCCCATCATCATCAGGAAAATCGTGTCGTTGCCGGACGTGAGCGTGCAGCGCTCTTCGTCGAGAATGGTCAGCACCTTCGCCACGTCGAACGACGGCACCGACAACAGACAGGCGCCGGTGACCAGCGAGACGAGCAGCGACATCGTCGTGCCCGCGACGTGGAAGAACGGACGCACGCTGAAGTAGCGATCGTCGGCGCGCACGCCGATGCGCAGCGCCGAAGCAGCCGCATTCGTGAGCATGTTGCGATGACGCAACAACACGCCCTTCGGGAACGACGTCGTGCCCGAGGTGTACTGAATCAGCAGAATGTCGTCTGGCGACACCGTTGCCGAGCGGCGCGCCACTTCCGCACGAAGCTCGGCGGTGTCGGGCAAATCGTCGAAATGCTCGACGGCCTGCGGCAGTCCGCGCGACCGGTCGCCGACCATCACGGCGCGCCGCAACAACGGGAGAAAATCGCCAGGCAATGCCGCATCGAAAGCCGGTTCGACGCTGCGCAGCAACGCCGTGTAATCGATGTTGAGGAACGTGTCGGTGTAGAACAGCACGCGCACGTCGCCCTGACTCAGGCAGTAATTCAGTTCGTCCGACTTGAAGCGCGTATTGACGGGGACCGCCACCGCGCCAATCGATGCGGCGGCATAGAACAGCACCACCCAGCTCACCGAGTTGCCCATCAGAATGCCGACGTGTTCGCCGTGCTGCACCCCGAGATGCACCATGCGTGCGGCCGCCTGCTCGACGCGTGCCGCCAGCGTTCGGTAGTCGATACGCTCACCGTCGATCACCAGCGCTTCGGCCGTAGGCGTCTCACGCACACGCGCGGCAAGAATGGCGGGCAGCGTTACCGGCCCCTCCAGCCCGAACTGGCTGGCATAGACTTCGTGGCCCATTTCACGCATGACTGCCTCCCTGCTTAACACCTTCGACGCCATTCACGGCATTGGCCGCGTGATTCACGTCGTTGCTCGTCCCACTGCCGAAACGCGCAATCTTGCTGCCCCAGTCGGGGCTTTGCAGCAGCGTGTCGATGGCCAGCATCTCGATGGCGAGCGCGCCGGCCGGATCGGTTTCCACGCCCCGGTCGATGCAGTCTTTCGTCAGCCGCATGGCGAGCGCCGGTGCGGCGGCGATGGTCTGCGCCATGGCCCGCACGGCGTCCAGCGCGTCGTCGACGGGCACGATGCGCGACACCAATCCTGCCTCGCGCGCTTCCTGCGCCGAGAGCGTGCGGCCCGTGAACGCCATGTCCTTCGCGAGGCGCTTGCCCACCGCGCGCGGCATGCGTTGCGTCGCACCCACGGTCCCCCAAAGCGCTTCAGGCGTGCGGAACGCCGCGTTGTCAGTCGCGACGATGAAGTCGCACGCCATGGCGATCTCGCCGCCCGAACCGATGGCCGGGCCTTCGACCAATGCGATGCACGGCTTGCCGATCTGCTCGATGGCATCATAAGCGGCAAACGCCTTGATGCGACGCGCACGCACGTCGTCGAGGCTCATGCCCTGACGCTCCTTGAGATCCGCCCCTGCGCAGAACACCGGCCCGTTGGCGCGCACGATCACACAGCGCACCGAATCGTCGCCACGCAACGCCTGAACGACCGTGCGCAATTCGTCGCACATCACGGCATTGAGCGCATTACGCTGTTGCGGCCGGTTGAGCACGATCTCGACGACAGCGCCCTCTGCACCATCCGCACCGTCTGCGCCGCGCAAGACCTCCAATGTCTCCCAATCTTTCATGCTTGTTCGCTTCCTGTTCAATCGTATTCAGATGGCGCCATCGCGACGCAGCGCCGCGATCTGCTCCGGCGTGTAGCCGAGTCCTGCCAGCACGGGATCGGTGTGCTCGCCCAGCAGCGGCGGACGCCCCACTTCCGGATCGGCGAAGCCGTCGAACTTGAACGGCACCGGCAGCGCGCCGAATTTGCCGACCGACGGATGCTCGAACTCGCTCACCATGCCGCGAGCCAGCACGTGGGGATCCGCAAGCACTTCGTCGACATGCTGAATCGGACCGGCAGGCACACCAGCGGCGTCGCACGCGTCGCACAGTTCGCGACGGGTCTTGCGAGAGATCGCCGCCGTCAGCGCCGCCATCAGGCGATCACGATGCTCGACACGGCCGGCGTTGGTCGCGAGCGTGGCATCGGCGGCCAGCTCGTCGAGTCCTAGCAATTCACACAGCGGCAGCCAGTGCTGATCGCTGCACGTGATATGGACGTAAGCCCCGTCGCTGCACGCGAACGTGGCCGACGGGACACGACCCGGATGTTCCGTGCCCAGACGCGGCGGCACTTCGCCCAGCGCGAAGTAGCGTCCGGCGGCGAGCGTGAGCAGACTGACCTGACCGTCGAGCATCGAGAAATCGACGTGACACCCGGCGCCGGTCTGCGTGCGCCCTTGCAAGGCGCTGAGAATGGCAATTGCGATCCACAACCCCGACGACAGGTCGGCAATCGGCAACCCGGGCTTTACCGGACCGCCGCCGCGCTCGCCCGTCAGACTCATCAGACCGCCCATCGCCTGAAAGACGGTGTCGTAGCCTTTGCGTTTCGCATACGGGCCTGTCTGGCCGAAGCCGGTGCAGGAGACGTAAATGAGCTTCGGATTGGCTTCGCGCAGCGCCGCCTGATCGAGGCCGTAGCGCTTGAGCGTGCCGACGGGAAAGTTCTCCAGCAGCACGTCGGCGCGCGCGGCGAGATCGCGAATGATCGCGCGGCCCGCCTCCGTCTTCATATTCGCCGTGACGGACTGCTTGCTGCGGTTGCAGGCGAAGTAGTACGCCGACTCGTCGCCGACTTTCGGCTCGAACGTGCGGGTTTCGTCCCCGCTGCCCGGCTGCTCGATCTTGATGACCGTGGCACCCAGTTCCGCAAGGATCATGTCCGCGAACGGGCACGCCAGCACGCGCGCCAGTTCGAGAATCGTCACGCCGGCGAGCGGCTTCATCGGTGCATTCATGACGGACGCACGCGCTTGGGGAAGCTGCGCATCATCATGTTCGTGTCGAGCGAGACGTCGAACGCCTGCGTCAGCGGCAAATCGGCCACGCGATGGAACAGGCGCTTGGTTGCGGTCATCGAGACGGGATCGTAGTCGGCCAGACGGGCGGCCAGGGCGACGGCATCGTCAACCAGCGTGGCATCGGGGCTCACACGATTGGCGAGGCCCAGCGCCAATGCGCGTGACGCGTCGACGGTATCGCCCGTCGAGACCAGCTCGAATGCCGTCTTGCGTCCTACCTGACGCACCAGATTCGCCATGACGATCGCGGCCACGATGCCGTGCTTCAGTTCGGGATAGCCCAGCTTGAGGCTCTCGCCCACGACCAGCAGGTCGCACGCGAGCGCCAGCCCTGCGCCACCGCCCATGGCATAGCCCTGCGCGGCGCCGACCACCGGCGTGCCGATCTCGGCGAACGCGCGGTGCAGCGATGTCGTGAGATGCGCACGCTTGAGCGCCGCCTGCGCGGCGTCGGCATCCGAGCCACCCGCAACGAAACCGCCGAATTCCTTGACATCGGCCCCCGCACAGAAGCTCTGCCCCGCACCAGCCAGCACGATGGCGTTCACGTCGGGATCGGCATCGGCCTCGCGCAGCGCGGCCAGCAAGGCATGGGTCAGCTCGTTGTTCAGCGCGTTGCGCTTGTCGGGGCGGTTCATCGTGATCACGCGCACAGCGCCGCGATCTTCAACACGCAGGGAGTCGGGAAGCGTCAGGGTTCGGGACATCGGGTTCATCAACCTTGGGTAAGACGGGTATGGCGGCTAGCCTAATCCAACAAATGTGACGTCGTCAAACAAAATTATAGAGACAGCGCTTCTCACATGGCGAAAAACCTCAATAAACATAAATAATTACGGTAAACCCTGTGTCTCACGGCCCACAATTTATTTGACATTGCATCACATTAGATGATTTGATGCGTGCCATCCGAACTCATTTTTGGCGCGCTGCGCCGTTCGTCATGTCCGAATTGACCCTGTGCGAATGTTTTGCCCGCGACGGCCTGCAACACGAGACCGCTTTCCTCGCCACCGATACCAAACGCGATCTGATCGATGGGTTCGCACGTGCCGGTTTTCGCCGCGTGGAGGCGACGTCTTACTCCAACCCGGCCGTCGTGCCGCAGTTCGCCGACGCCAGCGCCCTGCTCGCCGTGCTGCCGCGCGTCGATGGCGTCTACTACAAGGCGACGTGCGCCAACACGCGTGCCGTCGAGCGCGCGCTGGTCGATCTGGAGGCGGGCATCGGCGTCAATGAAATCAGCCTGCTGGTGTCGGCCAGCGACTCGCATTCGACGCGCAACCTGAAGCAGTCGCGCGCCGACCAGTGGTTGCGCATCGAGGCGATGGCAAAGGCTGCGCAAGGCCGTTTCCGTCTGGTTGGCACCATTTCGGTGGCCTTCGGATGTCCGTTCGAAGGGGCCATCGATCCCGCGCGCGTACTTCAGGACGTGGAGCGATTCGCCTCGCTCGGCGTGCAATACATCACGCTCGGCGACACCATCGGCGTGGCGACGCAGGCATCGACGAAGGCGTTGTTCTCGCAGATGCTGGCGTCCTTCCCCGACGTCCACGCCATCGCACATTTTCACGACACCCGTGGCACCGGCATCGTCAATTACCTCGCTGCGCTGGAAGCGGGCGTGAGCCACTTCGATGTCGCGTTCGGGGGCACCGGCGGCCACCCTGCCAAGGTGCAGTACGGCGGCGGCGTGACCGGCAATGTCTGCACGGAAGACTTCGTGAACGTGCTGGAGACGATGGGCGTCGATACGGGCATCGATCTGGCCGCGATGATGGCCGCGTCACAAGCGTGTGAAACCGCGCTCGGGCGTCAGCTCGCCAGCCGGGTCGCACGCACTGGGCTGAATCCGATGCTGAGCGTGAGCACGTCGGCGAGCGCAGCCACCGCAGCCCAATGACGCACCTCACGTCTCCCGTGCCCGCCGGCGCGCTGCGTATTGAATCGCAGTTCTGCCTCGACCAGGGCTTCACGCTGCTGGAATCGGGCGACGGCACGGCCGTCCTCGCATGCGATGTGCTCGACCGGCATACGAACCGGCACGGCAACGCGCATGGCGGCCTGATCGCCACGCTGCTCGATACGGCGATGGGCATGGCGACGCGCGCGAGCGGCACGGTCGACAACCTCGGCACCGCCAGCCTCACGATCAACTACCTGCGCCCGGCACGCGGACGCATCACGGCGCATGCAAGGGTGCGCCGTAGCGGCCGCTCGCTCGCGTTCTGCGAAGCCGAGGTGCTCGACGCCGACGACCGCCTGCTGGCCACCGCCAGCGCCGTCTTCGCCGTAGCCCCGCACGGAGCATCGCCACCGGCCTGATTCACCGCTTCCCCTGGCAATACCCGCAACACCCGCGACATCTCAAAAAAACACATCGGAGACACCCGTCATGCTTTTCGCAACACGACGCCGCATCGCGTACGCGGCGGCCTGCCTTTCCTGCACAACGCCTATGCTGCTCGCCTCCACGAGCGCACATGCCGAAGTCACGCTGTACGGCCTCATCGACACGGCCATTCGCTACGAGACCAACGCCAGCGCCAGCGACGGCAAGCTGTTCAGCGCCTCGCAGGGTTCGTTCACCGGCTCGCGCTGGGGGATCAAGGGCACCGAGCAACTCGCCCCCGATCTGGAAACGTTCTTCGTGCTGGAGAGCGGCTTCAGTCTGGATGACGGCACGTCGTTGCAAGGCACCAAGAGCGCCGGTTTCGGGCAAGCGTCGTCGAATGGTGCGGGTCGACTGTTCGGCCGTCAGGCGTTCGTGGGCGTGCGCGGCAGTTATGGCGCGTTGTCGATCGGGCGGCAGTACAGCGTGGGCTATACGGCGATGGGCGCGGCGCAGATCTTCAACAATCCGAACCTCGACACGCTGATCGTGGCCAGCAACTACGTCGGCAGCCGTCTCGACAATACGGTGAAGTACACCCTCGATGCAGGCGGCTTTTCGCTGGGTACGGCCTACACCTTCGGCAATGCCGCGAGCGATACGCATGCGAACTCGGGCGTGGGGGTGACGGCGGGATATACGGCGGGCGGTGTGAACGGCACCCTGGTCTATCAGCGCCTGACGTCGGCGGACGGCACGCAGTCGCGCAACACGTTCGGCTTTTCGACGGGCGCAGCGTTCGGCGCGTGGAAAGCCACGGCCGGCTATCTGCATAGCCAGTTGACGGAGGTCGAGACGCGCAACAACGTCATGCTGCTCGGCCTGAGCTATAACCCGCTACCGGCGCTCACACTCGGCGTGGGCGGATTCGTCGACTGGCAGGCGCAGCCGGGCGGCAAGCGTACCGCCGTCTATGGCATGGCGGATTACCAACTGAGCAAGCGCACGGACGTCTATCTGGAAGTCGACCACAATAACATCAGCGGCAAGTACACGCTGATTGCCTCGCAGGGCACCTACGGCAGCAAGATGGGCGTCTCGCTAGGGTTGCGTCATACGTTCTGAAGCAGCGCACGGCAGTGGGCATCGATCGATGCCCGCTGCCACGCATGATGTGTGAGTCAGATCAGGGGCGAGTGCAGGACAGGTCGCCTTCTTCGCAGTTGTTCATCCTGTCCAGACGCTTGGTCTGTGCCTTCGTCAGTTCGTCGAAGCAGGTGGTGATCACGAGCGGATGAATGCTGCCGCCGTCCGAGCCCATCGTCTCGAACGTGCACTGCGCGTCGCGCCACGCGATCCACGCCCGCTGCGACTTTTGCAGTGCGGCCTTGCCCTCCGGACTCAGTTTCTTGTTCAGCGCCTGAAAGGCATCGTTGAGCTTCTTGTCGGAGGCCTTGTAAGCGTCCATCGCGCACTTGTTCATCGTCGCCTGATCCTGCGGGTCGTTGCAGGCGGAAGCGGATGCGGCGGACGGTGCGGCGTGGGCCGCAGCGCCGATCATCAATACAGCGGCGGCGGCCGCCCAACAAATGGCTTTCATGTGTCTCCCGGGTAGTCGGATGCGCGTAAGCGAGGCGTTCATGCTATCCGAACCGGGCGCCCTGCGGCGCAGGAATCCCGCGCGTTCCGGCACCGTGCGATGACGTGCCGCGATGAATTTGCCGCACCGGCAGGTTTCCGTCCATGAGCACCGGTTTCGCCATCTCCGCCCCGGGACATCGGGGTCGAATCGGGGTCGAATCGGGGTCGAATCGGGGTCGAATCGGCGTCGAATCAGCCTCAATACGCAACTGTTGTCCCGACAAGCCCCCCATTCTGTATCTGGCAAAGCGTAGCGTGCAGGCCTAGAATCGTGGCGTCCCCCATCCAGAATCAGGACTTCCATGCTCCGCATTCTCGGCAGACCTTCGTCCATCAACGTGCGCAAGGTGTTGTGGCTCGCGCATGAACTCGGCACACCGTTCGTCAACGAGCCGTGGGGCGACGGCGACCCGTCGCGCAATCTCAACATCCCCGCTTTTGCCGCGCTCAATCCGAACCTGATGGTGCCGGTCGTCGACGACGACGGCTTCGTGCTCTGGGAGTCGAACACCATCCTGCGCTTTCTCACGACGTCGCGTGAGCGCACCGATCTCTACCCGACAGCGCCTCGCGAGCGGGCCCGCATCGATCAGTGGATCGACTGGCAGGCGGCGGATCTGAATCCGGCATGGAAATATGCATTTACGTCGCTGGTCCGCCGCACTCCCGGCTATGACGATCCGAACGCCCTCGCGGCCAGCGCTGCGCGGTGGAACACACTCATGCACGTGCTCGACCGGCAGTTGCAGCACACGCAAGCCTTCGTGGGTGGCGACACCTTCACGTTGGCCGACATTCCGATAGGACTGTCGGTGCACCGCTGGTTGAGCGTGCCGATCGAGCGCCCGACGCTAGATGCCGTTTCGGCCTATTACGAACGCCTGTCCGAACGTGAGGGCTTCCGCCTTTACGGTCGCAATGGGATTCCTTGACGGCAACGGGATCCTTAGCGCATCGTCGCGCCCCGCCCTAGCGCGAAAGGCATTGACGCGCGACACGTGAACCTCTACTGTCCCGGGAACGAACATTTCCCCCTTATCGTTAGGATAACTGACCTATCCCTATGAAAATCGATAGTGGTATCACGCACACGCTCACGGGGCGCCAACAGACGGGCACCGGCAACGGACGGACCGACATCGGATCATTTCAGGCCGTGCTGGCGGAGAAAACGCAGCAAACCGGCGACGCGACCGGCGCACAGCAAAGCACGCGCCAGATCGACTTCCACGACATGACGCGTCAGCAGATGCGCGATTGGGTCAACGGCCAGATTCGCAGCGGCCAGATGTCGCTCGACGATAGCTCGCCGTTCATGGCGATGACGATGAAGGTGCCGGTCGACGGCAGCCCTGAAATTCCGGCAGATCGTGATCCGGAACGCATCGATTTCGCGGATCGGGCACGTCAGGGCATCGCCGGGGCGCTCGCCCTGAACGACCCCGAGAATGCGAAGCGTCTGCAACAGGCGCTCGACATCATGACGCGCCTGCAAGGTCAGACGGTCGGCATCTCGACACGCGCCTGACGCACGCCTGATGCGCGGCGGCCCCGGCACCCGCCGGGACCGGCAGGTTACCCCGCCGCAGGCGCCGCCTCCGCCATCGTCTCGCGCAGCACTTCCGCGAGCGCGACGACTCCCGCTTCGATGTGCTCCAGCCGAATGGACGAGAAGCCCAGCCGGAACATGTTGCGAGGGGGCGTATCCCCCATGAAGAACACGTCGCCCGGCTCGATCAGGATGCCGCGAGACTTCGCCCTCGCCGCCAGCACGTTCGCATTGAGCTGCGCAGGCCCCTGCACCCAGCACGACGCACCGCCCTTCACGCGCACGAACGACACTTCCGGCAGGTGGGTCTCGAGCGCCGCGCTCAGCACTTCGGCGCGCTTGGCGTAGGTGTCGGCCAGACGCCGCAGCAACGCATCGTGATGGCCCAGCGCGAGAAACATCGAGAACGAACGCTGAATGAATGCCGACGGGTGACGAATCATCAGCCGCCGCAGCGCGCGCAGCTCGTTCACCAGCGCCGCCGGCGCGACGATATACCCCAGCCGTAATCCCGGCGCGAAGGACTTCGACAGGCTACCGATATAGATCACCCGATCGCTGCGGTCCAGACTCTTCAACGCCGGAATCGGAATGTCCGAATAGCTGTTCTCGCTTTCGTAATCGTCTTCGATGAGCACGAAATCGTCGGCCTCGGCACGACGCAGCAACGCCTCACGATGAGCCAGCGGCATCGTCGTCGTGGTCGGACATTGATGTGACGGCGTGACGTACACGTAATCGCATTGCGACAACCGGTCGTCCACGGGCAGGCCGTGTTCGTCGACCGGCAGGCCGATCAGCTTCGGCGTGCGCATCGCGAAGATGTTGCGCGCATCCGGATAGCCCGGATCTTCGATGCCGACGGTCGTGCGCGCACCGACCAGCAGATCGGCCAGCAAGTACAACGCCTGCTGTGCGCCGTTGGTGAGCACGATTTCGTCGGCGTCGGCCCACACGCCGCGACGCGGCAACACGCGCGTGCGAATCTGCTGGATCAGCGTCTCGTCGTCGCGCGCGATCATGTCCGGCGCCCAGTCGCGAATCTCCATGACGGTCAGCGCCTTGTGGCAACACTCGCGCCAGTCCGCCGTCGGAAACATCGTCGGATCGAACTGCCCGTAAATGAACGGGTACTGGTATTGCTGCCAGTCGATCGGCTTGACGATGTTGCGCTGTGCCGACGGACGCACGACGTATCGCCCCTCCCAATCCGGCGTGGACGGGTCCAGCGGCGCGATGGTGCCAGCCGCGTCGTCATCAGTCGGCGCAAGCGCAGCGCCACGGCCATCACGCGCCGACGCGCTTTGCGACCCGACGCGCGGCGCAAGGATATCGCCATTGACGAAGTAACCGCGCCGCTCGCGCGCGATCAGATACCCCTCGTCTACCAGTTGCTGGTACGCCAGCACCACCGTGTTGCGCGCCACGCCCAGCCCTTCGGCCAGTTCGCGCGAGGACGGCACCGCAGCGCCGCGCATCAGACGCTCGTCCAGAATCGCCGACACCAGCATCTGGCGAATCTGGCTCTGCAAACTCATGCCCGCTCGCGCCGACACCGAGAACAACTGGTTCCACATCGCCGCAGAAATCCGGCTCGACATCGCGTCCCCTTTCTTATGTCACTTCCAGAACGTCAATTATTACTCATGAGACGGTGACGTTTATTCCGAATTGGGGTTTATCCGAAGACGCGAGAAAAAGGGCCGAATGCCAGCATCCGTGCGCCTTGGCGGGCGATTTCGCCGTAACTGGACCAGTTGGCATCATCAAATGCGGCCAACTGGCTCTAACGAACAAAAAAGTGCGCGGCAATGATGCAGTCACTTGACGCCGATTTGTCATAGCGGATGCGTCAACCCGAGTGTTCCACCGAAAACTTTCCGATTAGAGGTGAACCATGACTGGACTTCCGAACCGGCTGCGACGGGTGTTCGCTGCCACGGCGCTGGCGGCAGCCGCGCTTCCCGCGACGCTGATGCTCGGCTTGACGCTGCCTGCGACCGCGCAAGCGCAGGAGAAGGAGGTGACGATCGCGTATCAGCAGATCGTCGATCCGTGGCTGGTCGCCATCGCGAGCGGCGACTTCGAGAAGGCGACGGGTTACAAGATCCACTGGCGCCAGTTCGAATCCGGCGCAAAGGTCGCCACCGCACTCGCCTCCGGCGACATCAAGATCGGCGTGCTCGGTTCCAGCCCGATGGCGGCCGCCGTCTCGCAGGGGCTGGATCTGCAACTGTTCTGGATTCTCGACGACATCAACCAGGCCGAAGCGATGGTCGTGCGCAATGCGTCGAACATCAAGACGCCTGCCGATCTGAAGGGCAAGAAGATCGGCGTGCCGTTCGTCTCGACAACGCACTACCACACGATGTTCGCGCTGCAACAGTGGGGCATCAAACCGACCGAAGTGCAGGTGCTCAACATGCAGCCGAACCAGATCGTCGCCGCGTGGGAGCGGGGTGACATCGATGCGGCCTACGTATGGGATCCGGCGCTCGCTCAGATCAAGCAAAGCGGGCACGTGCTCATCACGTCCGGCGAGCTGTCGAAGCAAGGCAAGCCGACCTTCGACGGGATTGCCGTCGACCGTAAATGGGGTGAAGCGAATGCCGACTTCATGGCGAAGTTCGTCAAGGTGATCGCCGACGCCGATGCGGCCTATCGCCAGAATCAGGCGGCATGGACGCCCGCATCCCCGCAGGTGAAGTCGATCGTGAAGACCATCGGCGGCAAACCGGAAGACGTGCCCGGCGCGCTCTCGCTCTACGCCTATCCGTCGGCGCAGCAGCAGGCGTCGGCCGAGTGGCTGGGCGGCGGCAAGGACAGCCGTGCGGCCAAGGCGCTCAAGGACACCGCCGAGTTTCTGAAGAGTCAGCAGAAGATCAACGCCGTCAAGGCGGACTACACGTCGTATGTCACGTCGCGCTATGTCGACGCCGCACTCAAGCTGAAGTAAGCCGCACCGGGGCCGTCATGCCGGCAGGTCCGGCGCGGTGGCCCCTCCCCGATCGCTGGATCTGCTGGAGAAGGGCTTCATGGAACAACTCATCGTCAACGACGTCAGCGTCGTGTATCCCGGCCGGCGCCCCGGCGAGCAGGTGCAGGCACTCGCCCATGTCGATCTGACCATCGCGCCCGGCGACTTCGTGGTGGCGCTCGGCGCCTCGGGTTGCGGCAAGACCACGCTCCTCAGTCTGATGGCGGGCTTCATCGCACCGACGTCCGGCGAACTGCTGCTCGGCGACTCGCCCATCGAAGGCCCCGGCGCCGACCGTGGCGTGGTGTTCCAGAAGCATGCCCTGCTGCCGTGGCTGAGCGTGATGGAGAACACCGAGTTCGGACTCAAGCTGCAAGGCGTGCCCAAGACCGAGCGCCGCGCCCGTGCCGCGCGCAATCTGGCGCTTGTCGGCTTGCAGGACTTTCACCATCACATGATCTATCAGCTCTCGGGCGGCATGCAGCAGCGCGTGGGGATCGCTCGCGCCCTGACCTGCAATCCGTCGATGCTGCTCATGGACGAACCGATGGCCGCGCTCGACGCGCTCACGCGGGAAACCATCCAGGAGTTGTTGCTCGACGTCTGGCGCGAAACGCAGAAGATGATCTTCTTCATCACGCATAGCGTGGAGGAAGCGCTGTTCCTCGCCAGTCGCCTGATCGTGATGTCACCCCGCCCGGGACGCATCACACACACCTACGAACTCGACTTCAACAAGCGCTACCTCGAATCCCGCGATGCGCGCGCCATCAAGTCGAGCCCCGATTTCATCGCCATGCGCGAGACCGTGCTCAGCATCATCTACGGCGACGAGCGTGCCGGGCAGACGACGTCTGCCGGCGCGGTCGCCGCCTGAGCGACGCCGGAGACGAGCCATCATGATGACCAAACCCGTCACCAATCCTCACGCGCACGCCGCCACGCCCTCCGCCTCGAACGGCATGGCGCGTGCCGCCAGTTCGCCGCGCAAGCGCGGCCTGTTCGCGCGCATGTTCGCGCCGCGCCCCGTCAAGGCGGGCGAATCGTTCGGCGCACCCGGCCAGGGGCCCAGCTTCGCGATCAGTGTCGTGACCGTCTTCGCGCTGCTGTTGCTGTGGGTCGCGATCACGTCGTCCGGCATGATCAAGCCGCTGTTCCTCCCGGGACCGCGCGCCATCGTCGAGAAATTCATTCAGGTCTCGACGGAAGGCTTCGCCGGATCGACGTTGTGGCAGCACACGCTCGCCAGCCTCTACCGCGTGTTCGGCGCCTTCGCGCTCGCGTGTATCACGGCGATTCCGGTCGGCATTCTGATGGGCGTCTCGCGCATCGGACGCGGCGTCTTCGATCCGCCCATCGAGTTCTACCGTCCGCTGCCGCCGCTGGCCTATCTGCCGCTCGTGATCATCTGGTTCGGCATCGGCGAGTTCTCAAAAGTCTTCCTGATCTATCTGGCGATCTTCGCACCGCTGGCCATCGCGGCACGGGCAGGGGTTCGCTCGGTCTCGCTGGAACAGATTCACGCCGCGTACTCGATGGGCGCGTCGCCGCGTCAGATCGTCATGCACGTGATCGTCAAATCGGCGCTGCCTGAAATCTTCACGGGCATGCGTATTGGTATTGGTGTGGGCTGGACCACGCTGGTGGCTGCCGAAATGGTGGCGGCATCGAGCGGTCTCGGGTTCATGGTGCTCAACGCGGCGGAATTCCTCGCGTCGGACATCGTGATCATGGGGATCATCGTGATCGGCTTCTTCGCGTTCGGATTCGATCTGATCATGCGCTATCTCGAACGTGTGCTGGTGCCCTGGAAAGGCAAGGTCTGACAAGGCACATCTCAGACAGGCGTCAGACGGCAACAAAACGTAAGCGGTCACGTTGGTCATCACAAGAAAGACGCAGGGCGGCGCCCCCGATTCGCCGCACCTGCCGTCGAACAAGGCATTCAGGAGGTTGTGTGGCAGTTGAGACATTCATCGGCAGTTCCCCCCTCGTTGCAGTCCTAGCAGTCTTTCCCCGTATCGTCGCGCCGCTCACGGGAGGTCGCCATGGCCAATCGTGACACCGGAACGCATCTGCAATCGAGCCTCAAACAACGTCATATGAGCATGATCGCGCTGGGCGGCGTGATCGGCGCAGGACTCTTCGTCGGCAGCGGCGTGGTGGTGCATGCCGCCGGTCCGGCTGCCGTGCTGTCGTTCCTGATCACCGGCGCGCTGGTGGTGCTGGTCATGCGCATGCTCGGCGAGATGGCGTGCGCGCTGCCCGCCGTCGGCTCGTTCTACGAGTACGCGAGACTCGCGTGGAACGACAAGCCCGTGGGCGGCGAACTGGCCGGCTTTCTGACGGGCTGGATGTACTGGTATTTCTGGGTGATCGTGGTCGCGGTCGAAGCGGTGGCCGGGGCCAATCTGATTCAGTTCTGGTTGCCGGACATTCCCGCGTGGACCATCAGCCTCGTGCTGCTCGTGGTGCTCACGCTGACCAATCTGGTGTCGGTGGCGTCGTACGGCGAATTCGAGTTCTGGTTCGCGTCGATCAAAGTCGCGGCCATCGTCGTCTTCCTGTTCCTTGGCGCGTTGTTCGTGTTCGGCATGTGGCCGGGCGCGGTGGCGAGCACCGGACATCTGCTCTCGCACGGCGGCTTCATGCCGAACGGCATCGGGCCGGTGATGGCTGGCGCCGTCGCGGCGACAGGGTTCTACTTCGGGGCGGAGATCGTGACGATCGCCGCCGCCGAAGCCGCCGAACCGCAGCAGGCGGTGGCGCGCGCCACGAACTCCGTGATCGGACGCGTGCTGTTCTTCTACATCGGTTCGATCTTGCTGGTGGTGATGCTCGTGCCCTGGAACTCCACCGGTATGGCGACGCCGTATGTCAGTGCGCTCGAAGCGATGCACATCCCGGCGGCCGCGCACATCATGAACGCCGTAGTGCTCACCGCCGTACTCTCCGCGCTGAACTCCGGGTTGTATGCGTCGTCGCGAATGCTGTTTGCGCTCACGCGCCGGGGCGATGCACCGCGCTCGCTGGCAAAGCTCAACGCGCGGGGCGTGCCGGTTCGTGCGATTCTCGTCGGCACGCTGTTTGGCTACGCGGCCGTGGTCATGTCGTACGTCTCACCGGATACGGTGTTTGCCTTTCTCGTGAACTCGTACGGGACCGTGGCGATCTTCGTCTACGTGCTGATCGCCTTCTCGCAACTCAAGCTGCGCAAGCGTCTGGAACGCGAGGCGCCGGGCAAGCTCAAGATAAGAATGTGGGGGTACCCCTACCTGACCTGGGTCGCCATCGTCGGCATGTTGTCCATCGTCGGCGCCATGGCCTTCATTCCCGATCAGCGCACGCCCCTGGCGCTCGGTATCGCGAGTCTGACGGTCCTGTTGATTGCCTTCACCGTGCGGTCGATATGGCGCAAGCTGCGCTCTCCGGATCCGGAGTTCGATCTCTGATCCAGGTTGCGGTGGGCGACGCGCAATGCTGTCGTCCACCGTGAGAATCAACTCGTGAAACCGAGATCTGTCTCCTCAACCTCAGATTCGCCATCGCCATCGGAGACCCCTCCCTCGCTTCCGCCGTCATCGCTGCTTACGCGCTGAGACTCGTCTAACCGACTCGACGATTGCGCCTGCGTTGACTCGTTTAACGATTCCCACTCCTCATCAAAACGACGCTGACTGACGAAATCACTCGGTTGCGGGAGTGAGTAGACGTCGTCGTGTCCGAAGTTCACATCTAACATCGGCGAATGTTGATCGGCTTCGAAATCCAGCGTTCCCGCCAGAATTCTTGCCTCTTTCGAAAGTCTGGCGCAATGATTGGCGTCTTCGACTCTCCCATCCTCTCGTAGTTGGAGCGCCGTTTTCGCGAGCACGCTCGCGGCGAATGTGTTTGCCGCCGTAGCCTTGTCCCCCTCACCACGGTCTTTGTGGAAATCCGCGACTCTCATCAAAGCGACACCCTGCGACCTGGTGTCTTGGGACTTCGCAAATGCATCTGCGCCCGTCGTCAGCATCCATAGCAAGCGTGAGGTGTCCGCATCCGGGACCTCCTCAAGCCGGCGCGCCAACGCCATCAAGGCACTTCCCAGCGCGTGGATCTCGATGTGATCGTCGCTGAACGCGTCTAGCTCATCATCCGAAAGACCACGCTCAATGAGCGCAATCCAGACCTCGCAGACCTCCGCATCGAAATCCCGGGGTTGTGGGTTCGCCATCCGCGTCACCAGGGCGGCCAGGAGCGAAGATTCGTTGCCATCCGGCTTCAGCAGCAATTGTCTGGCCTCATGGCGGACCAAGGCCTTGTCGCCAGTCCCGAGCGACGACATCGTCAACGGAAAGTGCAACGGAACATCCGGGAAGGTGAAGACGATCAGACCATCCTCCCCGATCCCGGCAGTGGCCATCACGTTATCTCTGACGGAGGACGTCAGCTCGGCCAGTTGATTCGCGGCGTCGTCATTGACCGGGCGATGCGGACTGTGGCGCTCGAGATAGTCCCGGCCCGGGCCAAACGATGCGACATGGCAATGCGCAGCGCCTGCGAGAATGCGCGCCTTTTCGGCGCCGGACAACGTGTTGAACACGGTATCCAGTACGCCCATGGACGGGAAGCGCGCGAGAAAGCCGGAGATCGTGCTATCCGGGATCTTGCCGCCCAAATTCATCAAGCGATTGAAGTCACTCAACTCGCTCAAGCGACGTTCGCTGAGCATCTGATCCGGATAACCCTGCACCTGAAAGTTCGTGCTCGAAGAAGGTTGAGTGGTTGGAGTGGTTGGCATGAGCGTTGCCTCGTCAAATCGTCGTTGAAGTGAGTGTGCGTCTGGTCAGCGAGCGCAAACGTCTGGCTATCGCCGCGCACCCTGTGGCCATTCGTCTATGCGTTCACCGCCCTACCGTCATGTCGGCAGGGCGTCGCCGTTCTCGAAAAGCTCGTCGAGGAAGTCGTCAGAAATCGCGTCCATTGAAAGCCTCGGCGTGGACGATTTGACGCGGTCGTCGTAGGGCGAAAACTTATCGCCTTCCAATCGCAGCTCCAAGGGAACGATGCCCCGCATCATCCGCTCCCATTCCGTGCCGATATTCGATGCAGATTCGAACGGCATCGTTTCGTCGGGCGTCTGCGCATCGACGGACTTGTGAAATCTCACGTCGACCGAATTAGCCAGATCGTTGTTCTCAGCGCTCTGAAATGCTCTCACTGCGTGGTCGCGAAAATCCTTCGCGTCTGAAATCATGTTTGATGCCAGAAAGTAGCTCATCGCCTTGTCGAACTCGTGACCCGCGCTCGTGAACTCCCTTTTGGCCAGATCTCTGTCGCCAGAATGCAGCAAGAGCATCGCGATATCGTTGTGGGCCAAACCGCACTCGCCGGGATGGCCGGCTTTGGAGAACGCCCCTCGTCGCTGGTACAGAATGCGCTTGAGTAGCACGTCGTCTCTGGGTGTGCCCCCTGCCAACTTGTTCGCAAAGGTCTGCAATGCGACACCCAGCGCAAGCAGGTCTTCCCTCTCGTTGCTGAAGCTGCCCGCTGCCTTACCATCCACGCAGCGATCAATGGCACTCAGCCACGCATGCAAGATGTGAATGTCGAAACACGCCACATCGGTCTGCGTCATCTTTTGCGCAAACTGAACCAGCAGCGACACCTCACGCATATCGCGGCCGAGCAGAAGCGCTCTCGCTTCCGCCATCGTCAGTGCCCCCTGTCCATCGCCGAAACACTCGCTACCCATCGGGATGTTGAGCTCGATATCGGGAAACTGGAGAACGATTTGATAACGGTCCCCGAGTCGGGCGTTATCCAGCATGGTTTGCCGTATGTCCAACGGAAGCTCATTGAGCAGAACCAAGGCGTCCCGCCCCGCGAATTCAAGTTTTCCGTCTCTCTGCAAGTAGTCCCTACCCGGGCCAGACGACCCGATATGACAAAGGCCTGCACACGACAGTAACCGTGCCTTGATACCGCCGCACAAGGCGTTCTTTGTAGCGTCTAACGGACCGAGGTAAACGAAGTTCCCCAGGAACTCGCTGAACACTGCATCGGACGGACATCGCCCCGCCGAAATGTGGGCATTGAGCTCGCCCAATATCTGGCATCGTGCGTCGCTAAGATTGGAATTCGGATAGTTCAGGAGCGGGAAGTTGACATTTGCCTGCGTGACTGTGTTTGGCATGAGCGTTGCCTCGTTGAGAACCTGATGTGAGCAGTCTGCGCCCCTCCCCGGATGCTCAACTATCACGAATCGCCGTGCCCTATTGCGCCTTCTTCCCATCCGGCGCAGTGTCGGCCACGTGCGTTTCATGCACGGCTGCCTTGCTCTCCCATTCGGCAATCGTGTCGGGCAACCCGATCTCACGCGCAGACGCCAACACCTTGGCAGCAAAGACTTGCGCCTCGGCCCCTTTGTCGATGTTCAGATAGCATTTGTGGAATCGATCGCCGAGATCCATCACGAATCGATGCTCTTGGGCTCGCAGCAGACGCTCGAAGCCACGCCACGCCATTTCAACACTGCTCAATGCCGAATCGGTGTCCTTGCCCCGGATGAAAAGCTCGGCCGACCGAAGATAGGCCGAGGACGTCTGAAACTCAAGCACCCGCCTTTCGTCGGGAGGCAGCCTCGTCATGTTCTCAAGGCGGTACGTCTCGTAGAAGCCTGCCAAACCTGCGAACTCCCGTGCCGACTCACTCCACAATTCGGCTCGACACAGCGCATAGCCACTACCGCGCAGAACCTGCATTCGCTGATGGGCTTTCATATCGCACTTTCCTGCTCGTTGGAACAGGGTTGCCACGCGCTGATAATCCACGTTTTTCGCTTTACGGCTGAACGCTGGCTCCTCCACCACGGCGTCGAGCAGATGCCACCACACCTGGAAGTACGGGGCGGGATCATGGGACACCGGATCGAGGCTCGCGGCACGCGCTAACAGCGTCTGCTTTTTCTCATCCTTCGCAAGCAGCAGCGCCAGACATTCCGCTGTCGTGAGTTGCGCCTGTTTGCCCGTGAAGCAAGCCTCGGTCAAAGGGAAACGTATTCGACTGCCGGGAATCGTCAGGATGATTTTCCCTTGCGCGTCGACCTCGGCGGTCGTGAGCATTTTCCGCCGGGTTTCCGGTGCGATTCGTCTCAACAGGTGTTGCGACGGATCCAGCGCTGAAAGGGGAAGTCGGCAATCCCGAGGCGCCAGAAATTGACGCCCCTCAGGATAGGAAGCGATGTGCCCCAGCGCAGCCGCGCGCAGCGCCTCCATTTTTGCATCGTCGTTCTTGAACACGTCGATGGCGATGTCCATCGGCCCCATGTAAACGAAGTCGTGCATGAAACGCCGATAGACGTCTTCCTGCACCGGTTCCCCGGATCTCATGTCCGCGTCGAACCGTTCCCGTGCATTCAGGCGCCGTTCACTCAACGTCGCGTCGGGATAGTTGGCAATCGGGAAGTTACAGCCGCTGACTGAAGAGATGGGAGGCATGATCGTCGACACCTGGAATGGAATCGTTCCAGACTAGAACGACCTGTCGCCCGATCCTTTCTGAATTCGTCTACGCCTCGCTGGGCGATAGCTCGGTCAGCGTGGCCCGCAATGCATCGTCAAGGCGCGCAACGTCGTCGTCCGACAGCACGCCGATGAAGACCATCGACGATTCGTGCAATGTCAGGTTGGGCCGCTTTGAGATCGCCACCCGCGTACCGACCACGTGAACCTCGCTCGCACCGCCCGAAGCAAGGTTCACGCACCCCTTCGCCCGCAGGAGTTTTCCCGGGTACATCGTCAATGCCGCTTTCAGACGATGACGATCCGACACACCATTGACTCGCCAGACAAAGCTTCGCAAGCCTACGGGCAACGCATGTCCGGAAATGCGCATCGGACGCCCGCCCAGCCAACCCGGCAATGGCAGCGCCTCATCCGGAAACAGAATGGCGGGCGGCACAACGCCGTTGTCCGCCGTCACAACCACCTGCGTTGCACCGAGTTCGGCTAGCCGCTCGCGCAGCGATTGCAGCGTGTCGGGCGCGACGAGATCCGTCTTCGTCATCACCAGCGTGCTTGCCGCCATGAGCTGCTTGTGCGCGATGTCGCCGACATAACGATCGGCCAGCGTCTGCCCGATACCTTGCGCATCGACCGCCACCACGATGCCATGCAAGCGGAACGCCTTGTCGAGCAGCCCCACCTGCGCGATACGCATGGGATCCGACACACCGCTGGCCTCGATCACTAACAGGTCGGGACGCACCTCGCGCTCGCCGATGGCGATCAGCGTCTCGACGAGGCGGCCGCCGATGGTGCAGCACACGCAACCGTTCTCGAGACCGATCACGTCGTCGCCTCGCTCGCGGATGAGCGAGGCGTCGACGTTGATCGATCCGAAGTCGTTCACCAGCACCGTGATTCGCAAGCCATCCGCGTTACGAAGCAGCGCATTGACGATGGTCGTCTTGCCCGCCCCGAGATAGCCGCCCAGCACGATCATCGGCACAGGCGCTCGGTCGGACTTATCGGCGGACATCGGGCTGGACATGGGCGTGGGCGTCATGCCGGAGCGCGGAATATCTCGCCGCCCAGCACCGTGCCCCACACGAGCATCTGACGAAGTGCGTCGACGGGGACCTCATACGGATCGTCCTCCAGCACGGCGAAGTCGGCATACTTGCCCACCTCGATGCTGCCGATCAGATGATCCATCCCCAGCGAGAAAGCCGCACCGAGCGTGATGGCGCGCAAGGCGTCGTCGACCGGCAGGCACAACGACTCGCCCAGCACGCGTCCCGACGACGTCTCCCGCTTCACCGCGCACCACGCAGTGAAAAGCGGATTGAGCTGCGTGATGGGCGCATCCGAATGCAGCGCGAACGGCAAACCGATCTGACGCGCGATCTCGGCGGCATCCATCCGGTTGGCGCGATCCGGGCCCATCGTCTGCTCGTAGTGCGCGTCGCCCCAGTAGTAGACGTGATTCGCGAAGAAATTCACGCACATGCCGAGCCGCTGCGCGCGTGTGAGCTGTGCGACGTCGGCCATCTGGCAATGCTGCAGCGTGTGGCGGTGATCCGTGCGCGGGTGCTTTTCCAGCAGCGCCTCGATCGCGTCGAGCACCACATCGGTGGCTTCGTCGCCATTGGTATGGATGTGAAGTTGCAGACCCGCCGCATGGAACGGCAGAAACGTCTCGACCAGCTGCGACGGCGCAATCAGCCAGAGCCCGTTGGGCTTGCCGTTGTGATACCCCGGCCAGCGCAATCGTGCGGTGAATCCTTGAATCGAGCCGTCGACGATGAACTTGATGGGCCCGTAGTGCAACTTATCGGTATTGCCCTCGCGCGCGCTCAACACGCGCTGCGGGCCACCTTCCGGACACCGCTGCGGCGCGAACGCCGGGACGATGCGAATCGGATAACTCGGATCGGCCGTCGCTTCATGCAGGTTCGCGTTGCCGGACGGTGTCAGGTCGTTGACGAGGTCGGTAGCCGTCGTCACGCCGGCAAGCTGCGCGACACGTCCGAAGTTCCAGATTGCGCGCGGACTCTCGCTCGCGGCAATCGACAGTCCCTCGCCGATCACGCGATACACCGGAAACATGGCCGCGAACTCTTGCAACTCACCCGTGGGCTCGCCGTCGGCGCCCATCACGATGCCTTCGACGTCCGTGTCGCCATGGATCCCGGCGAGTTCCAGCATCGGCGTATTGACGTTCATCAGATGCACGCTCGCATGCAGGATCGCGATGGGGCGTGTCATCGAGACGGCGTCGATATCACGCGCGACGAGCGGGGCATCCTTGAAGAAGATCGGATCGTAGCCCCATGCAAGCAAAGGCTTGTGCGCGTCGGTCATCCGCTGCTCGGCCTCACGCAGGCGTGCGAGCACGTCCGACGGCGTCTTCAACCCTTCCCACAGATGCCCGTCGGGGCCACGCCGGTCGTAGTAGCCGACATAGACAGCGTCCCACATCGCGCCTTCCATCAGATGGCAGTGGCCTTCCACAAGGCCGGGCATCAGCACTTTGTCGCGCAGCGTCTCGATGGGCGTCGCGTCGGTCCAGCGGCGCACGTCTTCGATACCACCGACAGCGAGGATACGGCCATCGCACACGGCAACGTGCGTCGCGACCGGTTGCGCGGGATTCATGGTCAGGATCTTGCGGGCGACATACACGCGAATGTCGTCGCCACGCAGGGCGGTGTTGTCTCTGTCTGTCATTGTGACTTCTTGTAGGAGGAAAGCGCGCCGACGCCGGTGTCCATCGTGCGGGATGGACGGCTGCCAAGGAGCAGGTTGAACACGGCGATCACCACGACGTTGACCACCAGGCAGATCAACCCGAGGTTGATGCCGCCGAGGTCCGGATTCTTGTAGTAGAGCACGAGCGCCAGCCCTTGTCCGGCAAGTACGCCGGCGGCGATGGCCGTCGCGCGCACGCGTAGACGGAACACCACGGCGATCACCCCCGGCAGGAACTGCGTCACACCGTAATACGCCATGTTGATCAGCGTGAGCATGAGATTCGGGGTGAGCAGCGTCAAGACGATGGAGCCCAGCAGGTACAGCACGATCACGACCTTCGAGCTGGCCTTCTGCCGATGCTCCGGCATGCCCGACAGGATGTTGCGCGTGACGATGGGGCCGAGTGCGAGGCAGATACCGGCGAGCACGAGCAGGCCGGAGAGTGCGGCGCCGGCCGCCACGAGGCCGACAAGCCACGACGGCAGCAACTGCGTCACCGCTGCGAAGAACGCTTCGTTCGGCGAGGCCAGTTGAATATTCTGGCTGATCGCGTAGTACGACGCGAGCACGAGGAACGGATACATCAGCATGTAGAGCGGCATGGCGATCTGCGTGCGACGAATCGTGGCCGCGCTCTTCGCCGTGAAGAAGTTCTGCACGCCGAACGGCATCACGTACATGCCGAGCGACTGGAACACGATGGTCGTCATCGCGAACGTGAGCTGCTGCGTGGTCATCGCGTTGCTCACGTGTTGGCTCGCCGCCTGAAATACGGGTGTCACACCGGATTCCCACGCCACCGCGACACCGGTAATGACGATGGCCGCCACCATCAGCACGTCTTTGAGCACGGCGATGTAGGCAGACGCACGCACCCCGGCAATCGCAATGTAGACGAACGCCAGCATCGCGGAAAAGCAGATCAGCCAGAGCGGCTGGAAATTCCACCCCAGCCCCTTGAGTGCCGCCACGAGTCCGGTGAACTGCAACTGCCCCCACGGCAGCAGGAACACGATGGCCGTCACCGCAACGACGAGTTCGAGGAAGCGGCTCTCGAAGTGTCCCTTGAACAGATCGGGCAATGTGATGGCGTTGTAGCGCTTGCCGGCATCCCAGATTTTCGGGCCGAGGAAATACCCGACCGGGTAGGCCAGCAGGATGTAGCCGAGGAACCAGACACCGTAGGTCGGTCCTTTCGCGTAGATACCGCCGGGAAAGCCGACCATCGTGCCGATGCTGTAGATCTCTCCGGCAGCCAGGAAGAACACCAGCCATGCGCCGAACTGACGCGACGCCACGAAGAAGTCGTGCACGCTCTGCGGGCCGCGTCCGCCACGCGCTCGCAGCGCAAGATAGACCGACAACAGGATGAAGCCGGCAAAGATGAGGGTTGCCATCGACACAGTCTCCGGAAATGCGGAACGTGGCGGCGTCAGTCGCGGCAGCGACCGGCGTGCGCCATCGAAGGCGTAACGCGAGCGCGCGTCACGCCGTGAGAATCATCGGGAATGGAAAAGAGAGATCACGCCGACGCTTCGGCGGTGTGCTTATCGAAGAGCGTCCAGCACAGCCACAGGCAGACGGACGTCAGCACGAACCACAGGAAGATCCAGCCGTAGATGAAGGGCACGCCCAGCACATAGCGCTCGACGGACGCCGCCCACGGCAGCAGTCCCACCACGCCGAGATACGGCAACCCAAGGCCAATCAACAATCTGAGCATGTCCAATCTCCGTTGCGCATGACAGACTCACGCACCGGATGGCGACGCGAACCTTTCGACCGGGTCAGTATCCCCAGCCAAAATTCGCGCCGTTTAGAGCCACATGCCAGAAAAGTGTGGTGCCAGAAGGCGATGTCAGAGAACGCCTCGCACGTGCGGCAACTGCGCGCGAGGCCAAATTCGGATAAATCAGTTGAGATCGGTCGAGCGCGCCAGCGCCCGTGCAGCAATTTGTCGGCAGGAGGCCCCGCTGCCCTCAAGTGGATCAACGTCTGCCAACCACCTCATGACAAGTTCGAAATCCTGCATATCCTGACGCGTCACTTCGGCCCGTTCGAAGAACGGCTCGTGCGCCTTAAGCAGCGTCGAACACCAGGTGCGAAGTGCGAGCGGGTCCGGACGGCGTGGCTGCTTCGCAAGACGTACACAGAGCATCCGCTTGAGACACGTCTCGGGCTCTGGCCCCACAGCATGCCCTTTGCTCAACAGCAGCGTACAGGCTTCCTCTGCGGTGAACGCACCGTCCTTTTCGGAAAGGCATTCTGGATGCAGGAGGATTCGAGCTGCCGAGCCCGGCACAGGCAACACCATCAAGCCATGCGGTGTCAGTTCAATTTTGTGGAGCAAGGCGGCGCGGGACTCCGCTCTCAGCGCGCGCAACGCCAACAAGGCATCGTCACCGATCGTCCCGCACTCCCCCGTTGCCGCCAGATAATCCACCGCATTCGGGTGTGAGGCCACGCGCAGGCGAAAGAGCGCCTGAAGCAGCGCCTTGTCGTCACGTCCGCCGACAAAACACGCATCGAGTACCTCGCTTCCGCCAGACGCCAGACAGCGCTGTCGATGTGCATCGATGACCTTCCGGTCCCAAGGGGCGGTACTGTCGAGATACCGCGCGAACGCCTCGAAGGTGTCGACAGCATTGCTGCCGTTTGCCGCGGTCTCCGCGCGCCCGCTGGCCTGTGAAGCCGACCAAAGCGCTGTGCATCCGTGTACTTGCATGATGACGCTCCGAAAGTTTTCGACTCGCGCAGTCTGCGCCGCACTCGTTCGTCAGGGCTTTCAGAATGTGACGACCTCAGCCCCGTTTCTCTGGCGCCACGCCCTGTGCAAATGTAGTGCCAGCCCCGCCGTCGTCGATGCCGCAGCCCCCGCAGCCGTGCCGCTTTGCGCTGGCACCATCACAAGTCGCCGGTGGTACTAATCCCGCGAAATTGTTCTTGGCAGTATTGGCTCATTTCCTCAGGAGCCTGACGTGGGTACGATTGAATCCTTCGCGCTGGATCGTCACGCCGCAGCGCCGTACGATCCGCTTTACGATCCGCTAGTCTCGTCCGGTCCCGGGCTGGGCATGGACTACGCGCCGACTTACTGGGTCGCGACCGCCGGTGAGCCGCCGGAAGACGATGGCCCGCTGGCGGGCGACGCCGATGTCGACGTCGTCATCGTCGGCGCGGGCTTCACCGGCCTGTCCACCGCCCTCTTCCTGGCCCGCGAACACGGCATTCGCGCCACCGTGCTCGAAGCCAACCAGACCTGCTGGGGCTGTACCAGCCGCAACGGCGGTCAGGGCCAGAACGCAAGCGGGCGTCTCTATCGCTCCCAATGGATCGACCGCTGGGGCAAGGAGACCGCACTGCGTCTGGACGCCGAGATTCGCGAAGGCTTCAACACGTTCAAGTCGCTCATTGCCGAAGTGCCGGAGTGCGATCCGCAACCTGGCGGCCATCTCTACATCGCGCACCGCGACCGAAAGATGGACTTCCTGCGCAACGAGGCGAAGGTCATGCACGACGTGTTCGGCTACGACACGCGCATCCTCTCGCGCGAAGAGGTCAGCGAGGAATACGTCAACGATCAGGAGAATTGCGGCGCGCTGCACGAACCCGACGGTATCGGTGTGCACCCGCTCAAACTCGCCTTCGGCTATCTGCGCATGGCGCGGGCGCTCGGCGCCCGGGTGCATCCGTCGACACCGGTACTGGGTGTCGAGACGATCAACGGCGTGCATCACGTGCGCACGCCGCGCGGGGTAGTGCGCGCCAAAGCGGTCGCGTTCGCCACCGGCGGCTACACACGTAACGACGTGACGAAGGCACTGCGCTCGAAGATCATGCCGATCCTCTCGAACTCGCTCGTCACGCGTGTGCTCACGCCGGAAGAGATCGCCGCTACGAACTTCCGCACGCACGAAGTCATTACCGACACCCGCACGCTGCGCTACTACTACCGTCTGTTGCCCGACAACCGTTTGCAGATCGGCAGCCGCAGCTCGATCACCGGCGCCGATGCGCAGAATCCGAAACATATGGCGGTGCTGGTCGAAGGCCTGCATCGGAAGTTTCCGGCGCTCAAGGGCATTCGCATCGACTACTCGTGGTGGGGCTGGGTCGATGTGAGTCACGACATGATGCCGCGCGTCACGCAACCCGATCCGCGTCAGAGCCTCTTTTACGCCGTGGGGTATGGCGGCAACGGTGTGTCGTTCTCGGCCCACGCCGGACGCCGCCTCGCACAGCGCATCGCCGGCCAGCGCGACCCGTCGTGGAATCTGCCGATCTACGACTCCGCGCTGCAATACCCGAACGTGTTCGGCACGGTGCAATGGCAGGGCTTCGCGCCATTCCGCCGCATCGGCCAACGCTTTCTCTATCAGCGATACCACGCGCAAGACGAAGCGCGTTGATCTCGCCTCCTCCTCCGATTCTCTGGAATTTGCAATGACGACTCAGAACGACTCCGCCGCTATCCGGTTGCTCACGACCTTCAACGACGCCTGGAACCGCCACGACATCGACGCCCTCATGGACTGCATGACGGATACCTGCGTGTTCCACGCCGTCGCCGGTCCCGACATGCTCGGGCGCACCTTCGAAGGACGCGAAGCCGTGCGCGCCGCGTTCCAGTCCGCATGGGAAAACTTTCCCGACGCGTCCTGGACGGAAGGCAGCCATTTCGTGACCGGCGACCGGGGCGTTTCGGAATCGACGTTTCGCGGCACGAAGGCGGACGGCACACGCGTCGAAGCGCGCATGGTCGATGTCTTCACCCTGCGCGACGGCAAGATCGAAGTGAAGAACGCGTTCCGCAAGGACCGCCCGGCGTTCTGATCACGCCCCGTGGAATGTCCGGATTTCCCGCCCCGCCTGCCGGGGCATTTTTTCTGGGCATCCGCCGCACGGCGTGTGACGGCGCATCCGACGGTCATCGTTTGTATTTTTCAATACAAAACGTACCAAATAATAAAAATACCAATTGACCACGGCGATTTAATCCCATAGATTTCAATACAAGCAACTAAATCGGAATTATTTGTTCCGTTTATTTTTCACTGGAGACACCCCATGAATGCCAAAGACCCGGCTACGGCCACCCAGCAAATGACGGCGTCCGATGCCGGTCCGCAAACGATGACGCCCTCGGAAGCGTTCGTCGAAACGATGGTCGCCAACGGCGTGAGCGAGATGTTCGGCATCATGGGCTCGGCCTTCATGGACGCGATGGACATCTTCGCGCCGGCCGGCATCCGTCTGATCCCGGTGGTGCACGAGCAGGGCGCGGGCCACATGGCCGACGGTTACGCTCGCGTGTCGGGCCGTCACGGCGTCGTGATCGGTCAGAACGGCCCGGGCATCAGCAACTGCGTGACGGCAATCGCTGCCGCTTACTGGGCCCACAGCCCGGTCGTGATCGTTACGCCGGAAGCCGGCACGATGGGCATCGGTCTGGGCGGCTTCCAGGAAGCCAAGCAACTCCCGATGTTCCAGGAATTCACGAAGTACCAGGGGCACGTGACGCACCCGGCCCGTATGGCCGAATTCACCGGCCGTTGCTTCGACCGCGCGATGGCCGAAATGGGCCCGACGCAACTCAACATTCCGCGTGATTACTTCTACGGCCAGATCAAGGCTGAGATTCCGCGTCCGCAACGTCTGGACCGTGGCGCCGGCGGTGAAGAGCGTCTGAACGAAGCCGCCGAACTGCTCGCTCAGGCCAAGTTCCCGGTCATCATCTCGGGCGGCGGCGTGGTCATGGCCGATGCCGTCGAGGAGTGCAAGGCACTTGCCGAGCGCCTTGGCGCACCGGTCGTCAACAGCTACCTGCACAACGACTCGTTCCCGGCCAACCATCCGCTGTGGTGCGGCCCGCTCGGCTATCAGGGCTCGAAGGCCGCGATGAAGCTGCTGGCACAGGCCGACGTGGTCGTGGCACTCGGCTCGCGCCTCGGACCGTTCGGCACGCTGCCGCAACACGGTCTCGACTACTGGCCGAAAAACGCCAAGATCATCCAGATCGACGCCGATCACAAGATGCTCGGCCTCGTGAAGAAGATCTCGGTCGGCATCTGCGGCGACGCGAAGGCCGCCGCCGTGGCGCTGTCGCAGCGTCTGGCCGAGCGCACGCTCGCGTGCGACGCCACGCGTGCTGCCCGCGCCGATCAGATCGCCACCGAGAAGGCCGCGTGGGAGAAGGAACTCGACGAGTGGACCCACGAGCGCGATCCGTACAGCCTCGACATGATCGAAGAGCAGAAGCGCGAGAAGACGTTCAACGGCGGCGAGTACCTGCATCCGCGTCAGGTCCTACGCGAGCTGGAAAAGGCGATGCCGGAAGACGTCATGGTCTCGACCGACATCGGCAACATCAACTCCGTCGCCAACAGCTACCTGCGCTTTAACAAGCCGCGCAGCTTCTTCGCCGCCATGAGCTGGGGCAACTGCGGTTACGCGTTCCCGACGATCATCGGCGCGAAGGTTGCCGCACCGCACCGTCCGGCCGTCTCGTATGCCGGCGACGGCGCGTGGGGCATGAGCCTGATGGAAACGCTCACGTGCGTGCGTCACAACATTCCGGTCACGGCCGTGGTCTTCCACAACCGTCAGTGGGGCGCCGAGAAGAAGAACCAGGTGGACTTCTACAACCGTCGTTTCGTCGCCGGTGAGCTGGATAGTCCGAGCTTCGCCAACATCGCCCGTGCCATGGGCGCCGAAGGCATCGTGGTCGATCGTCTGGAAGACGTCGGCCCGGCGCTCAAGAAGGCCATCGATCTGCAAATGAATCACGGCAAGACGACCATCATCGAAATCATGTGCACCCGCGAACTCGGCGATCCGTTCCGCCGCGACGCACTCTCCAAGCCGGTGCGCATGCTCGACAAGTACAAGGACTACGTCTGACGCGATAGGCTTTTTTCGTGTGATTGCGCTCCCGGCTCTGTGGGTGCCGGGGGCGCTTTTTTATTTTTCAGACATCATGAAAGCCATCAACCGCATCATCGATACCGCGCGTCGTGCCCCCATGCGCATCGTGTTGTGCGAGTCGGACGACGAACGCGTCCTGAGCGCCGCAGCACGCGCCACGCGTGAGGGTATCGCACGCATCGTGCTCGTCGGCGACATCGGCAAGACACAGCGCGCGGCCGACGCCGCACGCATCGATCTCGCCGGCATGGAGCTGATCGATCCCGCCACGTCCGACATGACCGAGGCGTTCTCGCACATCTGGTACGGCATTCGCTCGAAGAAGGGCATGACCCGCGAACAGGCCGTCGAGGAAATGCGCACGCCGCTGGGCTTCGCGAACATGATGGTGCGCCTCGGTCATGCCGACGGCTCCGTCGCCGGCGCCGTCAACACCACGGCCGACGTGGTGCGCATGGCGATCCAGATCATCGGCGTGCAACCGTCGTTCAAACTCGTGTCGAGCTTCTTCCTGATGATGCTCTGCGAGCCGTTCCATACGATGAAGGGCGGGCTGATCTTCTCGGACTGCGCGCTCGTCGTCGACCCCGACGCCGGGCAACTCGCGCAAATCGCGCTGGCCGCCGCCGACAGCGCCGCCGCGCTGCTCATGGAGCCGCCGCGTGTGGCCATGCTGTCGTTCTCGACCAGCGGCAGCGCCAAACATGCCGCGGTCGACAAGGTCGTGGAAGCGACGCGTCTCGTGAAGGAAGCGCGCCCGCAGCTGGCCATCGACGGCGACGTGCAGCTCGACGCCGCCATCGTGGCCGAGATCGCGCAGCGCAAGGTCGTGCATTCGCAGATCGAAGGCCACGCCAACACGCTGATCTTCCCGAGTCTCGACGCCGGCAACATCGGCTACAAGCTGGCCGAACGCATCGGCGGCGCGAAGGCCATCGGGCCGCTGTTGCAAGGGTTGAATCGTCCCGCGAACGACTTGTCGCGCGGATGCAGTGCCGACGACATCTATTACGTCATCGGCGTGACCTGCGTGCAAGCGCAGGCCGCGCGCGCCAAGCTGACCGGGACGTCGCCGCTCGCCCTCCGGGTATGACGTGGCAGACGATTCAGGCGTCGCTGCCGCTGATGTTGCTGCTGGGCTTTGCGACGTACTTCCAGACCGTGACGGGCTTCGGGCTCGGCATGATCGTGCTGGGCGGCGCGAGCGGCTTCGGGCTCGCGCCGGTGGCCAGCGTGGCGATCCTGGTGAGTCTGGTTACGCTCGTCAACAGCGCCCTCGCCCTGCCCGGCACGCTTCACCTCATCGACTGGCGCGCAGTCCGGGCGGCAACGCTGGGCATCGTTCCGTCGGTGATCGTCGGCGTGCTGCTGTTCGATTACCTGAACGGCACGGCGTCGAACGTGCTGCATCTGCTGCTCGGTGCCGTGGTGCTATACGGTGGCATCGGCTCCGCGCTGCGGCCTGCGCCGAAAACCGAACGCTCCGGCGATACAGGCTTCTTCTTCAGCGGCATCTTCGGCGGCTTGCTCAGCGGGATGTTCGGGATCTCCGGGCCGCCGCTGATCTTCTACTTCTATCGTCAGCCGCTCACGCTGGTGCAGATCCGCTGCGCCTTGATTCTCCTCTTCGCGGTCACGGCATCGATTCGTACGACCTATAGCGCGTTTGCCGGGCAACTGCCCGCATCGATGTGGTGGCAGGCCGCCATCGCGCTGCCCGTGGTGACCTTCGCGACGCTCTTCGCACGACGCCATCCGCCGCCCCTCTCGGGCGTGACGACACGACGTCTCGCGTTTCTTACGCTGATCCTGTTGGGGGCGCATCTAATGGTCGACGCCGTGCTGGAGATGGTGTGATGCGACGGCGTTAGCGCTGGCCTCAGCGTCAGCTGCCGCTGCGCCGTCCACCGCTGCCGATCCAGTCGACGAGCCTCGCCAGCATCGTCATGTCGGGCAGCGACGTGAGGTCCAGCGCCAGCGAGTGACGGTAGTACGGGCTCAGATCGAGGCCGACACCGAGCCCCATCACTTCGACGTCGCCGCGCAATTGCTGCTGCGCCACGACGTCGCGCAGGTGATGGTCTAGATAGTGTTCATCGTTGACCTGGTGGGTGGCGGCGTCCATCGGGCTGCCGTCGGAGATCACAATCAGCAGACGCCGGTTGGCACTGCGCGTGCGCAGGCGCTCGCACGCCCACTCGACGGCTTCGCCATCGACACCCTCGCGGAACAGATCCGCCTTGAACAGCGAGGCGATGTCGGTGCGGGCGCGTCGCCAACTGGTGATGGCATCCTTGAAGATGAGATGCGAGACCTCGTTCAGGCGGCCGGGGAAACGCGGCTTGCCGCGTGCGAGCCAGTCCGTGCGCGCACGTCCGCCGTTCCAGGCGCCGGTCGTGAATCCGAGGATCTCGTTGGTGACGCCAGCGGCGTCCAGCGCGCGCGACAGCACGTCGACGATCATGGCGACGGCATCGATCTGCGCTTTCATCGACCCGGAGCAATCGATAAGAAAGCTCACCATCGACTCGGCAATCAGCGTGTGCTTTTCCAGCCGGAACAACCGTCGCTCGGCCGGTGAGCTGACGAGTTGTGCGAGACGGCGTCCGTCGATACGTCCCTGCTCTTCGCCGAACGACCAGCCGTCGCGCTGCGGTACGGCCAGCGCCGCCTGCAACGCCCGTGCGAGCCTCGGCACGTTGATCGCCTGCGCGACGATGCGTTCGTCGAGACGCTCGCGAAATTCGGTCAGCAAGGCGCGTCGCACGAGCGTGCCCGCGTAAAGCTCACGGTCATAGCGCTGGGTGAACACGCGATAGCCCTGCTCCGACGCCTTGAGCACGCGGCTGTCGCCCGAATGCGCAAGCGTGATGCCGTCGTCTTCCTGTTCGTCGAAGTCCAGAAACAGGGAGAACGCGTTGCGCACGCCCTTCTCGTCTTCGTCGTCCTTGTGATCGCTTTCCTCGGACTCACCACCGGCCGCGCGAATCAGGCCAGCGATGTCGGCGGCCAATGCCAGCGCGTAGGCGGCGAACGCCGCCTGATCGGTGCGCGTGCGCCGCATGCCCGCGAGCGCGCTGCCAATGCGTGGCGCGATCGCCATGCGGGTGGCTTCGATCAGCCCCTCGGTGTCTTCCACGACGGGATAGCCGGTCAGGCGCGACCAGCTCATCTGCGCAACGGTGTACAGCAGCAGCCCCACATGGCTGTCGGCCACGCCCGTGGCGTGCATCGCGCGCGACCACGCTTCGAAGCGTTCTCGCAGGTTTGCCGCGACGCCCGGCATGCCCCGCGGGATGAACGTCTCGCAACGCAGTTGCTCCAGCAACTCGAAGAGCAGACGCTCCAGCGGCGCGTCCGGCAGGCGACGACGATGCAAGGCGGCGTCGCTGTGACGCAGCCGCAGGGCCGCGCCATCGGCGGCGCCACGCAGGGTATGCAAAGGATCGGCAGGCGGCGGCAGCGTTTGCAAATGCGGCGCATGCAACGGTAGCGGCCGCATGTTCCGGCACAGGCGCGCGCCGCTGTAGTGCAGCGCGGCATCGCCGGTCAGCGCACGCACGGTGGCGGCGCACAGCGCCTCGCCCGCCGCGGCGCGCCGTGCTGCCTCGCGCTCCGAGATCGTCATGACGCATCGGCCAGCAGCGAGCGGCCGCCGTCGTTCGTCGGCAACTCATGGCCGAACGCGCGCTGGTAATACTCGGCCACCACGGCGCGCTCCGCTTCGTCGCACTTGTTCAGGAACGTGAGACGGAAGGCCAGCCCGGCATCGCGGAAGATGCCGACGTTCTCCGCCCAGTTGATGACCGTGCGCGGCGACATGAGCGTGGACAGATCGCCGGTCGCAAAGCCCTTGCGCGTGAGTTCGGCCACGCTGACCATCGAATCGATCAACGTGCGCCCGGCGTCGTTATCCAGCGCAGGCACGCGCGCGAGCACGATGCCCGCTTCGTCTTCGCGCGACAGGTAATTGAGCGTCGCCACCACGTTCCAGCGGTCGATCTGCGCGTGGTTGAGCACTTGCGTGCCGTGATACAGACCGTTGAGATTGCCCAGACCGACGGTGTTCGTCGTCGCGAACATCCGAAACGCCGGATGCGGATGAATCACGCGATTCTGATCGAGCAGCGTGAACTTGCCGTCACGCTCGAGAATGCGCTGGATCACGAACATGACGTCGGGGCGTCCCGCGTCGTATTCGTCGAAGATCAGCGCCACCGGACGTTGCAACGCCCACGGCACGATGCCTTCCTGGAATTCGGTGATCTGGTGGCCGTCGCGCACGACGATGGCGTCTTTACCGACGAGATCGAGACGGCTGATGTGGCCGTCGAGATTCACGCGCACGCAAGGCCAGTTCAGTCGCGCGGCAACCTGTTCGATGTGCGTCGATTTACCCGTGCCGTGCATGCCCTGCACCATCACCCGGCGGTTGTTCATGAAGCCAGCCAGAATCGCGAGCGTCACATCGGGGTTGAAGCGATACGCCGTGTCGATCTCGGGCACGTGATCGTCGCGCTCACTGAATGCCGGCACCTGAAGATCAGTGTCGATGCCGAATACGGTGCGCGCATCGACGCTGCGATCCGGCTGCTGGGTTGCGATGTCCATCACGGTGTCTCCCATCCATTTCCAAAGCGCTGTCGGCGCATCATGGTCGCATCATAGCGTTAACCATTTTTAGAAACAATTTGTTCCGAATAATTAAAACACAGATTGACGATGCCCGACGGCTCGTCTAGATTCGGGAGAACTGAAACGCATCGGAACCTTGCCAATGCCGGTCGAGAACCTGTTTGGGTACAATACCGCTGATCCATTTTCCGGAACGGCGCATATGAACGACGTAGCGATTCAGCACGACTCCCCCTCCGACAACAAGGCGGATACGCCGACCCTGCGGGCGTTCGCGCTGCTCGAATATCTCGTCGCTGCCGACGCGCCCGTCTCGCTCGCGGACATGGCGCACGACATTCAGATGCCGAAGGCATCGCTGCACCGCATGCTCGGCTCGCTCGAAGCCGGCGGACTGGTGATTCGCGAACCGGGTCAGAAGAATGCTTATGTGATCGGCCCGCGTCTGGCGCAACTGAGTCTCGGCGTGATGATGCAGGCCGGTGCGCGACGCATGCGTCATGCGATTCTCGGCCGTCTCGTGGCCGATCTCGGCGAGACCTGCAACCTCACGATGTTGCATGAAACCGAGGTGCTCTACCTCGATCGTATGGAAGCGCCGTGGCCGCTGCGTCTTGATCTGAAACCGGGCTCGCACGTGCCGGCGCACAGCAGCGCGAGCGGCAAGCTGCTGCTGGCGATGATGCCTCGCGAACAGCGCGCCGCCCTGTTGCGTGCGATGAAGTTGCAACGCTTCACGCCGAACACGCTGACCGATCCCGAATTGCTGGAAAGCGAACTCGACCGCATTGCGCACAAAGGCATTGCTGTCGATAACGAAGAGTTCGTGCTGGGTATCGCATGCGTGGCAGCGCCCGTACTCAAGGAAGACGGGGCCTGCATCGCGGCAGTGGCCGTGCATGCGCCGGTGTCGCGTACGTCGCTCTCCAGGGCGATGGAGTTCGTGCCGCGTCTTCAGGAAGCGGCCAAGGAACTGGCGAAGACGTTCTGAAACACGGACCGCGCGGACGGCGCTGGCACGTCAGAGCGCCTTCGCCCGATCAGCGCCGTCTTCGACTTTCTCCGCTTCCGCTTTTTTCGCCAACGCCTCTGCCTTGCTTGCCCGCTGCCAGTCGAGCAGCGGCGCGAGCGCCGTCGCCGTCTCGCGCAACGTCGGCACCAATCCCATCAATTGCTCCAGCGTCACGCGCGCCGTCGGTCCATGCACGGCGAGCACCGCGCGCACGTGACCGTCTTCCGGCGCACGCACCGGCACGCCAACGGCGACCATGCCGCGCACGAACTCCTCGTTGTCGATGCCGATTCCGCGCGCGGCGAGCCGGTCCAGTTCGGCTTCGAGCAGGCTGACGTCCGTGATCGTTCTCGGCGTCATGCGTTTGAGGGACAGTCGCGAGAGCACGGCGCGACGCTCTGCTACTGGCATCTGCGAAAGAAACAGCTTGCCGCTCGCCGTGCAGTGCAACGGCACGCGCATGCCCGGGTGCATCTGCATGCGCAGCGGTTCGTTCGTTTCCACCCGTTCGATGTAGAGGACTTCGTCGCCGTCGAGCGCGGTGAGGTTGACGGTCTCGCCCACACGATCCACCAGCGCACGCAGTAACGATCTCGCCGCGCGCGTGAAGTTGTTGTTCGCGAGCGTGACGAGTGCGAGACGCGCCGCACGCGGGCCCAGCGACAAACCGCGCTCCGAGCCGCGCGAATCGGGAACATGCGAGACGTAGCCGCACACTTCCAGCGCTTCGATCAGCCGCATGAGCGTGGCCTTGGGAATCGACAGACGCGACGCCAGTTGCGACAGCGTGTAGGGCTGCCCGGCCATCGCCAGACGCTCGATGACGGCCAGCGCGCGAAGATTGCGCGCCTCGTCGCTCGCGCGCAGATCGGCATCGTCCAGCGTGCCGGTGTCGCGCGTCGCTTGCTGTGCGTCCTGCTTGGCTTCCTGCTTCGCTTCCAGTCTCGCTTCTTGCTGCGTTTCCCGCATCAAACGCCTCCTGAGCGCGTCCGCTCGAAATGCATTTCGATAAATAAAAGAAACAAAATATACCAATTTTTTACCAACGATCAGCCCCGGGATTACCCGTGAGCGACGCTGCATTCACGTTCGGCCACGTCGCGCGCGCATCGTTCGTCATCGTGGCATCGACTAAGTAAAACCCCGCAGATGCGCCGCAGCAATCGCCGCGTTCTGAGACAGCAAGCGCGAAATCCGTTTCAGTTTCCTGTCTCCGGCTTTTTTTCGCTTGGCATTTGTTCATCGCTCGCCGACATTGGATCGAAACAAACCGAAACGAATCGTTTCATCCGATGGGGATGCAAACGTCAAGCAGGAGACAGGCGGTATGGAACATGAGGTCGACTATCTGATCGTCGGTGCGGGCTCGGCAGGCTGCGTGCTCGCCAATCGTCTGAGCGCAGATCCCGCGAACCGGGTGCTGTTGCTCGAAGCCGGCGGGCCCGATAGCAATCCCTGGATTCACATCCCGGTCGGCTATTTCAAGACCATGCACGACCCCGAGCTGGACTGGTGCTATCGCACGGAAGCCGATGCCAACGTGGCTGACCGTCAGATCGACTGGCCGCGCGGCAAGGTGCTCGGTGGATCGAGTTCGCTCAACGGTCTGCTGTATGTGCGCGGTCAGCGCGAGGATTACGACCATTGGGCCGAACTGGGCAATCGCGGCTGGCGCTATGCCGACGTGCTGCCCTACTTCCGCAAGTCCGAAGATCAGGAGCACGGCGCGAGCGAGTATCACGGTGCAGGCGGCCCGCTGAAGGTGTCGGATCTGCGACTGCGTCGTCCCATCGCCGAGCACTTCATCGCCGCCGCGAAGGATACGGGCATCCCGTTCAACGAGGACTACAACGGCGCGACGCAGGAAGGTGTCGGCTACTTCCAGCAGACGGCATTTCGAGGCTTTCGCTGGAGTACGGCGAAGGGCTTTCTCAAGCCGGCGCGCCATCGTCGCAATCTGATCGTCGAGACGCGTGCCCAGACATGTCGTGTGCTGTTCGAAGGCAAACGCGCCGTCGGCGTCGAATATCTGCAAGACGGCCAGCGCAAGAAGGCGCGCGCACGTGTCGAAGTCATTCTCGCGGCAGGCGCCATCGGCTCGCCGCAGTTGCTGCAAAACTCGGGCGTCGGCCCGACGACGGTGCTCGCAAAAGCGGGCGTCGCGTTGCGTCATGCGTTGCCCGGCGTCGGCCAGAACCTGCAAGACCATCTGCAAGTGCGGCTCGTCTTCAAGACTCGCGAGCGCACCCTCAACGACGAGGTGAACAACCCGCTGCGCAAGGCGCTCATCGGCCTGCAATACGCACTATTCCGCACCGGCCCGCTCACGCTCGCCGCCAGTCAGGTGACGATCTTCACGCGCTCACGCCCCGAACTCACGCGCCCCGACATCCAGTTCCATATGCAGCCGTTGTCCGCCGACAAACCCGGCAAGGGCGCCCATCGTTTCTCGGCCTTCACGTCGTCCGTCTGCCAGTTGCGGCCGTACAGTCGCGGCAGCGTGGAAATTCGCGGCAACGATCCACTGCAATACCCCTCGATTCATGCCAACTACCTGTCGGACGAACGCGATCATCGCGTGGTGATCGACGGCATCAAGGTCGCGCGCCGCATTGCGTCTGCCCCATCGCTCGCGCCCCACATCATCAGCGAGTTCGTGCCCGGCGCGCAGTACCGGAGCGACGACGAACTGCTTCAGGCCGCGCGCCAGTTCAGCCAGTCGATCTATCACCCCGCAGGCACCTGCAAGATGGGTGACGACAGCATGGCGGTGGTCGACGACCGGCTGCGCGTGCACGGTCTCGCGGCGCTACGCGTCGTGGACGCCTCGATCATGCCCGAGTTGGTCTCCGGCAACACGAATGCACCGACCATCATGATCGCCGAGAAAGCGGCCGACATGATTCTCGAAGACAGGAAGCAAGCGTCGGGCATGCAGGAAATCCGCGGCAGCAAGGAGGCGCCTGCGGAGATCGCGCTGGCGGTTTAGTCAGTCTCACCCGACACATGCACCCCCAACCATTACAAGATTCGGAGACAACCATGAATGCATCGACCCAGACCGACGCCCGGCAGATGCGCCGGGTCGTCGTCGCCAGTCTCATCGGCGCCACCATCGAGTGGTACGACTTCTTTCTCTACGGCGTCGTCGCCGGCATCGTGTTCAACAAGCTGTACTTCCCCGGCGGTGACCCGCTCGTCTCGACGATGCTCGCGTACGGCACGTTCGCGGTCGGCTTCCTGAGTCGTCCCCTCGGCGGTGTGATCTTCGGGCACTTCGGCGACAAGCTCGGGCGCAAGAGCATGCTCGTGATGACACTCACCATCATGGGCATCGCCACCATGCTCATCGGCCTGGTGCCGACGTATGCGCAGATCGGGCTGTGGGCGCCCGTGCTGCTGCTCCTGCTGCGTGTACTGCAAGGTATCGGGCTCGGTGGCGAATGGGGCGGCGCGGTGCTCATGGCGTTCGAATACGCGCCGAAGGAGAAGCGCGGCTACTACGCCAGCATTCCGCAAGTCGGGCTGGCGCTCGGTCTGTGTCTGGCGTCCGGCGTGGTCGCGGTGCTGTCGTACACGCTGACCAACGCGCAGTTCCTCGCGTGGGGCTGGCGTGTGGCGTTCTTCCTGTCGGTCGGACTCGTTGCCATCGGCATGTACATTCGCCTGAACGTGATGGAAACGCCGGAGTTCTCGAAGATCAAGAAGGCGGGCGCCGAGATCAAGATTCCGATTGCCGAAGTGCTCACCAAGAGCCCGGGCAATGTGCTGGCAGGCATGGGCGCACGCTTCATCGACGGGGTGTTCTTCAACATCTTCGGCGTGTTCTCGATCGCTTACCTCACGCAGACGCTCAAGCTCTCGCAGACCGAAGCGCTCACTGGCGTGATGGCCGCCGCGTTCGTGATGATCTTCACGATTCCGTTCTTCGGCAAGCTGTCCGACAAGATCGGCCGCACCCGCATCTACTTCTGGGGCTCGCTTGCCACCGGTCTGTCGTCGTTCGCGGGCTTCTGGCTGATGAAGGCAAGCGGCGGCAGCGTGATGCTCGTGTGGCTGTCCATCGTCATTCCGCTGGGCGTGATCTACGCGTCGGTCTACGGGCCGGAAGCGGCGCTCTTCTCCGAACTGTTCGATGCCAAGGTGCGCTACACCGGCATCTCGTTCGTCTATCAGTTCTCCGGCATCTTCGCGAGCGGCCTGAGCCCGATCATCGCCACGTATCTGTTGCAGAAGAACGGCGGCGAGCCGTGGATGATCTGTATCTATGTGCTGGTCGCCGGTCTCATCAGTGCGCTGTCGGCCGCGTGGATCGGCAGTCGCAAGCGGCGCGAGCAGGTCTGGCACGGCGCCGGGGTGACCGAGCATTGAGCGTGACCTGACGCGAGCGCCATTTGACCGCGGCCTTCGGGGGAAGGCCAGTGTCTGGCGAGAGCGGCAATCGCAGGGGCGTGTCCGGCAGTCGGACACGCCCTTTGCATTTGTGGTTGTGGGATGAGGGGATAAGGGGATCTCAAAATCTCGCGTCGGCATGACCATCGTCAGTACGGCTGAAAGTCATCTCGTGCGATGATGAAGGCACGTGCAAGCCTTTGCCCCCAATTCTCTGGCCCACTCTATTCCGAATGCAGCGAGATCCGTCGCTAGATACCGCTATTGCCGAAGACGAGCCCGATCGTCCCGGCCCGTTGTCCGAAGCCGGGTTGCTCGGCGCGCCCTCGACGCCGCCCGGCCCCGCGCCGGCAGATGCCGTGCCCCTGCCCATCAGCGTCTACCCCGCGCTCATGGGCATTCTGCTGGGCTACGGCGTGCTCGTCGTGGGCAACGGGCTGTTCGTCACGGCGGTACCCTTTCATGCCCTCAAGTACGGTGCGTCGACGTTTACCATCGGCGTGATTCAGTCGTGCTACTACGCGGGCTTCCTGCTTGGCGCGTTCTACAACCGGTCGCTGATCGAGCGTATCGGCCAGCATCGCGCGTTCGTAGCATTCACCGCGCTCGCTGCGCTGTTCGTGATGGGCTTCGCCGTGAGCGAATCCATGCTCCTGCTGTGCCTGCTGCGCGTGGGCACCGGTCTGGCGCTCATGGGCATGTACACCACCGTGGAGAGCTGGCTCAACGGCTCCGTGCCGAACACCATGCGCGGACGCGTGTTCGGCTCGTATCTCACCATCAACTATCTGGCGGTCAGCGCGGGGCAGTTCCTGCTCAACATCGGCGAGGCCGGCAGCGAAGGGCAGTTGCTGCTCGTCGCGGGGTTGTTCGTCGCCGCCATTCTGCCGATCACGCTCATGCAGGGCTGGCCCACGCGCGTGGCCGACGAGCGTCTCGTCAAACAACCGGCGATGAGTCTGTTCGACAGCATCACGGAAATGGCGCGCGCCACGCCCATCGCCATTCCGGGGTGCATTCTCGCGGGCTTTCTGTACAGCGCGTTCTACGCGATGATGCCCGTCTACCTGACGCGTATCGGCTTTTCCATCGGCAGTCTGTCGACGCTGATGGGCGTGGCGCTGTTCGGTGCGCTGCTCATGCAATGGCCGGTCGGCCGTTTGTCGGACCGGATGGACCGTCGCACGGTGTCGCGGCGTCTGGCGCTCGCGTCGGCAGTGTTCTGCGCGCCGTTGATCTTCATTCAGGCGCACTGGCTCGTCTTCGTGCTGATGTTCCTGTTCTCGGCCGTGAACTTCACGCAGTACGGGCTGATCGTCTCGCACGTGAACGACCGCACCGAGCCGGAACGGCGCATCGGCGTGAGCGCGACCCTGCTCATCCTTTTCTCGGTCGGCGGCCTGCTCGGGCCGATGATCGCCTCCGTGGTCGTGACGGTGCTGGGCCCGGGCGGCCTGCACGTCTTCAACGTGGTGTGCGCGCTGGCGCTCGCGCGCGTGGCGCTACGGGCACAGCGGCTCGCGCCCTGACGGCAAGCTACGCAGACAGCGCAGCCGGTTTGCCGCAGGTGCGCATGTCGTCGCCCCTCGCGTTCTCGCCCCACTTTGGTGCGAAAACGGCATTATCTGGTGCGACGCGTCACAAGACAGGCGGAAATCGGCGGAAAAATCGGGGACAATAGCGCGCGCCTTTGAGCACGCTTCTTGCTCTCCTATTCTGTACATATCCTTGCCGCCCCCGCGCTTGTCACGACCATGACCATGACCGACCTCGACGCCCCCGGACTCTTGCCGCCCCGACTGACGGCAGCCGAAGACGGTCGGCGCATCGTCATCTATGGCGATTTCACGATCTCCAGCGTCTTCCAGCCGGTGTTCTCGGTCTCGCACCGGCGCGCGATCGGTTATCACGCGTCGCTGCGCGCGCACGACGCACAGGGGCGTCACGTGCCGTCGCACGAGGTCTTTACGATGGCGGCGCGTCACGGCGACATGCTGGAACTGGGGCGACTCGCCGAGTCGCTGCATCTGGGCAACTTTCACGAATTCGACAGCCGCGATGCGTGGCTCTTTCTGAATCTGCACCCCGCCGCGCTCATGGACACGGTCTATGGCGACGCGCTCATCGCCACACTGAAAGCGTCGGGCTTGTCGCCGCAGCGCGTGGTGCTCGAAGTGCCCGAGCAGGCCGGTGGCGACACGCCGCGCTTCGGGGCCATCGTCGGCAGTCTGCGCAAGGCGGGCTTCCTGATTGCGCTGGGCGGTTTCGGCGCCAAGCACTCGAACATCGACCGCGTGTGGGATCTGCGCCCGGATATCGTGGTGCTCGATCGCGGCATTCTCGCGCAGGCGACGGAGCAGTCGCATCTGGCGCGCGTGTTGCCGGGGCTGGTGTCGTTGCTGCACGAGTCGGGGCAACTGGTGATGATGGGCGGCCTCACGACGGATCGCGAAGCGTTGATCGCGCTGGAGTGCAACGTCGACTTCGTGCAGGGGCAGTACTTCGCCGCACCGGATTTCGATCCCGTCCCGCCGAAAGTGGCCGCCGAGCGAATGGACGCGCTCTCGTCTGCGCTGCGCACCCAACTCGTCGAGCGCGAGCGTGCCGAGCACGCGCGACTGGCCCCGTATATCGCCGGCATCGAGTCGGCGGCCGCACGCCTCGCACAAGGGCAGGACATTCGTCAGGCGACGCACGATCTGCTGGCGCTGCCCGACGCAGCCCGATGCTTCCTGCTCGACGCTGCGGGCCGCCAGATCGGCGACAACGTGCTGCCGCACAGCCACTCGTCGCAGCGCGCCAAACGCTTCCGTCCGCTGCTGCATTCGGAAGGGGCGAACTGGGCACGGCGTCCGTACTTCATCGAAGCCATGCGCGCGCCCGGCGAAGTGCACTTCACGCCGCCCTATCTCTCGATCAACGAAGCGCACTTGTGCGTGACGGCATCGATCGCGTCTCCTGCCAAGCAAGGGCTGCATGTGCTTTGCGTGGACATCAACTGGTGATGACGACAAATCATGTCTGTGCGTCACCATGCCACGCAAGTACTTCGTGCCTCTGGAATTGAAATGTCGCGTTGGCAGCTCGACGCGCTTAGTTGGAGAGCTACATCCATATTGCTTGAGCTACCGTATTCTTAATGCGATTGAAAAACTTAGTTCCGATACTTGGCAATTTTCGAAGTCTATCATCCGGCATTAAGGCTAGGTCTTCAATTGTCACAATGCCAGCCTCCCGCAACGTAAGAATCTTTTGTTCGGTCAATCCATACGGGTAAACATTACGATTTCCTAATACTTCAATTCCCAATCTCAATACAGCTAAATTCCGCGCTGGGTCGGGTGCCGGAACGGCAACATTGAGAACATCGTTGGCCGAATAAATTTCAGCCGGTTCGTCTGCAGTCGCCGACCATTCCACGAATAGATCCTGCGTCACACGACGTTGCTGCACGTGATCCAGCAGGGTGCAAAGGTTAGACGCATATCGTCCTCCCCGACCACCTGACTTTAGCGTTCGTGAAGCTTCGCGTCGCGAGATGAATCCGACATACTCGAGAATCTCAAGCACTTTGGCGAGGCGATGCTGATGATCTTTGTGAAGCAAGAACGATGTGGCACGCTTCTCTGCCAAATGCTTGAATAGGCGATCCGCGACCTCTTGAGACGGATCCAGAAGGGGTTCGTAGATCCCAAGTTTAGGCTTCAGTTCGTCAAGCAACGGCCAATAGTAATCGGCACCAAGCCTAAGCAGACATGATGTGAGTTCATTTAGGCCGATTGTCTTGTGCTCACTGAGCATATTGCACGTAAAAACGAATGCTCTCGCATTACCAAGTACGGCTCGACCGAGGAATCGATAAATCCTTTCCTCGTCGGCAAGAACCGACTTTGTGAAGCGACCTTCCAAGCCTGCATATCGAGCGCGAATGACCTCGCGAAAGAACTCGGAAAATGCGGGAGTTCTCTCATCGCGCGCCAAATCAATGACAGTTGCGTCGTTGTATACGTCGAAACGAGTTCCAAACTTCGTTACACCGGGATAGATCGCCGCTTTACATGAAACGCCGTTACCAGAGAGCGTTCGAAATAGACCAAAAAAATCTCCGAGATCGGTTTCTCGTCCGATGTGCGCAGCATCATCGAACATCAAGACCAGTCTCTTCCGTATCATAGCTGCAAGACTAACAAGTGCGGACCGGATATCCTCAGGCCCTATACCTGGCGGTAGTCTCTCGGACACGCCTGTCTTGGCAAGTGCATCATTAACCGCATCGACAAGTAATCGAGTAAAAAACTGCTGATAGTCGTTACCCGACGCATTAAGTAGAGGCAGATGACGAAGGCTCAGATAGACAGGCAAGACGGTAGGCAGGGACTCATACGCGCGCCGCGTCGCCTCAATCAATAGAGCGCTCTTGCCGCTACCTCGTCCGCCACGTAGCAATACCGGACCATGAGCCATTAGGCTCTTGATAATTCTATCTTCATATTCTGTGAAACGATGAAGACGAATAAACTCCGTTTCTTCGCAGTCTTCTGCCGCAAGGACAAGTCCATCATCGTTCATTTCCAGAAACTCCCTATTCTATTTGCTATATCGATCGCTTTTTCCGCGTCCCATCTATAGAGAAAATGATCGCTAAAATGGCTCAACAATGCGAAGCATGTCAGTCGTTGCGCAACTGAGTGAAAATCATTTTCAATAGATATCGAATCGAAGACGGCTTGTGGATTCGAAAGCAATTCACTATGAACACCCTTTGAGAACTTGGAGAAAAGCCCCTCCAAATTACTACGAAGCTCCGCGCAAAATCTCTCTGGCTGCTTGCTTGAGAGATCGGACACCCACGCATGAACCACACCGGAACTTGCAATGGCATCTCCTAAGCGTTCGAATGCCGGTATCCAAATCACCTCGTTTGTCCAAGGGCCGAAAAGCGAACGACACCCGTTCTCTCGTGTATTGATAGCCCACATCTGATTGGGGGGCTTGTCAGGCGAAACGATGTCCCCTGACCACTGGATACCAGACTTACTTCGTGACTCGAATTCGTAGTATGTTGCCTCCTGATGTCGTTTCGCAGCTAAGACCCTGAAGGGATCGAGCCGTGCCAGCAAGGCGGTACAAGCCGTTTCAAGATACGCTCGCCCCAGGTAGGGACCATACATTGGGACACTATGAGAATTCTTCGGACTATTTTGTAACGCACGCGATGCGACTTCCATGCGGAGCAAGCGTAACCGGAGATCGCTCAAGACGCTCCGTAACTCACTAGCCGAACTCGCCAAATCTCCGACTACAATCCTATTCAACATTGCTGAGCCCCCCCGAACTCGCTCATGCAGATTTCGACGGCCGAAATTATCGCCTGAAACTATTGAAGATAACAGCCAACATTATCTGAATTATTGATGCAACCCACCCGCCCCGTGCATCTCTCGTACCGGTGATCGAGCCGCCAAGCTAGAAATCTGGCATCCGGGAGTTCGGTTTAGCGAGGCTGACTTCGTTGCGCGCACCGCACCTGTCGTGCGCGACGAGTAAGTTGAAGCGATAAGGGCACACTCCGATCTGGCGATCCCGGCCAGCGCCGTGCCCGGGACGTCGCTCATGCCATCACATCTCACACTCAATACGACGCCGACGCGCGCCACGGCAGATGCCGAAACGCCTGCGCAACCGCCGAAGGCGTCGTCGATCCCGGCGCAGCCCGCGCCGCCTGCCGCCGAACAAACCCTGAACCTGACGCCCTTGCAGATGAAGGCGTTCAAGAAAGGGTTGTCGTTTCGCGAACGGCAAACGCTGTTCACCCAGAACCCGGACGAACAGGCGACGCAAGCGCTCAAGGGCAAAATCTCCGCTGCACGCGCCGCGCCCATCAATCTGACGCGGCCCGTCGACCGGCGCTCCGCGCTCAGACATGCGGCCGACGCCATCGGCCATTTCTCGGCGAGGTCCGCGAAGAACATCGTCCGGTCGCGGGTCTCCGACAAGCTGGCCGAACCGGCCCCCGGCGATCACGGTGCCGCGTTACCTTCCGTCAACAAGGTGCAGTTGGAGAAGCTGATCGCGAAGGCAAAAACGGAAGCAACAGGTAGCGACACGCCTGTCGACGTCGCCGCACAACTGCGCGCCGCCGGGTTTTCGACGCGGATCTCCAACCTCACGCTCTCCGACAGCACGCTGCTCAAACACGCGAAGCTCGATGGACTGTCGTTCGTCAATTGCCACTTCGACTGGAGCCACTTCGGCACGGCCAGTCTGTCCGGCACGCGCTTCTCCGGATGCCGTCTGAACAATGCGTCGTTCATGAAAGCGTCGCTCGACAACTGCATCTTCGAAGACTGCATCATGCGCGAGACGATGATGACCGGCTCGTCGCTGCACGCCGTGACATTCCAGCGGTGCGACATCGTCAGCGGCAGTTTCGAAGACACGCACATTGCCGATTCGCGCTTCGATACGGTGACGCTCGCCGGCACCCATTTCCTCGACGCCAACGTCGCACGCTCGTCGATCCACAACAGCCATCTGACGAATGCGGCGTTCTTCGGCACGCTGCCGAACTTCGAGGTGGACGACGCGTCGCGCGACACCGCCGTGACGACCAAACCGCTCGCCGCAATCCTGATCAATCCCGAAGTGCGCGGCGTCACGGTGCCGAAGGTCTTCATGAAGCTCGATCAGGCAGCGAACAACGTGCCGTTGCGCATCACGATGCAGCCGCAATCGACCGAGCTGACGGCGATCAACCGCGAGATGGAGACCGCCCTCGGCACCGTCGGCGAATACACGCCTCACGACCTTCCCATCGGTCAGCGGCTGTTGCGTGAGATCGACGACCATCCCGACGCTCATCCGCAGTTATCGTCCATCGTCGCCAAGGCGCAGAAGCTCGGCGAGCATGTGAACGCCATCGTCCTGCCCGGCGGTGAAGACGTGCCGCCCGCCTTGTACGGCGCCACGCAGGAGCCGAAGACGAACTGGGGGGGCGACTACCGGCGCTCCGCGCTGGAACTGGCGCTCATTCGCGAGTCCACCAACAAGGGCATTCCGATGCTCGCCGTCTGCCGCGGCTTCCAGATGGCCAATGTGTACTTCGGCGCGCAAATGCAGCAGCACGTGGAAGGTCACAAGGGCCTGCAACGCTTCAAGCTGACGGAGGAGAGCCGCAACGGGCTGTACGGCGAGGCCATGCGCAAATCGATTCTGAGCACTGTGGCGCATCACCAGGCGATTCCCGTGTCGATGCAGGCGCCGGCGGGCAGCCTCAAACCGTCGGTCGTATACAAGGACCTTGTCAAAGCGGTGGAAGGTGCGCATTCGGGCGCGGCACCCGCCGTCATGCTGCAATTCCATCCGGAGTTCTATCGCGCCACGACGGCAGCCACGCTGCTCACCGAACTCGCCGATCTGGGGCAGAACATCACGATGTCGTCGACCAACAACGACTTCTGGAAAATTCTCTCCGATGCCTCCGACGCGCACCGCACGAAGAAAACCGTTCTCGAAGACCTCAAGCAGCCGCAGACGCTGCGGCCCGTGACTACCAGCGCGACCTGATCCGTCGCACGGGATACGACAACGCCCCCGGCGTCTTCCGACGTCCGGGGGCGTTGTCTATCATGCTTTCATGCTTTCGCCCGCCGAGTCGACGGGTCTGTGCCTGCGTGCATTACGCGGTGGATTACGCGGCGCGTTGCACGGCGTAACGCTCAAGCCAGTGCGCATACGGCGCGGGCAGTACCCACGACGGACGGTCCAGATCGAGTTCGCGGGCAGCGTAGTACGGCCAGTGCGGGTTGGCGAGCAGCGCGCGGCCGATCATCACGAGATCCATCTGCCCATCGGCCACCACGCGATTCGCCGCGTGCGGGTCGTCGATCCCCCACGACGAGGCGACAGCGATGCCCGCTTCCTTCTTCACGCGCTCGGCGATGGGCGCGAGGAATGCCGAACCCCAGGGAATCTTCGCTTCATACGTCGAGAAACCCACGCTCACGTTGAGCAGGTCGAGACCGCCTTCACGCATCTGACGCGTGAGTTCGATCGATTCCGCGAGCGTCTCTTCGTCGCGACCGTCGTATTCGAGCACACCGAAACGGGCCGTCAGCGGCAGATGGTCCGGCCACACTTCGCGCACGGCCGCCAGCGTCTCAAGCAGGAAACGGCCGCGACCGGCGAGATCGCCACCGTAAGCGTCGTCGCGCTGATTCGAATGCAGCGAGAAGAAGCTCTGCGCCAGATAACCGTGCGCGAAGTGCAGTTCCAGCCACTCGAAACCGGCGGCGAGCGCACGACGCGCAGCCGCCACGAAGTCGGCCTTCACGCGTGCGATGTCGTCGAGCGTCATGGCCTTGGGCACCTTGCCGAGATGCTTGCCGAACGCCACGGCGGACGGCGCAATCGTCGGCCAGCCACGCGAATCGTCCTCAGCGATGTGATCGTCGCCTTCCCACGGACGGTTCGCGCTGGCCTTGCGACCGGCGTGGGCGATCTGGATGCCGGGCACCGCGCCGTGCGACTTGATGGCCGCAGCGATGCGCGCCATGCCTTGCGCCTGTTCGTCGTTCCACAGACCGGTGCATCCCGGCGTGATACGGCCTTCGGGCGAGACGGCGGTCGCCTCCACGATCACCAGACCGGCGCCACCGCGCGCGAGGCTGGCGTAATGGGCAAGATGCCAATCGTTGGTCACGCCATCGACGGCGCTGTACTGGCACATCGGCGGAATGGCCACGCGGTTGCGCAGCTTCACGCTTTTCAGTTCAAACGGGGAAAACAGGGCAGACATGAGAATTCTCGATTCGGGGGGTTGTCAGGGGACAGCGGTGCCGGAGAAGGCGGAGCCTGCGGCCCACGGCGGCTTTTCCGGCGCCTCGACCGTCAAAAGGTCGACGTGAGCAATGGTAGACGCACATCACTATAATGGAAACCATCTACAAATTATCGATTCGATAACACTTCATTATGGTGAATCCTCAGTGGCTCAAATCCTTCGCCACGCTCGCCGAGCTGGGTAACTTCACGCGCACGGCCGATCATCTGAGCCTCACACAGGCCGCCGTGAGTCAGCACATCAAGCATCTGGAAGAGGAATTCGGGGCGTTGCTGGTGCGTCGCCCGCGCGCGATCGAACTCACGCCCGCCGGACAGGCGTTGCTCGTCTACTGCGAGCAGGTGGAGTGCGCGGCGCGGCATCTGCGCTCCAGTCTGGAGGACGCCAACGAAGAGTGCGGCAACATCACGCTCATTACGCCGGGCAGCATCGGGTTGTATCTGTGCCCGATCCTGCTCGACATGCAGCAGGCGAATCCGGCCATGGCGGTGCGGCACCGTTTCGCGCCCGACCGGGAAGTGCTTGAGGGCGTGTTACAGAATCACTTCGAACTGGGATTGGTGACGCTGCGCCCCGACGATCCCCGGCTCACGGCCACGCCGTTCACGCAGGAACCCCTCGAACTCGTGGTGCCGGCGGGGGAAGACGTGCATACGTGGGACGACCTCAAGCGTATCGGCTTCATCGAGCACCCCGACGGCGAGGCGATGTCCACACGCCTGCTGAGCCGTCGCTTCCCCGGCAATCCGGGTGTGCAAAGCTTGCCGTGCAAGGGTTGTACGAACCAGATCAGTCTGATTCTCGAATATGTCGCACGCGGTCTCGGCTTCACCGTCATTCCGCAGTACGCGCGACAGGCCTTCGCCTCGCAAGATGCCATTCGTGTCGTGGATTGCGGCCCGCCGGTCGTCGACACGCTATGGCTGATTCATCGTGCAGAGTGGCCGCTCTCGGCACGCGCGCAACGCGCCGTGGCGCTGCTGCGCGAACGGGTCGATGCACCGCGCCCGCGGGCCTTCGGCAGCGAGCGCGTGCAGCGTGTGCCGCGCGTCAGCGCGCAGCCTGCGTGAACTTGTTGAACGACGTATCGAACAGACCGCGCACGTCGAAGCCCTTGGTGAGCGTGCCGGTCTTCACGAAGTCGTCGACACTCTTCTGCGCTTCGGCAATCGCCGCATCCGTGAGCGGTTCGTAGCGAATGCGCGACGTGCTGAACCATTGATGCGCGAGTTTCGGATCGACGCGCGACTTACCCGCCCACACGTCGGCATAACGCTCGATATGACGTGGGTCCGCCAGCGACCATTCACGCGCGCGTTGATAGCGCTGCACGAAATCCCCCAGTAACTCGCGCTTGGTGTCGATGACCTTCTGTGTCGTCGACAGATAGCTCTGCGCCGCGATCAGCCCGCGTGCGGTCACCACCGTGCGCGCGCCCGCCTGACGCAAGCGCGTGACGTACGGCTCCCACGTCGCCGTCGCATCCACCTTGCCCGCCTGCAACGCCGCCGCCGAGTCGACCGAGGCGAGGTACGAGTACTTCACGGCATCGAGCGGCAAGCCCGCGGACGTCAGCGCCGCCTGCACCAGTTGCTGCGACCAGCCGCCGCGCGTAATGGCGACCGTCTTGCCCTTCAGATCGGCCACCGTCTTGATTTGCGTGTGCGGACCGGCGAGCAGCACCACACTGTCGGGACTGTCGCGATAGATCCCGATGACCTTGACCGGCGCGCCCTGCGCGGCGAGAAACAGTACCGGGCCGTCGCCTTGCAGGCCGATATCGAGCGCACCGGCGTTCACCGCTTCGATCACCGGCGTGCCTGCGGGAAATTGCTTCCATGAGACGGTATAGGGCGCGTCCTGCAACGCGCCGGACGCTTCGAAGAGGCTCTGTGCGTTGTACGCCTGATCGCCCACGACGAGCACCGGCTTGTCGGCCGCCTTGCCGGCAAACGGCAGAATGGCGGCGACGCTCAGCGCTGCTGCCGTAGCGCGGCGCAACCGCGTGCGCCAAAGCGGCCAGGCATTACGAGCCCGCGCACGCAGGTCGCGCTTCGCAGAGCGGGCCAGGGTCGCGCGCACCATCGCAGCCCGCGACGGCGGCGACACATAGAGCCCAAAGGCAATGGCGGACGCGGCGATAAACGCGTCCAGCACCGGGTTCACCGGCTCGGCGGCACGAAAGGCAGATGTCGTCATGTGTTATCGCCACGCGGGAAACGCGGCCGGAACAGTGGAGGATGCGCCAGTCTAGGCACGCGATCGCGCATCCCCAACCATCAATTGATGCGATCCATAGCGCGTCGCGCGCAGGTTTGCTTATGCGGGTTTGCTTATGGACTTTCGTTGTTTGTGGTCTTGCGCCCGGCTCACTTATCGTGACTGTCTACCGAAATCGAACGAGAGCAAGCTCATGAGCCAACCTGCCCGCAAACTCCGGCTGGGCGCCTACATGTCGGGTTCCGGCGTGCAGGGCGATAGCTGGCGTCACCCCGATACCGACACCGATGCCTATTCGCAATTCGCACGCTATCGTCATTACGCCCAGGAACTCGAACGCGGTTACTTCGACGCGCTGTTCTTCTTCGACAACCTCTTCGTATCAACGGACCCGATCGCGCTCGCCCACAGCCCCGGCGCACCGCGCTGGGACCCTGTCGTACTGCTCGCCGGACTGGCCGGTGCGACGAAGCACATCGGCCTTGTCGCCTCCGTGAGTACGACCTACAGCGAGCCTTACAACGTAGCGCGCGCCTTCGCGTCGCTCGACCATCTGTCGGGCGGTCGAGCCGGGTGGAATCTGGTGACGTCCACGGGCGGTGGAGAGAACTTCAATCGCGACGATCACGTCGATCATGCCGTGCGCTACGAGCGCGCGAACGAGTTTTACGACGTGGTCACGGGCCTGTGGGACAGCCATGCCGACGACGCCTTCCCGCGCGACAAGGCGACCGGCCAATGGGCCGACCCGTCACGGATTCGCACACTGGATCATCGCGGCAAGCACTTCCGTGTACGCGGGCCGCTCAGCGCGCCGCGCCCGGTGCAGGGCTGGCCGGTGATCGCGCAGGCCGGATCGAGCGAAGCGGGACGCGAACTGGCCGCACGCGCAGGTGAACTGCTTTACACGGCCGCGCAGGACATCGAAGATGCGCGCGCCTTCTATGCGGACGTGAAGACGCGTGCGCTGAAGTACGGCCGCAGGCCGGAACACATCTTTATTCTGCCGGGCGTCTCGCCCATCGTGGGACGCACGCAAGCGGAAGCGGAAGACCTCTACGACAGCCTGCTTTCGCATCGCGATCCGGCGGTCGTGCTGAACGCGCTCACGAACTACGCGAGCCTCGGCATCGATCTCGCCAGTCTGCCCTTCGATGCGAAAGTGCCGCTCCCCGACACGGTGCCGGAGACGAACTCGCACAAGAGCCGTCAGAAGCTGCTGGTGGACTGGATACGACGCGAGCAGCCGACGGTGCGTCAGCTTTACACGCGCTTTACCGGAGGTGGGCACCGGGTGCTGGTTGGCACGCCGCAATCGATTGCGGACGACTTCCAGCACTGGTTCGAGACGGGCGCGGCCGACGGCTTCAACATCATGTTCCCGAGCGCGCCCGTGGGGATTACGTCCTTCGTCGATCTGGTGGTGCCGGAGTTGCAGCGGCGCGGCCTGTTCCGCACGCAGTACGAAGGCCGCACGTTCCGCGAAAACCTCGGTGTTCCGGCGGTGCCCAACCGTTACTTCCCGCCGCGCGACGTTGCATCGGCAGCGGGAGGCACGGCGGCGACCTCACTCGATCAGCGGGTCGATCAGTCAGCCAATCAGCCAGCCGACACGACGGCCGCAATCGCCTGACCGACTTCGGTCGTGTTCGCGCGCCCGCCCATGTCGCCGGTGCGCGGACCGTCCTTGATCACCTGCGTGATGGCCGCGAGGATCGCATCGTGCGCGTCGCGCGTGCGTTGATCGCCGCGACCGATGAAGTCGAGCATCATCGCGGCGGTCCAGATCATGCCGATCGGGTTGGCAATGTTCTTGCCCGCAATGTCCGGCGCCGAGCCGTGCACCGGTTCGAACAGTGACGGGAACTTGCCTTCCGGGTTCAGGTTGCCCGACGGCGCAATGCCGATAGTGCCGGTACACGCCGGGCCGAGGTCCGACAGGATGTCGCCGAACAGATTCGACGCGACGACCACATCGAAACGATCCGGATTGAGCACGAAGCGCGCGCACAGAATGTCGATGTGCTGCTTGTCCCACGTGATGTCGGGATACTTCGCGGCCGTCTCGGCGGCACGCTTGTCCCACCACGGCATGGAGATCGAGATGCCGTTGCTCTTGGTCGCGACGGTCACGTGCTTGCGCTCGCGCTGCTGTGCGAGATCGAATGCGAACTTCAGCACGCGCTCCGTGCCGTGACGCGTGAACACCGACTCCTGCACGACGAACTCGCGCTCCGTGCCCTCGAACATCACCCCGCCGACCGACGAGTACTCGCCTTCGGTGTTCTCGCGCACGATCATGAAATCGATGTCGCCCGCCTTGCGATTCGCCAGCGGTGACGGCACGCCGTCAAACAGCCGTGCGGGACGCAGATTGATGTACTGATCGAACTCGCGACGGAACTTCAGCAACGAGCCCCACAGCGAGATGTGATCGGGCACCGTCTCGGGCCAGCCCACCGCGCCGAAGAGAATCGCGTCCACGCCGTCGAGTTGCTGCTTCCAGTCGTCCGGCATCATCTGACCATGCTCGACGTAGTAATCGCAGCTCGCCCACTCGATGTGCTGATACTCGACGGGAATACCGAAGCGCTTGCTGGCTGCGTCGAGCACGCGCAGGCCTTCCGGCATCACTTCCTTGCCGATGCCGTCGCCCGGGATCACGGCGATCTTGAACGGACGCTGGGCGCGTTGGGACGTTTCGGTCATGCTCTTGTCTCCTGGACGTTTGATGGATGCCGCTAGATTATTCCATTCCAAGGCGGATAAAATCCCTCAATCGGTTAATCCACTATCCACGAATCGTGAATAAACCCCTGCCCGTCAATCCCAATCTCGACGACCTGCGCGTGTTCTGTCAGGTCGCGCGCCGCGCCAGCTTCTCCGCCGCCGCCGAGGCGCTGGGGGTCTCGCCCGCTTATGTCAGCAAGCGCGTGGGCATGCTGGAGGCCGATCTCGGCACGCGGCTGCTGCATCGCTCGACCCGGCGCGTGGCGATCACCGACGCAGGCGAGCGTGTCTACGCATGGGCCGAGAAGATTCTCGACGACGTGAATCACCTGATGGAAGACGTATCGAGCACGCGTCAGGTGCCGCGCGGCACGCTGCGGGTGTCGAGCAGCTTCGGGTTCGGGCGGCACGTGGTGGCGCCCGCCATGTCGCGATTGCGCGCGCTGCATCCGCAACTCAATGTGCGACTGGATCTGTTCGACCGGATCGTCGATGTGGCCGCGGAAGGCTACGATCTCGACGTGCGCATCGGCGACGAGATCGCCCCGCACCTGATCGCGCGCAAGCTGGCGGACAACCACCGCGTGCTCTGTGCGTCTGCCGCGTATCTGGAGGCGCACGGCACGCCGCGCCAGTTGAGCGATCTGGCCGGGCATGCCTGCATCGTCATCAAGGAGCGCGATCACCCGTTCGGCATGTGGCGCTTGCAGCAGCGCGGCGAAGCCCTCTCGCTCAAGGTGACGGGGCCGCTCTCGACGAACCACGGGGAGGTCGCCGTGCAGTGGGCGCTCGACGGTCAGGGCATCGTGCTGCGTTCGATGTGGGATGTGGGGGCGCTGATCGCGCGCGGGGATCTGGTGCAGGTGCTGCCGGACGTCACGCAGCCGGCCAACGTGTGGGCGGTGTATCCGTCGCGCGTGGCCTCGTCGGCCAAAGTGCGCGCCTGCGTGGAATTCCTCGCGGGGGAATTCCAGACGCAGGCGTGAGGTCCGGTGAAGTCGGCAACGGGCGACGTTGCCGACACCTTATCGAAACCTTACTGAAGCGTGAACGTCGCCTGCTCGACCTGCTGCGAGTCGAGCCCGATCTGCACGTTGAAGTCGCCCGGCTCGGCCACGTATTGCAGCTTCGCGTTGTAGAACTTCAGCAGGCTTTCGTCGATGGCGAAATGCACGGTGCGCGCTTCGCCCGGCTTCAGGTTCACGTTCTGAAAGCCCTTCAGCTCCTTGATCGGACGCACGATCGACGCCGCGACGTCCTGCAAGTACAACTGCACGACGGTCTCGCCTTCACGCTTGCCCGTGTTACGCACGGTCACGCTCGCATCGAGCTTGCCACCGCTCGTGAGCGTCCTCGCCGAGAGTTTGACCTTCGAGACATCGAACGTCGTATAGCTCAGGCCGTAGCCGAATGCATACAACGGGCCGGAGTCTTCCTCAAAGTATTGCGACGTGTAGTTCGCCGGCTTGCCCGGCGTGAACGGACGGCCGATGCGCAACTGGTTGTAGTACGTCGGAATCTGCCCGATGGAGCGCGGGAACGAGATCGGCAGCTTGCCCGACGGGTTGTAATCGCCGAACAGCACATCCGCAATCGCATGGCCGCCTTCGGTGCCGGCGTACCAGGTTTCGAGCATGGCGTCGGCGTTCACCTTCGCCCAGTTCAAATCGAGCGGACGACCGTTCATCAGCACGACGACCAGCGGCTTGCCCGTCGCCTTGAGCGCCTGCAACAGCGCCAGTTGACTGCCCGGCAGCATCAGGCTCGTTCGGCTCGATGCCTCATGCGACATGCCGCGCGACTCACCCACGGCCACGACCAGCGTATCGGCGTTGCGAGCGACCTGCACCGCTTCGTCGATCATCTGCTGCGGCGTGCGCTTGTCCTGCACGACTTCCGGGTTGTCCCAGTCGAGGAAGTTGAGGTACTCGACCACACGCGGGTCGTCGGTGATGTTAGCGCCGCGTGCATATGTCACCTGAGCGTTCGTGCCCAGTGCGTCGCGCACGCCTTGCAGCAGCGAGACCGCCTGCGCGGGCTTACCCGCCGCCGACCAGCTACCGAGCATGTCCAGTTTCGAATCGGCGAGCGGACCAATCACCGCCACCTTGCCTGTCTTGCGTAGCGGCAGCGTGTCGTGCTGGTTCTCCAGCAGGACGAGCGAGCGACGCGCGATGTCGCGCGCGGCATCGCGATGCAGACGGTCTTCCGCATTCACGTCCTTCGGATCCTGCGCGGCGTTGCCGATGCGACGATAGGGATCCGCGAACAGCCCCATGTCGTACTTCGCACCGAGCACCTCGCGCACGGCGCCGTCGATCACGCTCACCGGCACGTCGCCCGACTTCACGAGATCGGGCAACTGCTTGAGGTACTGCTGATCGGCCATGCTCATGTCCACGCCGGCCTCGATCGCGAGTTTGGCGGCTTCGCGGCCGTCCTTGGCGACACCGTGGCGCATCAGCTCTTCGATGGCGCCGTGATCGCTCACCGTCACGCCCTTGAAACCCCACTCGCCGCGCAACACGTCGCGCAGCAGCCATTTGTTCGACGTGGCGGGCGTGCCGTTGATCGAGTTCAGCGCAATCATCACGCCGCCCGCGCCCGCGTCGATACCCGCGCGATACGGCGGCAGATAGTCCTGATACATGCGCATCGGGCTCATGTCGACCACGTTGTAATCGCGCCCGCCCTCCACGGCGCCGTACAACGCGAAATGCTTCACGAACGCCATCAGGCTGTCCGGATTGGCGGGCGACGTGCCTTGAAACCCTTCGACACTCGCGCGAGCGCTTTGCGACACCAGATAGGGATCTTCACCGAAGCCCTCGGAGGTGCGTCCCCAGCGCGGATCGCGCGAGATATCGACCATCGGGGCGAACGTGGCGTCCACGCCGTCGGCACCCGCTTCCACGGCGGACACGCGCGCCGCGCGCTTCACGACATCCATATTCCAGCTCGACGCGAGACCAAGGCTGATCGGGAACACCGTGCGATGCCCGTGCACGATGTCGTACGCGAAGAACATCGGAATCTTCAGGCGGCTTTGCTTGACGGCCGCCTCCTGCAACGGACGGTTCTCGTTGCGCGTGACCGAGTTGAACGTCCCGCCCACGCGACCGGCGGCGATTTCCTTGATGAGTTGCGGCTGCGGCATCTCCGAGCCGATGCTGATCAGGCGCAACTGGCCGATCTTCTCTTCGAGCGTCATGCGCGCGATGAGATCGTCGACGAAACGCTGCTTGGCAGCGGCCGACGGCATGGCGACGGGAACGTCGCCCTGGTTACCGTTGTCGGAGGCTTGAGCGGTGCTGGCAAAGGCCGGTGCCTGCATGACGACGGCGGTACCTGCGGCGAGACTGGCCGCGAGGGCCAGTGCGGAGAACATTCTCATCTGATGGCGATCCAATGTGGCGCGACGGGTCGTGATCCGCAATGCCGGGCGTCATCTGCCGCTGCATCGAACCTCGTCCCCGCCGTATCAACTGGAGTTATGCGACGCAGCACATCGAAATCAAAAACGAAATCGATACCTGCCGGGATGCATAACGCGAAGTGCGATACTTTGCCACAATTGGTATTTTCTGAGAGATTTCGCTTCGTTTTCGACGAAAACCGTTACGTACTAACGCAACCGCGAACGCACCGCGGTTTTCGCCCGCCCAAGCCGGGCAGAACGGCACGCACGGTATGCTGTGCCGTCAAGCCCTAACAACTGGAGAGATTCGTGGTTTCGTTTTCCCCCGCCATGTCCTGGCAACGACGCGCACGCGCGCTCGTGCCCACGCTCCTGGCCGGTGCCGCCCTGCTGGGTGCCGCGCATGCCCACGCGTTCTCCCTCGACGATGTGACCGCTCGCGCGAAAGCGCTCGCCGACAAGCCCTACGCGGCCCCGGTAAGCAACCTCACGCCCGCCTTCGCGAAGATGCAGTTCGGCGACTACATCAAGATCCAGCCGCGCCGCGAAGCGTTCGAATGGAACGATCAGCCCACCGCGTTCAAGCTCGGCTTCTATCATCAGGGCATGCAGTTCAGCACGCCGGTGAAGATCAACGAAATCGTCGGCACCGGCAGCAACGCGAAGATCGACGAGATCAAGTACGACAGCAACCGCTTCGACTTCGGCGACCTCAAACTCGACCGCAGCGCCACGCATAACCTCGGTTACGCGGGCTTTCGCGTGCTGTATCCGATCAACGAACCGGGCAAGCTCGACGAGATCATGAGCGTGCTCGGCGCGAGTTATTTCCGCGTCATCGGCAAGGGCCAGATCTACGGCCTCTCCGCACGCGGACTCGCCATCGATACCGGCCTGCCCATCGCTGAAGAATTCCCGGCGTTTCGCGAGTTCTGGATCGAGCGTCCGAACGCGGGCGACAAGCATCTCGTGTTCTACGCCCTGCTCGACTCGAAGCGCGCGACCGGTGCGTATCGCTTCGATCTCACACCGGGAGACGATTCGCTGCTGAAAGTGCAGGCGCGCGTGTTCATGCGCGACAAGGTGACAAAGCTCGGCATTGCACCGCTCACCAGCATGTTCCTGTTCGGGCCGAATCAGCAGCGCGATCCGTACAACTTCCGTCCCGCACTGCACGACTCCAACGGTCTGGCGATTCACGCGGGCAATGGCGAGTGGATCTGGCGTCCGCTGAACAATCCGCGCAACCTCGCGATCAGCCAGTTCCAGGTGACGAATCCGCGCGGCTTCGGTCTGCTTCAACGCGGACGCGATTTCTCGCAGTACGAAGACCTGAAGGATCGCTACGATCTGCGCCCGAGCGCATGGGTCGAGCCGCAAGGCGACTGGGGCAAGGGGCATGTCGAACTGGTCGAGATTCCGTCGCCGGACGAGACCAACGACAACATCGGCGCGTTCTGGACGCCTGACCAACTGCCGCCCAAGGGCCAGCCGTTACAAGCCGATTACACGATCCGCTGGACGATGAACGAGCGCGACATCATCGACCGCAATCTCGCCTGGGTGAAGCAGACGCTTCGCACCGCCGGTGAAATCACGCAGGCCAACCTGATTCGTCACTTCGACGGCAGCACCGGCCTGATCGTGGACTTCGACGGCGGCCCGCTCGCCACGCTGCCCGCCGGTTCGGTCACGCCGCAAGTCAGCGTGAGCGACAACGCCACGATCATCGAGCAGACGCTGCAACCGAACCCGGTCACGCATGGCATGCGCCTGAACCTGCGCGTCATGGTCAAGGACCCGGCCAAGGTCGTGGAACTGCGTGCGGCACTCGTCTCCGGCGGCAAGCCGATCAGCGAGACCTGGAGCTATCAGCTCCCGCCGTTCTCGGTGGCCAAGCAATAAGTTGCATTAAATCCTGCCGTGCGGCGACGCTCTGTCGCCGCACTTTCCCTCCCCCGACGACCGTCACCCGCCTCAATTAAACAGGCACTTACGAATCGGGTTTTCTCATGTAAAACCCTAGCCACTGCAAATTTGCCTTGCAGTCGACGGGCATTTCGCGTTTACTGCATGCACAATATTGCATAAATAACCACCCTCCGTTGTGCATAGAGGTGGTTTGCTTCATCGACGCCGGTCACCGGTCGTCGAAGGGGCTCGGCCTCGGTGCCGCTTGCGTCGGTCATAAGAAGATTCCAAAGAACCCTCCGCGTTTCGACGGAGGGCGGATTCGTTATGGAGACACCCGCATGCGACACATCGACGTACACCATCTGGCCGACGAAGCGCGCTTCAACGGCTATCACGGACGCATCCTGCTCTGGTGCGCCCTCATCATCATCTTCGACGGCTACGACCTCGCGGTCGCGGGCATTGCGTTGCCGTCGATCATGAAAGCGATGAACGTCGACGCGACCAGCGCCGGCTTCATGGTCAGCGCGGCGCTCTTCGGCATGATGTTCGGCGCTATCGTGATGGGCATGGTGGCCGACAGCATCGGTCGTCGCAAAGCCATCGCCATCTGCGTGCTGATGTTCTCGCTCTTCACCGCAGCCGCCGGCCTCACACACGAGCCCATCAGCTTCTCCGTGACGCGCTTTCTCGCCGGTGTCGGCATCGGCGGCGTGATGCCCATCGTCGTTGCGCAGATGACGGAATACTCGCCGCGTCGACTGCGTGGCACGCTCGTCACGCTGATGTTCTCGGGCTACTCGGTGGGCGGCATGCTGGCCGCACTGCTCGGCAAGGGCCTGATCGAATCGTATGGATGGCAATCGGTGTTTCTCGCTGCGGGTCTGCCCGCGTTGCTCGTGCCGTTTGCGATGCGCGCGCTGCCGGAATCGATGCCATTCCTGATCCGCACCGGACGCCTCGACGCCCTGAGACAAGTGCTCGGCCGCCTCACGCCGGACTACGTCGCGCAATCGGGGGATCAGTTCGCACTGCCAAGCGCCGATCGCAAACAGGCGGCCCCGCTCTCGCGTCTGTTTCAGGACGGTCGCGGTTTCAGCACGGTCATGCTGTGGGTGGCGTTCTTCATGTGCCTGTTCATGGTGTATGCGCTCAGCTCGTGGCTCGCGAAGCTCATGGCGAGTGCCGGTTACAGCCTGGGCTCCGCGCTCACCTTCGTGCTCGTGCTGAACTTCGGCGCGATGCTCGGCGCGATTGGCGGCGGCTGGCTCGCGGATCGCTTCAACATCAAGTACGTGCTCGTGGGCATGTACGCGCTCGCCGCCGTATCGATCACGCTGCTCGGCGTGAAGGTGCCGACGCCGGTGCTGTTCGTGCTCGTCGGACTCGCGGGCGCGTCGACCATCGGCACGCAGATCGTGACATACGCCTACGCCGGTCAGTTCTATCCGATGGCCGCACGCGGCACGGGCATCGGCTGGGCCTCGGGCGTGGGTCGCAGCGGCGCGATTCTCGCACCGATCGTGATCGGTATCCTCGTGAGCATGTCGCTGCCGTTGCAGCAAAACTTTATGGCGATCGCCATTCCCGCCGTTATCGCCGTGATTGCCGTGTTGCTCATCGACCACAAGAAATCGGCGTCGGTGCAGCAGCAGGCCGCAGCGCAGTCAAAAAACCATTCCTCAGGATTGACGAACGGCGCGGGAGAACCGGCTTAATCTCGCGCGTCAAGCACGCCCGATGGCGGCATTCGGGCGTGCAAGCATGACGGCACAGCGACGTGCCGTCATGCGAGAATGCGCGCCGCAGCGGTCACGGGAACGACTGCGGCTTTCGGTGCAGCACACGTCGGCGCAGGGGCACAACAATGATTGCCCGACGCGTACGCGGCACACGAAAAAATCATTCAACCCGAGCGCCTCAGGCGCCGTTATCCAGATATCCGTCCCAACGGACGATCTGGGGAAGACCAACATGCCGCGTCTCGCTTTGCTGAGTGCTCTGGTGCTGGCCGCCGTTTGCGCGCCCGCCTTCGCCACTACCCCCGACGACGTCAACGTCGTTCAACTCTCCACCCGCCAGACCATCGCCACCGACGCAGTCTTCAACGGCCGCTCGGGCACCGTTGCCACGCTCGGCGCCGATGCGCTGCGCGACGCGCACGGCAGCTTCGGCGTGAACGTTGCTGCGGGCGCTCTCAACGTCCAGTCGAATCAGATCGTGCTGGCCAACGCCTCGAACATCTCCGTCGATACCCGTCAGACGATCCGCAATGCGGCGACGGTGACCGGCGCGATGAACGCTTCGCTCGGCGATCGTGCCCTGATGGGCGCGGCGGGCAACATCGGTGTGAATGTGGCGGCAGGCGTCGCCAACGCACAAGCGAACGCGCTGGCGATTCATTGAGCGGCATTGAGATGTCGTGATGCGCCGACGATGCCGTCGTGCGAAGCGTCTGTCGTCCCGAGTGCCAACGTCGACGGAAGTCGACTACCCTCTCACGACACTACGAAACGCGGCCGACAGTGCGATCAGCGCATCGTGCTCGCGCCCGGCTTTAACGCGGGTGTGCAGCAGCACGGGCAGCCGGGGTATTTCGGGAAGTCCGAGTTTCGCGCCGACGTCGAGCGCGCCGAAGGGCAACATCCGGGGCGCCATCGCCGCGACGCCGAGGCCCGCCATGACGGCGGCTGCCACCGACGGGATGCCGCCACCGACGAAGACCTCGCGCCACGGTATCGAGGCGGCATCGAGCAATCGCGCCGCCATCGCCCGCACACCGCACGGCTCGGCGAGCGTGGCCACCGGTAACGGTTCGTCCGCCCGGTGTTGCCAGTGGGGTGCAGCGAACCAGCCGAGGCTTTCTTCGGCAAGCACTTCGCCGTCGACCCGACCGGCATGCAAGCGCACGATCACCGTATCCAGCTCGCGCCGGTCGAAGCTCTGCAACAGATCGCCCGACGACGCAATCCGCACTTCGATCATCAACTCCGGATCCTGTGCGTTCATTCTCGCGATCAGCGCGGGAAGTTCAGGCCCGGCCACGTGATCGCTCACGCCGATCGTCAGCCGCTGCCGGGCGCCCGCAAACGCGCCGAGCGCGCGATCATGCGCATCGAGCAGCTCGCGGGCATGTTCGAGAAAGGTCACCCCTTTTGCGGAAAGCTCCACGTACCGGGGCGTGCGTTCGACGAGCCGAAGACCCAGCCGGTCTTCGAGTCGCTTCAACTTCAGACTGACGGCGGCCTGCGTCGTCTGCATGGCCTCCGCCGCGCGCGTGAAGCTGCCTAGCTCGGCAACACAGACGAAGGCTTTGACGGCATCGAGGTCGAGAGGGCGTTCAATCATTTCAGACGCTTATCTTTGAAATAATCATCAATAAGCAAAAAGCATAGTTAAGATGAAATGAATCCACAAGGGGAGAACCCACGATGCCATTCGTCAACATTGCATTGCGCTCCGGCAAGCCGGAGGCTTATCGCCAGGCCATTTTCGACGGTGTCTACGACGCCCTGCGCGAGACGTTCAACGTGCCGGACGATGACCAGTTCATGGTGCTGACCGAGCACGACGCCGCCAACTTCCGCTACGGCAAGTCGTATCTCGACGTCAGTCGAAGCGACGATCTCGTGTTCATCCAGATCACGGCCAACAACACGCGCACCGTGGAACAGAAGAAAGCGCTGTTTCAACGCATCGTCGCGCTACTCGCCGAGACCCCCGGCATTCGGAAGGAAGACGTGTTCGTGAACCTCGTCGAGGTCGTGAAGGAGAACTGGTCGCTCGGCAATGGGGTGGCGCACTACGCCTGAGCGGATTCGGAAGGGGCCGCGCGGCGGTCCCTTGCCCCTTCGACGCAGCTTGCGACAGCGTCTTACTGCGCCGGACCCCGGGTGGCCTTCACCGACTCCGTTACGATCGTCGTTCCGCCGCCACCGACATCCGGTATGAAGTCCATATCGACATCGACCATCTGGCCACAAACCCGGAACGTCCAGACCTCCTTCCAGACGCCCTTGACGGTCGTGCCGTGATCGATCACGTCGTGAGGCGGCTGCTTCACCTTCATATCGAAGGCATCCACTTTGCGGCAGCCGGACTGTCCTGACTTCGCCAGCGCCGTTGTCACTGCCCTCATCATGGCATCGTGAACCAGCACCGGGCCACCGAGCGGATTGCCCGGATAAAACGGCGTCGGCACAGGATTCCCGCCATTGGGGTCTGCAACGAACACCGCGTTGTATATCTTGTTATCGCCGCAGCGCTCCAACTGATAGCGCGTGAGCCACGCACCGCTTTTCGGGTTGAGTCCGCCATCGGGGAACGTCACCGGCTTGAGCAACACAGCACCGACCGGACGGACCTGATACTTCGTCTTGCAGTCCTGCTGCAAGCCGAACGTCTTGTCCTTCTCGACGCCGAGCTGATACATCACGAGCATGGCCCGTTCGGAAAACACGTATTGCAAGGCCGTCTTGTTGCTCGTCAAATCGGCGGTCGTACTTACGGTCGTCTCGGCGCGGGCAGTCCCCGCGAAAGCGGCAACGAGCATGACAACGAACGACATGACAGCGGCGGGCGTGATTCGAATCATCTTGTGCATCGCTGACTCCCCCTTACGTGGTCTCCTGCATGGGTTTGACTTCGCGCGTTACTTCACTCCTTCGAGACAGGCGGGCGACAGCGAGGTCCGAACCCGCTGTGCAAACGTCGACCACTTGCACGCCTTTGCATCCGGCCCATCGTTGCAATCGGCCATGGACAGCGTTTCGCGTTTGGCGGGCTCATCCAGCGAAAGCGCCGTGAGATGACGCAACTGATGCATCGACTGATACACGATCTCCACACGAACGAAAGGCTCGCCCGCCGGATTGCGCCACAGCGAAAAGACCAGCGCGCCATCGGGCGGCGTGTTGTCCGGCTGATCGGTCAACCGCCAGTCGAGCTTCAGCATGCCGGCGAGGTTGGCGATGTTCGTGTCGTGACCCGTGAGAACGTAGACACGGTTGCCCACAGGCAATGTCGGTCCGCGTACCGGAGCAGGCGGCGGCGCACCGGCCGTCTCGGCGCGCGTGAGCGCATTGAGCACCGTCGCCAATAGCGGCGTGCCGTTCGCCGTCGCGAGATACGGGGTCTTGTTCAGCAGATCGCGCTGCGCGTTGTGGGCTTCGAGCAGCAGCGCCCAATCCTTGTCGTCACGAATGCGTCCCCATGCGACCGCGTTGTCCGGCAACCCCTCGCCGTACTGCAACAGGAAGACTTCCGACGCCTTCGCAGCACTGCCGAGTGCGCCGCGCAGCGTCACACCGCTACCGTCGCCCTCCACACGCAGGCGCGTGGGCACATCCTCCAGCTTGCAGCCGCCCGGTGCGCCGCACGCTGGGCTGTGTGCGTAGTCCAGCACTTCGCCTACACGCGCGATCGTCGCGGCGTAGCGCTTGTTGAGACCGGCCACGCCGTCGGGCGCCAGACGCGCGTCGATGGCACCGCGTGCCGCCCCCGGGTCTAGCGGGCAATCGCCCGCCGCCACCGGTTGGAACACGGCATCGTAGGTCGTGAGATCGGCCTGATGCGAGGTGCGCATGTCGCATCCCGGCGCAATGCCCTGCAACAACGCATTGCCCGACTCGCGCGTGCGCTGATCGATATCGGCCCAGCCGTACACGGCGCCCGGCGCCGGGCACGCGTTATCGGGCAGCACCCGACGCGCGCGCAGCCAGTCGCCGTAATACCGTCCCATGCGCTCGGCGAGCGAGCCGCCGCGCGCCGTCAGATAGCCAGCGGGCACCGGCCAGCCGGGCCAGGCATCGGGGCTCAGTTTGTCTAACGGGGGATGGGCATGCGTCGGGGAACGAACGCCGTGACGACTGACGATCACCGTCGAGACGAGTGTCCAGTCTGCGGGCATGCCGTCGATAAGCGCCGCCGACTCAGGCGGTTTTGCCGGACTGGCCGGCGGCGGGGCTGACGTCGTACAGGCGCTCAGCACACCGGCGATGACCAGCGCGGCAACGCCTGTGCGCCATGGCATGCGCCGCTGCACGATGGCGGGAAGCGTAAGCGGGCCGTCATGCACTCGACGGCCCTCCGGCACATCGGAAAAGCGAACGGAATCACGAGTCATCACACGATTCGGGGCAGCAGTCATGGCGGCAGGTCGGGGTGACGGGGACGGCGTTGCTGTGCATCTTACCGTGCGTCCCGTGACGCGACGCACACGACCCGCGAGCGTGGCGGAAATACGTCGATTTCGGGATCCGACGCCCTCAAATCGGCATCCGCACCGGAATCCGCGACCGCCGATCAGTTGCCCTGAGCGTCGTCCATCTGGTCCATCCGCCCCACCGCGCCGAATCGCCACGACAGCCGATGCGCTGCCGCGCGCAAGGCCTGCGACGCCTCAGCGTCGAACGCTGTCTCGAAGCTTCCCGTCGACCCCATCAGCGCAAGCACCAGCGTGACTTCGCCCGTGTGATCGAACACCGGCACCGCGATGGTATCGATGCCGGGGACCGGATTGCTCAGCGCCGTATCGAAACGTTGATCGCGAATCGTCGACAACCGGGCGACGTAGTCCGCAGGCGGTTTCACCGTGCGCGCATCGTCGCTGGATTCAGCGCTGGACTCAGCCCCCAAGCCCGCCATGCGCACCGGCTCCTGCGCGAGCAGGCCGTCGAGCACAGGCTCGGGCAGGAAAGCGGCGAAGGTGCGTCCGATGGCCGTGTTCACCAGCGAAAGCACCGTACCGATGCGCAAGCTCACGTGCTGCGGACGCATCGCCTCTTCCAGACGAACGACGGTCGGCCCGACAGGCCCGAGCACCGCCATGGCCGCCGATAACCCGGTCGCCTGCGCGAGCGCGAGTATCTCCGGCTCGGCCTCCCCGGTGGGCGAGAGACGTTGCAACGCCATCAGCCCGAGCGCCAGACTCAGACCGCCCGCTTCGAAATTGCCGCTCGCATCTCGCGACAGCAGCCCCGCGCGCTGCAAACTCACCAGATGCGGATGCGCCTTCGCCGGCGCCATGCCGGCTTCGCGTGCCAGTGCGTTGAGCGGCAACGGACGCCCTGCCGTCACCAACGCTTCGAGCAAGATGCCCGTGCTCTCCAGCGCCTGAATGCCGCGCTGCGGTTTCGCGGTCGTACTCATGACACCGACTCCACGTGGTCGCCCAAGGCATTGATCTGCGACGCGATCGCAGCCGCCGTCGCCCGCAAGGCGCTAGCCGCCGCACCGTCCCACGCGACATCGAGCGCCGCCGTCGGACCGATGGCGGTGAGCGCCAGTCGAAGACGTCCGCTCGCATCGAACACCGGGGCGCACAGACTGCTGACCGACGGACTCGGTGCGTTCACGCTGCGCGACATGCCATGTTCACGCGTCTCATCGAGCAGCGTGTCGAAACGCCTGCACTCGTCGGCCATCGCGACCGAATCGGGCATCTGTTCGTGCCATGCCTGCGGCCATCGATCCTGCGGCGTGAAGGCGCAGAACGCGCGGCCGGTCGACGTCGTGGTGAGCGACATCACCGAGCCGACGTGCAGGTTCACATGCAACGGAAACGCCGCGCGCTCGACGTGCACGACCACCGGCCCTTGCGGTGCGCTGGTGCAGATCGCGACGCAGAAACCCGTCTCGCGGGCGAACGTCACCACACGCGGCACTGCGGCGCGATAGGCCGAATCGTTTTCGAGATGCAGCAGGGCGAGACGCAACGTCATCGGGCCCGGCGCGTAGTCACCGGACATCGGATCGCGCTTGAGCAGGCCGAGCCGCGTCAGGCTCACCAGATACGGATGCGCCTGCGCCGGCGGCAGACCCGCAAGCGATGCCAGATCGCCCGGCCCCAGCGGGCGGCGCGCCTGCGCCAGTGCCTGAAGCACCCGCGCCGCCACGTCCACGCTTTGTACACCGCGCGAGCCGCGGCCCGGCTGGCCAGATTCGGACTGGCTTGCGGCATCGGCCACACCGTCCATCGGAATTCGGTTCATGCAGTCTTGGGAGACAGGCTCCCTCGGAAAAATGGCCTAGATTTTAAACAAGTCGGCGCGCAGGTTCTTGCCTATTCGCCCGACGTCGCAGGGTAAACCCGTGCTTAACCCGTGTTTGACCCGCGATGAAAACGTCCCTCGATGGCTCACGTCGCAACATTAGCAAATAACAATCAGATTTGTCATTGACAAATATTCTGGGCGTTTCGTAAGATGCCCTCATCCAGCAGCACCCTCCCCGCAGACGAGATAAAGAGAGACAAGCATGGCCAAAGCATTCGCCTCGCAAGCCGACCTGGAAGCCAAGAAGGTCACGTTCACCCAACTGTCGGAAAACACCTGGGCGTACACCGCCGAGGGCGATCCGAACTCCGGCGTCATCATCGGCGACGACGGCGTGATGATCGTCGACACGACGGCCACGCCCGCCATGGCGCAGGACCTGATCGCCAAGATCCGCACGATCACCGACAAGCCGATCAAGTACGTGGTGCTCTCGCACTATCACGCCGTGCGTGTGCTCGGCGCATCGGCCTACTTCGAAGAAGGCGCGCAGCAGATCATCGCCAGCCGTGGCACGTACGAGATGATCGTCGAGCGCGGCGAAGCCGACATGAAGTCGGAAATCGAGCGCTTCCCGCGTCTGTTCGCAGGTGTGGAGACGGTGCCGGGCCTCACGTGGCCGACGCTCGTCTTCGAGAAGGAAATGACGCTGTTCCTCGGCAAGCTCGAAGTGAAGATCGCGCACCTCGGCTCGGGTCACACGAAGGGCGACACCGTAGTGTGGGTGCCGTCGCAAAAGGTGCTGTTCTCGGGTGACCTCGTCGAGTACGACGCAGCCTGCTACACCGGCGACGCCCAACTGGCCGAGTGGCCCGCCACGCTCGACGCGCTCGGTGCACTCGGCGCCGAGAAGCTTGTGCCGGGACGCGGTCCGGCGCTCGTGACGCCTGAAGAAGTCGCCAAAGGCCTCGCCTACACCAAGGATTTCGTGACGACGCTGTTCGAAGCCGGCAAGCAGGCCGTCGAACAGAAGCTCGACCTCAAGGGCGCGATGGCGCTCACGCGCAGCAAGATGGATCCGAAGTTCGGGCACGTGTTCATCTACGAACACTGCCTGCCGTTCGACGTGACGCGCGCATTCGATGAAGCAGCCGGCATCACGCATCCGCGCATCTGGACGGCACAGCGCGACAAGGAAATGTGGGCCGCCCTGCAAGACTGACAGAACTGAGTTCGTTGGCACGAACCCCGGCGCGAGCCCGAACGCCGCGCCGCACACGATAAGCACCAAGCCAAAGCAGAAGTAGAAAAACGTCACCCGCCGGCGCGCAACCGCCGGTGCGGTGCCGACGATGGAGACTTTGCATGAGCAGCATCGATTACCAGCGCCTCACGTTCGACTATCGGCCGTGCGCGGAACAGTCCGACAACGGCGCAAACGCGGTACATCCCGTTATCGTCGTCGGTGCAGGCCCGATCGGCCTCGCCACGGCCATCGACCTCGCGCAGCAAGGCGTGTCCGTGATCGTTCTCGACGACGACTGCACGCTCTCGACCGGCTCGCGCGCCATCTGTTTCGCCAAGCGCACGCTCGATATCTTCGACCGCCTCGGCTGCGGCGAGCGCATGGTGGAAAAAGGCGTGCGGTGGAATGTCGGTCGCGTGTTCCTGCGCGATCAGGAGGTCTACAACTTCGATCTGCTGCCCGAAGCGGGGCACCATCGTCCGGCCTTCATCAACCTCCAGCAGTATTACGTCGAAGGCTATCTGTTCGAGCGCGCACGCGAACTGCCGAACATCGAGATCCGCTGGAAGAACAAGGTCATGGGGCTTTCGCAGCAGGGCACGCCCGGTACGCCGGACGCCAGCGTCACGCTGACCGTCGAGACGCCGGACGGCGAATACCGGACGACCGCCCGTTATGTGGTCGCCGCCGACGGTTCGCGCAGTCCCGTGCGCAAGCTCATCGGGGTGGATAGCCACGGACGCACGTTCAAGGATCGTTTCCTGATCGCCGACGTGAAGATGACGGCGGACTTCCCTGCCGAGCGCTGGTTCTGGTTCGACCCGCCATTCCATCCGAATCAGTCGGTCCTGCTGCATCGCCAGCCGGACGACGTGTGGCGCATCGACTTCCAGTTGGGATGGGATGCCGATCCCGTCGCAGAGAAAGCCCCCGAGCGCGTGATTCCCCGCGTGCAGGCACTGCTCGGCCCTGACGCCAAATTCACGCTGGAGTGGGTCAGCGTCTACACGTTCGCCTGCCTGCGCATGGACGACTTCCGCCACGGCCACGTGCTGTTCGCCGGGGATTCCGCGCATGGCGTGTCGCCCTTCGGCGCACGCGGCGCGAACAGCGGCGTGCAGGATGCAGAGAATCTCGCGTGGAAACTCGCGCTCGTGCTGGCGGGCCACGCGCCCGACGCGCTGCTCGACACCTACGCCCGTGAACGCGAATACGCGGCCGATGAAAACATCCGCAACTCGACACGCTCGACCGACTTCATCACGCCGAAGAGCCCGGTGTCGCGCGTGTTCCGCGACGCGGTGCTCACCCTCGCCCGCGACCATGCGTTTGCGCGTCAGTTGGTCAACAGCGGACGGTTGTCCGTGCCCGCCGTGTTGCACGAGTCGACGTTGAACACCGCGGAGTGCGACACGTTCGCCGGACGCATGACGCCGGGGGCCGCGTGCGTCGATGCACCGCTCTCGCGTCACGCGCAGGCAGGCTGGCTGTTGCCGCGTCTGGGCGGACGCTTCGTCGCGCTGGTGTTCGGCTCGCCGTCGTCGCTCGATGCATCGGTGCTTGCGTCTCTTGAGGCGCTTGCCGGCGACAACGTGCCCGTCGTGCCGGTGTTCGTCACCCCGGATGCCGAGGCCGCACTCGATGCGCATGACACACACAGCGTCTGGCACGACTCGGAAGGGCTGGCCGCGCAGCGCTACGACGCCGCGCCCGGCACCGTGTATCTGATTCGTCCCGATCAGCACGTGTGCGCACGCTGGCGCAAGGTTGACGCAAGCGCGATTGCTGCGGCCCGCGAGCGCGCACTGGGGCGCACGGCACCCCAGGTCGCACCGCTGCAATGCGCGGCATGATGAGAGATAGTGCGGCGATGCATCGGTCCACGTGACCGATCACGCGACAGATCACACGACAAATCGCAAGCATTTGGCAGGAAGGAGACACTTCATGGCACTGGATACCCAACCGCGTCTGACGCGCCCCGACGATTTTTACGAAGCGCTGATCGACATGCATCGCGATCTCGACGATGCACAGAGTCAGGCCGCCAACGCCCAACTGATTCTGTTGCTCGCCAATCAGGTCGGCGACCACGACACACTGCTCTCAGCGCTACGTCTCGCACGCGCCGGGGCGCTCGGTCAGCGGGACACCGCTGCGCAGTAAGCCGTCGGCGACTCGCCGTCCGATACGTCGGCAAAGCAAAAGGGGCGCTCCACATGGAGTGCCCCTTTTTGTTGGTGTCGCTGGCGTCGTTGGTATTGTCTGTGTCGTCTCTCTGACGCCCGTTACACCACCACCATCTGCGAAATTTTCTGCGCAGCTTGTTGCAGCGGCGCAAGAAACTTCGCTTCCATCTCGGCGGCCGACGTCCGGTTGGCCTGACCGCTCACGTTCATTGCCGCGATCACCTGACCGGCACGATTGCGGATCGGCGCGGCGATCGAAATCAGCCCTTCCTCCAGTTCCTGATCGACCAGCGCCCATCCCTTCGCGCGCACGTCGAGGATGCGCGCGCGCAGCGTGTCGATGTCCGTGACGGTGCGCCCGGTGTGCTGACGTAGTTCGGCGCGACGCAGCACGGCATCGAGTTCGGCGTCGGGCAGCGCCGAGAGCATCACGCGTCCCATCGACGTGCACCACGCCGGCAGACGACTGCCGATCGACAGGTTGATCGACATGACCTTGCGCACCGGCACACGCAATACATAGACGATGTCGTCGCCATCGAGCACCGAGGCCGAACTGCTCTCCTGCACCTGCTGCACCAGTGCTTCCATGAACGGTTCGGCCAGATTCCACAGCGGCATCGACGTCAGGTACGAGAAACCGAGGTCGAGGATACGCGGCGTGAGGCGGAACAGCCGCCCTTCGCTACGCACATAACCCAGTGCTTCAAGCGTAAGCAGAATGCGACGCGCACCGGCGCGCGTGAGACCGGAGGCTTGTGCCACCTCCGAGAGCGTCTGCGCCGGACGTGCCGCATTGAACGCCTTGACCACGGCCAGCCCGCGCGCAAACGACTGCACGTAGGAGTCCCCCGGCTTCTTGTCAGTCGGGTCGGTCGGTTCGTTGGGGTCGGCAGGGCCGGTCGTGGCAGAGGTCATGTATCAGAGGGTTGGCAATCGTCGCGTGAACGGCAAGCGTAAAGGATTTGCGTCGCCTGTTCTACCGCACGAGACAGGCAATCTCACAGCGTGCACATCCCCCGGACTTCGGGACGCCCCTCGCTTGACGCCCGACAAGGGAACGCTTACGCTGTTCTTATAGCGAATATTTGTTCGCTATAAGAACATTGTGAACCGAACGATGCCGCCGGACAAGACGCCATCGCCCGGGAGACAGCCAGCAGGGGCGCGGGTATCCGCCCGCGAGCCCATGGAAATGATGGAATTGCCCAGGAGGCACGTGTGATCAACAAGATTTACGACTCGCTCGCCAGCGCGGTCGCGGGCGTTCACGACGGCGCGACGATCATGATTGGCGGCTTCGGTAACGCCGGGATGCCGTCGGCCCTCATCGACGCCCTGATCGAACAGGGCGCGCGCGAGCTGACCATCGTCAATAACAACGCCGGTAACGGTGAGACCGGTCTGGCCGCACTCCTCAAGGCCGGACGCGTGCGCAAGATCATCTGTTCGTTCCCGCGTCAGACCGACTCGCAGGTGTTCGACGGTCTTTACCGCTCGGGCAAGATCGAGCTGGAACTGGTGCCGCAGGGCAACCTCGCCGAGCGCATTCGCGCGGCCGGCGCCGGCATCGGCGGCTTCTTCACCCCGACCGGCTTCGGCACGCTGCTGGCCGAAGGCAAGGAAACGCGCGTGATCGACGGCAAGTCGTACGTACTCGAATCGCCGATTCACGCCGACTTCGCACTCATCAAGGCGCTCAAGGGCGACCGCTGGGGCAACCTCGTGTATCGCAAGACCGCCCGCAACTTCGGCCCGATCATGGCCACGGCAGCCAAGTGCGCCATCGTTCAGGTGGACGAAGTCGTCGAACTCGGCGACCTCGATCCGGAAGCCGTGGTCACGCCTGGCATCTTCGTGCAGCGCGTCGTCGCGGTGCCGGGCGCTGCGCGCGCCTGATCCCCATCTGAACCGGAGCAAGACATGAACCGACTGACCCGCGACCAGATGGCCGCCCGCGTTGCCCAGGACATTCCGGACGGCGCTTATGTGAACCTCGGCATCGGCCTGCCCACGGCCGTCGCCAATCATCTGCCCGCCGAGAAGGAGATCATTCTCCAGAGCGAAAACGGCGTGATCGGCATGGGCCCGGCCCCCGCCAAGGGCGAAGAAGACGAAGACCTCATCAACGCCGGCAAGCAACCCGTCACGCTCAAACCGGGCGGCGCGTTCTTCCACCACGCCGACTCGTTCGCGATGATGCGCGGCGGCCACCTCGACTTCTGCGTGCTCGGCGCGTTCCAGGTCTCGAAGACCGGCGACCTCGCCAACTGGCACACCGGCGCACCCGATGCGATTCCGGCCGTCGGCGGCGCGATGGACCTCGCGAGCGGTGCCAAGCAGGTCTTCGTGATGATGGAACATCAGACCAAGCAAGGCGAAAGCAAGATCGTCGAGCAGTGCACGTATCCGCTCACGGGTGTGGGATGCGTGACGCGCATCTACACCGACCTCGCGGTGATCGACGTGACATCCGATGGACTGCGTGTCATCGACATGGTCGAGGGACTGTCGTTCGACGAACTGCAACGCCTGAGCGGTGTGGCGCTACTTAATGAGGTAAACAAATGAGCGAAGTCTTTATCTGCGACGCAATCCGCACCCCCATCGGTCGCTACGGCGGCGCGCTGTCGTCGGTGCGTGCCGACGATCTCGGCGCCATCCCCCTCAAGGCGCTCATGGCGCGCAACGCCAACGTCGACTGGACACAAGTGGCCGACGTGATCTACGGCTGCGCCAATCAGGCCGGTGAAGACAACCGTAACGTTGCGCGCATGTCGTCGCTGCTGGCGGGTCTGCCGCAAGACGTGCCGGGCGCGACGATCAACCGCCTGTGCGGCTCGGGGATGGACGCCATCGGCACGGCGGCACGCGCGATCAAGGCGGGCGAAGCGGGCCTGATGATCGCCGGCGGCGTGGAGAGCATGAGCCGTGCCCCGTTCGTGATGGGCAAGGCGGCAAGCGCGTTTTCGCGTCAGGCGGAGATTTACGACACGACCATCGGCTGGCGTTTCGTCAATCCGCTGATGAAGGCGCAGTACGGTGTGGATTCGATGCCCGAGACGGGCGAGAACGTGGCGACCGACTTCGGCATCAGTCGTGAAGATCAGGATCGCTTTGCGGTGCGCTCGCAGGAGAAGGCAGCGCGCGCTCAGGCGAACGGCACGCTGGCCGAGGAAATCACGCCGGTGTCCATCGCCCAGAAGAAGGGCGAAGCGATCATTGTGGATCGCGATGAACATCCGCGTGCGACGAGCATGGAAGCGCTCGCCAGACTCAAGGGCGTGGTACGCCCTGATGGTACCGTGACCGCCGGTAACGCTTCTGGCGTCAACGACGGCGCCTGCGCACTGCTGCTGGCAGACGAGGCGAGTGCGGCGCGCTTCGGCCTGACGCCGCGTGCCCGGGTACTGGGCATGGCGACGGCAGGGGTGGCACCGCGCATCATGGGCATCGGTCCGGCTCCCGCAACGCAAAAACTGCTCGCGCGGCTCGGTATGTCGCTCGATCAGTTCGACGTCATCGAACTCAACGAAGCGTTTGCGAGCCAGGGCCTGGCCGTGTTGCGACAACTCGGTGTGGCCGACGACGATCTGCGCGTCAATCCGAACGGTGGCGCCATTGCGCTGGGCCATCCGCTCGGCATGAGCGGCGCACGTCTGGTCACGACGGCGATGTATCAGTTGAAGCGCACGGGTGGACGCTTCGCGCTGTGTACGATGTGCATTGGGGTCGGCCAGGGCATCGCTATCGCCATCGAAGCGGTGTAAGACAACCTCACCGCCGATGCTTCAGGGCCGGGAGCGCACGCGAGATCCGGTAAGTCTCGCCACGCCGCTCCCGACGTCCCCTCCGCACGATCAGTGCCGGGGGGACGTTTCTGCCCTATGTCTCCTTCAAGCTGAGTCTCCTCCAGTCCTTCCTGTCGTTCTCTGACGTTCGCGCGGCTCAGACGGCCTTCGCGACGTCGCGCATCACTGCGTCGAAGAACTTGGCTTTTGCCTCGGCATCGCTACGATCGTAAGCACGGTTGATGCCGCTGATCACGGCGCGAATCGAGGCCGTCGTCAGATTGACATCGATGCCCACGCCGAAAGCGCTGCCCACGATGGTTTCCCCCGACATTTCCGCAATCGCGATGGCGCGTGCATCGGCACCTTGCGTCAGCGCACGTTCCTCGTAGTGCTGCACGCGAACCGGAGTGCGCATGGCGTTCATCAGCGCGTCGAGCGGACCATTGCCGGCGCCCGACACCGTCGTGCGCTGACCGTGGATGTCGATCGTCACGGCGATGTGCTGACGACCGTCGCGCTCCGAGAGCGTGTGACCGACGTACGCGACCGGCTCGCTCGCCGACACGTACTCGCTCTGGAACAGTTCCCAGATCTGCGAGGCGCTCACTTCCGCGCCCGTCTCATCGGTGTGACGCTGCACTGCCGAGCTGAAGTCGACTTGCAGGCGACGCGGCATCTGCACGCCATAGGCCTGCTCCAGCAAGTAGGCGATACCGCCCTTGCCCGACTGGCTGTTCACGCGAATGATCGAGTCGTACGTGCGGCCGAGGTCGCTCGGGTCGATGGGCAGATACGGGACTTCCCAGATGGCGTCCGGCTTCTGCACGGCGAAGCCCTTCTTGATGGCGTCCTGATGCGAACCCGAGAACGCGGTGAACACGAGGTCGCCGACATACGGATGACGCGGGTGCACCGGCAGTTGCGTGCATTCTTCCGACGTGCGGGCAATCTCGTTGATGTTCGAGAAGTCGAGGCCCGGGTCGACACCTTGCGTGTACAGATTCAGGCCGAGCGTGACGAGGTCGACGTTACCGGTGCGCTCGCCGTTGCCGAACAGGCAACCTTCGATGCGATCAGCACCGGCCATCACGGCCAGCTCGGCGGCGGCCACGGCCGTGCCGCGGTCGTTGTGCGGGTGCACGGAGAGAATCAGCGAATCGCGACGCGCGAGGTTGCGGTGCATCCACTCGATCTGGTCGGCATAGTAGTTCGGCGTGCCGATTTCGACGGTCGCGGGCAAGTTGACGATGCTCTTGCGCTCGGGCGTCGGCTGCCATACGTCGAAGACGGCGTCGCAAACTTCCTTGGCGAATTCGAGTTCGGTGCCCGTGAATGTCTCCGGGCTGTACTGCAACGTCCATTGCGTTTCCGGTGCGGCGTCGGCACAGCGCTTGATCGTCGTCGCCGCCGACACGGCCAGGGCCTTCACGCCCGGCTGGTCGAGGTTGAACACGATGCGACGGAATTCCGGGGCGGTGGCGTTGTAGAGGTGGACGATGGCGCGCGGGGCGCCCTTGAGGGCGGCGAACGTACGCTCGATGAGGTCGTCGCGGGCTTGCGTGAGCACTTCGATAGTGACGTCGTCGGGGATGTGACCGCCTTCGATCAGCTCACGCACGAAGTTGAAATCGGTGTCGGAGGCCGACGGGAACGCCACTTCGATTTCCTTGAAACCGATCGCCACGAGCGTCTTGAACATGCGCATCTTGCGCTGTGCGTCCATCGGCTCGAAGAGCGCCTGATTGCCGTCGCGCAGATCGGTGCTCATCCAGATCGGGGCACGCGTGATGGTGCGGCTCGGCCACTGTCGGTCGGGGATGTTGACCGGGGTGAACGGACGGTACTTCGTAGCAGGGTTCTTCAACATGGCGGTGTCTCGATTGTCAGCAAAAGTGTCAACCGGACGACGCACAGACGCAGATAAGCTACGACCTCCGGTTGGATGAACCGGGGCTCAGGTCGGCGTAACTGGGGAAAATCAGCGGTGCTTCAGTGAGGAATTCAGACGATGCACGCGCGCAGCAACGGACCAAGCCCGGTGGAGCGGGCTAGTAGTCGTAGCGAGAGGGAGAATTGCGCGGTGATCATGTGGCACATGAGATCACAGATTTTCGGACGCTGTCAACCATGATGTGTCGCCTCCTCCCTCGACATCACCTCACCGCGCCTCCAGCGGCACGGCCGAGGTGCATTTGATTTCATCGAGACAGACGCTCGACTTCACAGCACTTACACCGGGAATGCGCATGAGCGTATCGAGCAGGAAGTCCGACAGCGCCTTCAGATCGCGGGCCACGACCTTGAGCACGTAGTCGATGTCGCCCGTCACGGAAAAGCACTCCTGAATCTGCGCCAGCTCCGCGACCAGCCCCTTGAAGTTCGACAGATCGCGGATATGGCCGCGCTCCATCGTCACGTGAACGAAGGCGACCACGCTGAGCCCGAGGCGCTGTGCGTCGAGCCGGGCGTCATACCCCTTGATCACACCCAGTTCCTCGAGACGGCGATGACGGCGCAGCGTCTGCGCCGGCGACAGCTTGATCGCCTCGGCCAGTTCGAGATTCGAAATCCGCCCGTGGGACTGCAATATCCCCAACAAGCGTACGTCAATCCGGTCTATCTCAATGTCACGCACTTTTATTTCCCAACGAAGGCAATTGCAGAAATATTAGTGCATAACCTAGGGTTTCCCTAGCGCAGTTACGAAATCCTATTTTGTCCCGACGCACTTACACTGCCCCTCATGAAATGACGCAAAGTCACGCACGAAGCCATAGGCCGCAAGGGTTCCGATACCCGGAACGAACGAATTGCCATATCCCGACCCATCGGTCAGATATACACAATTTTGTTTCTCCTTCGCACGTCGTTGGCAGCGGCCGGAAAATGATCTTCGGCCGGGGCGTGCGTCCAATCAACCGTCATCCCTGCAAATCACTTCACCCAGCCGAGACGATCATGGCCGACCTGTTTGACAACCCGATGCAACTGATGGGCTTCGAATTCGTGGAATTCGCCTCCCCCACGCCGAATGTCCTCGAACCGATTTTCGAACAGATGGGCTTCTCGCTCATCGCGCGGCACCGCTCGAAGGACGTGCTGCTGTACCGTCAGGGCGAAGTCAACTTCATCGTGAACCGCGAGCCGAACAGCGAAGCGGCCTACTTCGCGGCCGAACATGGCCCGAGCGCCTGCGGCATGGCATTCCGTGTCAAAGACTCGCACAAGGCCTACGCCCGTGCGCTGGAACTCGGCGCGCAGCCCGTCGAGATCGAGACAGGGCCGATGGAACTGCGTCTGCCCGCCATCAAGGGCATCGGCGGCGCGCCGCTGTATCTGATCGACCGCTTCGAAGAAGGCAAGTCGATCTATGACATCGATTTCGAATACCTCGAAGGTGTCGACCGTCACCCGGTCGGTCACGGCCTGCGCCTCATCGACCACCTGACGCACAACGTCTATCGTGGCCGCATGAGCTACTGGGCCAACTTCTACGAGAAGCTGTTCAACTTCCGTGAGATCCGTTACTTCGACATTTCGGGCGAATACACGGGCCTGGCGTCCAAGGCGATGACGGCGCCCGATGGTAAAATCCGCATTCCCCTGAACGAGGAATCGGCCAAGGGCAGCGGCCAGATCGAAGAATTCCTGATGGCCTTCAACGGCGAAGGCATTCAGCACATCGCCTTCCTCACCGACAATCTGATCCAGGTCATCGACAACCTGCAAATGGCAGGCGTCGACCTCATGACCGCACCGAACGACTTCTACTACGATGCGCTCGAGACCCGTCTCCCGGGTCATGGTCAGCCGGTTGGCGAGCTCAAGGCGCGCGGCATTCTGCTCGACGGCACGACCGAAAACGGCAAGCCGCGTCTGCTGCTGCAAATCTTCTCGAAGACGTTGCTCGGCCCGGTGTTCTTCGAATTCATTCAACGCGAAGGCGACGACGGGTTCGGCGAAGGCAACTTCAAGGCGCTGTTCGAATCGCTCGAACGCGACCAGATCGAACGCGGCACGCTCAAGGTCTGAGTTCCGGGGGAGACGTGATCGTCCGCACACGCCATTGAGCGGACGATCCCAAAGGACACGGTGACGGCGTCATAAGCGCCGCGCCGTGGCGGCTCAACGGTGCCGGTTCGTTCCGACCGAACGAAATAGAGCACTGCGCAAAGCACCGCGCCGCAGGGTAACGATAGGGTAAGGAACAACATGTCCGCCAATGCAGCACAAGACGGCTCGCTTCACCGCGGCCTGAAGAATCGTCACATCCAATTGATCGCGCTAGGTGGCGCGATCGGCACCGGCCTCTTTCTCGGCATCGCCCAAACCATCAAAACCGCCGGCCCCTCCGTTCTGTTGGGCTACGCCATCGCCGGCATCGTCGCCTTCTTCATCATGCGACAGCTCGGCGAAATGGTCGTCGACGAACCCGTCGCCGGTTCATTCAGTTACTTCGCCAACAAGTATTGCGGTCAGTTCGCGGGCTTCGTGTCCGGATGGAACTACTGGGTGCTTTACGTGCTGGTCTCGATGGCAGAACTCTCCGCCGTCGGCATTTACGTGCAGTACTGGTGGCCCGCAATTCCCACGTGGGTCTCGGCACTCGTGTGCTTCGGCATCATCAACGCCATCAATCTCTCGAGCGTGAAGTCGTACGGCGAGATGGAGTTCTGGTTCGCCATCATCAAGGTCGCCGCCATCGTCGGCATGATCGGGTTCGGCGGCTACCTGCTCTTCTCCGGCAACGCCGGCCCCGAAGCGAGCGTCGCCAACCTGTGGCAACACGGCGGCTTCTTCCCGAATGGCGTGTCCGGCCTCGTGATGGCGATGGCCGTCATCATGTTCTCCTTCGGCGGGCTCGAACTGGTCGGCATTACGGCTGCGGAAGCAGACGATCCGTCGCGCACCATTCCGCGCGCCACCAATCAGGTCATCTACCGCATTCTGATCTTCTACGTGGGCGCGCTCGGTGTGCTGCTCTCGCTGTATCCGTGGGAGAAAGTCGTGACCGGCGGCAGCCCGTTCGTGCTGATCTTCCATGAGCTGAACAGCAACTTCGTCGCGCACGTGCTCAACGCCGTGGTGCTCACCGCCGCCCTGTCCGTCTACAACAGCGGCGTGTACTGCAACAGCCGCATGCTTTACGGTCTGGCCGGTCAGGGCAATGCGCCGCGCGCGCTGCTCAAGGTCAATTCCCGAGGCATTCCGCTGGCCGCGCTCGGCGTGTCCGCCGCCGCGACTGCCGTGTGCGTGGTGATCAACTACTTCATGCCGGGCAAGGCGTTCGAACTGCTGATGGGGCTGGTCGTCTCGGCCCTCATCATCAACTGGGCGATGATCAGCGTGATTCACCTCGCGTTTCGCCGTGCCAAGGCGCGCGCCGGGCAGACCACGGTCTTCAAGAGTCTCGGTTATCCGCTCACGAACTACCTTTGCCTCGCGTTCCTCGCCGGGATTCTGGTCGTGATGTACCTGATCCCCGATCTGCGCCTGTCCGTCTATCTGATTCCGGTGTGGCTGGTCGCGCTGGGCATCGGGTACCGCCTGCGTCAGAAAAACAGCGCCGCCCCGGTTCCGGTCAGCGCAACGCGTTAAATATCGGTCAACGCGTCACCCCATGCCGCTCCGGGCGTCTGCCGCCCGGAGCGCACCCGGCAGTGCCGCACTAGCGGTATCATCAGTCGTTTGAGGCAACCGACGACGCCGGACGCCAGACTGCGCCCGACGTCCGCCGCAGTCCATGACCGGCACCGCGCTCGGGCGAGGGCTGGCCCGGCGCTCATGCGCCCGCATCACCGACTTTCTTTCGTTTTTTCAGGAACTGCCATGTTCGAACACATCGATGCCTATCCCGGTGACCCGATCCTCTCGCTGAACGAAAACTTCGCGAAGGATCCGCGTACCAACAAGGTCAACCTGAGCATCGGCATCTATTACGACGACGCCGGACGTCTGCCGGTCATGAATGCGGTCCGTCAGGCCGAGGCTCTGCTGCTGGCCGAAGTCGGTCCGAAGCCGTATCTGCCGATGGCCGGTTTCGCCAACTATCGCGACGCCGTGCAAGGTCTGGTGTTCGGTGAAGATTCGCCGGCGCGCAAGAACGGCAGCATCGCCACCGTGCAGACGCTCGGCGGCTCGGGTGCACTCAAGGTCGGCGCCGACTTCATCAAGCGCTACTTCCCGGATTCGCAGGTGTGGGTGAGCGATCCGACGTGGGACAACCACCGCTTCATCTTCGAGCGCGCCGGTTTCACCGTGAATACGTACCCGTATTACGACGAAGCCACCGGTGGCCTGCAATTCGAAGCGATGGTCGACGCCATCGACAAGCTGCCGGCACGCAGCGTGGTGTTGCTGCACGCGTGCTGCCACAACCCGACCGGTGTCGACCTGAACGACGCCCAATGGGTGCAACTGATCGAAGTGATCAAGCAGCGCGAACTGCTGCCCTTCGTCGACATGGCGTATCAGGGCTTCGGTTCGGGCATCGACGCCGATGCGTTCGTGATTCGCGAACTGGCGCGTCAGGGTCTGCCGGCTTTCGTCGCCAATTCGTTCTCGAAGAACTTCTCGCTGTACGGCGAGCGTTGCGGCGGCCTGTCGGTCATCTGCGAATCGTCGGAAGCGGCTGACCGTGTGCTGGGTCAACTGACGAGCGCCGTGCGCTCGAACTACAGCAACCCGCCGACGCATGGCGCGAAGATCGTCGCGAAGGTGCTCAGCACGCCGGAGCTGCGCAAGTCGTGGGAAGACGAACTCTCGGCGATGTGCCAGCGCATCACCCGCATGCGCGGCGCTATCCATGAAGGTCTGCGCGGTCACGTGCCGGACAACATGCTCACGCGTTATCTGGAACAGCGCGGCATGTTCACGTACACGGGTCTGACGGCTGCACAGGTCGATGTGCTGCGCGAAACCCATGGCGTCTACCTCATCCGCTCGGGCCGTATGTGCGTGGCCGGTCTGAACGAGAGCAACGTTGCCGTGGTGGCAGAGAGCATCGCCAAGGTGCTGAACGGCTGAGGATCGCCGGGAGCGGTTGAATCCCGGTCAATGACCGGGGCTTCGCCGGAACGCCGATCGAACGCTGACGAAAAAGGGACGGCAACTGCCGTCCCTTTTTTATGCGTCATGCATCATCCGTCATGCACGCCGACGCTTCACGACGCCTTGCGCAGGAACGCCAGCAGATCGGCATTCACCTTGTCCGCTTCGACCGTGCACATGCCATGCGCGCCGCCCGGATAGATCTTCAACGTGGCGTTCTTGACGATCTGCGCCGTGAGCTTGCCCGAATCGTCGATGGGCACGATCTGGTCGTCGTCGCCGTGCAGCACCAGCGTCGGCACGTCGATCTTCTTCAGATCCTCGGTGTAATCCACCTCGGAGAATTCCTTGACGCACAGATACTGGCCGAGGTGCGAACCCCACATCCCCTGCAACCAGAACGCATCGATCACGCCTTGCGACTGCTTGGCGTTCGGACGGTTGTAGCCGTAGAACGGCACCGCCAGATCCTTGTAGAACTGCGAGCGATTGGCGGCGACGTTCGTGCGAATTTCGTCGAATACCGCGATGGGCAGGCCGCCGGGGTTCTTGTCCGACTTGACCATGACGGGCGGCACGGCGCCGATGAGCACGGCCTGTGCGGCACGCTTCGTGCCATGACGTCCGAGGTAGTGCGCAACTTCGCCGCCCCCCGTGGAGTGACCGATGAACGTGGCGTCCTTCAGATCGAGATGCTCGACGAGTGCCGCGAGGTCGTCGGCGTAAGTGTCCATGTCGTTGCCGGTGCCCGGCTGGTCGGAACGGCCGTGACCACGACGGTCGTGCGCGATCACGCGAAAACCGTGCTGAACCAGGAACAGCATCTGGGCGTCCCAGGCGTCGGCGCTGAGCGGCCAGCCGTGGGAGAACACGACCGGGCGGCCACTGCCCCAGTCCTTGTAGAAAATCGAGGTGCCATCCTTCGTCTTGAACGTGCTCATGGTGTCATCCTTGCGCGATGCGCGATAGAACCTGCGAAACCTAAGAACCTAAGAACGATAGCGAGGGGTCGCGACGTGGCGCCGGTGAAGGCGGGGGATGCCACGTCACGACACGACTGACAGCGCGGCGTAATTGAAATTACTGCGTGAAATTACTGCATGAAATGACGGCGAGAGACAGCGGCGGGAAACTCGGCCGCTCAGCCCAAATCGCAGCAAAACCAACGGCCGGCCAGTGTGACAGGACTTCGCACGGCGGCGAAGGCTTTCAATTTAAGGCGTCGGTGAGCGCAGTTGCAAGGTGAGAATTTTTGACGCGCAAATGAGTGACATTCACGAAACCTCGCTCACGTCTGTCATGAAAGGCACCCTGATGTTCCACACGGGAGCGGCGACCACGCGTTCGGCCCCGGCGCCGCTGCGAAAAATCGGACGAAGGCGGATACGATGACCGGCCCGATCGACTCGTCAGCACGTCCGGGCGCTTGGCGTTATATTGGGCGTCCCGCGGCGTGGTTGGCCGCTTACACGAATGCGTCGATCCCCATGTCCGATCAGTCCGCCGAATTGTCCCAGTTTCCGATCACGCGCAAGTGGCCTGCTGCGCATCCGGAACGTCTGCAACTGTATTCGCTGCCCACGCCCAACGGCGTGAAGGTGTCGATCATGCTCGAAGAAATCGGGCTGCCTTACGAAGTCCATCTCGTGAGCTTTCAGACCGACGACCAACTCTCGTCGGAATTCCTGTCGCTCAACCCCAACAACAAGATTCCCGCGATCCTCGATCCGAACGGCCCCGGCGGCAAGCCGCTGCCGCTGTTCGAGTCGGGCGCCATTCTCTGGTACCTCGCCGAGAAGACCGGCAAGCTGCTGCCCGTCGATCCGGCCGCGCGCTACGAAACGCTGCAATGGGTGATGTTCCAGATGGGCGGCGTCGGCCCGATGTTCGGGCAACTGGGCTTCTTCCACAAGTTCGCCGGCAAGGAGTACGAAGACAAGCGTCCGCGCGACCGCTACGTTGCCGAATCGAAGCGTCTGCTCGCCGTGCTCGATGCGCGTCTGGCCGATCATCAGTGGATCATGGGCGACGAGTACACGATTGCTGACATCGCCACGTTCCCGTGGATCCGCAATCTCGTCGGCTTCTATGAAGCCGGCGAACTGATCGGCTTCGATCAGTTCAAGCATGTGCAGCGTGCGCTGGGGGCGTTCGTCGCCCGCCCGGCCGTGATTCGCGGGCTGGACATTCCGAAGCGCCCCGCCTGAGCGCCCCGCATTGCGATATCGCGAGCTGCCTCACGAAAAAAAACCGGCGCATCGATGAGATGGCCGGCTTGAGATCGCGATGTTGCACGAGGAGGTAAAACCCCGCCGGACGTCGGACCGACGACCCGGCGGGTACAACAGGAACAGCAAGAAGAGAACTACAAAACTGCACAAGGTTAGGCAGACTTCTTGAAGCGCGCCGCTTCTTCCGAGCCGCCCGTGGCGTTACCCGCACTGTACGAGTGCGCGCCCACGCCGGCGAGCTTGCCGCCCTGCACGATCAGATACTCGTTGCGGATCGGACGATTCTCGAAATAGCACTCCAGGATTTCGCGCGTCCCGGCAGCGTAACGCGTTTGCGCCGAGAGGCTCGTGCCGGAGATGTGCGGCGTCATGCCGTGATGCGGCATGGTGCGCCACGGGTGATCGGCCGGTGCCGGTTGCGGGAACCACACGTCACCGCCGTAGCCTGCAAGCTGACCGCTTTCGAGAGCGGCAGCGACCGCGTCGCGATCGCACAGCTTGCCGCGTGCCGTGTTGATCAGGTAAGCGCCGCGCTTGAAGTGCTTCAGGCTGTCGGCGTTGATCATGTGCTCCGTTTCCGGGTGCAGCGGGCAGTTCAGCGTAACCACGTCGCAAGCCTTCGCGAGGCTTTCCAGGCTCGTGTGGTGCGTGAGGTTCAGTTCCTTCTCGACCGACTCCGGCAGACGGTGGCGATCGAGGTAGTGCAGATGCGTGCCGAACGGCTTCATCAGACGCAGTACCCGCAGGCCGATACGCCCTGCCGCGACCGTGCCGACGTGCATGCCTTCCAGATCGTACGAACGCTCGACGCAATCGGCGATGTTCCAGCCGCCCTTGAGCACCCAGTTGTACGACGGCAGGTAGTTACGCACGAGGGCGAGCGTCGTCATCATCACGTGTTCGGCAACGCTGTTGCTGTTGCAATACGTGACTTCCGCGACGGTGATGCCATGCTCCATCGCTGCCTGAAGATCGGTGTGATCCGAGCCGATACCGGCGGTCACGATCATCTTCAGCTTCTTGGCGCGCTTGATGCGCTCGGCCGTCATGTAAGCGGGCCAGAACGGTTGCGAGATCACGATTTCGGCATCGGCCAGTTCGCGATCGAGCACGCTGTTGTCGCCATCCTTGCTCGACGTCACCACGAGTTGGTGACCGTTCGATTCGAGGTACTTGCGCAGGCCCAGCTCGCCCGACACGCTGCCGAGCAGTGCGCCCGGTTGGAAGTCGATGGCGCGCGGCGTCGGCAGCGTCTGACCGTCGGGGTAGCACTCGATCTTCGGCAGATCGTCGCGGGCGTAGGTCTTCGGGTATCCGGTAACGGGGTCGTCGTACAGAACACAAACAATCTTGGCCATGGTGTCTCGCTCCTGAATGGTTATTTGCAAGATGTCTGCTTGGCGGCGCATGCCGGCGTCGCTGCATTGAGGCCAATGATCGGTGTATGTGTTTCGTCTGGAAAATCGTTCCGGCTGATCGATTGATCGGCGAGACCTATCAATCGTTGGCGAGGGCCGAGAGGTGCCAGCAGGCGGACGTGAATCGCACTACGCCGTCGCGCACGAACGGGGCGAAGGCCTCGACGATCGTATCGACGACCCGCTCGCGATCCTGCGGGGCAAGCCGCGTCAGCGCCAGGCCGACCGGACCGACTTGCGAGGCGTAGTCCCGCAGATCCGCCTGTGCGAACGAGCACTCGAAGTCCACCGGCGAGAGCGTGACATCGGTCCAACCGGCTGACGTCAGAATACCGGAGACGCGCTCCCGATCCGCAAACCCGAACTGCCCCGGTGCTCCCGCCCGTCGCGGTGGCAAGTCGCTCAGGAGTGGTCTGGCGGCGCGATCGGAGACCGTCATGAACGCATTGTCTTCGGCGCTGCGCCACGCGAGGGCATGCAGCGATGCCCCGGGCCGTGCACACGCACGCAGGTTGCTGAACGCCGCCACAGGATCGTCGAAGAACATCACCCCGAGTCGCGAGACGATGGCATCGAAGTGCGCGGGCGGGAATGCGTGCGTTTGCGCGTCGGCACACACGAACGCGACCGGCGAACGTGCATGCGCCGCGCGAGTGCGCGCTTCGGCAATCATCGGTGCGGAAATGTCCGCCCCGGTGAGTTGCCACGGATGTCCCAACGCGTTGGCGAGCGCCAGCGTCGTCCCCCCGGTGCCGCAACCGACGTCGAGCATGCGCCCCGACGGCGTGTGCTGCGCGACGTCGCGAGCACGGTCGATGAGGAATCTCGCGAGCGGCACGAACATCTGGTCGAGTATGGCGCGATTGTTCACCCACGCGTTGCCCGACCGTCCGTTCCAAAGCTCGGACTGATCGCGGTTGGGTGACGTGATGGGGGCAGTGTTGGCTGCGGCGATGGATTCGTTGCGTGGATCGGTCATTGGCAAACCTCATGAAGCTTGTGTTTGAGGTGCGCGCCGAACGGACGTCAGTCGATCCCCATGATGTTCCGGCGTCCATCCGGTATCGCGCACGTCATCGAGTGTGCCAATTCAAGCCGACTTGAGGTCAAGCGCTATTTTCACGACGTGCCCGCGCGCAGACCGTGATGCTCGATGCCATCACGCCGTGGCATCGAAGGCGTCGTGATAACGCACGGTTCCCGACGGCACCTTGTCATCGAACGCGACGATTTGGAAATACTCGGCGGGCACGCCCGGGAGCGTTACACGCGGCTCAGTGCGGAAACCGAATCGTCCATAGTACGCAGGGTCGCCGAGCACCACACAGCCCGAGGCACCAAGACGACGCAGCGCATCGAGCGCCTCATGCATGAGCCGGCTGCCTACGCCGCCGCCTTGCCGGTCAGGCGCGACGGCAATCGGCCCGAGGCCGTACCAGCGGGCACTGCCATCGGAAATCGTCACCGGCGATACGGCGACATGACCGATGACGGTGTCGTGATCGAGCGCTACGAGCGACACGGTCAACTGCCCCGCGCGGCGAAGTGCTGCGACGATGAACTGTTCGGTATGTGCCGTGTGCGGTGCGTCGCGAAACGCGGCGATCGTCAGCGCGTGGATGGCATCGATATCGGCTGGGGTTTCGTTTCGAATGATGAGCGTCATGGCGGCATTGTATGCCCGCACTCCCGGCCCGGGCACTGCCCTACCCGCCGGTTCCAGCGAGCGGCATGAGGTCCATGTCACCCGCTCGTCATGTCAGACGGTCAGCAAGGCATCGAGTCGCGTCTGCAAATCCACCGCCCGGAACGACGCAACGGCCGCTTCCAGCAACGGGGGACGCGGTTGTCGTTCGCGCAGAATCAGGCCTATCTCGCGGTGCAACGCGGGTTGCAGCGGTACCGCATGCAACTCGTCGCGCATCTCGGCCAGACACAGCACGCTGTGCGGCACGATGCTGAAGAGACCGGCGCATCGCACGTGCGCGTACAAGGCCATGAGCGAATCCGTCTCGACTCGTGGCGACGCCGAGGTGCCCGCCCTCGCCAGCGCCGCATCGATCCCCTGACGGCACTGCATATTGCCCGTGAGCAGGCATAGCGGCAGCTTCGCGGCCTCGTGCCATGACAACGACGTGCGTCCGGCCAGCGCCGACTCGTCGCGGGCAATCAGCACGTAACGCTCGCGAAACAGGGAGATGGTCTCGAATTCACGCAGACGCGGATCGTCGAGGTAGCTGAGCCCCACATCCAGATCGAGTTCGGAGAGTTGTCGCAGCGCCTGCGTGGCCGACAGCGTGAAGACTTCATGGCGCATACCGGGGAAGTCGCGCAGACACGCATCGGTAAGCAATGGCACCAGCGGCAACGCCGTAGGAATCGCACCGATGCGCAGGCATCCGGTGACCTCACGACGACTGGCACTCGCCTCCTGACGCAACCCCTCGCAGTCGGCCAGCACCTGACGCGCCCACGCCAGCACCCGCTCCCCCTCCGGCGTGAAGCCTTCGAAACGGCGGCCGCGCCGCACGATCGGCAGCCCGAACTCCTCCTCGATGCTCCGGATGGCGCCGGAGAGTGTCGGCTGCGACACGTTGCACAGTTCGGCAGCGCGCCGGAAATGCTGCGCCTGCGCGAGCGCTACGAGATAACTCAACTGCCGGATGAACATGCCCGTGTCTCCCCCAGGTCACTCTGCACCGTCCATGGCGCAAAGGCTGCGGCAGACGCATTCGGTCACCGCTATATATTCATGAATATAGCGCAAGCCATAACAGGCCAGTCATGAGAATGTTGCATAACTGTTATTGGATTTCGGATGCGGCGTTCGAGGCGGGCGACGGTGATGCCGACGCGCCGCCCGGGCCGTTCCATTCCCCCGGCACGCCGGGAATCGTGGTGCCGTGCGGCGTGCTGGCGGGGGCCTGATACTCCGGCTGCGCCAGTACCGCCGACGCGACAGGTACCGGCAGCGGCCCGCTATCGCTGGCGGCCTCCGGCGTCGACACCGTCGGGCTCGTTGGCGCGGGCGCCGGTGCAGGCGCCGCCGGACGCTTCACCGGCGCCTTGGTCTTCGGCTCCGGCTTTTTCGCGAAAAGGCTTGTCACCCAGTCGGAGGCACGCGTCCACAGATCGCTGTACCAATGATGGTTATCCGGCGCGTCGAACTTCGCACTGCCGTCAATGACCTTGGCACGCAGGGCGCGTGAGAATACGTCCCCCACGATCGGCAAGGCGCTGTGCGCCCCCTGCCCCCAATAGTCGCTGCGCAGCGTGATTCGACTGTCGTTGAACCCTACCCACGCGCCGGCAACCAGTTGCGGCTGCATGAGGATGAACCAGCCATCGGTGTTGTTCTGCGTCGTCCCGGTCTTGCCCGCGACGTCGGCACGAATGCCGAATCGCGTGCGAATGGCGTTGCCCGTGCCGCGATTGATGACGCCGCGCATCGTATCGAGCAACGTGTAATCGTCGTCCCTCGACAGCGCGCGTTCGGGACGCGCCGGCGAGAACGTCGCCAGCACCTCGCCCTCGCTGTTCGTGATTTCCGTCACCATCGTCGGCTCGCGATACTCGCCGCCGTCCGCGATGGTGCCGTAAGCCGCCACCATCTCCTTGAGCGAGACAGGGCTCGTGCCGAGCGCCAGCGAGGGCACCGGGTCGAGCTTGCTTTCGCGCACGCCCATCGCACGCGCCAGCCCGACCACACGCGACGGTCCGACATCCTGCATCAACTGTGCCGTGACAGTGTTGCGCGACTGCGCCAGCGCGTCGCTCAGCTTCATCGGCTTGTTGGTCGGGGCCGTGTCGTCGCTGGGACGCCAGATCTCGCCACCGGCAAGCGGGATTTCGACAGGCTGATCGACGATCGTGTCATCCGGCGAGCGGCCCTTGATAAACGCCGCGCCGTAGACGAACGGCTTGAATGTCGATCCCGGCTGCCGACGTGCCTGCTGAACGTGATCGAACGGGTCCGTCGTAAAGTCGCGGCTACCCACCCACGCACGAATCTCCCCCGTACGCGGATCGACAGCGAGGAACCCCGCCTGCAAACGTGTCTTCGTCGCACGCAGGTTCTGCATGAACGTCTTGTCGGCGAACAGGCGCTTCATGACGGCTTCAGGCGCTTCGCCCGCCGCAACCGCGTTGCGATACTCCGCCGACTCCCGCACAAACGTCTGCACGAGTGCCGTGCTGTCACGCCAGCCGCCGCGCGCCGACCAGTTCGCATCGGCAATCGTCTGCAACTGATTCGCCTGACGTGTGAGCGCCTGCGTCGCCATCGTCTGCAAACGCGAATCGATGGTGGTGCGCACCACCAGACCGTCGGAGTAAATGTTGTAGTCGTTGCGATCCGCCCAGCCGATCAGCCATTTGCGCAGTTGCTGCGCGAAGTGCGGCGCGGGGCCGGGTTCTTCCGTCTGACGCTCGAAGTCGATGCGCAGCGGACGCTTTTGCAGCGCGGCGAGTTTCGACGCGTCGAGATCGCCGAACTTGACCATCTGCGCGAGCACGGTGTTACGGCGTTGCAGCGCCCGCTCCGGATTGATCACCGGGTTGTAGTAGCTGTTGCCCTTGAGCATGCCGACGAGCGTGGCGGCTTCGACGACATCCAACTGATCGGCCGACTTGTCGAAATAGGTGCGGGCTGCCATTTCGATGCCGTACGCGTTGTACAGGAACGGCACCGTGTTCAGGTACGTCTCGAGAATCTCTGGCTTGGTGTACAGCGCTTCGATCTTGAGGGCCGTGATGGCCTCCTTGATCTTGCGTGTCAGCGTCGGGGCACGACCGATATCGTCGGGGTACAGATTACGCGCGAGCTGCTGCGTGATCGTCGAGCCACCCTGACGATCGCCGGAGAACGTACGAAGCGCCGCCCCAGCCGTGCGCTTGAGGTCGATGCCGTGGTGCTCGTAGAAGCGATGGTCTTCGGTCGACACCAGCGCCTTCACGACATTGGGCGACACATCCTTGAGCGACACCCATTCGCGATTCGACGGCCGGAATTCGGCGAGCACTTTGCCGTCGGCAGACAGCACTTGCGCGGGCTGATCGATCTTCGCGCGCCGGATATCGCGAATGCTCGGCGTGAACGGAATCAGGATCAGCGTGTAGGCGATGAGCAGACACGGCACCGCGGCAATGGCGATCAGCACCCCGCGACGCGTGGGATGACGCAGGTGATACCAGCCGCGTGCGGCGTAAGGATGCAGCGGCTGCAACAGCCGCAGACCATACCGGCCCGCCTGGGCGACGGTCTGCGACAACGATGAAAACAGCGACGAAATCGGGCGCTTCACGATGAGGGACAGCGTGGCAAAGTCCGCATCCTACCAAAACCGGCAGGCCTGCCCGGCGGACGAGCGATGAGGGCCGTATCGGTATCGCCCGGGACGGATGTCTCTCGCCGACACACGTCGACCATCGCCATGACGTCGTCGTCGGTCGGAATCGCATGTCACAACGCCGCACCTCACCGCGTTCGCGACAGTTTGTCGCACACGGCGCTCGCGTTTCCCCTTGCTTGACGCGCATCAAATTCGGCAACGCCGCTGGCTTCTACCATCGCTCGTGCTCACTCACGACTTTGGAAAACATCATGAAGCACTCACTCGGCGCCGCGGCCATCGCAGCCGCACTGGTTGCCGGGGCCGGCCTGTTCAGCGCACCGGCCGCCGCGCAAAGCACCACGCCCGACACCCCGAAGACCTTCGGCTTCATCAAGGACAGCTCGCAGGGCATTTACGCCGGAGACATCCTCGCCCGCGTGCGCGCGATCGGCATCATGCCCGACTCTCACGCAAGCGGAAGCGTGCTGCCGACGCTCGGCGTCACGGTGAACAATGCCATCGTGCCGGAGCTCGACTTCACGTACATGATTCTCGACAACGTCGGCGTCGAACTCATTCTCGGCATGTCGCGTCACCAGCTCACGTCGAACCTCGGGCATCTGGGCGGTGTCAACGTCCTGCCGCCGACGCTGCTGTTGCAGTACCACTTCAATCACGCAGGCAAGGTCCGTCCGTATGTCGGCGCGGGGATCAACTACACGCGTTTCTGGAACAGCAATCTGAACGCGGGCGGCACGCCCATCGACATCAAAAACCACAGCGTAGGTCCGGCCCTGCAAGCCGGGGTCGATATTCAGATGACGAAAAACCTGTTCTTCAACATCGACATCAAGAAAATCTGGATGAAGACGGATACCTCGCTCGCAGGCACCGATCTCGGCACCCTTCACATCGATCCGCTCATCGTCGGCGTCGGTGTGGGGATGAAGTTCTGATATCCGGTGTAGGGCGCCACGCGCTGGGGGGCCGTGGCGTCCTCTTTTTTGGTTCCGGGCGTCGATGCGTCAAATTGTCGCGTCCTCCCTACATGCGAACGCAAAGCATTTACGCCGCAAGACGACAGCACCTACAATGCCTGGTTCCCTGAGCGCCGCGCTTATCCGATAGCGTCATGACGTTATCGCGCGACGCCTTCGGTTTCGCCCATTTCCCCTGAACCCGGCCAAGGCATGCGCAAGCTCCGTCAGCATCGCGTCGCAATCGGGATCGCCCTGCTGGCGATCCTGCTGGCCGCGCTCATGCCGGCGATTGCGCAATGGCGTGCCGCTATGCAGCAGGACCCGTTTGCGGTCTATTGCACGGTGCAGGGCACGCAAACGGCGCAATCGGCACTCGGAACGAAGACCACACCGCGTGCCGACGCCCAACGTCAACCGACGCACGACGGACATAGCGGCCACGACGACGCTCAGGCGCCGCCCGCACAGGCTCAACCGGCGGGCCTGCATAGCAGCCACGGCGGCGCAGACCATTCCCTCGCGTCCGAAGACCACTGGGAAAAGTGCGGCTATTGCGCGCTCTGGGCGCATCAACCGCTCGTCACAACCGATTTCCATACCCCCCCGCCCGCCGCGCAGGCTGGCATCGCTGCCGCCCCCCGGGCACCGGTGTCGCACGATCCGCGCGCCCGTTTCTCCGACGCCTTAGCGCGTGCCCCGCCGTCTCTCTCCGTTTGATCGTTACTGCCTCCGCGCATTGCCTGTCGATGCCGGTGGCGTCTGCCGTGCGCACTGAGTTCCGATAGCTCGCGTTGTCGTGCGCGCATCCCACGTGGATGCGCCGCATGCCGTGCCTGCGAGGAACACGTCAGTTGCGCTCGTCACCCCACGTTCATCAGGCGACCGTCGTACGGTCGCGAGAGAGACATTCATGTCACGTTCCACGACGCAGAAGCCGTTGCAAACGGCCATCGCGCTCGCCCTGGCCTCGCTGGGCGGCACCGCACACGCACTCACTAACGATCCGGCGACCACCGGTCTGAGCGTCGCCGTCGATGCGACGCACGCCTCGACGCATACCGGCAAACACACTGACAGCTTCACGACCGCGTTCGTACCCGGCGCAGCAGCGGCTGCGCCGACGGAAGCGTCCCCGCTACTACTGGCGCAGACGACCGTCCCGGCCGCTGCCGGAAGCACTGCCGCTCCGGTGGCGACGCTACCCGCCACAAACGTCGTAGCGCCTGCGGAATCGCTCACGTCACCGAGCGTCGAGGAGCAGAAGGCCAACCTTTTCCAGACGGTGGGTTCGGTCGGTTTCGTCGACGCCGACAGCTACCAGAACACTTACGCCTTCAACCTGCGCGACGTGTTGAAGGACAGTCCCGGCGTGTTCGTGCAAAACCGGTACGGTCAGGAGTTGCGCGTGTCGATTCGCGGCTCAGGCATTGCACGCGGCTACCATGTCCGTGGCCTCGAAATCCTGCAAGACGGCATTCCGACGAACTCGGCCGACGGCAGCGGCGATTACTACCAGATCGACCCGATGGGGCTGCGCTCGACCGAAATCTACAAGGGCGGCAACGGCCTCACCTACGGGGCCACGACGCTCGGCGGCGCACTCAACTTTGTGACCCCCACGGCCTACACCGCAGAGGCGCCCAACCAGTTCCGTCTCGAAGGCGGCAGCTTCGGCACCGTGCGGGCAAGCGGCCAGATGTCGCGAATCTTCGGACCGCTCGACGCGCTGGCCACCGTCACGCTCAACCGCTCGGACGGTTACCGTGACCACGCCAAAGGCAACTACGCCCAGATCAACGCAAACATCGGCTATAAGTTCTCGCCGCGTGTGGAAACGCGATTCTTCTTCGGCGCGTACATCGTCGATCAGAAGCTGCCCGGCACGTTGTCCCTGTTCGACGCGCTCAACAATCCCACGAAGGCCGCCGCCTCGGCCGTCTCCGGGGATCAGGCGCGTAACACCCGCACCGAGCGGCTCGGCAACCTGACGACCATCCGGTTCGACGTCGGCCAGCTCGACATCGCCTCATGGGTCATTCACAAGAGCCTGTACCACCCGATCTTCCAGGTCATCGATCAGGACGGCTGGACCTACGGCGTCGCCCCGCGCTACACCGCCAACCTGACGCTTGCGGGCATGCGCAACGACCTGATCGTGGGCGCGCGCTTCTTCGGTGGCAACACGAAGGCGGATCAGTATGTGAACGTGAACGGTAATCGTGGCGCGCAAACGCTCGATTCGCGTCAGAGTGCCTACAACTACGAAGCGTATTTCGAGAACCGTCTGTTCTTCCTGCCCACGCTGGGCCTGATGGTCGGCGCCAAGGCCTATCGCGACGTTCGTCAGTACATCGACTACGGGGGTCTGCCGGGGGATGCGAATTACCGGTCGACAAGCGCCGCCTACTCCGGCGTCAACCCGAAGATCGGCCTGATCTGGGAGCCGCGCAAGGACATCCAGGCTTTCATCGACGTGACGCGCAGCGCCGACGTGCCGGACTTCACCGACCTCTCGCAAACGTTCGGGGCAACATCGCGCTTCGTGCCGCTGGCTTCGCAGCACGCGTGGACGATCGAAGCCGGCACCCGGGGCAAGCTCGATCGCGTGGCGTGGGACGTCACCGCCTACCGCTCGCTCGTGCGCGATCAGTTGCTTCAGTACACGACGAACCCTGACGTTCCGGCGTCCACGTTCAACGCGAACAAGACGGTATTGCAAGGCCTTGAAGTCGGCGCATCTGTCGATTTGTTAAAGAACGTCGTAGCCACCGGCGATCGCATCACGCTGTCGCAAATCTGGAACTACAGCGATTTTCGTTTCCGCGACGATCCGCAATACGGCAACAACCGCATCGCCGGCGTGCCGACGCAAGTGCTGCGCACGACCCTGGGTTACGCGCTCACGAACCGCTTCCAGATTGCGGCATCGCTGGACTGGGTGCCGACCGGCGCGTGGGTCGACTATGCCAACACGATGCGCGTGCCCGGGTACACGCTGATCGGCTTGCAGGCGTCGTATCTGGTGCAACGCGGCGTGACGTTCTACGTCGACGCACGCAATCTGACCGACAAGCGCTACGTCTCGGACTTCAGCACCGTGACCGATGCCCGGACCGCCAACACTGCCGTGTTCTATCCGGGTGACGGGCGCAGTGTGTTCGCGGGTGTCCGGTTCGCGTTTTGATCGATGACCGGCGCTTGCTCGACAAGCGCCGGCTGACGGCATCCGCAATGTGCAACGTCTTCCATGGCGTTGCACGTCGCCCGCTCCTGGTCGACAGGACGACCGGCGTTACATCATGCGACGCAGCGTGTCGTCGCGACGGAAGTAGTGGTGCCATAGCGCCGCCAGTGCGTGCAGGCCAATTACCCAATAGAACGCGCTTCCCAGCGTCTCGTGAATCTCCTTGATGGAGCGGCGCAGTTCAACGTCCTTCCCCACGAACTGCGGCAGCGCGATATCCAGCCCCGGAATCGTAAGGACATGCCCACCTGCGTTTAACGTCAGGTAGCCCAACACCGGCTGCGCGAAGAGAAACGCGTAAAGCAACAAATGCACGAGAGACGACCCCGCACGCACCAACCATCCCTGACCGGGCAACGCCGCGGGTGCGCCTTTGACAAGTCGCCACAGCAACCTCGGCACCGCCAATACCAGCACGGCAATCCCCGCCCATTCGTGGATCGTCATCGCCAGCGCACGCGGTGCACTCCCTTTGGGCAGGTATCCCTTCGTGATCACCGCGGCATAGGCCACCACGATCAGCAACGCGATCGCCCAATGAAAAAAGATCGCCGGCGGTGCGTAACGCTCGACTGACATGAGCGACGGGCCGAGTGAGTTGAACTTGATCGCTTTGGCCATCTCGTGGGGACTCCTCTGCTGTTTGGGGGGTATCTCCCATTATCGCGGTCGTCCCATGTCACGAAAAGGTCGCAAATCGTCACATTTTGTTACTCGAATTCGCTACCGACATTCGGATTCCTCCTTCCCATGGCTGGACGAACCATGCCGACAATATGCCCTCGGCGCTTGCCCGCAAGGGCTTCGCGCTTCATCGATGACCTCCTTGGCCGGCGCGCCTCCGGCCGGCCTTTAAAGCCCCGTTCGCGGGGCTTTCTTTTTTCCGTCGCAACAATCCAACACGTCAGGACCGACATCGCGAGCCGATGCACATCGCGGGAGCCATCACCGAGCCGTCTCGCTGCGGAGCAACATTTGCAATGTGCATCGGTGAAGCCAGCTTATCGCGGCACCCCTGAAAAAAGCTTGTGAACTATCCGAGAGATCGAGGGCACGAATGCAAAAGCGGAGATGTCCGTACCGTGCCTAGGACGAATCCGAGTCAAAAGATAGGACGGCACCTCGAAGTGTTGCGCGAAGCCCTCAAGGCACTGGTCATCGCTCGACTTGCAGGCTGATAATGGTCACAAAAATCCAGGAGGACAGATCATGCGAAACATCACTTTCCCTCAGGGCGACACCGTGCCGGTGCTGGGTCAGGGCACATGGATGATGGGCGAGAAGCCCGAGCGGCGCCGCGAAGAAATCGCTGCGTTACGGCTTGGCGTCTCGCTGGGCATGACGCTGGTGGACACCGCAGAAATGTACGGCGAAGGCGCAACGGAGCGTCTCGTCGGCGAAGCGCTCGACGGGCTGCGCGACGAAGTGTTCCTCGTTAGCAAGGTCTATCCGCACAACGCCTCGCGACGCGGTGTGATCGCCGCCTGCGAGCGAAGTCTCGCCCGCTTGCAGACCGATCGCATCGATCTCTATCTGCTGCACTGGCGTGGCGACGTACCGCTCGAAGAAACGATTGCCGGCTTCGAAGCCTTGATCGACGCGGGCAAGATTCGCCAATGGGGCGTGAGCAACTTCGATACGGACGACATGGAGGAACTGTTCGACGCGCCGGGCGGCGACGCATGCGCCACGGATCAGGTGCTGTTCAATCTCTCGCGACGCGGCCCCGAGTACGATCTGGCGCCGTGGCTCGCCGCCAGAAAGCTGCCGATGATGGCCTACTCCCCCATCGAACAGGGCCGGTTGCCGACGACCGGCGTTCTCGGTGACATCGCCCGCAAACGTCACGTCGAACCGTTGCAGATCGCGCTCGCCTGGGTGCTGAGCCGACCGGGCGTCATTGCCATCCCGAAAGCCGGATCGGAAGCGCACGTCCGCGCCAACCGGGCGGCTCATGACATCGCGCTGACGGCCGAAGAACTTTCGCTGCTCGATCATCACTTCGAGGCACCGTCGCGCAAACGTCCGCTGGAAATGATCTGATGGGCAGCGAACTACGAAGCGCCCGGTCGGAGGTGCGCGAGGCAGTACACTAGGCGTCTTTCGAATTTTTCGCAGGACGGCTTCATGAGCGATTCGCATCCCGTCGTCGTTATCGGGGGCGGTTTGGTCGGCGTATGTACCGCCGCCTATCTTCAACGTGCCGGACATAGCGTCACCATCGTCGACCGGCAATCGGCGCGACAGGCCGCCTCCCTCGGCAACGCCGGTTGTATCAACGGCTCGTCGGTCGTTCCTATCGCCATGCCCGGCGTGCTGTGGCAAGTGCCGGGGTGGCTGATGCAACCGGATGGACCACTGGTGCTGCGCTGGCGCTATTTGCCGCGTATGGTGCCGTGGCTCGCGCGCTTCGTCGCGGCCAGTCAGCCGGCCCGAGTCGCCGCGCAGGCCCGCGCATTGCGCGCCCTGCTCGGCCCGGCGCTCGACGCCTATCAGCCACTGCTCGACGACGCCGACGCAAACGATCTGGTCACGCGTCGCGGTTACCTGATCGCCTACTCGAGCCAGAGCGGCATGACGGGCGACGAAGGCGGCATGGCGCTGCGCCGTGACAACGGCGTGCAAATCGAAACGCTGGATGCGAGCGCACTGCGCGAATTCGAGCCGACGCTGTCCAACGATTTCATCGGCGCACGCTATATCAGCGAGACGGGGCACACGTCCGATCCCGGCGCGTTGCTTGCCCGTCTGACGGCGCAGGTGGTGGCGCGTGGCGGTCGTGTCGTCGATGCCGGTGCTACAGCGATCGAGACCAACGGGGCACACGCCGTTGCGGTGCACACCGACAAGGGCCGCGAGGCCGCGAGCGCAGTCGTGGTTGCCGCCGGCGCCTGGTCGGCACCGTTCGTGCGTCAGTTGGGCGACAGCATCGTCTTCGACACCGAGCGCGGTTATCACGTGGAAATTCCGGCCCCTGACGAAGTGCCGTCGCGCCCGGTGATGTGGGCGGAGGGCAAGTTGTTCGCCACACCGATGGCCGGCCGCCTGCGTGGTGCGGGGACGGTCGAACTCGCAGGTCTTCAGGCGCCGCCGAACTGGCGACGTGCCGATCTGCTGCTGGGCCAGCTTCACAAGATGTTCCCCCGCGCGGTGCAAGGCGTGAAGTCGACGCAATCGGTCGAGGGCGCGCGCTGGCAGGGCTTCCGCCCGAGCACGCCTGACTCTTTGCCGGTGCTCGGTGCCGCATCGAAGGTGCCCAACGCTTTCTACGCCTTCGGACACGGGCACGTCGGGTTGACGGCCGCCGCGTCCACGGGGCGCACGATCGCAGGGCTGGTGAGCGGCGAGCGGCCGACGATCGACCTCTCGCCATTTTCTATCGGGCGCTTCCGGTAACCGGGCGAAACCGTGGCGCTTCAATCCTTCCAGACGGACGCCACGATATCGCACGAGCGTAAGCGCAGCGCCGGGTCGTACATATCGGTGACGAGCATCAGTTCATCGGCTTGCGTGCGTTCTACGAGATCGGACAATCCGGCTTTCACACGCGCCGGACCACCCACGACGGCCACGCCGAGGAAGGCTTCCACCGAGTGCTGCTCGGCCGGATCCCAACGCTCATCCATGTCGTGCACGGGCGGCTGCAACTTCAGGCTCTGCCCGCGCATGAGCGCCAGAATCTTCTGCTGCGACGACGTCGCCAGGAATGCCGCTTCCTCATCGGTCGGCGCGGCAATCACCGGCGCACCGACCATGACATACGGCTTGTCCAACACCGCCGACGGGCGGAACAGTTCCCGATAGACGCGGATCGCGTCGAAAAGGAAACGCGGCGCGAAGTGCGACGCGAACGCGTAGGGCAGCCCCAGATGCGCAGCGAGTTGTGCTGAATAGAGTGACGATCCCAACAGCCAGACGGGGATGTCGCTCCCGGCACCCGGCGTCGCCACGAGCCGCTGCCCCGGCTGGGCCGGTGCGAGCAGCGCACGCAGCTCGGCCACTTGCTCGGGAAAATCGTCGCCATTGCCGAGCCGATCACGACGCAGCGCGCGCATCGTCGCCTGATCCGCGCCGGGCGCACGCCCCAGCCCCAGATCGATGCGGCCCGGGTAAAGCGCCGCCAACGTGCCGAATTGTTCCGCGATGACCAACGGCGGATGGTTCGGCAGCATCACGCCCCCCGAGCCCACCCGGATACGCGACGTCTTGTCCGCCACGTGACCGATCAGCAGCGAGGTCGCCGAACTGGCTATGCCGTCCATGTTGTGGTGCTCGGCCAGCCAGAACCGCGTGAATCCCAGACGTTCAACGTGCTGGGCAAGTTCCGTGGATTGTTTCAGGGCTTCGGCCACCGTGCCGCCGGCGCGCACCGGCACCAGATCGAGCAACGAGAGGGCTGTCTTCGACAAACTGCTCATGGGGTTCTCCGTTAGCTTGCGCGCATCGCCCCGCCGTCGACTCCGGGATCACTCACATGGGGTGACGCGCACTATCGCCACAAAGTATAGTGACGAAGGGTCGAAATCCCCAGTAGGCACCTTTTAGTTGAATAGTCACCATTTGGTTACCATGAACAATCGCGAACCCTTCGTCTTCGAGGAAACCTGCGTGCCGCGTCGCGTGCTGGAGCTCTTCAGCGTGAAGTGGACGAGCATGGTCCTCTACGCATTGCAGTGCGGCACCACGCGCACCGGCGAGTTGCAGCGTCGGCTGCCGGGGATCTCGAAGAAGATGCTCACCCAGACGCTACGCGAACTGGAGCGCGACGGGCTGATTCACCGGGAGGTGTACGCCGTCGTGCCGCCCAAGGTCGAGTATTCGCTCACCCCGCTTGGCGAGCTGTTCATCGAGCCGATCGAGATGCTGTACCGCTGGGGCAACCAGCACGCCGACGTACTCGCGCAACTGAGTCTGCGCCGCGGCAGGCCGTTGCAAGCGGAAACGACCAGCGAAGACGCCGTCGACGCCTACGCAAACCCGTAACCCTCACATCGTTCCCACTGCCGGATACGACAGCGCTCTCCCCCTCATCGCTGTTCAGCCTGGGCGTTGCGTCATCCCGCCCCTACCGTGCGCAAGGCACGCGCACGACGTCATCCCCCACACCGGGCCACCCCACCACGAGGTTGCCCAATTCATATTTATCTGAGACAGTGGTTATGTTGCAGCGCAAACTGCGTACCCCCTGCAACCGTACTCTCGTAACGAACCCCGCGGCCAGCGCCTATCTGTGCAGTGCCGCATCGCCGAGGGACTATGCCACGCTCCCAATCCCCCAAGCGGGCGCAGCACGCCACCCGCACCGCTAACGCGACCCGCACGCCGCCCGGTGCGCGCGCCACTGGCCGCACCGCACTCCCGATCGATCTCGCCCTTCAGGGTGGTGGCGCGCACGGCGCGTTCACCTGGGGGGTGCTCGACCGTCTGCTCGAAGCGATCTCGCACGACACGGCCAACGCGCCATTTCGCATCGAAGGCATCTCGGGCACGTCCGCAGGCGCCATGAATGCTGCCGTGCTGGCCACCGGCTACGCGCGGGGCGGTCCCGACGCGGCACGCGGCGCCCTCGAACAGTTCTGGCGCGACGTCGCCCACGCAGGCCGGTTCAGCCCGTTGCGCCGCACACCGCTCGACATCGTGCTGGGCCGCTGGTCGCTCGACAATTCGCCGTTCTTCATGTTCTTCGATCTGGCCGCACGTGTCGTCTCGCCATACGATCTGTCGCCGCTCGAATTCAATCCGCTGCGTCGTCTGCTGGCCGATCACATCGATTTCGACGGCATCTCCCGAGCCGGTCAGACGAACCCCATTCAACTCTTCATCACGGCCACCAACGTGCGCACCGGACGCGGCCGTGTCTTCCGCAACGCCGAGATCACTCCGGACGTGCTGCTCGCCTCAGCCTGCCTCCCCATGCTCTATCGCGCCGTCGAAATCGACGGCGAACCTTACTGGGACGGCGGCTACGCGGGCAATCCGTCGATCACGCCGCTGGTGCGCGAAACGGTGTCGTGCGACACGATTCTCGTGCAGGTCAATCCGGTCGAGCGTCACGAAGTGCCTCGCTCCGCGCGCGAGATTTTGAACCGCGTGAACGAGGTCTCGTTCAACGCCACGCTGCTCAAGGAACTGCGCATGATTGCCGTGTTGCGTCAGGTCGTGGATGCGGGGAGCGAAGAAGGCAAGCGCTGGGCGCAGATGCGTATGCACCGGATTGCCAGCAGCATGATGACGACACTCGGCTATTCGTCGAAGCTCTCGGCCGAATGGGATTTCCTCGTGATGTTGCGCGACGAGGGACGCCGCTGCGCCGACGCCTTCCTCCGCGAGCACGGTGCCGATCTCGGCCACCGGTCGTCGCTGGACCTCGATCCGTTCCAGGAGGCCCTCTGAATGGAGCTTGCCGGCATTCTGATCGGCCTGGCGCTACTCGTCTGGCTCGCCTATCGCGGATGGAGCGTCTTGCTGCTCGCCCCTGCGGCCGCCATGCTCGCGGCCGCACTCTCCGGCGAACCGATTCTCGCGCACTGGACGCAAACGTTCATGCAGAACGCGGCGCGCTTCGTCGCACAATTCTTCCCGCTGTTCCTGCTCGGCGCGCTCTTCGGCAAGCTGATGGAAGACAGCGGCGCGGTACGGGCCATCGCCGCGTTCCTCACGGACAAACTCGGTGCACGTCGCGCGATGTTCGCGGTGGTGCTCGGTGGCGCGCTGGTCACCTACGGCGGCGTGAGCCTGTTCGTGGCGTTCTTCGTTCTCGCGCCCATGGCACACGCGCTCTTTCGCGAGGCGAACATTCCGGTACGGCTGATGCCGGCAGCAATCGCGCTGGGCACATCGACCTTCACCATGTCGGCGATGCCCGGCACGCCCGCCATCCAGAACGCGATCCCCATGCCTTTCTTCGGCACCACGCCGTTCGCCGCGCCGGGACTGGGACTGATGGCGTCCGGGATCATGCTCGGCGTGGGCCTCTGGTGGCTCACGTGGCGTGAAGCGCAAGCGCGTCGCGCCGGCCACGGCTACGCGCAGACGGAGGTCTGGGACAAAGCCGCCGACCCGACCGTGGTGCGCGAGCGTGCCAGCGTGGCGCGCGAATTCGATCCGGCGGAAATCGATCAGGGGCACCGCAGCGACGCCTTGCCGGGCATCCTCACTGCGGCATTGCCGCTGCTCGTGGTGATCGGCGCGAACTTCGTGATGAACGTGCTCGTCTTCCCGCGGCTCGACGCCAGCTTCCTCGCCGAGCCGAGATGGGGCGGCATTACGTTGCAGAGCGTGGCGGGTGTCTGGGGCGTATGCGTGGCACTGGCCAGCGCCATCGTCGTGCTGGTGATATTGCAGTGGCGACGTCTGCCCGCGCTGCGCAAGACGATGGACGCCGGTGCCAATGCCTCCGTGCTGCCGATCATGTGCACGGCGAGCCTCGTCGGCTACGGCGGTGTCATTGCCGCACTCCCCGGCTTCGAGCTCGTGCGCGACTGGGTGTTGTCCATCGACGGCGGGCCGCTCGTCTCGCTCGCCCTGTCCGCGAACCTGCTCGCAGCGATCACGGGTTCCGCGTCGGGCGGCCTGACGATCGCCCTCGACGCGCTCGGCCCGGCGTACGTCAGTCTCGCGGCACAGCACGGCATCGATCCGGCGCTGATGCACCGTGTGGCGGTCATCGCCTCCGGCACGCTCGACAGCCTGCCGCATAACGGTGCCGTGGTGACGCTGCTCGCGGTGTGCGGCAGCACACACCGTGAGAGCTATCTGGATATCGTCATGACGAGCATCGTGAGCGCATTGATCGCGCTCGTCGCCGTCATCGTCGTCGGCTCACTGGTCGGGACGTTCTGACGCCACTACGTAAGCCCCCCGGAAACCACGACGTCCACGCTCGTCAGCATTCGCAAGCGCATTCGCAGACGCAGACGAAAAAATGGGCCGGTGCAATACCGGCCCACGCGACATCTCAGACATTTCGGCGCTATCCGGCGCCGGCTAGACGCCTTAGCGATCGAGCAAACGTCCCAGACGCATCATCGTCACATTCACGCCGAGATGACGCATCGACGGCTGCACGATCACGCAGTTGTCATACGGCGTGACGATGACTTCATCGCCGTCGCGCGCGATCTCGGTGCCGGCCTTCTCGATCACTTCGAGCCCCGTGAACGGTTGCGAGAAACGGAAGTCCATCGAGCGTGCCACGACCGGCTGCGTGATCTCGACAAACTTCTGCGGCCCGGTCGTTTGCGTCAGGAACTGAGCGACGTCCGCCTGCGCGACCACACCTGCATGCAGCAGGAAGCGCGCGGCGCTGTCGAGCGCCACATCGCGTGCGCTCTTGGCGAAGTGCTGGCCCGTCTCGATGAGCAGCGCGTTCTTCGGGCTGGCCGGATCGCCGAAGCCACCGTAGTCGCGCATACGCGTGCCGTTGGCGTGGCCCTTGTCGATGATCACGTGCTCGGGCGTGCCAAGCTCGGCGGCCAGCGCAATCGCCTTTTCCAGCGGGCCGGTCATCATCAGCGGCGCCGAGGCTTCGTGCATCGAATGAATGTCGAGCAGCAGATCGACCGTATCGATGAACGGACGCATGGCGCGTGCGCGCGTCAGTTCACGGCTTTGGCGCTCGCCGTCGAGCGTCGACCCCGTCCACACCCGGTTCATGTCTTCGTCGAGAAAACGCGTGGCGTCGGCGTTCTCGGCGCTGAATTGCTCGTAGGCGCCCACGTTGCCGAAACCGAGCGACAAACGTCCCGTAACGGGACGCAGGCCCGACGCCAGCAGCGAGTCGACGGCAATCGCGCCGCTGACTTCGTTGCCGTGGGTGAGCGCGAGAATCATCACGTGCTTGCCGGGCTTGCCGCTATCGAACGTGTGCAGATAGTCGATGCCGGTATTGCCCTCGCGCCAACGGGTGATGTCGGGGAACGAGACTTCGATGGGGTACGCCGGCAAGGCGGCGCGAATCGCTTCGAGCGTGGTCATGGATAGTGCTCCGCAGGGATGCCACAAAAAAAGTGACGACGTCGCGCAAGGGGAGAGGCGGACGTCGTCGTTGCGGCTGAAATCAGTGCATCGGATGTGGGTGCTAGTGCGCGGCGAATGCGCTTTAGGCCTTCGTGGCGCGCGGCGATCCGTGCTTTCCGTGCGCGACACCGGCAATCTTGCCGGCTCGCACGCGACGGCCGAGCGCGGTAACGGCGGCGATACTGAGCACGGCCGTCGTCATCACATAGAAGCTCGGGGCGAGCTTGTTGTGCGTAGCGTCGATGAGCCAGGTCACGATCAGCGGGGCGAAACCGCCGAACAGCGTCACCGAGAAGTTGTACGACAGCGCCAGTCCGGTCCCGCGCGTGCTCGTCGGGAAGATGTCGGCAAGCAGCGCAGGCAGCGGCGCCAGGCTCACGGCGATGAGCAGACCGACCAGCGCCTGCACGAGGAGCAGCGTCTGGAACGTCGGGTAGCGGTTGAGCAGGACGAACAGCGGGTAAGTCGTCACACCTACGGCGATGAGCGCCCAGAGCATCACGCGAATACGGCCGAAGCGATCCGACATGTGGCCCACGACGGGCGCGGCAATCATCAGCATCACGCCGGTCACGACAGCGCCGATGAACGACGACGTCGCCGGGATATGCAGTTGCTTGACGGCGTACGTCGGCATGTACAGCTTATGCACGTAGTTGAACGCGGTGGCCGCAGCCACCACACCGGCGCCGAGCAGCATGTTGGCGCGGTCGCGGCCGAAGACTTCGCGCAGCGGCGACTTCTCGCGTTGCTTCTCGCCGAGCTTCTTGAAGTCGGCGGTCTCGTCGATGTTGCGGCGAATGTAGAGGCCGACCGGTCCGATGAGCAGGCCCACGGCGAAGGCGATGCGCCAGCCCCATGCACTCAGTTGATCGGCGGTGAGCAGCAGGCTCAGCAGTGCGGAGACACCGGCGGCGAGCACCGTCGCGAGACCTTGCGTGGACATCTGCCAGCTCGCGAAGAAGCCGCGACGCTTGGCATCGGCGTGCTCGACCATGAATGCCGTGGCGGCGCCGAACTCACCGCCCGTCGAGAAGCCTTGCAGCATGCGCGCGACGATGATCATGAGCGGCGAGAGGATGCCGATCTGCTCGTAGGTCGGCGCGAACGCGATCATGGCAGTGCCGACCATCATCAGGCCGATGGACACCGTGAGCGACGCCTTGCGGCCAGCGCGGTCGGCGTAGCTGCCGAGAATGATCGAGCCCAGCGGGCGCGTGACGAACGAGATCCCGAACGTGCCCACGGAGAGCAGCAGCGAGGTGGTCGCGTCGTGCGAGGGGAAGAACAACTGGCCGATCACGATGGCGAAATAGCCATAGATCAGCAGGTCGTAGAACTCAAGTGCGTTGCCGATACTCGCCGCGCAGATTTCGCGCCACGGGTTATGGGGTTTGGTGTTACCGGTCATGCCTGCTCCTCTGGATCGCTGGCGTTGAAAATCGATATGTCGACGCCCGGAAGCGCGCGTGCGCACGCCGGGCCGTCTGCCAGTCTCAGGAAGCGGAGTGTAGGCGGCGGAAAATGCCGCTTCGTGCCGTTTCGGCACGCAGAGGTGCTGATTGGATGCTGATTGGGTGCTGACTGGGGTCAGAGGGTCACCGCAGGCCCCCCATGCACCTCCCGCGCCAGATCCAGCCAGGCACGCGCGGCCGAAGACAGGTGCGTGTGACTGCGCCATGCCAGCGAAATGTGCCAGTCCGTCTGCGGCTCGCGTAACGGAACCAGCACAATGCCCGGATGCCGATGTTTGAGCGCCAGCATCCGTGGCAGGAAGGCCACGCCCAGTCCCGCCGTGACCAGATCCACGATGAAATCGATTTGCCCGCTTCTGGCCGTCACGCGCGGCGCCACGCCTTTTCGCTCACACGCCGCCATGATGATGCCGTTCAGCGCAAAACCCGCTTCGAAGAGGATAAAGGGCGCGTCCGCCAGCGCCGTGAAGTCGAGCCACTTTCGTTTGGCGAGGGCATGCCCGGCAGGCAACACCACGACCAACGGCTCCTTGCGCACGGCCTGATATTGGAAGTGATCGGCCACCGGCAGCAGCAGCGCCGCCAATTCGACCTCCCCGTCCTCCAGGCACTCGCGAAGACGCTTGCTGCCATGCTCCGTCAGCGCGATGTCGATGTTGGGATAGCGTTCGCGATAGGTCACGAACATCTGCGCGAACAGCACGCCGCACCCCACCGGCGGCAGCCCCAATCGCAAGGTGCCCCGCTTGAGCCCCCGCAGATCGTCGATCTCGTCGATCATGTCGCGGCGCTCCGCCAACAACGACAACGCCCGGCGATAGACGATCTCCCCGGCATCCGTCAGCTCGCTGCGGTGCCCGATACGACTGAGCAACGGCACACCCAACTCGTCTTCGAGCGTCCTGACAGCCTTACTGACGCTAGACTGCGTCAGGGACACCACTTCGGCCGCCTGCGAGAACCCGCCCTGGCGTACCACTTCGACGAAGGTTCGTAATGCTCTCAGATTCATAACTATTCCAAATCCGACTGAATATCAGAACGAAAAGTCATTTTATCGGGGTATCGGTTGCCGTATCTTGATGCCCGTCCAACGCAGTGTCCCGAGCCGTCCGGGCTCGAACTCAAAAAAATTCGATGGGGAATCGCGTCATGATCATTTCTTCTGCGTCCGACTACCGGGCAGCGGCCAAATCGAGGCTTCCACGTTTTCTGTTCGACTATATCGACGGCGGTGCCTACGCCGAGCACACCCTGCGCGCCAACACGGCCGATCTGGCCGGCATCGGGCTGCGCCAGCGCATCTTGCGCAACGTCGAAAACCTGAGCCTCAATACGACCCTGTTCGGTCAGCCGCTGGCGATGCCGATCATCATGGCGCCCGTCGGATTGACAGGGATGTTCGCGCGACGCGGGGAAGTCCAGGTCGCGAAAGCGGCCGCGAGCAAGGGCATCCCCCTGTGCCTCTCGACCGTGAGCGTATGCTCCATCGAGGAAGTCGCGGCGCAAAGCCCGCAACCGATCTGGTTCCAGTTGTACGTGCTCAAGGATCGCGGCTTCATGAAGAACGTGCTGGAGCGCGCCCGTGACGCCGGTGTCCGCAACCTCGTCTTCACCGTCGACATGCCCACGCCCGGCGCGCGCTATCGCGACGCCCACTCGGGGATGTCCGGGCCGTTTGCCGCGTCGCGCCGAATGCTTCAGGCGATGACACGCCCCCACTGGGCATGGGATGTCGGCCTGACCGGCCGTCCGCATGATCTGGGCAACGTGTCGAAGTACCTCGGCAAGCCGGTATCGCTGGAAGACTACATCGGGTGGCTCGGCAACAACTTCGATCCGTCGATCAGCTGGAAGGATCTCGAATGGATTCGGGATTTCTGGCAAGGCCCCATGATCATCAAAGGCATTCTGGACCCCGAGGACGCCAAGGACGCCGTGACCTTCGGGGCGGACGGCATCGTGGTCTCCAACCACGGCGGCCGTCAGCTCGATGGCGTGCTGTCCACGGCGAAGGCACTGCCGCTCATTGCCGATGCCGTTGGCGACAACCTCACCGTGCTGGCCGATTCGGGCATCCGCTCGGGACTGGATGTCGTTCGCATGCTCGCGCTCGGCGCGAAGGGCTGCCTGCTCGGGCGCGCCACCGCCTACGCGCTGGCCGCTGACGGACAACGCGGCGTGGAGAACATGCTGGACATCTTCGCCAAGGAAATGCGCGTAGCGATGACGCTGACCGGCGTGACGTCGATCGACGCCATCGACAGGAACTCGCTGGTCCTCGGCAACCCGTGAGTCCCTCGTCGTAACGACGACACTGCGCGCGCGATTCCGCCGACGCATCGAACCGCCGCGGCGTGCCTGACGGCCGCCGCGAGCGCGGCGGTCCACGGGCATCGACGACGAAGCAAGTATCATGACGAAATTGATTTCACTCGATTATCTGTCTGCTTCGTGAGATGAGTTCGAAACCCGATTCTCTGCCGTCCGGCGAGCCGGTGCGCATGGCCGATGTCGCGCAACTGGCCGGCGTCTCCAAAATGTCCGTGTCGCGCGTGCTGACAGGCCAACATGTCAGCGACGACATCCGCACGCGCGTGATGGATGCCGTGCGCAAGACAGGTTACGTCGCCGACGCCGTAGCCGGCGCTTTCTCGTCGGGCCGGACCAACGTCATCGCCGTGATCGTGCCGTCGCTCTCCAGCTCGAACTTCGCCGAGACCGCACGCGGCATCAACGATGTCGTCGAGCAACGAAATCTGCGCCTTTTGCTCGCTAACACCGAATACCTGCTGGACCGGGAAGAAGAACTCGTGCGCGCGTTGCTCAGTCATCAGCCCCGGGGCATCGTCGTGACGGGCGGCAAGCACACGACAAAAACGCGGGCGATGCTCAAGCAGGCCCGGATTCCCGTCATCGAGATGTGGGAAATTCCCGCTCGCCCGATCGACCGCGTCGTGGGCTTTTCCAACGCGGACGCCGCAACGGCAATGATGCGATACCTGTACGAACGAGGCTATCGTCGAATTGCGTTCGTGAGCAGTGCCTCCCATCTCGATTTGCGTGGCGTGGCGCGCCGCGACGGCTATCTGAAAGCGGTGGAAGATGCGGGGATTCACGCACCGCGCGAGATCACGCACACGGAATGGACCACGGACATGGCTCACGGGGCCGCGATGGGCCACGGCGGGGCTGCGCTGGAGGAAATTCTGAGCCGTTGGCCCGATACCGACGCGATCATGTGCACGAGCGACATTCACGCGTTCGGGGTCATCATGGCCTGTCATCGGCGCGGGCTGTCGGTGCCCGGCGATGTCGCCGTGGCCGGCTTCGGCGACTTCGAACTCTCGCGTCACTGCTATCCGACCATCACCACCGTGTCCGTCGACGCCTATGGCATCGGCCATTCGACGGGAGAGTCGCTGCTCGCGGCGCTCGATCAGTCGGAAATGCCCAACACGTCCCGCCGCGAAATTGCCCGGGTACGTCCGGAGCAAAAGGACATACCCGGCCTCGTGCGAATCCCGTACGAGATCATCGCCCGCGAAAGCGCCTGATCTCGCCTGACCTCGCCCGAACGACTTCAGTGATTGTGGCGAGACTCGCCTCGCGTTCTGACGATGTCGACATACGGCACCGCCGGCTCCAGACAAGCCCCGGTGCCGTGCTGGCCGACCATGGATCGATAGATCTCTTCCCAGGGCGTCTTGTTGTGCAGTTCGAGCGGCACGAAGGCCTCGCGTCGTCCTGTCATCTCGTCGTCGGAGATCAACACGTCGACCCGACAGCGCGTGAGGTCGATACGCAGCCGGTCGCCCGTCTTCAGCAGCGCCAGATTTCCGCCGACGGCCGCTTCCGGTGAGACGTTCAGGATCGACGGCGTCGCACACGTGCCGCTCTGTCGTCCGTCGCCCAATGTGGGCAACGCCGTGATCCCCTGCTTGATGAGCGCCGCCGGCGGTTGCATGTTCACGACCTCGGCGCCGCCGGGGAACCCGACCGGACCGCAGTTGCGGATGACCAGCACGGAACGCTCGTCGATATCGAGCGACGGATCGTCGATGCGCGCGTGGTAATCCTCCGGTCCTTCGAACACGATCGCACGGCCCTCGAACACGTTCGGGTGTGCCGGGTCCGACAGGAAGCGCTTGCGGAACGCGTCGTCGATGACGCTGATCTTCATGACGGCGCTGTCAAACAGATTGCCGGAAAGCACGACATAACCGGCAGCCTCCTTGAGCGGTGCTTCGTACGCCCGAATGACCTCGCGATCCGGCGCGTCGACGGCGGCCAGATCCTGCGCCAGCGTCTTGCCCGTCACGGTGAGAACCTCCGTGTTGAGCTTGCCCGCCCGGCTCAGCTCGCGCATCACCGCCGGCACGCCACCAGCGCGATGGAACGCTTCGCCGAGAAAACGCCCCGCTGGCTGGCAATCGACGAGCAACGGAATACTCGGCCCCAGACGCTGCCAGTCCTCCAGCGTGTGATCCACCCCCATGTGGCGCGCAATCGCCACCATGTGGATGGGACAGTTCGACGATGCCCCCAGCGCCGCCGCCGCCACGACGGCGTTCTCGAATGCGCCCTTCGTCATGATGTCCGACGGACGCAGGTCCTCGGCGACCATCTCCACGATGCGCCGCCCCGTGTGATACGCCATCCAGCCGCGTTCGCGATGCGGTGCCGGAATCGCCGCGCAACCGGGCAACGACATGCCAAGGGCTTCGGCCAGCGAATTCATCGACAGTGCGGTGCCCATGGTGTTGCAATGGCCCGCCGAAGGGGCCGACGACGAGACTTCGTCCATGAACGTCTCATAGTCGATCTCCCCCACTGCGTGACGCTTGCGGGCATCCCAGATCACGGTCCCCGATCCTGCCAGCTTGCCCTTCCACCAGCCGTCGAGCATCGGACCGCCCGAGAGCACGATCGACGGAATGTTCACGGTCGCCGCCGCCATCAGACACGCCGGCGTGGTCTTGTCGCATCCCGTTGTCAGCACGACGCCATCGATCGGATACCCGTGGAGAATCTCGACGAGACCGAGATACGCGAGATTGCGATCGAGCGCCGCCGTCGGACGCTTGCCGGTCTCCTGAATCGGGTGGACGGGAAACTCCAGCGGAATGCCGCCCGCGTCGCGAATACCGTCGCGCACCCGTTTGGCGAGTTCGATGTGATGCCGGTTGCACGGCGCAATATCCGACCCGGTTTGCGCAATGCCGATGATGGGCTTGCCGGACTGGAGTTCTTCGCGCGTGATGCCGTAGTTCATGTAACGCTCGATGTAGAGCGCCGTCATGCCGGGATCAGAGGGATCGTCGAACCAGCGACGGCTGCGCAGACGTGCCTTGCCTTCGCCATCGTCTTGCGCGCCGGTTGCCGACGCATTGGCCATCTGCGAGACCGGATGTTTGGACTGAGTCATAGGTGAATGTCGGAAGTCGTTGAAGTCTGTAGGCTCACGCTGCGGCGAGGTGAGACGTGAACTCGGTAATCAGGGGCATGCCGGCGAAGAACGCACTGAGGTTCTGCCGGACGAGTTGCGCCATGGCCCCGCGTGTCTCGACGGTGGCGCTCGCACGATGCGGTTGCAGCACGACGTTGGGCATCGTCAGCAAACGGCGGTCGATATTCGGTTCGTTCCAGAACACGTCCAACGCGGCGCCACGAATACGGTCCGCGATCAGGTAATCGACCAACACCGGCTCGTCGATGATGCTGCCGCGTGCAATGTTGATGAGATATCCCTGCGGGCCAAGCGCGTCGAGCACCTCGCGGCTCAATGCACCGCGCGGGATCTGATCGGCCGCTGCGCAGACCATCAGAAAATCCGAGTCCCGTGCGAGGTCCACCGGACTTGCGTGATAGGCGTATGCAACGTCCGGGAATCTGGCCCGGTCGTGGTAAGCGATCTGCATGCCGAACGCCTCCGCCCGACGCGCGACGGCGCGTCCGACCCGGCCCAAGCCGAAAATGCCCAGGCGCTTGCCGAACATTCGCGTGGCCAGCCCGATCGTCGCGCTACCCCATCGCCCCGAGCGCACCAGCGCATCGTTCTGCGGAATCTCGCGCGCCGCCGCGAGCATGAGTCCCATGCCCATGTCGGCGACGTCTTCCGTCAGCACGTCGGGCGTGTTCGTCACCCGCACCCCTCGTGACGCCGCATGCCGCAGATCGATGGCATCCACCCCGACCCCATACGACACGATGACTTCAAGTTTCGGGAGGGCGTCGATCAGCGCAGCGTCGGCGCCGACTTCTCCATTCGTGGCGACGGCACGGATTCTGGGCGCGACACTGGCGATCAGGGCCTGCGGGTCGGCCTCGCCCGGCAACACGTGCAATGTGAACTGCTTCGCCAGCAACGCCATGTCGGCTTCCGGATAAGGGGAAACCACCAGTACCTCTTCCTTGTGCATTTGCGTCTCCTCGTGTTAGATTTTGCGCGTTGGTTACCGGTAACCAAGTCTAACCCAACAAGCGTACGTTGGTAAGGCGTTTCGGAAAAAAAGCGCGATAACAAGCTGGCTGACTCGCTGGCGAGCGCGCCGTCATAGATGCGACTGTTGCCTGAGACAGCAGGCAAGGAGACAGGCGCCGATCATGCAGCCATCAGGAGACAAAGACATGCCGTCACGCAGTGAAACCGTCGCATCCGTTGCACACGGAGGCGCGTATCTGAGTTCGTCCGGACGAAGCGAAAGCGAGGCATCGCCAACGACACCGGTATCCGCACAGCAACTACGTCGCGCCATTCTGACCAGTGCGGTCGGCAGTGCGCTGGAGTATTACGACTTCGCGATCTTCGGTCTCGCTACGGCGTTGATCTTCAGTCACGTCTTCTTTGCAACACTCGATGCCAACGCGGGGTTGCTCGCCAGCTTTGCGACCTACGGCGTGGGCTTTCTGGCTCGCCCGCTGGGGGGACTGTTCTTCGGTTCGCTCGGAGACCGGAAGGGACGCAAGTTCGTATTACTCGTGACCATCGCCATCATGGGTATCTCGACCACGCTCGTCGGACTCTTGCCGGCAACGCCGCTGGGCGCGATCGGGCTGGTGCTGTTGCGCCTGGCGCAAGGATTCGGCGCGGGTGCGGAGCAAGCGGGTGCCTCCACGCTGATGGCGGAAGTCGCACCGCTGCGCAAACGCGGCTTCTTCGCGGCATTGCCCTTCGTCGGCATCTTCGCGGGCTTCGGCATCGCGACCGCGACGTTCAGCGTCATGCAGTACTTCATGGATCAGGCGACCGTGCTGGCGTGGGGATGGCGCATTCCCTTTCTCGCCAGCGTCGTGCTGATCGGCATCGCCATCTGGATTCGCCTGCGTCTTCGTGAAAGCCCGGCATTCGCGGCACTCGAAGGCAAGAAGGAAGTGGTGAAGTCGCCGATGCGACTCGTCATCAAGGAAGCACGCCGCCCCATCTTCGCCGCCGTGCTGATGCGACTGGCCGAACAGGGCGGCTCCACCATCTACACCACGATCGTTATCGCGTATCTGAGCGGGACGGTGGCCGCGCGACACGGCATGGCGCCGGGCGATCTGGCCCGCGTGGGCACGACATGCGCCCTGATCGCCACGCTCTCGAGCGTGATCACGACACCGCTGTTCGGCGCCCTCTCGGACACGTTCGGCCGGAAGACCGTCTATCGCTGGGGCGCGATCTTCATGCTCCTGTGGGCCATCCCGGCCTGGTGGATGATCAGCACCGGCACCCCCGCTCTGGTGGCCATCGCGATGTTCGGCGGTCTCGCGATCGGCTCGAACAGCATGCTCGGCGCGCAGTGTTCGCACTTTGCCGAACTGTTCGGCAATCGCTATCGCTACTCCGGCGTCGCCCTCTCCCGCGAAATCGGCGCCGTGCTCTCCGGCGGCCTCGCCCCCATTCTCGGCATCTATCTCATCGGGCTGGCTGGCGGCGGCTTCTGGGTCATGGGGGTGTACACCGCCGTGCTGTCCGCACTCACGCTCGTCGGTGTTGCACTGTCGACCGAAACGCGAGGTCGCGACCTCACGGATCTGCGCGACGCCGTGTAAGCCACGTCACCGTCACTGAAATATCGCCACCGTCATGGAAATGTCGAACATGGGTAACACAGGTAACACGGGTCATCGCGTCGCAAATAAAACGATTGTCGTGACGGCTGCCGCCAAAGGCATCGGCCGCGCCTGCGCACTGTCGCTCGCCGCAGAAGGCGCACAAGTCTGGGCCACGGATGTCGACGAAGCCGGTCTGGCCAGTCTGCATTCGGCGCTACCTTCTGGCAGCCGGTTGCAAACCGCGCACCTCGATGTGCGCAGCAGCGAAGCGGTGGCTGCCTTCGCCGCGCGCGTCGGCCGTGTCGACGGTCTGTTCAACTGTGCAGGATTCGTACACGACGGCAGCATTCTCAAATGTTCGGAAGACGATTGGGACTTCAGCTTCGATCTCAACGTGAAGTCGATGTACCGCATGATTCGGGCGCTGCTGCCCGCGATGCTCGAATCCGGCAAGGGCGGCTCGATCATCAATATGGCGTCTGCGGCCTCCAGCGTGAAAGGGGTCCCGAACCGGTTCGTCTATGGCGCCTCCAAGGCGGCAGTCATCGGCATGACGAAAGCCCTTGCGGCCGACTTCGTCTCTGCGGGCATTCGCTGCAATGCGATTTGCCCGGGCACGGTCGAATCTCCCTCGCTGAACGACCGCATTACCGCTCAGGCCTCCGCCACCGGGCAGGACATCGCTCAGGTGCGTGCAGCGTTCATCGCGCGCCAGCCCATCGGACGCGTGGGCCGAGCCGACGAGATCGCCGCACTCGTGACCTATCTGTCCTCCGACGAATCGGCATTCACCACGGGGGCGATCCATGTGATCGACGGCGGATGGTCGAATTGAGTATCGTAGGCAGCCTATGACACGTCAGACATCGGGAGAGGAACATGAGTGGCATGAATGAAAAAGTCGCGCTGGTGACAGGTGCGAGCGCAGGCATCGGCAAGAGTGTGGCGCTCGGGTTGCTGGCGGCGGGTTATCGCGTGGTGCTTGCCGCGCGCAACGCGCAAGCACTGCAAGCCGTGGCGGCCGAAGCCGGTGCAGACGCGCAGCAACGGGTGTTGACCGTCAGTTGCGATGTTGCGGACCCGGCGTCGGTCCATCGACTGTTCGACGCGGTGGAATCGCAATGGGGGAGACTCGACCTGCTCTTTAACAACGCGGGCGTGTTCACCCCGCAGCGTTCCATCGAAGACGTTTCGTACGACCACTGGATTCAGGCGGTAAACGTCAATCTGACCGGTGCGTTTCTTTGTACGCAGGGCGCATTCCGGTTGATGAAAAAGCAATCGTCTCCGGGCGGACGCATCATCAACAACGGGTCGATCTCCGCGCACGCACCGCGCCCCCAGGCAGCGCCCTATACCGCCACCAAGCACGCCATTACCGGGTTGACGAAGGCAACGTCGCTCGATGGCCGTCCGTTCAACATCGCGTGCGGTCAGATCGACATCGGCAACGTCGTCAGCGACATGAGCGAGCTGATGGCGAAAGGCACGCTGCAAGCCAACGGCACCACGATGGTCGAACCCCGGATGGGAATGGACAACGTCGTGCGCGCCGTGCTCTACATGGACAGCCTTCCGCTTGAGGCCAACGTCATGTTCATGACCGTCATGGCCAGCCATATGCCGTTCGTGGGACGCGGCTAAGCCCCCCACCTCAGGAGACATTTCAATGCTGATCCGTTACGCGTTCTTCCGGGGGCAGATCAAGGCCGGCAGGGAAGCCGATTTCGCACGCCATGTGCAAGACAAACTGGTTCCCCTCTGGACACGCTTTCCCGGTGCGAAGGAAGTCAGGATTCTGCGGCAGCGACACACCGACGCCACCGACCTGAACCTGCCGCTCGGCATCGCGATCCGCTTCGACACGCAGGAAGACATCGACGCCGCGCTGGCGTCACCGGCCCGGCTGGAGAGCCAGGCCGAGTCGCGCAAGCTCATGGAGATGTTCGACGGTACGGTCTTTCACACCGTCTTCGATGCACAGGAGTTCGTGGGTCCGTCAGACTGATCCTCCATCGAAACGTGCGGGCGAGCGGCACCGCTAGAATGGGCAGACTTGCCCAACTCGACCGGTCGTCGCTCCCTCATGCGAAAAATCCTCACCGTTGCCCTGCTCTGCCTGCCACTGTTCGCCCATGCCGACTCTCGCGTCGATTGCAAGGACCGATTCGGCGAATGGACCAAGGCGTTACAACCGGGGCGCACCGTCGATACGGACTTCGCCACCTGCAAGGTCTGGCCGGCCAACCCGGCACAAACGCTTGCTGTCCTGCCGATGCCGCAACCCGGCAGTACCGACGACGACAAGGTCTACGACGTCGAAGTGATCGTCGCTGACAGCCAGAGCGGCAAGATCGTGGCACACCGATTCGAGAAGGCGGCGATCACCTCGGACGCCGTCATGTTGCGCGGCATCGCGCTCGACACCGCACCGTGGCGACTGACCCCTCAGGTGCTGGCGTTCGGCGTACGCACCACCTTCGAAGGGTCCTCGCGCGTCAACCCGTTCTCGCAAACGGCGCTCAGCCTTTACGTCGTCGATGGCACGAAGCTGCGCAAGGTCGTCGATAACCTCGCCACGCAATCGAGTGGCGGCGAATGGGACGGCAATTGCGCGGGCAGCTTCGACGACACGTCGCGCGCCGTCTCCGTCGGCCCTGCCGGGAAAGACGGCTACGCCAGACTGATCGTGAGCCAGAAGACGACGACCACGACGAACAAGCCCACGCGCAACGACTGCGCGAGCAAGGAGAGCACGTCGAAGGGCGCAAACGTCACCCTCGAATACGACGGCGCACGCTATGTCGTGCCCAAAGCCCTGGCGGGTGGATGACCTTCCGGTGAGGGTGCTTTTTTGCATCATTGCATTTTTACAAAAACAAATGCAATATTCGGGGCATGAAAAATGCCCTCATTCCCCCACACACGCCGCTTGAACTGGGCGGCACGCCCTATCGCTTCGTGGATTTGCCGACGATGTTCGGCGATGTGCTGCCGCGTCTGCCGGTCGTGCTGCGACTGCTGCTCGAGAACGCCGTGCGCAATCTCGACGACGCGGAGCGCGAGGCCGCAGTCTCGGGTGTGTTGGGCTGGCTTGAGCACGGCACCAGCGAAGCGGAAATCGCATTTCAGCCCACGCGCGTGCTCATGCACGACACGACCAGCACGCCGGCCCTCGTGGACATTGCCGCCATGCGCGACGCGCTGGCCGAGGCCGGCGTCGATCCGGCCGTCCTGAATCCCACCCTGCGTGTCGATGTGTCCGTCGATCACTCGCTGGCCGTGGAGCAAACGCGCCGGGCCGATGCCGCCACGCTCAATCTCGAAATCGAGATGCGCCGCAATGCGGAGCGTTACCGCTTTCTGCGCTGGGCATCGAAGGCGCTCGACGGGGTGCACATCAACCCGCCGGGCACCGGCATCATGCACACCATCAATCTCGAACAACTCGCCACCGTGGCGACACAGCAGACGGTCGATGGGGTGACGTGGCTGATTCCCGACACGCTCATCGGCACCGACAGCCACACGCCGATGATCAACGGCATCGGCGTACTCGGCTGGGGTGTCGGCGGGCTGGAAGCCCAGACGGTCATGTTCGGCATGCCGGTGATGCAGCGCATTCCCGACGTCATCGGCGTGAAGCTCACGGGACGTCTGCCTGCCGGCACTTCCGCCACCGACCTCGCATTGCGCGTGACGAAAGCGCTGCGCGATATCGGCGTGTCGGGCGAGTTCGTGGAGTACTTCGGCCCGGGGGTGTCGACGTTGACGGCAGGCGAGCGCGCCGTCGTTGCGAACATGGCCCCCGAATACGGCGCGACCACCGGCTACTTTCCGGTCGACGACAGCACGCTCGACTATCTGCGCGCCACCGGACGCGCCGAAGCCCTGATCGAGTCCGTCGAAACCCTCTATCGCCGCGCCGGCCTCTGGTTCGACGCCAACAACTCCCCGCGCTACACGCGCGAGATCGAGATCGATCTCGCTACCGTCGAATTGCACGTCGCCGGTCCTCGCCGTCCGCAGGATTTGCTGCCTTACGCGAAGACCGGAGACGCCCTTCGCGAAGTCGCGGGACAACCCGCGCACACCTCGACCTCACTGCCCGTCTGGCCGGTGGCCATTGCGGCGATCACGAGCTGCACGAACACGTCCGATCCTGCGCAACTGATCGCGGCGGGTCTCGTGGCGCGTCGTGCGCGAGCCTTGGGATTGCGCGTCGCCGACTGGGTGAAGACGTCGCTGGCCCCGGGTTCGCCAGCTGCCGTCGACTATCTGCAACGCGCCGGACTCACGGACGATCTCGCCGCCGTCGGGTTCGACATCGTCGGCTTCGGCTGTACGACCTGCATCGGCAACTCGGGGCCGCTGTCGGCGCCGATTGCACAGGCCATCGCGGAACAGACGGCGTCGCCCGTCGCCATGCTCTCAGGTAATCGCAACTTCCCGGGACGCGTGCATCCCGATCTGAGCCTCGGCTTCATCATGTCGCCGCCGCTGGTCATTGCGTACGCGCTCGCCGGGTCGGCTGCCATCGACCTCAGCACGTCACCGGTACAGACGAGGGCCGACGGCACGGCCATCTACCTCAAGGACTTGTGGCCCACGCGTGAGGAGGTCGACGCCCTCGTTGCATCGGGCACCCGCGCGACGGACTTCAAGTCGGCATTCGCCATCGCGTCGTGCAACCCGATGTGGTCGAACCTCGACGCGCCCCAGTCCGCCCGCTTCCCCTGGGACCCGGACTCGACGGCATTGCGGCGTCCGCCTTTCGCTTCTCTCGATGCAGGCACCCAACTGGGCGACTACACGGCGTATCCCCTGCTCGCGCTGGGCGACGATGTCACGACCGACCACATCTCGCCTGCGAGCGCGATTCCAAAGCAAAGCTACGTCGCCGACTTCCTCGTGGAAAAGGGTGACGACCGCAACGACCTGAACGTCTTCGCCTCACGGCGCGGCAACTGGGAAGTGATGGTGCGCGCCGCGTTCTACAGCAAGACGCTGGTGAACCTGCTGGCCGACGACCTGCCGGTCGCGCACACGGTGCACGGGCCGAGTGGCGACGTCATGCCGATCTTCGAAGCGGCGCAGCGCTATCAAGCGGCGGGCGATCCGGTCGTGTTGCTGGCAGGGGCGCGTTACGGCACAGGCTCGTCGCGTGACTGGGCGGCCAAGGGGCAGCGCCTTCTGGGGATTCGCGCGGTAATTGCGGTAAGCTTCGAGCGTATTCACCGTTCCAACCTGATTGGCATGGGCATTCTGCCGCTGCGCTTTCCCGCAGGCATCGACCCGGTAACGTTGGCCATCCGTCCGAACGACACGATCCACATCGCCGCCAACGCCGAGACGATCTCGCCGCGCGGTGCCGTCGAAGTGCGCATCGATCGCGCCGATGGCCGCAGCGAACGCTTCACCGCGACGGCTGCCGTCGAAACGCGCCTCGAAATTGCGCTGCTGCGACAAGGCGGGGTGATTCCGTCGATTCTGCAACGGACACTGGCACAACACGCCGGGGCTGCATGATGGCGAGGTGCTGCATGCCGGTCCCGACTTCTTCGCGATGAAATCCGAGCGCTCCATTGCCACACAAATCGTCGATCTGATTCAGGCCGAAGGCATGCAGGCCGGTCAGCATCTGCCCGCGCAGATGCTCGCCGACAAGCTGCGGATCTCCCGCTCGCCGATCAACGAAGCGCTCGCGCTGCTGCACGACAAGGGCATTCTCGTACGTGAGCGCAACCGAGGATATTTCGTGGCACAACCGGTGCCGACGTCGGACGTCGACGCGGCGCAATCGCTCGGACTCGACGAGACCGATATCGTTACGAGCACCTACTTCCGGATCGCGGACGACCTGCTGCGCGGGCACTTGCCCGGTGAGTTCTCCGAACAACTGATTCGCACACGCTACGGATTGACGACGACACAACTGGGCGCCGTGCTCGGACGCATTCGCGACGAAGGCTGGGCCGAGCGCAAACCCGGCTACGGCTGGCAGTTTTCGTCGATGCTGACAACGCCCGACAGCCTCATCCAGACGTATCGCCTGCGGCTCGCACTCGAACCGGCGGCACTGCTGGAGCCGGGCTACCGGCTCGATGCGAAGGTGCTCGAACGTCTGCGCGCGGCGGAACGCCATCTGCTCGATGGCGGTATCGAGACCGACACACCGGATCAGTTGCATGAGCGTGGCGTACGCTTTCACGAGTCGCTGGTCGAGGCCTCGGGCAATCCGTTCTTCGTCGACACAATGCGACGCGTCACACGCGTGCGGCGTCTGCTCTCGTACCGCTCGATGCAGGATCGTGCGCGCTACCGCCCCCACGCGCAGCAGCATCTGGAAATTCTCGAATTGCTGGCGCGCGAGCGCAACGAAGATGCCTCGGCATTGCTGCACGCTCACCTGCAACACACGATCGACGCCATCGGCAAGATCGCCGGTCTGCTCGAACCCTGAACCCTTCCCCCGACTTCCGACGCCCATCATGACGCCCGACCCAACCCTTCTCAAAGCGTTTGCACCGACCGGCGTGCTGCGCGCCTGCATCAACCTCGGCAATCCGATTCTCGCGGGCACCGACGCCCAGTCCCGACCGGTCGGCATCTCTGTCGATCTGGCCGGCGCACTGGCGAAACGGCTGGGCGTCGATCTCGAACTCGTGGTGGTCGACGCCGCAGGCAAATCGGTCGAGACGGTCACGAACGAGCAGGCCGACGTCGGGTTCTTCGCCATCGATCCGCGTCGCGCGGCGACCATCGGCTTCACGTCGCCTTATGTCCTCATCGAAGGCTATTACCTCGTGCGCGACGCGTCGCCCGTCAAGACAAACGCCGATGTCGATCAGACCGGCACGCGTGTCGTCGTCGGTAAGGGCAGCGCTTACGACCTGTTCCTCACGCGCGAACTGCAACACGCGGAAATCGTGCGCGCGCCGACATCGCCGACCGTCATCAAGACGTTCATCGATACGGGCTGCGAAGTGGCGGCCGGTGTGAAGCAGCAACTGGAGCAGGATGTCGCGAACCTGAGCGGCTACCGCCTGCTCAACGAGCGCTTCATGGTGATTCGTCAGGCCATGGGTGTGCCGATCACGCGCGGCGAAGCGGCACTGGCCTATCTGAAGACGTTCGTGGAAGACATGAAGCGCGAAGGTTTCGTAGCAGACGCCATGCAGCGTCACGGCATCGCGGGCGTGAGCGTCGCGCCTGCCGAATAAGCTGATTTCGTTCGCTTTTCCGCTCGTTTTGCTGCTGGCCGCAGGCGTTGCCACCACGTTTCGCCTGCGTCGCCATGACTGCGCCCCCGTCACCGCCATCGACAAATGCGGGTTGCATGCTTCGGGGTGCGCGGCGTGATGTGGCACTGACATCGCACTGATGCCGCACCGATGCCGCACGTCAGTCATTCGAGCGAATATGCAAAAGATTCCGAACCGTGGGTTGCCGCTTCCGTCCCTCCAGATCACGCCGCCCACGCAGGCCCGGCCCGGCGCAACGCATGCCCCTGCCTCACTGGGACTTCCCACGCCCACGGCTGCCAACCCGCTGTTGAGCGGCCTGCCGGTCAGGGCCCGACGCTCGCCGAGTCCCTCGCCGGATGCCGCCGACCATTCAGATAGCGATTGCAGCATCGAGATCGTCATCGAGGAAGTCGAGCCGGAACCGCTGCCCCAATCCGAGTCGCCCGGCGCGCGACGTCCGAACCGGCTCGCTCCCGGTCTCGATCACAACAACCTGACGGTCTTCGGCGCAGCGCGTGTCGAAACGGAGGTCAGCGATCGTCCCACGCTTTTCAAGCACCTTCAGCCGCTGGATGGCCGACATGCCGGTGAAGACCGCGGGGTTTCGTTCGAATCGAAAGTGATGTACCTGAAACCCGCCGAGCGGGCCCAGTACAAAGTCTCCGTGCAAGACGGCCTGATGATCGGCTCAGACGGCCGTCCCATCGACACGCGAGACGCATCGCGCCGCCCGGGCAAAACCCCGGAGCGCGCCATCTTCGTGATGGACAGGCACGGCGACATCTACTTGTCGAAGACCTTCAGGAAAGGGCTGTTTCACCATTCGAGCTTTCTCGCGGGACAGCCCGTCGCCGCAGCAGGCGACATTCGCATCGAGAACGGCAAGGTCACGGACGTATCGCGCACCAGCGGCCACTACCAACCGACGAGCCAGCACTTGCAGCAGTTCGTCGATCACCTGACGAACCTCGGTGTGCCCGCCACGTTCCACGTGCACGACAGCAACGCGACGCCCGCCGATTCGGTTTAAGCGCTGGTCCTTCCAATGCCGACGTATTTGCCCGGCGTCACGCCAAACGCCGTGCGGAACATGGCAATGAAATTGCTCGGACTCGCATAGCCCAACGCATCGGCGATAGTCGACACCGATTCACCTTCCGAGAGCATCTCGACGGCGCGCATCAACCGCGCCTGCTGACGCCATTCGGACAGCGTCATGCCGACCGACGCGGCAAACAGCCGTCGCGCGGTGCGCATCGAGAGTCCCGCCATCGACGACAGCGTTTCCAATGAGTGCTCGCGCCCCGGCTCGCTCAACACGAGCTCGGTCATCTTCAGCAGCCGCTTGTCGCTGGGCATCGGCAGATGCAGCGGCTCATGCCGCGCCGCCCGGATTTCATCGATGAGCACCGCCACGACACGCTCGTCCTCCTGCGACGCCGCCGTTTCCGTGCGCCACGCCGCCACCCGCTCGATCAGCGCTTCGAATAACGCCCCGACGGACAACACCTGCGGACGATCGGGCAGCGTCGCGCAATACGCCGGCGCGAGCAGGATGTTCGAGCCGGTTCTCACGCCCTTGAGTTCGCCCCAATGCATCAGATCCGGTGGAATCCACACGGCCCGTTTCGGCGGTAGCAGCCATGCGCCGAAGTCGGTGCGGATGTGGAAATGTCCAGCGGCGATGTAGATCAGTTGCCCCTGCGGATGCCGGTGCCACCGGTTCAGACGACTGACGCCGGGCGGCCGCTCGCCATCCAGACCGAAGCCTTTCAGAACGGTGCGGTGCGTCGTGGTTTTCGCGGTGGATGCGGGCATGCGGATGTTGGAGAGGACGTCGCGGCAGGATGGCCGATTTTCAGCATATTTTGACCTTATGCGGATAACGGATCAACCACGGCGACCGATAGAGTGCGTGCTGAAACGCCACCGACGTGGCGCGCATGAAACGAATCAAGGGAATCGAAATGTCGCACAAACCCGCCATCGTCATCGCCGGTGCAGGGCCCGCCGGTCTGGTCGCCGCCAACATGCTGCATCGGGACGGCTTCGACGTCACCGTCTTCGAAGCGGATGCTTCCGTCACATCGCGCGATCAGGGCGGCATGCTCGACCTGCACGTGCCGGACGGCCAACTCGCGCTGAAAAAGGCAGGCTTGTTCGACGCTTTCATGGCCATCGCCCGCCACGACGATCAGGAACTGCGCGACATCGACTGGGCCACGGGCGCGGTGCTGCTCGAAGACATCCCCGCGCCGGGCACGGGAGATCGTCCCGAGATCGACCGCCTCGTGTTGCGCGAACTGCTGCTCAAGCCGCTGCCTGCCGGAACGGTTGTATGGGGGACGCGCATCGCGCAGGTGACCCGGACGCCCGGCGGACGCTGCGCCGTGCGTCTTCACGATGGACGGACACACGAATGCGATCTCGTCATCGGGGCGGACGGTGCGGGGTCGGCCGTCAGAGCCGCGCTCACCGACGTCCGTCCGAGCTATTCGGGGGTGACATTCGTCGAGTTGTGGATGACCGACGTGGACCGCCGTCATCCTGCGATTGCGAAGAGGGTCGGACACGGTACGCTCATGTCGCTGGGCACCGGGCAAGCGCTGGGAACGGCGCTCTTTGCGCAGCGCAACGGCAACGCCGTAGTCCGCAGTTATGCCGCATTCCGAACCGATGCCGACGATACCGATCGCCCCGAGAAGGCACTCGCCAACCTCACGAAACAGGACCTTCTTGCGCGCTTTCCCGGCTGGTCGCCCACACTGCTGACGCTGATCGAAGACGCCGACCGTATCGCAGCCATCCGCCCCATCGTCGGCCTGCCGGTGGGCACGCGATGGCCTGCCACGCCCGGTCTCACGCTGATCGGCGACGCCGCGCACGTGATGCCGCCGATGGGTGTCGGCGTCAATCTCGCCATGCTCGACGCCGCCGAACTCGCGCAAGCCATCGCGAGCCAGACCGACTGGCAAGCCGCCGTCCATGCGCAGGAGCAAGCCATGCTCGATCGTGCTGCCGAGACGAGCGCGGAATGCACGGGTGCCTTCAGGGAGTGGTTCGGGCTGGCGTGATAAGGGGAAAGCGGACGAACCAGCGACCGTGCGAAATGCCGGCGGTGAACGATGTCCGAATGTATGGCGTCACGAACCTTCGGACGCCGTCTCCGATTCGATGAGGTACTGACAGATCAGGCGCTCTTCGCGAATGCAATGTTCGCTTGCGGGACGGCCTGTCGCTTCGGAGAAGAACGCTGCCAGGGCCCGGCACACGCAGGGCTTGTCGCGCGTCACGCCGCCCAGCGGGCAACTGTAGTTGCGCACCATGATGCCGCCGTCGACCGGCACGGCTTGCGTGCTCGCACCGAGCGCATCGGCGGCGGCCATCGCAGCCGCGAGCCGACGCTCGAACGCTGTCTCGCCATTCGTCGACACGACCGGCTTGGTGAGACCCGCTTCCTGCGCCAGCCGGCGGCCTGTCGTCTCGAGAATGCGGTTGAGCGTCTCCGGGTCGAGATTTGCGTCCAGTACCGAGAGCAGTCCCGCGAGAAACGCCGGGTAGGCGCTCGACCCCAGATCCTCGGTACCCGGCGCCGCTTCGTAGACGATCGCCGGCTTGCCCGGCCCGCCGCTTTGTACCGACTTGGCACGACGCACGGTCCCCTCGGCTTCCAGCACCTTGAGCTGAACGTTGATCGCATTGCGCGTCACGCCCAGTCGCTCGCATAGCTGAAGCACCGTCAGCGATTCGCGCTGAAGCAGTCCGAGGATGTCGTTTCGGGTCGTCACTGCACCGTGGCCGGATGAAGAAGATGTGACGGATTATAGCTTCTGACCATAAACACAATAAAAACCATTAAGACAATTGTTATTGTCATTATTGATCGAGAACCCTACACTGTGCGTCCCCACATCGACATTGGACGGACATCATGAACGTTTCCGGGCTCTTCAAATGGCTGGCGGCCTGCTCGCTCGCCCCGGTGCTCGCCGGCACTGCTGCCGCACAAACCCTCTCCGCGCCGCCGACGCCCGCGTCGAAAGCATCGCCCGCCGAACTGGTCGATGCGCTGGGCGGCGTCTTCGGTCAGCATGCCGACGCGCGTGCAGTGCACGCCAAAGGCGTGGTGCTGACCGGCACGTTCACGCCGGCCACCACGGCGGCGTCGGTTTCGAAGGCACCGCATTTGCAGAAGACGTCCGTGCCCGTCACGGTACGGTTCTCGGACTTTGCCGGCATTCCCGACATCGCGGACAACCACGGTCTGGCAAGCCCGCGAGGATTCGCCATCAAGTTCGCACTGCCGGATGGCTCGACCACTGACATCGTTGCGCACTCGTTCAACGGCTTCCCCTCGCCCACCGCAGACGACTTCCGCAATCTGCTGATCGCGCTCGGCACCAGCGGCCCCGACACGCCGAAGCCGACACCGCTCGATCGCTATCTCGGCGACCATCCTGTCGCGAAGGCCTTTCTGACGGCACCGAAGCCCGCCCCCGTGAGCTACGCCACGTTGCCCTATTACGGCGTGAACACGTTCAAGTTCACGAATGCGGCGGGCAAGGTGACATACGGTCGTTACCAATTCCTCCCGCGCGCAGGCGCCAAATATCTGAGCGACGACGAAACCGCCCACGCCGCACCGAATTACCTGCGTGACGAAATCGTCAAGCGAGTGGCAACGCAACCGGCCGAGTTCGATCTGGTCCTGCAAATCGCCGATCGCGGCGACAAGCTCGACGATCCTTCCATTGCGTGGCCGACGTCCCGTCGCATCGTGAAGCTCGGCACGATCTCCGTGACGACGCCCGTGGCAGATAGCGACGCCGCCCAACGCGCCCTGCTGTTCCTCCCGGCCGCCCTCCCGCCCGGTATCGACGTACAGGATCCGATGGTCGCCGCACGCTCCGCCGCGTATCCGATCTCGTACCAGCGCCGCCATCAGTAAGGCCTCGCGACGCGTCCCGCAGCGGCCTGCGGGATCTCGGGATATACCCGGGGGCGCGACTGGCAGGCATGCGTCGAGGGCATGTCTGGCGGGCCTGAGCGGGTCACGCCCCGCCAATATGGCTTGCCCCCGGTGGAAATTGGGGTAGCGGTCTGCAAATGACTGACTACACTTCCTAAATGCATACGGCGCATGGAGACCGCTCAAGACGGTTCGCAATGCGAAGTTCCAGGGTTTCATCGGAGCCCGGCAGATGCAGGAAGTGCGCCGTACGAAGGTAAAAATGGGGCCAGTGGAATAGCGATTCCATTCCTTCACGGGAGGCATGTCCATGACGTGCCTGAACAAATGGATGATAGGCGCCTGTGTCCTCACGCTTAGCGGCGTGGCGATGGCCGATGGCGCCGACTCGGGTTCATCCGAACAGATGATGATGGCCAATCTCGGGCCCTCACCGCTACCCGTTTATGTCCCGCCACCGCCCGCGCCTGTTTCCGTCGCAGCGGTTCCGGCCGTTCCCGTCACGCTCTATCCGTTCGGCCGGGAAGGCCAGGAGACAGCGCAGCGCGTCGACCGAATGTCGCAAGCCGATACCAACGCCTTCCTCTACACGCGTATCGAAGCGATCAACGGCGCGGTGCACCCCAACGACCATCGGCCCGCCGACTGGATCGAGTCGACGCCGGCCGCCGATGCGGCGGCTGCGGCCAAAGCCTCGCGAAGTTATCTGAGCATCGGACCGAACCAGTCGCCACAGTTGTCGCTGGTGCAATGGAACAACGCAGACGACAAACTCGGCTCCGATCCCAAGCGGGGACTCTCGCTGAAGACGGAAGACTGGACGGTTTCCGCGAGCGCAAAAATCCCGATTCTTCGTCAGAAGGATCTCGGCGCGACGGTCTACGTCAAACGCCGCTTCTGAAGCCTGGGCCTCGCCTTTTACCTCACATCTCGCTACACAATGCAAATGGCCGACGGTTGTCCGTCGGCCATTCGGTGTTGTACCGTCAGAACAAGGCTTACGCGGTCGGCTTCACCGCCGTCACGTCGATCTCCACCAACCACTCGGGGCGCGCCAGCGCCTGCACCACGATACCCGTCGACACCGGGAACACGCCCTTGAGCCAGCGTCCCATCACGTTGTAGACGGCTTCGCGATAGCGCGGATCGACGATGTACACCGTAACCTTGCAGATGTCCGCGAGCTGGCTGCCGCATTCGTCGAGCAGCATCTTCACGTTGGCCATCGCCTTTTCGGTTTGTGCCGTGACATCGCCGATACCGACGGACTCACGTGTGTCGAGATCCTGACCGATCTGCCCGCGCAGATAGATGGTGTTGCCCGCGATCACCGCCTGGCAGAGATCGTTGTCGAGCTTCTGTTCCGGGTAGGTCTCGCGCGTGTTGAACTTACGGATTCGGGTGTGCGTCATGTTGTCTCGTGTCTGAAAGCGGTGAGTCCTGCGCTCAATGCGCGAGGATCTTCGAGAGAAAGCGTTTGGCGGCGGGACTGGCGGCGTCGTTGAAGAACACGTCCGTCGGACTGTCTTCGATGATCGCGCCGTCCTCCATGAACACCACGCGATGCGCCACGCGTCGCGCGAAGCCCATCTCATGGGTGACAACCATCATCGTCATGCCTTCGCGGGCGAGTTCGACCATCACGTCGAGCACCTCGTTGACCATCTCCGGATCGAGGGCCGATGTCGGTTCGTCGAACAGCATCGCCATGGGATCCATCGATAGCGCCCGCGCAATGGCCACACGCTGCTGCTGACCGCCGGACAACTGGCCGGGATACTTGTGCGCGTGCGCCGAGAGACCCACACGATCGAGCAACGCCCGCGCCTTGGTGCGCGCCGACGTGGCATCGCGCCCCAGCACGATCTGCTGCGCAAGCGTGAGATTGCGCGTGAGGTCCAGATGCGGGAACAACTCGAAGTGCTGAAAGACCATGCCGACCTTGCTGCGCAGCTTCGGCAGGTCCGTCGATTTCGCGGTGAGCGAGGTACCCGCCACCACGACGTCGCCCTTCTGAAACGGCTCCAGCGCGTTGACGGTCTTGATCAGCGTCGACTTGCCGGAACCGGACGGTCCGCACACCACCACGATCTCGCCCTTGCCGACATGCGTCGAGCACTGCTTGAGCACGTGGTGCGCGCCGTACCACTTGTCGACGCCGCGAATGTCGATGATCGGTTGTGCGTTGCTCATTTGTCGAAGTGTCCCGCGCGAATCGACGCGCCGATCAGGTTGAGGATCAGACGGCCGGCCGTCACGCACGAAATCAGGTTGGCGTCGTCCTTCTCCGGCTGAATCTCGACGATGTCCATGCCGACGACACGGCCCTTGCGCACCAGACCGTGGATCAGCTTGCGCGCCTGCACGAAGGTCACACCGCCCGGTGCCGGACCGGCGACCGCCGGCATCGTCGACGGATCGAGGCCGTCGGCGTCGATGGTGAGGTAGTAATTGCCGCCGTCGGGAATGCGATCGAGCACGGCGTCCATGCCGATGTCGTGCAACTCGTACGCCGTGACCAGCTCCGCACCGTACTCACGCGCCGCAGCGAGATCCTGCGGACGGCCGCTGCCCTGCGCACGCAGGCCGATCTGGATGATGCGATCGACGTGCGCCATTTCGGAAGCGCGACGGATCGGGCTCGACAGGCCTTCGCGCACGCCGTTGACTTCGTCGCGCCAGTCCAGATGCGCGTCGATGTGCACGAGCGTGATCGGCCCCTTCTGGTCGAGACCGCGCAGCACCGGCGTGGTGATGCCGTGATCGCCGCCCAGCACGATGGGCATCGCACCACCGGCGGCAATGCGGCGCACGGCAGCTTCGGCGCGCGCATAGTGCTCGCCCGGCTTCGACAGATCGGGAACGATGTCGCCGCAGTCGACGAAGCGAATGTCCTTGCGGCCTTGCAGCAGCGGGCCGTCGATATCGAAGTCGTAGTGCTCGGGACGACGCACCACGCGGTCCGTCGCCTGACGAATCGCAGACGGCGCATTCGTCTGATCGTTACTGAAGTCGGAGGCAGCGTACGGCGCGCCGTACGGCATGCCGAGCACGGCGATGTCAGCCTTCAGGTTGTCGATGTCGAGATCGAGCTCCGAGTACAGCAGCGTCGGATGACCAGTGCGCGGGGCAACGGTGTAAGTCGTCATGAGAGTTGTCCTTTTCCTTTGGCGGGGAGTGTCGATAAAGCGGGGACGTCAGGTGTGCGGGTACGTCGCCCGACAACGGTTTCCAGACGTCGCCCGACACCGGCCAGCAAGACACTGCTGAGCCAGTAGATCAACGCCGTCGTGCCGAGCACTTCGACGTAAGCGAATGTGTTTGCGGTGAGCAGATTGCTCTGGTAAGTCATCTCCGGCAGGCTCATCACCGAAAAGATGGCCGAGTCCTTGAACATCATGATCACGAGGCTCGTCGTCGGCGGAATCAGAAAGCCGAACAACTGCGGCGCGATGATGTGACGTTGCGTCTGCCAGTACGTCATGCCGAGCGAGAGCGCCGCATGCGTCTGTCCACGCGCCACGCTGCGTAATGCCGCGCGCAGGATTTCGCAGAAATACCCGCCGGTGTAGAACGCCGTACAGCCCACCGCAACCGTCATCGCCGAGGCACTCACCCCCAGCTTCGGCAACCCGAAGAACGACAGATAGACGAGGATCAGATACGGGATGTTGCGCACCAGCTCGACGTAGCCGAGCGCGATGGGACGCAGCAGCGTGCGCGACTGCGCCGCATAGGCGGCGACGATCCCGACCACGACCCCGATGGGGATGCCGATGACGCTCACCAGCGCCGTGATGCGCAGGCCTTCGAGCAGAACGGGAACGGCTTCCCGGACGATGGAGAAATCAATGGCCATGGGGCAGCATCCTGGAGACCCGGCGCTCGCAAACGCGCGACGCGGCCGAAATGCAGAACAGAAGCACGAAGTACACTGCCGCCGTAATCGCGAAGACCTGCAGCGGCAGATCCGTCTGCAACGTGGCGTTGCGCGCGACGGTCGCCAGTTCGGGCACCGCAATGATCGACATCAGCGACGACGCCTTGAGCAGAATCGTGAACTCGCTGGTGAGCGGTGGAATGGCGCGATAGATGACTTGCGGCAGCAGTACGTGCCGCCAGACCTGCGTTGCGCGCATGCCCATGGCGTACGCCGCCGAGCGTTGCCCGTAAGAGATCGTGCCGAGCGCACCGCGCAGGATCTCGACGATGTAGGCGCTCGTATTGCACGCCAGCGCCGCCACACCGGCCGTCACCGGCGAGATCGAGATGTCGAGCAGCGCGGGCACCATGTAGTACGCGATCAACATGTGGATCAGCGCCGGCGTGCCGCGAATCAGACTGACCCACAGCACGACGAATGCGCGCAGCGGCGCGATCGGCGAGATGCGCGCGAGCAGCAGCACGATCCCGAGACCCAGACCGATCACGAAGGCCCCTGCCGAGGCGGCCAGCGTAATCGCCGTTCCCGACACGACGCCCTCGAGAAACGGTTGGATCACGCCGCCCATGTCAGTCGTACCCAGCCAGGCGAACATGGCGGCGGACGTCAAATCGCACCTTGCGGCAGATAGTTCTCGCGCGGCGTGTCCATCGGGCCGCCGAACCACTTCTGCTGCAATGCGGCGAGCTTGCCGTTGGCACGGAACTCGTCGAGCGAATCGTTGATGAACTTGCGGATTTCGAGATCGTTCGGGTTTGCCACCCACGCGAGCAACTTCGGCTGGCCGATGGTGCCGGCGATGCGAAACGCGTTGGGTTGCTTGCGCATCTGCACTGCCGCGATGTTCGACGGCATCAGCGCCACGTCGATGGTCTTGTTGGCGAGCGCGTTCGAGACATCCGGATACGCCTGGAACAGACGCGTGCCCGCATAGCCCTTGCCCGTCTTCGCCTTGAGTTCCTTTTCGAACTCGTCGGCCACCGGCTGCGACGACGAGCCCATCTGCGTGCCGATGGTCTTGCCCGCAATGTCCATATCGCCCTTGATCGCCGTTTCGTCGACACGCACCATCAACACCGAGCGCACCACGCCGACCGGCTGGCTGAACGCGAAACGCTTGGCGCGCTCCGGCGTGATGCCCACGCTCGTCGCCACGAAGTCGAACTTATGCGACATCAGGCCGGGCAGCAGGCCCTGGAACGGCAAATTCATTTGTTCGAGCTTCACGCCGAGCTTCGCGGCCATCAGTTCGAGCACGTCGTGCCCATAACCGACCACCTGACCGTTTTCGACGAACTCAAACGGCTCGTAAGCGGCCTCGGTACCGACCGTCAGCTTGCCGCGCTTCTTGATGTCGGCGAGCGTGCCGCCTTCGGCGAAGGCCAGCGTGGGCAGGGCCGGGAGGGTCACTGCGGCGCTCGATGCAAGCGCCGCCTTTACAAAGGATCGTCTGGACCAGGTCTTCATTGCTTGCCTCGCGTCATGTGGGTTGGGTAGCTGACGGGCGTCTTCCGGCAGTCCCCGGTTCGATGCGCCTCTGTAATTCAATGTATGCGGGCAAAAAGATCATGAAAAATGATTTTTTTATTGGTATGGTTTCAAAAAATGAAACCTTTCGATGCACCCAGCAAAGAGGAGCGAAGCCGTGGCAAACCGGGACTTCAGCGAGCGCGATCTGCGCTCGTTGCGCATCTTCTGCGCAGTGGCGCAGGCCAGCGGCTTCGCGGCGGCCGAGAAGCAGTTGAACATGTCGAAGGCGTCGATCAGTCGCCATATCCGCGAGGTCGAGGAGACGCTGGGTACGCGTCTGTGCGAGCGCGGGCCGTCCGGCTTCGTGCTCACGCATGCGGGCAAGGTCGCGCTGGAACTGGCGCGCGATGCGCTGAAATCGCTGGAACGGATTCGTCCGGAAATCGACGCCGTGCGCGGCGTGCTGTCGGGCACGTTATCCATCGGGATGGTCGAACACATCCTCTCGGATGTCGGCTGCCACATCCCCGAGGCGCTGGACGCGCTCAAGACGCAGGCGCCCGATGTGAAAGTCGAGCTGACGGTGATGACGTTCAACGAACTCGATCTCGCGTTGCGCGAGCGCCGCGTGCAGATCGCGATACGGGGGATGTACCGGCGTGAAGCGGGGTTTCACTATCAGCCGCTGTTTATCGAGCGTCACCAGTTGTATGTGGCGAAGCATCGGGTCAAGGACGCGTCGACACTACCGCTCGTCTATCGGACGCAGCCGTTCGTGCATGAAGCGCTCAACACGCTGGGATTGACGCGCGGGCCGACGGCCTCGGGACTGGAGGCCGTCGCGATGCTGGTGCTGTCGGGACACTATGTGGGGTTGCTGCCGCAGTACTACGCGGGATCGTTCGCGAAGCGCCACGCGTTGGTGCGGGTACCCGCCGGGCCGGAATACGAGAACGCGATCAGCGCGATTACGGAAGCGTCACGCCCGAGAACGCGAGCGCTGGATTTGTTTCTGGATCTGCTGGCGCAATGTCATTCACAGACGCAGCAGACGTGACGACACGTCGCTCGGCGCACGACGCTCACTGATCGAACAAGGCGTACGACGTGACCGCTGCCGTGCGCGTAATCTGCGAGATGAGTTTCGTCACGGCCAGCGACGGCTCGAAGCTGCGGAAGATGGCGGAGATCTCGGAGTGAATCGGCGGCCCCGCCAACGGCTTGAAGACCACGCCGGGGATCGCCGTCGCGCCGACGAGCACGTCCGGCACGATGGCCACGCCCTCGCCTAACGCCACCGCCGTCAAAACCGCGATCAACGATCCCGGCGCGGAGCCGATGATCGGCGTGAATCCGCCGCGACGCGCCACTTCGAACGTCCCCAGCGTCTGCTCCGGATTGATGAAACGCTCGCCGTCCAGCGCTTCGGCGTCCACCGCGCCCGACTGAGTCATCAGCGAATGTCCCGCAGGCAACGCCACGCAGAAACTGTCCCGGAACAAGACGTGCGCACGATGCCGGTTATGCAGGTTGATCGGCATGCGGACCAGCGCGACGTCGAGACGGTTGTCCACGAGCATCGCCGGCGACTCGTGTTGCGACACCTCCTTCGCGGTCACGATCACCCCCGGCCACGCCTGCCGGAAGGCAGCGAGTTGCGTCTGCAAGACCCCCGAGAACACCGCCGAGCCGATGTAACCGATCTCGATGCGCCCCGTCTCGCCGCGTCCGGCGCGTTGCCCCGCCTGAACGGCATGCTCGGCCTGAGCGAGCACCTGCTTCGCTTCGAGCAGGAACATCTCGCCAGCGGGCGTGAGACGCACGTCGCGACGGCTTCGCGCGAACAACTGCACCCCCAGCATGCGTTCGATGTCCTGAATCTGCACGGTCAGCGTGGGGGCGGCGATGTCCAGCGCCTGCGCCGCGCGCCCGAAATGCAGCGTCTGCGCCAACGTCACGAAGTAGCGAAAGTGCCGTAATTCCACCGGAATCCCCATAGTTTGTTATGCGTTGCCAGCCATGCTACCGCGCGGCGTTCCGGGCGTCATCGTTCATTTCATTAGGTTCAACCTAATAAGTTTGCCGACGCCCGGCAATGACGCGTCGCCCCCTCGCGTGATCGAATGCACACACGCTTCGACACACTCGCCCTCGCGATTCTCGACATGACAACGCAACTTCAAACCGGCTCACCCGACACCCCGTCGTCGTCGACGGGCAGCCTCGCACTCCTGCTCACCGCCTCGACCGGCTGCGCCATGACGGTGCTCGACACCAACGTCGTCGGCGTCGTGCTCCCGACCATCTCGGCGCAACTGCACGCGAGCTTCGCCGAAGTGCAGTGGGTCATCGGCGCGTACGTGCTGTGCTTCGCCGCATTGCTCCTGCCCGCTGGGTCCATCGCAGACCGCTTCGGCCGACGCCGCGTGTTCCTCTGCGGCATCACCGGCTTCGCGCTCGCGTCGCTCGCCTGCGGTCTCGCACCGACGGCACAGTGGCTCTATCTCGCCCGCGCCGCACAAGGCATCGGAGCCGCGTTCCTGCTGGCACCCGCGCTCGCCATCATCGGCCACGGCTTCCATGAGAAAGAGGCGCGTGCCCGCGCGTGGGGACTCTGGGGCATGGTGATGGGACTGACGATGGTGCTCTCTCCGCTCATCGGCGGCGTGATCGGCGACACGCTCGGATGGCGCTGGGCATTCCACATCAACGCACCGATCTGCGCCCTGCTCGGTCTCGCGGTCGTGCGCATCGTCCCCGAGTCGAAAGCCGAGGGACAACGCCGTATCGACGTGCCCGGCATCGCGCTCTTCGCCAGTGCGATGTTCTGTGTGACGTGGGCGTTGATCGCCGCGCCTGCCGCCGGTTGGAGCAGTCCCGGCATTCTGACGCGCTTCGCCGCGGGGGCCATCCTCTTTGCGATCTTCTCTGCCGTGGAGCGCTCGCGCGCGCACCCCATGCTCGATCTGTCGCTGTTCCGCTCGTGGCCGTTCGCAGGGGCCACGCTTGCCATGTTTTCTTACGCCGCGTGCGCACAGGTCATGGCCTCGCTGCTGCCGCAGTTTCTTCAGAATGCACGCGGCGAAACGGTGCTGGGCGCCGGCATCGCCATGCTGCCGTTCGCCGTTGCCATGCTGTTGCTGCCGCAGGTCGGCAAACGACTCTCGTCGCATCTGCCGTCCCATCGAATTCTCGTGCTGGGGCTGACACTGACGGGCTTGGGCAATGCCGCGATGGCGTACGTCTCGGCGCAAGGACTCGGACATTCGGCATTGCCGCTGATGGTCGCGATGTTCGTGCTCGGCAGCGGTGGCGGTCTGCTCAACGGCGAGACCCAGAAGGCCATCATGGGGACGATTGCGCGGGACCGGGCGGGGATGGCGTCGGGCATCAGTACGACATTCCGCTTCTCCGGCATTCTGCTCGGCTACACCGCACTGGGCGCGGTGCTGAGCGCGGGCGTGCATCGCAGCGTCGCCGCGCATGTCCCGGCGCTGGTGGGCGCCACACAGGGTGACGTCGCCACGCGCATGGACTTCGCCGACGCGATCTCCGCCGGTGACTTCGCGCAGGCACTGCATCTGTATCCGAGCACGCTGAGTCAGGCGCTGCTCGACGCCGGGCGCAACGCTTACGCGAGCGGCTTCAGCGGCGCATTCCTCGGGGCGGGCGTCTTCGCCGTGCTGTGCGCGTTGGCCGTGCATCTGAGCATGGGACGCGCCGAAGCCCGCGAGACGCGCGCCGCACAGGTATCGCGCTCCTCCTGAACGTTCCCCGATGCGGTGTCGATCAGGCGCTGGCCGACACGACGCCTAACGTCTCGCCCACCGTCACGACGAGAAAGTCCGCCAACGCACGACGCGACGCCGACGCCGGCCCACCGCCATCCACCAACGCGATTTCCGACGGCGGCGGTGGCGGCAGCGCCTCGCACACCTGGTGATCGGGCAGCAACACGGTCTCGGGCAACACCGACACCCCGAGACCGGATGACACCGCCGCCTGAATGCCCGTGAGGCTGTGGCTGCCAAAGGCCATGCGCCACAGACGCTGCGCCGCATCCAGACTCCGGATCGCCCGCTGACGGTAAATGCAGCCCTGGGGAAACAGCGCGAGCGGCACGGGCGCATGCGCCATGTCGTCGGCGTCGGCATGGCTTCCCATTGCCCAGACCAGCGTCTCGGGCCACGCCATCAGACAGTCACCCTGTCCCGGCTCGCGCTTCACGAGCGCAAGTTCCAGATCGCCCGCACTCAGACGCTCGCGCAAATCGGTACTCATCCCCGCCACGATCTCCAGACGAATGTCGCCGTGGCTCTGCACGAAGCGCGACAGCATCTCGGCCATGCGGCGGGCGTCGATGTCTTCCGGCAGCCCGACACGCACCGTCGACACCCGGCTATCGTTTTCCATCGCATCGACGGCTTCCATCGAAAGCGCCAACAGCTTGCGTGCGTACTGCGCGAGCAATTCGCCGTGGAGCGTCGGGGTGACGTTCACACCGGAGCGGTCGCGCATGAGCAACTGGCGGCCGACGTCGTCCTCCAGCCGCCGGATCTGCTGACTCACGGTCGATTGCGTGCGATGCACCCGTTCCGCTGCGCGCGTGAAGCTGCCTTCGTCCACAACGGCAACGAGGGTCTTGAGCAGGCCGAGATCCAGCATGGCAGCACCATATTTACATATCCGATAAGTGTCACATTTTAATTTAATTTCAGAATATGCGGCAGTCCGACTACGCTGACGGCATCCCATCCAATTCCTCGTCATGAAGACACAGGAGACCCGTCATGTCGCAACCCTCCGAATCGCTGAAACACAGCCCGCGCCCGCAATGGCTTACCTTCGACTGCTACGGCACCCTCATCCAGTGGGACGAGGGTCTGCGCGACGCCGTCACCCGCATTCTGCAAAGCAAGCCGGGGCACAACATCGGCACGGCCGATCTCATCTCGACGTTCGATCACCACGAACACGCCCTCGAACAAACGCCGCCCCATCGTGCGTTCCGTGAAGTCGCGGGCGAAGGGCTGCGCCTCGCGTTGCAGGATCTGGGGCTACAAGCCTCGCCGCAGGACATCGAAGTGCTGACGGGCAACATCTCCGCGATGCCGCCGTTTCCCGAAGTCGTGCCGACACTCGCGGCACTCAAGGCGCGCGGCTACCGCCTGTGCATCGTCTCCAACACCGACGACGACATCATCGCGGGCAACGTCGCGCAGTTGGGCGGGCATATTGATCGCGTCATCACCGCGCAGCAGGCCGGCGCGTACAAGCCGAACCGGCGTCTTTTCGACTACGCGCACGAGCAGCTTGGCGTGACGAAGGACGACGTCGTCCACATCTGCGCAAGCCCGCACCTCGATCACGCCGCCGCGCGCGACATCGGTTTTCGCTGCGTCTGGGTGGATCGCGGCACCGGCCGTCGTCCGCTGCCCGACTACACGCCGGACGCGACCATTGCCACGCTCGATGCCGTGGTACCGTTGTTCGACGCGTTCGGCTGGTAATCGGGAAGCCCATCGGCAGGCTAGTTGGACAGCAGGACAAAAGACTCGCAATCACCGGATGCGACGGCAGGCGCAAGCGTGCCGTCGCTCACGTGGAGACTGACATGGCGCATACGCTCTCACTGAACGCGGGCGACACCTCGCGTCGCCTCGACCACGACGTCGATCTCGACTCACCCGCCGTGCGCACCGCCCGCGAAGAACTCGCGGCATGCTTCCGGCTCGCCGCCATGCACGGCTTCGAGGAAGGCATCTGCAATCACTTCTCGGCGATGCTGCCGGGCAGCGACCGCTGGTTCCTCGTCAATCCGTTCGGGCTGGCGTTCGAAGAAGTCACCGCATCGAGCTTGCTCGTGTGCGACGTCGAAGGGCATGTCGTCGCCGGCGACGGGGTTCCCGAAGCCACGGCGTTCTACATCCATGCCCGATTGCACAAGGCGAACCCGCGCGTGCGCGCAGCGTTCCATACGCACATGCCCTGGGCGACCGCGCTCGCGATGAGCGAAGGCGATCCTCTCGTGTGGGCGGGACAGACGGCGCTCAAGTTCTACGGACGCACCGTCGTCGATACCGACTACAACGGGCTCGCACTGGGCAACGAGGAAGGCGACCGCATTGCCGCCGCCATGGGCGACGCGGACATCGTCTTCATGAAGCATCACGGAGTGATGGTGGCTGGCCCCAACATCGCCGAGGCGTGGGACGACCTCTACTATCTGGAGCGCGCCTGCGAAGTGCAGTGCAGGGCGATGAGCACGGGGCGCGAGCTTCGTGCGGTGCCGGAGGCCATCGCTCGACGCACCGCCGCCGAGATGCGCGCAGGCGATCCGCACAGCGCCCGTGCTCACCTCGACAGCGCCATGCGACGCCTGCGTGCCGCCGGGGTACCGTTCGACTGCTGATGGCAGTACATCGTGAAAAGGTTGGCACGCCGGACCCGCCTCGTCCCCGGGACCGACTCGCTGACTGACGTCACCTCACAGGCCCACGATCTCCTGACGGAACGTCTGACATACCTCGCGCACGGCCTGCGGATCGTGTGGCACAGGCAGCGCCGCCATGGCGCGGAAGAACGCGTCGTGACAGGCCGGCGTCGACACGAGCAACATGCGCGCGATCATCGGTTGTTCGTTGACGAAGCCGTGGACATCGCCCTTCGCGACATTCACCACCTCACCCGCCACCACTTCCCGCGTCGTGTCGCCGACGGTAAAGCGCAGACGTCCATGCGTGAGCACGAACGTCTTCTCTTCGTCGAGCGAACGGTGCATTGGCGCGCCGCCCTGCGAATTGACGGTCATGTCCATGATCGTGAGATCGCGCTCGTGATGTTCGCCGCGATCGTGCACCCCTGCGATGAGGCGGACATCCATGTTGGCGAACGACACCGTGTCGACGTGCGGATTGAATTCGGATTGCATGAAACGGAAGGCTCCTTCGTGTCAGGGGGAATGCCTTCATTCTGGCAATCTCTCACCTGCGAGAAAAGGCGTCTAAAATTGGCAGGACTTGCCAATGAAATGGACAATTACTCTCGATGGATCTCAATGGAACGCTGGCGTTCGTGACCGTGGTCGAACGCGGTTCGTTCTCCGCAGCGGCACGCGCCCTCGATATTCCCCGCTCGACAGTGAGCGCCCGCGTGGCCTCGCTCGAAACGCATCTGGGTGTGGTCCTGCTGCGTCGCACGACACGCCGCATCGCGCTCACCGACGATGGCCGCGATTATTTCGAACGCACGGCGCCCGCGATTCAGTCGTTGCGCGACGCTGAGCAGGCCGGCGCCGCCAGTCCATCGGCCAATCGGGCATTGACGGGTTCCCTGCGCATCGGTGTGCCGTTCGACTTCCCGTTCGATGCACTGAGCGTCGCCATCACGACATTTCGGGTCATGCATCCCCGCGTGCGCTTCGATGTGCTGGTCGATGACAGCGTGAGCGATTTCGTCGACGACAATCTCGACATGGCGATTCGCGGCGGCAACCCCGGCGGGGATCACGTCATTGCGCGACGCATCGCGACGTTCGGCTTCGCGCGCTTCGCCAGCCCGGCGTTCGGCAAGTCGCAGGGCCAGCGCGTCGGCAAGGACGACACGCCGAGCGCCACGCACGACATCCCGCAACTCATCTTCCGCCCGCGCACCGGGTCGCCGGCATCGCAGCGCTCGACAGCGCTGGTCCCGCCGCAACCCGATTACGCCGTCGCGACGAACAGCTTCGCCCTGCTCAGGCAGTTGGCGTTGCATGGTGCCGGGGCGGCGGTGCTGCCCGCGCATACCTGCGACGACGACATCGCGAACGGACGGTTGCTCAACCTGCCGTTCAACGGCGGCGATACCAGAGATACGCAAGCCGGTCTCTATCTGGTCTATCCTTCACGGCGTGAGCTCACCGCGAAGGTCAAGGCGTTCTCCGACCATCTCGTCGATCATCTGGAGATGCGCGACGCCTCAGACGCGAAATCGGCCTCGAAAGCGTCGTCTCACCGAGTGAGAAAGCCCGTAAAACAAGGCTGAGCGCCTGACATTCGGCTCCCGGTGCACGTGAGGGCCTCACGACCGCACGCCCCGCACTAAGCAAAGCAAAAAGCATCAGTTGGGCGCACAGCGGCACGCTTCTAGAATGGACGCGTCGTCCTTTCTCTGTCGGGAGCTGTCGTGTCCAGTCGTTCTGTTCCGGGCGTGTGCCTTGCCGCCGCCGTCGCGCTTGCACCGCTTGCGTCCTCCTTTGTGTACCCTGCCTCCATCGTTTCGTTCCCACGTCAACAATCTGGAGGTCAGGTATGAGTCAGCTTCCCGCACCGGTGCTCGATCACGTCGTCATCAACGTCAAAGGCGAGCTTGAAGCGTCCGTCGATACGTACCGCCGTCTGGGCTTCGCCCTGACCGAGCGCGGTCATCATTCGCTCGGCACCAGCAACCATCTGGCGATCTTCGGGGAAAACTACCTTGAACTGCTCGGCTTCGAGGCGGGCAAGTCGACCGCGCGTCCCGACGTCACGCAAGCGCCGCTCGGTCTGACGGGTCTCGTCTTCAAGACGCAGGACTCGCACGGCCTTTACGCGACGTTGCAGGAACGCGGCATCGGCGTGGAAACGCCCGCCGAATTCTTCCGCCCGGTGCGTCTGCCGGACGGCACCACGCAAGACGCCCGCTTTCGCACCGTGCGACTGGCCACCGAACTCGTGCGCAACGGTCGCACGTTCTTCTGCCATCACTTCACGCCCGAGCATGTCTGGCGCGACGAATGGCGCGACCATCCGAACGGCGTGACGGACATCGTCGGCTTCGTGATCGCATCGCCGAATCCGGCGGTCACCGCTGCGCTCTACGATCGCGTCTTCGGCCCCGGCATCCTCACCGCCGCCGGCGAGACGGGGTATGCGTTCACCGCAGGGCGCGCCCGCGTGCACTTCGTCACGCCCATCGAAGCCGCGCAACGCTTCGGTAAGGTCGAGACGACGGACGACGGAAGCGAGCGCAGCGTCGCGCTCATCCTGCGCACGCGCTCCCTCGCACAGACGCAAGCCACGCTGCGCGAGAACGGCGTGCCGTGGACGACGCTCGACGACGGCTCGGTGCTGGTAGCCGCCGCCGACGGCTTCCACGTGGCGCTCCAGTTCGTCGAAGGGGACACGCCGTGAGTACACAACCGACATGGTGGCAGGCGTTCGGCGTCGACTATGCCGACGCACGTCAACGCTTTCGCAGCGCGGCTGACCGCGCAGGCGCGGATCTGAGCACTTATGTGAATCCGAGCGCCAAAGCACCGGACGGCAGTGATCTGACGGTCGACGTGGCACGGCTGGGTGCGGCGCACGCGCCGCATCAGTTGCTCGCCATCAGCGGTACGCATGGCCTGGAAGGCGGCGCAGGATCGGCGGTGCAGACCGCATGGCTCACGCATGCGGCTGCAACATTGGCACCGGATGTCGCCGTGACCTTCGTCCATGCGATCAATCCGTACGGTTTCGCGCACACCACGCGCACAACGGAAAACAACGTCGACCTGAATCGCAACTTCATCGACCATGACCGGCCGCACCCGGTCAATCCGCATTACGCGTCGCTGCACGACCATCTCATTCCTGCCGAGTGGACGACCGAAGGGCTGGCGCAGAGTGCACGCGCCGTCGACGCATTCCGCGCCGAACACGGTCCCGACGCCCTCTTCAACACGCTCGCGAGCGGTCAGTACACACACGCCGACGGCCTCATCTACGGCGGACGCGCGCGCGAGTGGTCGAACGTGACGTTGCAGACGATTGTCGAGCGCGAGTTGTCGCAGGCACAGCGTATCGGCCTGATCGACTGGCACACGGGCATCGGGGAATACGGCGAGCCGTTCTTCCTGTGCTTCAACGCCGACGACAGCGACGCGCAACGCGAAGCCGCCCGCTGGTGGGGCGCCGAGCGCGTGCTGAACCAGCGCCCGCATGGGCTGCAACGTCCGGACTATCAGGGGCTGGTGTTCCGGGGTGTCGAGCAGTTTGCGAAGGGACGTCCGGTGATCGGCGCAGTGGTCGAGTTCGGCACACGCGGCTCGAACGCCAGTCAGGCCAACCGCCTCGACCAATGGCTGCGTTCGCGCGCCGGGGCGAATCCCGATCCGGTACGTGATCGCCAACTGCGCGCCGACGTGCTGGACGCTTTCGTGCCAGTGTCGTCCGTGTGGCGCAACAGCGTGCTCACGCACGGGTTGCAGATCACGGCGCAAGCGCTGCAAGGCCTCGCCACGCGCGAATAGGTCGACAGGCCAATGGGTCAAGGGCGCGCATGAGCGCCTGACACCGCCTCACTCTCTCCGTTTTTCAACAAGGATCGGCGTCTGCCCGAGGGGCTCGCTCATTCTGAATTCGACTCAAGAACCGACATGAAAGCCATCGTATTGCGTGAACACGGCGACAACAGCGCGCTGAAACTCGAAACCGACTTCCCGGACCCCGTTGCGGGCGAAGGTGAAGTCGTGCTGCGCGTGCGAGCGTCGTCGCTGAACTATCACGACGTCTTCACGCGCCGCGGCATGCCCGGCATCAAGCTGCCGTTCCCCGTCATCATCGGCCTCGACGTCGCCGGTGAAATCGCCAGCATCGGCCCCGGCGTACAGGGCTGGTCGGTCGGCGACCGCGTGCTGGTCGATCCGATCAACCGTGTGACCGGTGGCCTCGTCGGCGAGACGACGCATGGCGGTCTGGCCGAACTGTGCCGTGTGCCCGAGCATCAACTGGTGCGTCTGCCGGACGCCGTCTCGTTCGACGACGCGGCAGCGCTTCCCGTCGCTTACGGAACCGCGCTGCGCATGATGCAGCGCATCGGTCAGATCAAGGCCGGCGAGCGCGTGCTGATCCTCGGGGCGAGCGGCGGCGTGGGTGTGTGCGCGGTTCAACTCGCCAAGCTCGCAGGCGCGGAAGTCATCGCCTGCGCCGGCTCGCGTGAGAAAGGCGAGCGCCTGCGCGAATTGGGCGCTGACGACATCATCTATTACACCGAAGAAGACTTCGTCGATGTGATCCGCACGCGCTACGGCAAGGCCGCGCGACGTCGCGGTGCGGCCAACAACGGCGGCGTCGATGTCGTCGTGAACTTCACCGGCGGCGATACGTGGACGCGTTCGCTGCGCACGCTGCGTCAGGGCGGTCGTGTGCTCACGTGCGGCGCTACCGCCGGTTTCGATCCCAAGGAAGACCTGCGCTTCATCTGGACCTTCGAGTTGCAGATTCGCGGCTCGAACGGCTGGGAGCGCGAAGACCTGCATGAACTGCTCGACCTCGTCGCGAGCGGCAAGCTGCGCGTGCTGGTCGACAAGAAATGGCCGCTCGAAGACGGTGCCCAGGCACTCGCCTCACTGGAAAACCGCCAGATCGTCGGCAAGGTATTGGTGGGCGCATGAGCACGACGACCCAAACCCTCTCCGTCGCACAGGTTCAGCAAGCCTTCGACAACTCGACGTTCATCGCCTGGCTCGGCATGCGCGTCGTCTCGCTCGATCACGACGCGCAGATCATCGAAGTCGAGATCCCCTTTCAGGCGTCGTTCGAGCGCGGCAAGGGCACACGTCAGTGGCATGGCGGCCCGCTCGCTGCCGTGATCGACACGGTCGGCGACTTCGCAGTGGGCATGCTCGTCGGCCGGGGGTTGCCGACGGTCAACTTCCGCGTCGACTACCTGCGCCCGGCCATCGACACCGACCTGCGCGCCGTTGCGCGCGTCCGTCGACTGGGCAAGAGCATCGGCGTCGCGGACGTCGATCTGTTCAACGCGCAGGGTGCGCTCGTCGCCATCGGCCGGGCGAGCTACGCCACGTTGCCGCCCGCCTGATTCGATTCGCCAGAACCACTCATTCACTCATCCGCTCATCTGCCCAGCCGATTGAAGGCGCCCCGCGAGATCGCACCGGCGCCCCGCTTTTCCGGAGTTCATCATGCGTAAGTCCCGGGGTCTGTCCCGTCGTCAGTTTCTCCACCGCAGCGCGACCGGCGCGCTGGCCGCCACCTCCGCCACGCTCGCGGGCACGGCCGGCTGGCTGGTGTCGCCGACACGCGCCTTCGCGGCAGACGCTGCGCCACATCGTGGCGGCACGCTCGTCGCAAGCTGGGGCGGACTGGAACCGCAAGCGCTCTTCGTGCCGGGCGGCGGCGGCTCCAGCCCGTTCATGACGTCGACGAAGATTCTCGAACGTCTACTCAAGATCGACGAGAAGCTCGCGTTCCAGCCAGTTCTCGCGACGGACGTTCGCGCATCGGCCGACTTCAAGACGTACACCGTCGCGCTGCGCAAGAACGTGCTGTGGCATGACGGCAAGCCGTTCACGGCCGACGACGTCGTGTACAACGTGCAGGAGCACTGGAAGCCCATCGCGGCGGGCGTCGCGCTGAAGTCGCTCAAACGCGTGAGCGCGACCGACGCGCATACCGTCAAGCTGGAATTCTCCACCCCTGTGCCGGAGTTCTTCTTCAAGTCGATCCTGGCCGGTCAGTATCAGGTGGTCGTGCCGAAGCATCTGTACGAAGGCAAGGACATCATCACGAATCCGCTGAACAACGCCCCGATCGGCACCGGACCGTGGAAGTACGGTCAGTGGGTTCGCGGCAGCTACGTCTCGTACGCGCGCAACGCGCAGTACTGGAACGCCGCGCAGCCATATCCGGAGAAGCTCATCATCCGCTGGTGGGGCGATCCCGCGTCGCGCTCTGCCGCGTTGGAAACAGGCGAGTTGCAGGTGGCCTTCTCCAACCCGGTGCCCGCACGCGACATCGATCGCCTTGTGAAGACGGGCAAGATCGCCGTGGACACGCGCGGCTACGAGAACGCGGCGTGGACGGTCACCGTCGAGTTCAATCAGCGCCGCGAGCACGTGAAACGTCGTGAAGTGCGTCAGGCGATCCTGCACGCCATCGACCGCAAGTTCATCATCGACACGATCTATTTCGGACGCGGCAAGCCCGCCGTCTCGCCGATCTTCCGCACCAACCCGCTGTTCTTCACCGACGACGTGCCGAAGTACCCGTTCGATCCCGCCAAAGCCAACGCGCTGCTCGATGCCGCCGGCCTGCCGCGCAAGAACGGCTCGCGCTTCACGATCAATCTGGTCGCCGCCGCGTGGTTCGAGGAAAACGCCAAGCTCGGCCAGTACCTCAAGCAGGCGTTGCAGGACATTGGCATCACCGTGAAGCTCGATTCGCTCGACCGCGCCACCGCGCTCAAACGCATCTACAGCGATTACGACTACGACATCGCCGTCTCGAACTTCACCGCGCCGCTGGAACTCGTGCCGGTCGTGACGCAGTTCTTTACGACCGACGGCATCGTCAAGGGCGCCGCGTTCCGTAACGCGACCGGCTACTCGAACCCGGCGATGGACGCACTCGTCGACAAGCTCACCGTGGAGACGGACAACGCGAAGCGTCAGAAGCTCGCGCACGACTTTGCGCGACTGGCCGCCACCGACGTGCCGCTGGTGCCGCTCGTCGAGATGGAGTCGTTCACGCTCTCGCGCACCAACGTTCGCAACGCGACTACCAGCGCCAACGTGCAGGGCGACGCGCTGGCCGACGTCTGGCTCGCCTCGTAAGGAGCCGGCTGCCATGGTGACGCGTCTGCTATTGCGCCGCATCGTTCAGGCCGTGCCGCTGCTGCTCGGCGTGATCGTCATGAACTTCTGCCTGATCCAGTCGGTACCCGGCACCTTGCTCGACGTGATGACCGCCGAGCAACAGGTGACCGATCCCGCACTGATCGAGCGGTTGCGCGTGACGTACGGCATGGACAAGCCGCTGTGGCAGCAACTCCTGCACTACATCAACTCGGTGGTGCATCTCGATCTCGGCTATTCGTATCGTCACAACCTGCCGGTGTTCGATGTGATCATGGCGCACCTGCCCGCCACGCTGGTGCTGATGCTGGCGAGCCTGCTGATTGCTGTGGTCGTGGGCGTAGCGGCCGGAGTCATCGCCGCCGTGAACGTGAACACGTGGCGCGACACGCTCGTCTCCATTGCCGCCGTGGTGTGCTTCGCCGCGCCCAGCTTCTGGCTCGGGATCATGCTCATCATCCTGTTCTCGGTGAAGCTCGGCTGGTTCCCCGTGGGCGGCATGACGACCATCGGCATGGACTACGGCACCGGCCTCGTAGGGGCGTGGCATGCCTCGCTCGACGTGTTGCATCACCTCGCGCTGCCTGCGCTCACGCTCGGCCTCTTCTACGCGGCAACTTACGCGCGGGTCATGCGGGCATCGATGCTCGAAGTGGCCCGTCAGGATCACGTGCGCACCGCACAGGCCAAGGGTCTCACGCGACGCGCCGTGATCACGCGACACATGGTGCGCAACGCGATGCTGCCGGTCGTCACGCTGCTTGGCCTGCAACTCGGCACGGTGCTGGGCGGCAGCATCGTCGTGGAGGCGGTTTTCAGTTGGCCCGGCATCGGGGGTGTGCTGTTCGACAGCGTGATGAGCCGCAATTACCCGGTCGTGCTGGGCTTGCTCGTGCTCAGTTCCGCGCTCGTCATCGTCGCGAACATTGCCGTCGATCTGATTTACACGCGACTCGATCCGCGCATTCGCACGCATGGCGTGTGAAACCCCGGCCCGTATCGTGCTTTCCCGTAATGAACTGGCTTGCCTTATGACGTCTTCCGCCGAACCCGCTCTCGATGCGCTCGCCACGCGCAACGCCTCCGACCTGCCACGCGCCACACGGCGCGGCGCCCATGCGTGGCGTCAGTTCGCGCGCCACGGCGGTGCCGTCGCCGGTGCGCTGCTGCTCGCCGTCATCGTGATCGTGGCGCTGTGTGCGGGCTGGTGGTATCCCGGCGATCCGCTGCGTATCGTGGCCACGCCGGAGATCTGGCCCTTCGAGCAATGGCAGTACCCGCTCGGCACCGATGCGCTCGGGCGCGACATCGCCGCGATGCTCGCCCACGGAGCGCGTGCGACGCTCGCCATAGGGCTCGTGGCGAGTGTCGCCGCCACGGTCATCGGGGTCTCGATCGGTGCGATGGCCGCGTGGTGGGGCGGGTGGATCGACGAAGTCCTGATGCGCTTCACCGAACTGTTCCAGATCGTGCCCAACGTGGTCTTCGTGCTCACGGTCGTCGCCATCCTCGGCCCGCGCATCGAGAACACCATCATTGCCGTGGCGCTCGTCTCGTGGCCCGCCATTGCTCGTCTCACGCGGGCGGAGTGTCTGTCGTTCAAGTCGCGCGAATTCGTGCAGGCCTGCCGCACGGTCGGTCTCTCGCCCTGGCGTATCGCGCTGCGTGAGGTGCTGCCTAACGCGCTGCCGCCCGTGCTCGTGATGGGCACGCTGGTCGTGGCGGGCGCCATTCTTTACGAATCCGTCGTGTCGTTTCTCGGACTCGGAGATCCGAACATCGCGAGTTGGGGGCGCCAGATCGGCGAGGGCCGCACGCTGATCCGCTCGTCCTGGTACCTGTGCGCCGAACCCGGCATCGCCATCATGCTCGCCGTACTTGCGCTCAACCTCGTGGGCGACGGGCTGAACGACGCTCTGAATCCCGCGCTACGGAAGAAACGCTGAACATCGCGCCCTCGCGCATTGCCCCCTATTGCCTCTATTGCCCGACGCAAACTTATGACTCACCGCTGGCACAACCTCGGCGACCTCGTCGACCGAACCCTCAGTCTCGAGACGACGGCCATCGTCGACCTGCGAGACGACACGCATCCGCGCACTTACACGCACGCCGACGTCGACCGTCTGGCCAACGGCGTCGCCACCGCATTGCGCGCTCGCGGGCTGCCCGACGGCGCACACGTCGCCATCGCCTCGCTCAATCGTGCCGAGTACCTCATCGCCTACTTCGGCATCATGCGCGCGGGATACGTCGCGGTGCCCATCAACATCAAGCAGTCGCGCGAGATCCTGGATTACGTGATCGACGATGCGGGCATCTCGCTGGCGTTCGTCGATGCCGCTCGGCACGAGGCGCTCGCCGCACGCGTGCCCGTCATCGATTTCGACGATGCAGGGCCGGACGGCTTCGCCGCCCAGATTCCGCCGGCCGACTTCGATGCCGTGCGTCCGGACGATAACCGCGTTGCCCAGATGCTCTACACGTCCGGCTCCACCGGCAAACCGAAAGGCGTACCGCTCACGCACACCGGTCAGTTGTGGGCGTTGGCCGCGACTCACGCTCAGCCGGAGCATCCGTCGGCGCAGCGCTATCTGCTTGCGCAACCGCTGTTCCACATGAACGGCCTGTTCATGGCCAAGCGCGCCTTCTCCGTGAACGGAACGCTGGTGATCCTGCCGTCGTTCGATGTGACGTCCTATGTCGACGCGCTGGAGCGCTATCGCATCACCGTACTGACGGCCGTGCCGACGATGTTCGCGCGGCTCGTCAAGGACCCGCAGACACTCGCCGGTCGCGACGTATCGTCGCTCAAGCGCGTGATGCTCGGCTCGGCGCCCATGAGCACGGCGTTGCTCGCACACATTCAGGCGGCGTTCCCGGAGACGCACATCCATCACGGTTACGGCACGACGGAAGCGGGGCCGAGCATCTTCGGTCCGCACCCTGACGGTATCCCGCTGCCACCGCTCGCGCTCGGCTATCCGCTCTCGCCCGACGCGGTGAAGCTCGTCGACGGCCCCGACGCGCATCAGGGCGTGCTATGCATGCGCAACCCCGCGGTGATGCACGGCTATCACCGACTGCCCGAGAAGTCCGCACAGGTGCTCGACGACGGCTGGTACTACAGCGGCGACGTCATGCGACGCGACGCCAACGGCTTCTTCTACTTCGTGGGACGCGCCGACGACATGTTCGTCTGCGCCGGCGAGAACATCTATCCGGTGGAAGTGGAGAAATTGCTGGAGGCGCATCCGGAAGTGCGTCAGGCGAGCGTGGTGCCGTTGCCCGACGAGGAACGTGCCGCCGTGCCCGTCGCCTTCGTCGTGCGCCAGCCCGGCAGCACGCTGAGCGCCGAGGATCTCAAGCAGCATGCCCTCGCCAACGGTCCGGCGTATCAGCATCCGCGCCGCGTGGCTTTCGTCACCGAACTGCCCTGGGCGGGGACCAACAAGGTCGACCGTCATGCCCTGCTGCAACAGGCGCGCGCGCTCGAAGCCTCCCGGGGGTGGAGCGACGGCCGTGCTAACTCTCTTTCGCTCACCGGAGCCCATGCGTCATGAGTCTTCTCACCGAATCCAGCGATCCGATCCGTCTCGACGGGAAAGTCGCGCTCGTCACCGGCGCCAGCCGTGGCATTGGCCGTGCCATCGCCATCGCGCTGGCGGCACGCGGCGCAACGCTCGGCGTGCATTACAACGCGGCATCCGCCGACGCCGAAACGCTTGTCGCACAACTCATCGCCGGTGGCGCGCGCGCCTTCGCGGTGCAGGCGGATCTCGCGTCTGCCGATGGGGCGCAGCAACTCGTCGAACGTTTCATCGGCGCACTGACCGCACATGACCTGCCGCCGCAGTTCGACATCCTCGTGAACAATGCGGGCGTCGGTTTGCGCGCTCGCATCGATGCGGTGACGCCCGAGGACTTCGACCGTGTCCTGCAAGTCAATCTCAAATCGCCGTTCTTCCTCATCCAGCATGCGCTCCGGCATGTGAAGGACGGCGGGCGCATCGTCAACGTCTCCTCCATGGGCACGCGTGCGGCCTATCCGGAGATGAGCGTCTATGCACCGGCGAAAGCCGGTCTGGAAGCGCTGACGCTGTCGCTTGCCGCCGATCTCGGCGCCCGTGGCATCACCGTGAACGCCGTGCTGCCGGGGGCGACGGCCACCGATCTGAACAAGCGCGCGAGCGACCCGGTGGCGCGTCAGGTCATCGCACAGACTGTGGCGCTCGGCCGGGTGGGCGAGCCGCGCGACATTGCGGACATCGTGGCCTTCCTCGCCAGTGATGCAAGCCGCTGGATCACCGGTCAATCCATCGACGCGAGCGGCGGACAGCGCCTCTGATATCGGTCAGAACGCGCTCCCGCCACTTCCTTCGCGAACCTTCGCGCCCCTCCGCGCCCCTTACGGACAGTCACCATGACGACTCTGCTCGACGTCGAACATCTCACGCTCGATCTGCCGCCCAATGCCGATCGCCTGCATGCGCTTCACGACGTCTCGTTCTCGCTCGCGCGCGGCGAGATCCTGTGTATGGTCGGCGAAAGCGGCTCGGGCAAGTCGATGACCGCGAGCGCCCTGCTCGGCCTGCTGCCGCCCGGCGTGCAAGTCAGTGGCGGACGCGTCGCCTGGGAGGGCGCGGGCAATCTGCTGACGCTGCCCGAAGCCGAGCGCCGCCGCTGGCGCGGCTCGCGCATCGGCATGATCTTTCAGGAGCCGATGACCGCACTCAACCCGCTGCGCACCATCGGCGATCAGATCGCAGAGGTCTATCGCACGCACACCCGACTGCCGGGCAGCACGATTCGGGCACGCATGCTGGAATGGCTGGAAGCCGTGCACATTCCGTCCCCCAACGATGCAGCGAAGCGCTATCCGCACGAGCTTTCCGGCGGACAGCGCCAGCGCGCGATGATTGCGATGGCGCTCGCGCTCGAACCCGAACTGCTGATCGCAGACGAACCGACGACAGCGCTCGACGTCACCACGCAGGCGCAGATTCTCACGCTCATTCGGGAGCTTCAGCAACGCAAGGGGACTGGCGTGCTTTTCATCACGCACGACTTCGGTGTCGTGGCCGAGATCGCGGATCGCGTGGCCGTCATGCGGCATGGAGAGATCGTCGAGCAAGGCACGGCGCAGACGATCCTGACACGTCCGTCGCATGAATACACACGTTCGCTCATCGCAGCCGTCCCGGCATTGCCATCGGCCTCGGCAGCTAATGCCTCCCCGGTCCAGCGCGACGATGCCACGCCGCCGGTGCTGCGCATCGAACAGGTGCGCAAGACCTACGCGAAGCATGGCTGGCTGGGCAAGAAGGCGCAGGCACACACTGCGGCATTGCGCGACGTCAGTCTCGACGTCGGACGCGGCAAGACGCTCGGCATCGTGGGCGAAAGCGGCTCGGGAAAGTCTACGCTTGCGCGCTCGATCCTGCGGCTGATGACACCCGACGCGGGACGCATTCTCTACGGCGACACGGATCTGGCGTCCGGCTCGCTCGACGCCAACGCGCGGCGCACGGCACTCGACATTCAGATGGTGTTTCAGGACCCGTTCAGTTCGCTGAACCCGCGACGTCGCGTGGGCGATATCGTCACGCAGGGTCCGATTGCGCGCGGCGAGCCTCCGCGTGAAGCGCATGCGCATGCGCTTGAACTGTTCGAGCTGGTCGGCCTGAGCGCCGATGCGCTCGATCGCTTTCCGCATGAGTTCTCGGGCGGACAGCGTCAACGCATCGGGTTGGCGCGGGCATTGGCGATGCGTCCGAGGGTGCTGGTCGCCGACGAGCCCGTGTCGGCGCTCGACGTCTCCGTACAGGCGCAGGTGCTTCGTTTGCTTGCGCGGCTCAAGGCGGAGTTGGGCCTGTCGATGATCTTCATCACACATGACCTGCGCATCGCGGCACAGTTGTGCGACTCGCTCGCCGTCATGAAGTCGGGCAGTGTGGTCGAGTACGGCGAGACGTCGGCGATCTTTCGCGCGCCGTCGCATCCGTATACGCGCGCGCTGCTCGACGCGATTCCGGGGCGCGCACGAGAATCGCGCACCGAAGCTCAGGTGCTCACCGCCGCCTGATCATTTGCGCAGATCGGCGATCGACAGGTATGGCAGCCACGTGCCAGACGCCGACAGACTCGCAAACACATGTTCTTTCGTCTGCTGAAGGAAGGTCTCGATGTGCTGGCGCGCGAGCGCTTCTGCGCGCGGCGCATTGCCTGTCACCAGCGCACCGATGATGCTCTCGTGATCGTGTTCGATACGCGGGCGCACGCCCTGTACGCCGAAGCCCAGCGACACGAGACGCGCCATGTCGTCCATCAATCCGGCAAGCGTCCGATACAGGCGAGCATTGCCGCTGGCGGCCGCAATCGTCAGATGGAACTTGCGGTTCGTGTGCAGGAACCACTCGATCTGATGGTCGATGGGCTTGTGGGCGAACGGCGCCTCGCAAGCTTCGTCCAGTCGCGCAAGCAGTTCGGTGTCGACGTTGCCGCACGCGAGCCGCGCCGCCATCGGTTCGAGCTGGGCGCGCAGGGTGAAAATCTCTTCGACGTCGGCGAGGGTCACCGGCGAAATGCGATATCCCTGACGAGGAATCGCACGCGCAAAGCCTTCATGCACCAGCCGTACCAGCGCCACACGACAACTCGTGCGCGCAATGCCGTACCGACGCATCAACTCCGCTTCGCTCACCACCGCACCCGGCATGATCTCGCACGTCAGCACGTCGTGACGGATACGCTCGTAGGCATCGTCGCCGCGTGCCAGCGCGACGGCTTCTTCGCTATCGGACGTCCTGATGGAAGACACAGAGGCGGGTGAGGCGGGAGACATGACTTAGTACCCTCTTGCGGCGTCGTAGACGAATGGCAGCGGTGCGCCGCGCCGATGCGCACCGAGCACTTCCGCCACCTGACGCGCCCGTGCCGCATACGACACCGTCGACGCGATATGTGGCGTGACGAATACCTTCGGATGATGGCGCAGCGTGTCGCCCGGCGGCAGCGGTTCGACGTCGAACACATCGACGAAGGCCGAGCGCAGTCGACCGCTGTCGAGCGCATCGAGCAACGCCTGTCGGTCGAGATGTGCGCCACGACCGACCTGAATGACGCTCGCGCCGGGCGGCAACTGCGCGAACAACTTGCGTCCGAGAATGCCGCGCGTTGCGGGCGTATCGGGCAGCAGATTGACGAGGATGTCGGTCTCGGCGACCAGCGCATCGAGTTGCGCGTCGCCGGCGAATACGTTCACCCCGGTGAGCCGCTTCGGCGTGCGCGACCAGCCGTTCACGCGAAAGCCGTTGGCATACAGACGGGTGGCGACGGCACTGCCCAGCTCGCCCAGCCCCAGCACACCGACACGTGTGTCGCGCGCGAGGCGTCCGGTCAGCTCGTTCGCCCAACGCCCGTCGTGCTGTGCCGCGACGAGCGCGGGCATGTCCCGGACGATGGCCAGCGCCGCGAACGTCACGAAGTCGCTCATGCGCTCGCGCGTCTCGTCCGTCACCATACGAATGATGGGAATGTTGGCGGGCAGTGCCGGGTCGGCCAGGATGTGATCGACGCCCGCCGCCGCACTCAGGATCAGGCGCAGTCGGGGGTAATGGGCGAGACGTCCGTGATCGGGCTGGTAGACCAGCGCATATTTGACGTTGCGGGCGTCGACGAACGGGTCGTCCCAGCCATAGACGCGCAGGCCCGGCATCAGCCGCGCGAAATGGTGTTGCCATTCGGTCAGCGCGGCCACGCCGCCCGACTTGATCAATAACGTATCGCCTTGCATGACTTCGGGGGATGGCGCCTCGCGCCTGGGGGCGAGGGCTTCAGGATGGAGCGGCATCCCATGCTACCGGCCACCCCGCGCGCGGCTAAGCATTTGTTATCGAAAAGCTTATGAATGTCCGGAAGAAATGCACGTGGCGACAGGGCATAAGCCTCCAGGAAGCGCGCAAACCTGCCCGGGCAACGTCCCACGCGAAAGAATATTTCTCGAATTTCCGGTGTATTTCGCGTGCCTCGTCCCGTTAGCCGAAACGCTCGTCGTCTGACGCAAACGTCCGCCGGGCGGGCGTCATCACCATGCTGCGACGCAACAATTCGATCGATTGTTGCGATATTCACAATAATCGATCTGTCACGCGGGCATTGTCTGCCCCCGCTGACAACCGCTATAGTTGGCCCGCCCCCGCGACGCGATTCGCTTATTCCTTCGCATGTGAAGGACCTACGAGGCGAGCAAGCGCATCAGCGTCATGTTGCAAACGTAGTTATCAATGCGATGCCCCCATCGCCAGTAGAAATGAGAGAGACAGCGACATCCAACGCAGGAATCAGCAACCCGCCCCCCACCCCTGAAGAAGTCCGCAAGCGCGTTTTCGCGATCGTGGCCGCGTCGTCAGGGAATCTGGTCGAGTGGTTCGACTTTTACATCTATGCCTTCTGCGCGATCTACTTTGCGCCGGCGTTCTTCCCGAGTTCGGACCCGACGGCCCAGTTGCTCAACACCGCCGGCGTCTTCGCAGCCGGCTTCCTGATGCGCCCCATCGGCGGCTGGATCTTCGGCCGCATTGCCGACCGTAACGGCCGCAAGAACTCGATGGTCATCTCGGTGATGATGATGTGCTTCGGCTCGCTGCTGATCGCGGCACTGCCGACGTACGCCAGCATCGGTAACTGGGCCCCGGCGCTGCTGCTGCTCGCGCGTCTGCTCCAAGGCCTGTCGGTCGGTGGGGAATACGGCACGACGGCGACGTACATGAGTGAAGTGGCGCTCAAGGGCCGTCGCGGCTTCTTCTCGTCGTTCCAGTACGTAACGCTCATCGGCGGCCAGTTGCTCGCCGTGCTCGTGGTCGTGATTCTTCAGCAGTTGCTCAGCGAAGCTGAACTCAAGGCCTGGGGCTGGCGTATCCCGTTCGTGGTCGGGGCGATCACGGCAGTGGTGGCGCTGATGCTGCGTCGCACGTTGCATGAAACGTCGACGAGCGCGAGCCGTAACAACCGCGACGCCGGGTCGATTGCCGGTCTGTTCCGTCATCACAAGGCCGCGTTCTTCACGGTGCTCGGCTACACCGCCGGCGGGTCGCTGATCTTCTACACGTTCACCACGTACATGCAGAAGTATCTGGTGAACACGGCCGGTATGCCGATCAAGACGGCGAGCTACATCATGACGGGCTGCCTGTTCGTCTACATGTGCATGCAACCGATCTTCGGCATGCTCTCGGACAAGATCGGCCGTCGCAACAACATGCTGTTGTTCGCCGGCCTCGGTGCGATTTGCACGGTGCCGATCCTCACGGCGCTCAAGACCGTGCAAAGCCCGACGAGCGCGTTCTTGCTGATCTGCCTGGCGCTGGCTATCGTGAGCTTCTATACGTCGATCAGCGGTATCGTGAAGGCCGAGATGTTCCCGATCGAAGTCCGCGCGCTGGGCGTGGGTCTGGCCTATGCGGTCGCCAACGCCATCTTCGGCGGCTCGGCCGAATACGTGGCGCTCGGCCTGAAGAAAGCGGGCATGGAGCCGACGTTCTACTGGTACGTCACCGGCATGATGGTGCTGGCGTTCCTGGTGAGCCTGCGCCTGCCACGTCAGGCAAAGTACCTGCATCACGAGCATTGATCCTGACGGCAAAGGTGCGGACTCGAAGGTAGTCACTGTCGAGCCGCGCCTTCGCCGACACATCAGTATCTCGACGCTTTACCTCACGTGGCGCGCTCCGGCGCCCACGTGACGGCCTGATCTCCTTCCCGGCTTTCCCCTCCGCTTACCCTTTCGTCCCACACTTCGATGTGGCGGCGTGCGGTGACACCGTCGATAGCGACTGGCGTCCATCGCATAGAATCGCTTGACCCTCACACTACGTGAGGCTTCAGCCTTGTCACACGCCAGAAGATTACGGGGGAGTTCCATGCGGCTTAAAGTCGGCGAATTGGCGAAACGCAGCGGCCTGACGGTACGCACGCTTCATCACTACGACACGCTGGGTCTGCTCTCGCCTTCGGCGCGCTCCGATGCCGGCTATCGGCTCTACGATCTCGGCGACATCACCCGTCTGCATGAGATTCAGGCGTTGCGACGCTTCGGCATGTCGCTTGCCGACATCGGTCAATGGTTGGCAAACCGGGACACGTCGTCCGACACACTCGATTCGCTGATTGCACGTCAGATCGATATGCTCACACGGCAGATCGACGACGCGAGTCGTTTGCGTAGTCGACTCGTGCAACTGCAAACGCAACTGGCGTCAGGCGTCGCCCCGGATCTTGCCGAATGGCTGTCAACGCTGGAGTTGATGAATATGTACGAGAAATACTTGTCACCGGAAGAACTCGCTCGCTTCCCGCTGTATAAAAACAAGCAGGCGTACGCGTCGGATTGGCCCGCCATCGTGGCTGAAGTTAGCGAACTCATGGCGCGGGGCGAACCGCCCGTGAGCGAGGCAGCGCAGGCGGTCTCGCGGCGCTGGATGGCGATGGTCGAGCGCGATACGGGGGGCGACGCGCGTCTGCTTGCCAAGCTCAACGCGATGCATGAGAACGAGCCGTCGATGCGCACGCAAACCGGCATCACCGCCGGGTTGATGCAATACATCAAGGTCGCCTTCGCACAAACGAAGCTGACGATTTATCGACGGTATCTCAACGATGCCGAATATCGCTACCTCGAAGCGAACTACCTGACTTACACGGACGAGTGGCCGGTGCTCATCGGCGCGTTGCGCGAGCAACTCGAAGCCGGTGCGCCGCCCGATGCGCCGCAAGTTCAGGCACTCGTGAGTCAGTGGATGACCTATTTCCGGTCGTACGCCGGCGACGACCCTGCAACCCATGTGAAGCTTCGCGAAGCTCATCGTCTCGAACCCGAGTTGATGGCGGGTTCGCTCATCGACGCGCCGCTACTTGAGTATGTGAAGTTGGGTGTTGCGGCGATGATGCGTGGTTGATAGGTGAGTTAGAGACCGTTGACACGCGGTCGGCGGTCCTCGCAGACGATGCACCGGTGGTGCCGCGAGTTTGTGACGAGGATCGCCCGCGTGACACCGGTACCAGCGGTCCGCCCTGCGCGTCGCGACTCGTGCAGGGCTGTAACGATGTCAGATGTCGTCCCCGGCAGCCAGCTTCGCGCTTTCCCAGATGGCGTCGAGCACGGGGTGCGGCTGGTGCCGTCGCCGATAGAGCGCGATGTCGAAACCGATCTGCCAGTCCTTGCCACCCACGATGGCGAGCGTACCGCGCGCGACGTCATCGGCCACGAGACGCTGCGGCAACCAGGCAATGCCGGCACCGCGTCGCGCCATCGCGAGAATCGCTTCGTAGGAATCCGCCTGATAGACGGGCTTGAGCGTCGGACGATTCGGCATCTCGGCCAGATGGCGCGCGAGCACCGCCCGCAACGTCAATGTCCGGGTGAACGCCAGCCACGGTATCGACGCCGGACCAGCTGCGAGCCGGTATCTGGCGCGGCCCTTGGCATCGAGCGCACTGACCGGCACCAGCACTTCGCGCGCCACGCTCAACCAGTCGAATCGTTCCTGGTCGATGAGAAGACGCGTGTGCGCACTGGAATAGACGATGAGCAGATCGACTTCACCGGCCGCAAGTCGCAGGATGGCTTCCTCTGCGCCGCCCGTCGAAAGCGTTGCGGTAAAGAAGCCGATGCGCGAGACGGTTTCGTCGTACCAATCGGGGAAGAACGTGGCGGCGAGCGTACGTCCGGTGGCGATCCGCAGGTTGTTTTCGAGCGTGGGCGCGGCGTCCTGCAACTGCGTGCGGGCGCTGTGAAGAATATCGAGCGCATTGGTGGCGGCGTCGAGAAACACCGTGCCCGCCGCCGTCAGTTCGAGCGGCTTGCTGCGCTCGACGAGTCGCGTGCCGACCCACTCCTCCAACGCGCGAATACGTCGACCGAATGCCGGATGCGTGACGAACCGGTTCTCCGCCGCCCGCGTGAAGCTGCGCGTGCGGGCCAGTTCGACGAAGTCTTCGAGCCATCGCAGTTGCATACCGTCTCCTCGCTACCGTCCCACGTTTGTCGCGCGTTCGCGCAACATGACTGCGTATCCACGCTCAGGAAGCTCAGGCAGTCTCAGGCCTTCGAGAGCGACTTGAGCGCGTGCTTGATGCCGTCGGACACCGTCGTGCCGTCGGGCACGGACTTGACTGCGGCCAGCGCTTCCTTGTCGGAATAGCCGAGCGCAAGCAGTGCGTTGACGACATCGCTCTTGTGGTCGTGCGGCACGGCCGCGCCGGCCACGGTGCCGAGTTGTGCACCGAGCTTGCCCTTGAGTTCGAGCAGCAGGCGCTCGGCTGTCTTCTTGCCGATGCCGGGGATCTTGGTCAGACGCCCCGACTCCTGGAGCGTCACGGCCTGCGCGATATCGGCCACGCTCATGCCCGACAGAATCGCCAGCGCCGTGCGTGCGCCAACGCCCGAGATCTTGAGCAGTTCGCGGAAGGTATTGCGCTCGTCCGGCGAGCCGAAACCGAACAGCAGTTGGGCGTCTTCGCGCACGATGAACTGCGTGAGCAGCGTGACGCGCTCGCCGACGTTCGGCAGGTTGAAAAAGGTGCTCATCGGCACCGAGATTTCGTAGCCCACGCCCTGGCAGTCGACCAGGATGTGCGGCGGATTCTTTTCCAGCAGCGTGCCGGAGATGCGGCCAATCATTGACGCCCCGAGAGAGTGACTTCGACAGGCGGCAAGTGTAGCAAACCGTTCGATGCGCTTTGGGGTTTGTGATGCGGCTTTGCGCGGGCGACGCGCAAGACTTGGGGAACGTCGGATAAATGGGTTCGATCGGGTTTAGCTAAGCCATTGAAAGCTATGCGATTCCGATGTGCTTGTGTCTCTTCGAGTGTCGGTGGCCTCTGGGGATTCTTGCGAGACTGTGCATCCGTTTCGCAGACCACACTTCGACATGACCTACCGCCGATCACGACAACCTCGGTTCAAACACCATTCTGAAACGTTCGACGGGCATCCCGTCGTACTTCCTGGCGCATCCATTCAGGAGACGAAAATGGCGAAGCGTCTGGTGCCGATTAACTACACCGCCGGCATTAGCAATACCAGTTTCATTTATCACCTGGGCTGGCTGCTGGCCGAGAATTACCGCGTTCTGCTCGTCGACGCGGACCCGAAATGCGATTTGACCAGCCTTGTTCTGCGGGAGGGGTTTGACCAGCACTACCGCGCAGAAACCACGTGTCGTCACAATCTGAAAGATGCAACGCGTGCGGCATTCGAGCTGGACGCCTTTCTCATTCGCGAAATCGACTGCCCTGCACCACCTGAGTCTCCCAATTTGCGCCTATTGCCGGGACACACCAATCTGGCGGAATGCGACTTCCAACTCACGCTTGTGCAGGATGCCAATGCGAGATTCGAGTCGATGGAGAACACACCGGGTGCTTTCCACCATTTGATTTCATTGTGCGAACGGAAGTACGACATCGACTTCACCTTGATCAATGTCCCGGCCGGGTTCGGTGGCGTCAGCGCGAACCTCTTTATGCATAGCGATGTTTTCGTTGTCCCTGTCACACCTGATCCTTTCGCGGTCAAAACGCTGCACAGGTTGAAATACGTGCTCGCCCGATGGATCAACTGGAAGAAGAATTCGATGGAAGCTTTCGCAAGAACGGCATACCCGTTGGGCCACGGGACACCGAAGTTTGGCGGAATATTGAACCGCCCACTTGTCGATTACACCGGGTCGATAAAAAGGCCAGCGTCAGAGGATGTCGAGAAAATCAGATTCGCAATATCCAACGACTTTGTTCCCCATCTGTCCACAAAGGGAATGACTTTCCCACCAGAGCAGTATCCGCCCAGTCTACTGACGGAGGGGTTTCATCTTGGTCAAATCGAGGATTACAGCGAACTCCACAGGAAGTCGCTGAAAGTTGGCATCCCGGCTTTTGCGCTTTCCGATTCAGACATCGACGCGTTTGGCGCATCGATGGCACATGTAAAGATGCAACGCGACCATCTTCGCATCCAACTTGAATCCGTCGCGGCCGACCTTGCCTCGCTACTGAACCATGCATGATGCGCTCGCCGCCTTTCGATCCAATATGGACGACGTTGAAGCCTTCGCGTCTTTCTATGACTTCCTCGTGGAGAACATGCGGGGACAGAAGAGTCTCGACGATCTGCTTCGTTCGAAGATCGTCTGTTCTGTCAGCGCGTTCGACAAACTCCTGCACGACATCATTCACATCGGGATTATCGATATTTACTCCGGCAACCGAACCTCCACGCCAAAGTATCTCGACGAGCCGATTCCACTCGGCGTCGTTGCCCAATTGAAAGGTGTTGAAGACGCTCCCCGGAGCAACATCTTCTCTCAAACCATTCGCGACAAACTGCGTGCAATGTCCTTCCAGCACCCGGACAAGGTCGTCGATGGACTCAGCTACATCTGGCACGAGAAGCGCAAGTGGAAGAAAATCGCGTCGGCGATGGGAGAAGACGAAGCGACCGTGCGTGTATTTCTCTACGAGGTAGTAAGAAGAAGAAATGCCATCGCCCACGAAGCAGACGTCCACCACTTCCTTCAGGCGAAGCGCCCGATCGATCGCGAGATGGCCACCGATTTCACCCGATTCATGCGTCGACTAGGCGAAACCATTCACGAACTCGTGCGCTGATCTCGGCGGCTACGCCGCACTTTCGAGGCGGCCTGGGAGCCGCCGCCGTTTGCTCGTTTATCGCTCCCCGCCGCCATCACCCCTCGCCTTCGATCCCTTCAACGAGATCCCCTGTCGAGCGGGCGGCGGCCGAGCGCAGGCATTCGAGTGCTTCGACGACTGCTGCGCGGTTTGCACCGTCGTCGCGCCAGTACATCGATACGCCGCCGAACCCCGCGAGGCGTAGCGGCACGATGCGCAGTGCGCCCAGCGCTTGCAAGCGACTCGCTGTGCGGTGAGACGCAAGACCGATCATGTCGCTGTTATTGAGCAGCGTGAGATTGAGAATCGTCGAATTCGATTCAACAGTATCGTTTGGCAGCGGATACCCGGCCTCCGCCAGCGCCGCCTCCAAGGCGTTGCGAATCGGTGTGCCACGCGGCCACACGACCCATCGGTAGTGCTGGATGTCCGACCAATCCACCGACGCGCGCGAAAACACCGGATGCCGTGCACGCGCCACAAAGTGCAACGGCTCCAGATACAACGCTTCCGTGCGCACGTTCCGGTCTTGCAATTCCGGCGCCGAGCGTCCGACCACGATGTCGATCTCGCTATGCGCCAGTTGGTTCATCAGCCGGTCCATCGTGTTTTCGACGACCCGCGCCTGCACGCGCGGCATGCGCTGCAACAGCAGCAGCACCGCGAGCGGCACGGTGTCCGCCGACGACGCCCCCGAGGTGCCGATCGCGACCAGTCCGCTGCCGCCCTCGCGCATGGCGTCGAGATCGTCGCGTGCGGTGTCGAGTTGCGCTTCGATGCGGCGAGCGTGCTGGATCAGCGCCTCCCCGTAAGACGTCGGACGCAAACCTCGCGCCTGTCGCTCGAACAGCGGCAGGCCGATGTCGTCCTCGAGATCCTTCAGCCACTTCGACAACCCGGGCTGCGTCGTGTTGAGCAACGCCGCAGACTGGCTCATGTTGCCGGTCTCCGCCAGGGTCAGCAGCATCTGCAAGTTGCGCAGACGCAAACGATGGGTCCAATCCATGCGTCGTCTCCAGATGCCGGTGCGGCACCCCAAAACCACCCGAGTCATACGATTTTTCGTATGGATCCGATGATTTTTTCATTTCAAAGAATATGTCTCGCCGAGTATAACGCTATCCATAGACCCGAAAGCCACGGCACTGCCGCATGGCTGCGCTTGCCAGACAAGCAGACCGGGCCCCTTCCAATATGGAGACGAGCATGTCCGACCGCGCCCCGAGTGCAGAACGCGCCGCCTATTACGAACACATCGGTCACAACCACATGGCCCCGCTGTGGGAATCGCTGCACAGCCTCGTGCCGCCCCAGCCGCGCCCGCGCGTGGTGCCTGCCATCTGGAAATACAACGAAGTGCGTCCGCTGGTGATGGAAGCAGGACGCGTCATCAGCGCCGAAGAAGCCGTGCGCCGTGTTCTGATTCTGCAAAACCCCGGCACCCCGGGCTCGTCGAGCATCACCGGCTCGCTTTACGCCGGGCTGCAACTGATCCTGCCGGGCGAGATCGCACCGAGCCATCGTCATACGCAATCGGCACTGCGCTTCATCGTGGAAGGTCGCGGCGCGTGGACGGCGGTCAACGGCGAGCGCACCACCATGCATCCGGGCGACTTCATCATCACCCCGTCGTGGACATGGCACGACCACGGCAATCCGGCGGACGGTGAGCCGGTCGTGTGGCTCGACGGTCTCGACATTCCGCTGGTTCAGTATTTCGACGCCGGCTTCGCCGAGAACTACCCGGAATCGCAGCAACCCGTTCAGCGCCCGGAAGGCGACAGCTTCGCCCGCTACGGGTTCAACATGCTGCCGGTGCATCACAAGGTCAGCGACCCGACGTCGCCGATCTTCAGCTATCCGTACGCGCGCTCGCGCGAAGCGCTCGACACGCTGTACCGCAACGGCGAACTCGATCCGTGGGACGGTATCAAGCTCCGTTATGTGAATCCGGCGACCGGCGGCTGGCCGATGCCGACGATGGCGACGTTCATGCAGTACCTGCCCGCCGGCTTCCAGGGCAAGACGTACCGCAGCACCGACGCCACCGTCTTCTCGGTCGTCGAAGGCCGCGGCACCGTGCGCATCGGCGACGAAGTCTTCCAGTTCGAACCGCGCGATCACTTCGTGGTGCCGTCATGGGCGCCAGTGCAACTCGCCGCGCTGGAAGACGCCGTGCTGTTCAGCTACTCCGACCGCCCCGTGCTCGCCGCGCTGAATCTGCTGCGCGAATCGCGTACCTGAGCGGCATACGTCAACGAAACGACGACCCTGCGCCCCGCCACGCATTCGACGAATGCGAGCGGTGCGCGGTCAACCTTCTCTCTGTCTTCTCTCTGATCCGACGAGTCAAACACCATGTCCTACGTCTTCACTCCGCCCGCCGTCGTTGGCATTCCCGTTGTCGGCAGCAACGACCAGTTCGCCGTGCGTCGCGTGTATTGCGTCGGCCGCAACTACGCCGCTCACGCCCGTGAAATGGGCTTCGATCCGGACCGTGAACCGCCGTTCTTCTTCTGCAAGCCGGCCGACGCCGTGCTGCCGGTCGCCTATGGCGATACGCTGGAGCTCAAGTACCCGGCGCAGACGAGCAACTATCACTACGAAGCGGAACTGGTCGCCGTGATCGGCAAGGCCGGTTCGGACATTCCGCTCGATCAGGCGCTGGAGCACGTGTGGGGTTACGCCGTGGGTCTGGACATGACGCGTCGCGACCTGCAAATGAAAATGCGCGAGATGGGTCGTCCGTGGGAAATCGGCAAGGCGTTCGACGCCTCGGCCCCCATCGGCCCGATCCATCCGGTGTCGAGCATCGGTCATGTCGAAAAGGCCGCGATCTCGCTGACGGTGGACGGCGTACAAAAGCAGAAGAGCGACGTGACGCACCTCATCTGGTCGGTCGCCGAGACCGTGTCGTATCTGTCGCAATTCTTCCGTCTGGAGCCGGGCGATCTCATCTACACCGGCACGCCTGAAGGCGTCGGTCCGGTGAAGGCAGGCGAGACGATGGTGACGGCCGTCGAAGGACTCGGCGAGATCACGGTGCGTGTGGTCTGAGGCATCGTCATGCAGCTCTACAGCTTCTTCAATAGCTCGACGTCGTATCGCATTCGCATCGCGCTTGCGCTCAAGGGCATTGCGTTCGACACCATCCCGGTGAACATCCGCGTCGGCGAGCACCGCGCCGCGCCCTACGTCGACGAGGTCAATGCGTCGGCTACGGTGCCCGCCATCGTCGACGGCGACTTTACGCTCGGTCAGTCGCTCGCCATCGCCGACTATCTCGACGCGAAGTATCCCGAGACGCGTCTGGTGCCGCAGGACATCGAGGCGCGCGCCCGCGTACTCGAACTCGCGATGCTCATCAGTTGCGACATCCATCCGGTGAACAACCTGCGCATCCTGAAGTATCTACAAGGCCCGCTGGGCCTGTCCGCCGAACAAAAGGACACCTGGTATCGGCACTGGGTGGCGGAGGGCATGGCCGGTGTCGAGCGTCTGCTCGACAGGTACGGTCACGGTGAATGGTGTTTCGGCGACGCGCCGACATTGGCCGACGTCTGCCTGATTCCGCAGATCGCCAACGCGCAACGCATGGGCTGCGATCTGTCGCCCTATCCGCGCGCGATGGCGGTGTATGCCAGGGCGACGACGCACCCGGCGTTCGTCTCGGCAGCCCCCGACCGTCAGCCGGACTACACGGCCTGAAGATGGCCTGCATGGCCTGACATGAAGCGGCACAAACTCGGCGTCGACGACCCACACGTGGTCGCGCGCCGTAGATGAAAGGCAGGAAGGGCGGAAAGTGCCCGAGGAGACAAGCATGACGCAAACCCATCAACCCAAAGCGCTCGTCGTAGGCGGGGGCATCGGCGGTCTGGCCGCTGCCCTGGCACTCGCCAATCAGGGCGTGCATATCGAATTGCTGGAGCAAGCCGAGACGATCGGCGAGATCGGCGCAGGCATTCAGTTGGCCGCCAACGCATTCGCCGCGCTCGATGCGCTCGGCGTTGGTGAGGCGGCGCGCGCACGCTCGGTCTTCACCGATCACATCACGCTGCGCGATGCCATCGACCGCAGCGTCATCGCGGAGGTCGACGTCGGTGCACCCTACCGCGAGCGCTTCGGCAACCCGTACGCCGTGATCCATCGCGCCGACATTCATCTGTCGATTCTCGAAGCCGTGCAGCGCAATCCGCTGATTCAGTTCCGCACGGCGACGCGCGTCGTCTCGCTCGATCAGGATGCGAACGGTGTCACCGTCACGGATCAGCATGGCGAGCGCCACACGGCCGACGCCGTGATCGGCTGCGACGGCGTGAAGTCTGCCGTGCGCGAAGCACTGATCGGCGACGAACCGCGCGTGACGGGTCACGTCGTGTATCGCGCCGTGGTGGACGTCGAGAACATGCCGAAGGACTTGCAGGTCAACGCGCCGGTCGTGTGGGCCGGCCCGCACTGCCACCTCGTGCACTACCCGCTGCGCGGCGGCAAGCAATACAACCTCGTGGTGACGTTCCACAGCCGCGAGCAGGAAGTCTGGGGCGTGCGCGACGGCAGCAAGGAAGAAGTGCTGTCGTACTTCGAAGGCGTCGACGCGCTGCCGCACCAGATGCTCGACCGCCCGACCTCGTGGCGACGCTGGGCCACGGCCGATCGCGACCCGGTCGAGCAGTGGAGCTTCGGGCGCGCCACGATCCTCGGCGACGCCGCGCATCCGATGACGCAATACATCGCACAAGGCGCGTGTCAGGCGCTGGAGGACGCCGTCACGCTCGGCGCCGCCTACGCCGCTGCAAACGGTGACTTTACCGACGCCTTCCGTCGTTACGAACACGCCCGCATTCCCCGCACCGCTCGCGTGCTTTACGGCGCACGCGACATGGGACGCGTCTATCACGCCAAGGGCGTAGACCGCTGGGTACGTAACTCGCTCTGGAAAGGCCGCACGCAGACGCAGTTCTACGACGCGTTGCAATGGCTGCACGGCTGGCGCGCCGAGAACTGCCTGTCGCAAACGCCGTGGCTGCCGAATGCGTGACGGCGTGAGCGCATAGCCCCACCCCGAGCATCCCCGGCATCAACCCCGCAGCGGACAAAAAAACCACCGCGCGGGGTCCTGCGGTGCGACGTCATTACGGCGTCGCACTGCGTCTGGCACCTTAGAGGAGACAACCCATGCCAGTCAGTCCCATCAACGTGACGGCGTTCATCGACCGGCATCGCATCTCGCCGTTCCAGATGATGATCGTCGTCCTGTGCTTCCTGATCGTCGCCATCGACGGCTTCGACACGGCCGCCATCGGCTTCATCGCGCCGGCGATCCGGACCGAATGGTCGCTCACACCTGCGCATCTCGCACCGCTGTTCGGTGCAGGCCTCGCTGGCCTGATGGCCGGTGCGTTCCTGTTCGGGCCGCTCGCCGACAAGCTCGGGCGCAAGACCATTCTCATCTTCTCGGTGCTGTTCTTCGGCGTCGCCAGTCTGGCATCGGCATGGTCGATGGAGCTTTGGCAACTCATCGCGCTGCGCTTTCTGACGGGGCTGGGTCTCGGCGGCGCGATGCCCAATGCCATCACGCTCACGTCCGAGTACTGCCCGGAATCGCGCCGTTCGTTTCTCGTCACGACGATGTTCTGCGGCTTCACGCTCGGCTCGGCGCTGGGCGGTCTCGCGTCTGCCGGACTGATCGAGGCATTCGGCTGGCGCTCGGTGCTGATCGTGGGCGGCGTCATGCCGATCGTGCTCGGTGTCGTGCTCATGCGTGCGTTGCCTGAATCGGTGCGCTATCTCGTGATGGCAGGGAAGTCCCCGGAACGCGTGGCCGCATCGCTGCAACGCATTGCCCCGCAGGAGGATCTGCGTGGAGCAACGTTCAACGTGGCGACGAAGCCGTTGACCACGTCGCCGGTGCGCCATCTCTTCAAGCCTGAGTTGCTGCGCGGCACCCTGCTCTTCTGGGTGACGTTTTTCATGAGCCTGCTGGTGATCTATCTGCTGTCGAGCTGGCTGCCGACGCTGCTGCGCACGAACGGCCTCACGTTGCGCAATGCCGCCATCGTCACGGCGATGTTCCAGGTCGGCGGCACGCTGGGCGCCATCGTGCTCGGCTGGCTGATGGACCGCTTCAATCCGCACTACGTGCTTGCTGCGGCTTACGTGCTCGCCGGTGTCTGCGTGGCGGCGGTCGGACCGCTGGCGAGCTCGCCGGTGCTCGCGTCGGTGGCAGTGTTCTGGGCCGGGTTCTGTGTCTCCGGCGGTCAGGTCGGCGCGAATGCGTTGTCGGCAGAGTTCTATCCGACGGATTGCCGTGCGACCGGCGTGAGCTGGGCCAACGGCGTGGGACGTATGGGCTCGGTGGTCGGTTCGGTCGGCGGGGCCTCGATGCTCGCGATGGGCTGGTCGATGCCCGCGCTCTTCGCGGCCATCGGCGTACCGGCCGTGCTCGCCGGTCTGACGATGCTCACGCTCGGGCGTCTGCGTCATCGGCAATCGGTGCTGGCTGTCGAAACGGCTGCCTGAACGTCAGCGCGCAAAGCGGCCGGGATCGGGATAGAGTGTCGTCTGACGGCGACGCGAGCGGCCTGCGCGGCCCCGGCGCCGTCAATCCAAATTCCCCCGACGGAGATTGAAGGTGTCGCTGCCCCCCTTGCTGGTCATCATCCCGATGCATCCCGAGCAGTTGTCCGAACTGCAGACCCGTTTCGACGTGATCTACCGCCCGAGCCACCACCCCACGCCCGAAGGCTGGGGACCGGAAGGCGAACGTGCGCGCTTCGTGCTCACCAACGGTTCGCGCGGCATGAGCGCGGCCGAGCTGGCGCATCTGCCGAACGTGGAGCTGGTCAGTGCGCTGGGTGCCGGTTATGAAAATCTGGATGTCCCAGCCATGCGTGCGCGCAATATCGTCGCCGTCAACGGTGCCGGGGCCAATGCACCGACCGTGGCGGATCAGGGCTTCGCACTGCTGCTCGCGGCGATCCGCCGGATCCCCGAGTACGACGCCGCGTGCCGAAAGGGTGTCTGGCGCGATGCCTTGCCGATGCAACCGGGCGTCGCGGGCAAAAAGCTCGGCATTGTTGGTCTGGGTGCTGTGGGACGCCAGTTCGCCAGGCGCGGCGAAGGCTTCGACATGCAGATCGGCTACCGCAACCGCAATCGTCGCGACGATCTGCCCGCGCATTACCAGTTTTTCGACAGCGTGCCGGCGCTGGCCGAGTGGGCCGACATTCTCGTCGTGACGGCGCCGGGCGGCGCGGAGTCGCATCACATGGTGAATGCCGACGTCCTGCGCGCGCTCGGCAAGAACGGGTTCCTCGTGAATCTGGGACGTGGCAGTGTCGTGGATACGGCAGCACTGGCCGACGCATTGCGCAACGGCGTCATTGCCGGCGCGGGGCTCGATGTGTACGAAGGCGAGCCGTCGCCGCCCGCCGCGCTCATCGACTTGCAGAACGTCGTGTTGAGCCCGCACGTGGCTGGCCGCTCCCCTGAGGCGGAAGCCGCGACGATTGCGATGTTCCTGGAAAATACCCGCCGTTATCAGGCGGGTGAGGCGGTGATGACGCCGCTGTGAGCGGCTGACATCCGTCAGTGATTATCGAGCCCGTCGATACTTCGTTCGGGCGACGGCGAGAGGGTCACGCCGTCGTTGACGGGCTCGAACTCGATGCTGCTTCGCGCACTGCCGGTGGTGAAGACGGTCTCGCAGGTGGGACACTTCACCTCGGCTTGCGAATGGAGGTAGTCGTGGAGCGCCTGCACGGTCGGCTCGCTCGCCGCCACGGCAAAACGAGACTTGCAGGTGGGGCATACGACGAAACCAGTGTGGATCGACAGCATGGTCAGCCTCCTGAGCGTTCATTGAGCGACTTCGGCGAGCGACTCCATTGCGCGACTGCGTTCGGCGATTCTACAGCCAGTCGGTACGGCGAGGCTTTCGTCGCGTCGCATCCTCCGACTCGCGACGCGACCCCGTGCGATGGTCGTTCGCGGCCACACCAATCGTCGGCTCCGCATGTGCGGCGTCGACGTCGTCACCTTGCACACCGTGGGTCCGCTGCACCGGGTCGAAGTCACGCCATTCACCGCGCTCCCACACACCATTCGCCTGTTCGATCTCTGCCGCACCGGCATCGCGCAGCACGGCAATCGCCGTATCGGCCGTCGCCTCGCTCACGTGCGTGGCAAGCATCACGCCTGCATCTCGCATGCCGGCCTCTCGCGCCGACACGCGCTCGCGGCTACGCATGCGTCCAAGGGCACCGAGAAACGCGCCCAGATAGGCCCCGGCCATCATCGCGACGACCGGCACCAGCCAGAATCGCCAGACGGTGATGAAGAGCAACGCACCCAACGCCAGCCCGAACGCGCCCCCGGCGATCACACCCTGTGCAGCGCCCTTGCCGGCCGGCCGTGCGGCGGCGTCGGCATTCACGTCGCCGCCGACGGGAAACGTCGCATGCTGCCCGGTAGGGTTCAGAAAGAAAACCGACACGTCGGACGGCCGAAACGAGCGGTCATAGAGACGGCTCGCCACCAGATTCGCCTGATCGAACGTTGTAAAACGTCCTGCCACGATCATCGCCATCGCAACCTCCCTCCGTTGTTTGGTGAATTCGTGTTTGCATGCATCGATTCTTATGGGATGGCAGCGATCCGGCTTCGTTTCATCAAGGAATCCTTATACGTGCTGCATATGCATTGAGAAAATCAATGCGCGGGAACGCGCGCAACGCTATCGAGCACCTTTTGCAGCTCGTCGCGAGGCCACGCGGCGATTATTACCCCCGCGTCGCCCCCACATCCCCGTCCTGTAGCCAGCGCCGTTTGTCGCGCAATGGTGCTTCGCCGAAGACGCGGGCGTATTCGCGGCTGAATTGCGAGGCGCTCTCGTAACCCACCGCCTGCGCCGCCGCAGCAACTGCAATATCCGCGACGAAAATCAGACGACGCGCTTCCTGTAACCGCAACTGCTTCTGATACTGCAAGGGGCTCATCGCCGTCACCAGTTTGAAATGGTGATGCAACGAAGACACGCTCATGTGCACTTCCTGCGCCAACGCCTCCACCCGCAACGGCTGCGCATAGTGATCGCGCAACCAGCGCACGGCATTCGCGATGCGGTTCATCTGGCTATCCTGCAATGCCATCTGACGCAGCAACACACCCTGCCCGTTCATCAACAACCGATAGATGATCTCGCGCTTGATCATCGGCGCAAGAATCGGAATATCGCGCGGCGTTTCCAGCAATCGCAACAGCCGCAACACCGCGTCGAGCAGCGCCGCATCCAGTCGATTGACGTACAACCCGCGCCCGCACGGCGCCGGCGCAGGGGGCGGCAGATGCTCATCGCCAATGAGCGACGTCACGTCTTCGGCGACCAGATTGAGACGCATGCCGAGATACGGCGACTGTTCGCTCGCCCCGGACACCTGCGCCACAACAGGCAGATGCACCGATGACACCATGTAATGCATCGGATCGTAGGCGTAATGCGCCTCGCCGATCTGCAAGCGCTTCTCGCCCTGCGCGATCACCGCGAACGCGGGCTGCTGCAACGCCGGACGCGGTCCCCCCGGGTGCAACACGCGATGCACGAGCAAGCCCTCGACCGCCGTCGGCGACGTGCCCTCCAGACCGTGCGTCGCACGTTCGAGCAATTGCACCAGCTCGGCGCGCGCCGCGTGCGACGGGTCGTCGGAAAACTCGCGCGGCGGCTGTGCCTCGCGAGGCGATGTTTTGACGAGATGCATGACGGTGTCCTCAATCCGCACCGGTTACCGACGCCGCATTGCGACATCCCGGCCTCTATTCGCGACAGCATACGCCTGCCGGAAAAAATTGCCTGATCCTCCGGCCCCACATTGACACGATCAGGCAGAAATTTCGGACGATTCGGCAAGTTCCGCTCGCCGCCCCCGTCATCAGGTCGTCTCACGTCGACAGGTGCTTGTCACCTTCCCGCCATGTTCGACAACGCTTTGCCGGGGTATGAGGCCGCAAGACGCCGACGTCCCGACACCCCCCTTGCAGAATCAGGCAGGAAATGTGCAGGAACGGGTACTGCTTGCCTGATGCCCCGCGACGCATAATGCCTCCCATCCCGTGCATGCCGTCACCTTCCTTTGGCGGCCACCTGCGACGGGCGGCAATTTCAATGGAGCGATGCCATGCGACAACGCAAACTCGGCAACACCGGCCTCTTCGTCTCGGAACTGTGCCTCGGCACGATGACCTTCGGCGGACAAGGCGACATGTGGAGCAAGATCGGCCAATTGCAGCAGAACGATGTCGACGCCCTCGTCGGCCGCGCGCTCGACGCAGGCATCAATTTCATCGACACCGCCGACGTCTACTCGGAAGGCCAGTCGGAAACCCTCACCGGTCAGGCACTGCGCAACCTCAAGGTGCCGCGCGACAGCGTTGTCGTCGCCACGAAGGTGTTCGGCGTGACCGGCGCACAAGGCAGCAACTCGCGCGGCCTGTCGCGTTATCACATCATGGACGGCATCAAGGCCAGCCTCAAACGCCTGCAACTCGATCACATCGATCTGTATCAGGTGCACGGCTTCGACCCGGTCACGCCCATCGAAGAAACGCTCAGCGCGCTCGACACCCTGGTGCGTCAGGGCCACGTGCGCTACATCGGCGTGTCGAACTGGGCCGCATGGCAGATTGCCAAGGCACAGGGGATTTCGGCGCGGCTGAATCTCGCGAGCTTCGCCTCGCTTCAGGCGTACTACACCGTTGCCGGACGCGATCTCGAACGCGAAATCGTCCCGATGCTGCGCAGCGAGAACGTGGGCCTGATGGTGTGGAGCCCGCTCGCCGGCGGCCTGCTCTCGGGCAAGTACACGCGTGAAGGTCAGGCCGAAGCCGGTGCACGCCGCCAAAGCTTCGACTTCCCGCCGGTGAACGTGGAGCGCGCCTACGACGTAATCGACGTCATGCGCGGCATCGCCGCCGAGAAAGGCGTGTCCGTCGCGCAGATCGCACTCGCCTGGCTGCTCGCCCAGCCGGTCGTCTCGACGGTCATCATCGGCGCCAAGCGTGCCGATCAGCTCGACGACAACATTGCCGCCACGCGCGTCACGCTGACCGAGCGCGAACTCTCGGCCATCAATGCCGCCAGCGCACTGCCGAGCGAGTACCCCGGCTGGATGCTCTCGCGTCAGGGCGACCCGCGTCGCGCACAACTCGCAGAAGCCGGTCTGCTGTAATCGACGGGACGTTCCAAACGCAAGACGGCGCACCTTCTACGGTGCGCCGTTTTTGCATTGACGCGAGGCGATCGAGCGAGGGACGTCAGAACGTATGACGCATGCCCACGTTCACGCCCAACTGACTCGTGCCCGCCGTGGGCGATCCGCCCGCACCGCCGGAACTGACCGAGTACGCCGCATGCTCGCTGTTGCCCAACCAGGCGACCTGCGTGTACACCGCCGTGCGCTTCGAGAGGAAGTACGTCCCGCGCAGCGTCGCCATCGTCGCCCGCGCGTTCTGACGCGCGTTGAGCATGCGGAAAACTTCGCCGTCCACCGCGAACGTCGGCGTGAACTGATACAGGCCGCCGATGTAGAACATGTCGGAATTCACATCCGCGACAGCCGCGGACGCCGTCTGCACGCGACGCCCCAGCCAGCCCGCGCCCGCCTTCCAGTTACCGCCCTTCACGTAGCCGTTCAACTGCCAGCGCGTGTCCTTGTCGGACGAACTCGTGAGCGGCACGGCCGCCGCTCCGTTGAAGAAGCTCGCGGCCGCGCCGGCGCCGCCGCGTTGCTCGTCCCACGCCCCCGCCACGCCGAACCACGCCGTGTCGTACTTCAGCATGGCGGAGACTTGACGGCAGGCCGTCATCTGTCCCGGGGTCTGGCCCGCGCAGGTGCCTTGTCCCGGCGAGTTGCCGGTGCCGCCGCTGTCGCGTCCGAACGAGTACGTCGCGCCCACGGTCAGGCCGTGGAACACGCCCTTGTACGCGACGGTGTTATCGCTGCGCGCGTTGGGGATGTAGTTGTCGAGCGAGCCGCTGCCATAGAGATCCGGGCCGAAAATGTCTGCGTCCATCATTACCCAGAACGTCATCGAATACTGACGCCCCAACGACAGCGTGCCGTACTGATTCGAGAGCCCGACCCACGCCTGACGTCCGAACAGACGACCGCCCTGATTCAGATCGCCTGCCCGCACGTTGAAGCCGTTCTCGAGCATGAACAGCGCATGCAGACCGCCGCCGAGATCCTCGTCGCCGCGCAACCCCCAGCGCGACGGCAACGATCCGGTATTGGCCGGCATGCGCACGAGCGAGCTGTTGTTGGCGCCGGCGTGCGAGATGTATTCGATGCCGGTGTCGAGAATGCCGTAGAGCGTCACGCTCTGGGCCGAAGCGGAAGTGGTGGCCAATGCGAGGCCGGCAGCCAGCGCGAGCGCAGGCAGTCCCTTGTGGATCACGGTGATGTCTCCTGGATACGTGTGGTGGCCTGACCTGTACCGGTCAGTTTGCAGCGCCGCCGCACGGCCGTCGGGGGACGGTCCATGCAGCGGGAACTTCTCCTGGACGAAGGCTTGCCGATCAGGTTGCCGAATGCAGCGCTTCGACAGCTTCGTCCTGAACCGTTGTCAGACGTGTCAGACGGTCCCTGCCGCCGGGTTCGCCGTCGATGCGGCAGACGACGCGCCGCGTCCCACGCGACGACGCATCACCAGCATCAGACCCGCTGCGAGAAACGCAGGGATGGCGACGATCTGAAAGGCCTGCGCCGTGCTCGCCGCCGTGGCGATCAGCACACCGCCGAGGCTCGATCCGAGGATGGAACCCAGACGTCCCACGCCCAGCGCCCACGCCACACCGGTTGCCCGCGAGGGCGTCGGGTAGTACGCCGCCGTCAGCGCATTGGCGCCGGTCTGCGAACCCGCCACGCCGAAGCCTGCCAGGAAGACGACCACCATCAGCCAGCCCGCCTGATGCGTTACCGACCCAAGCACGCACAGTGCGATGCCCGCCATCACGTAAGACGCTGCCAGCACGCGGTACGGACTCGTGCGATCCATCGCGAAACCGATCATCACCGCGCCGACCGTGCCGCCAAGCGGCAGCATCGCGCCGATACGTGCGGCCTCCGCCAGCGTGTATCCCGAGTCCTTCACGACTAGCGGCAGCCAGCTCGTGAGCAGGTAGAACGCGCACAGGGTGCAGAAGTACGTCGCCCACAGCAGCAGCGTGCCCACGACGTAACGACGCGCGAACAAGCCTCCGACCGCCGAATTGACGGCGCCGGCGGGTGTCACTTCGGGATCGATGCGCGTGACCTGCGGATCAATGTGACGCGCAATCGCCAGCAACTGTTCCGCCCGGTCGCCGCGCGCCGCGAGATAACGCATCGACTCCGGCAACCAGCGCATCAACACCGGCACGACGAGCAGCGGCACGACACCGCCGGCGATCAGCACACCCCGCCAGCCGATATGCGGCAGCGTCTGCGCAACGATCTCGCCGCCGATGGCAAAGCCCAGCGTGAAGCCGCAGAACGTCGCCGTCACCAGCAGCGAACGCATGCGCTCGGCACAGTATTCGGAGCTAAGCGTGATGGCGTTGGGCATTGCGCCGCCCAGTCCGATCCCGGTGAGGAAGCGCATGACGGCCAGCTCGGTCGGGCTATGCACGAAGGCCGATGCAACGCTGCCGAGCGCGAACAGGACCACCGAGAGAATCAGCACGCGCTTGCGGCCGATCCGATCGGCGAGCGGGCCGAAGATGAAGCAACCGAGCATCAGCCCACCCAGCCCGGCGCCGAACACCGTGCCGAGGCTTGTCGTGGCCATCGCCCATTCGCTGCGGATGGCCGGTGCGAGATAACCGATGGCAGCGGTATCGAAGCCGTCCAGCGTGACGATCAGAAAGCACAGGGCGATCACACGCCATTGAAACGGCGTGATGCCCCTGCGGTTCATCAAAGCGGATATTTCCATGTCTGTCTCCTGTGCGGCGACTGCCGCAGGCTAAGCGGCGGGTGTGGCGTCTGCTTTTATCTGGGACGCTCTTTGTCCTGCGATTTCGCGCAATGCATTTCCATCGCGCGTCGCAATCTCACCCGCCGCCGGTTGGGGGCGATTACGTCAAGAACCTGGTTGTGATGCGACGGCGGCGGGCAGCTCCGGATCGCCCGCCGACAGGTACTCCCACATGCGCTCGATGATGCGTCCCGAGCGCGTGGCGCGTGCCTGGCATTCGTCCCGACTCAGCACAGCGGCGGGCAGCGTCGCTTCGAGTGCGAGCACGTCGAGATCGACGCGCGCGGCGTCTTCGAGGTACCACGTGAGGGCCACCATCGCTTCGAGCGTGTCGGCGGCAACCACCGCACCGTTACCGCGCATGACGACGGCCGCGTTCGTGCCCATCGTGTCGATGACCGCAGCGGCCTGCTCGTCAGAGCGAATCAGTTGAGGGTCGTCCCACAACGGCACGCCCGGTGCGAAGTACGTGCCCGGCCCGTGCAGCGCACGCGGTGTGCGACGCAGCGTCGAGAGCGACATCGTCTTCGGCGGCATGGTGCGGGCGACGGCACCGATCTCCGGACGGGAGCGATAGATGTGTTGATGCAGACGCACCTCGCCGAGCACGCCCTCGGGCAGCGGGCCGTCGATAGGTACGACCGTCCCCGTCTCACCTACGCCGAGCAGACCCATCGGCCGCGCCGCGCAGACGACGAAGCGATCGGCGTCGAGACGCGCGCTGCAATGACCGTAGGCATGCGCGAGTCCGGCACGGGCCAGCGTACGTGCGGCCACGCGCACTGCGCGGTCGAGCGCACGGAGCGCATCGATGCCGGGCACGGGGGCGGCGTCGAATGTTGCTTGTTTCATGGGGACACTCTCGGGGGAATGGCGAGCGCAGCGTCAGCTGGAAAACTCGGGAATCTCGGGCTTCGCGCCCCACATGCAGAACCCGGTCGGATCGAACGGGAACTGACGCGGGACATACGTCGCTTCGTCTTCGGGGGCGATCTTGCGCACGCCCGTGGAGTACTCGTAGACCATGCCGTCCGGCCCGGCGAAGTACAGGAACATCGCGTGCGACGTGGGATGACGTCCCGGACCGAAGCGAATCGGCACGCCCTGCTCGCGCAGGAAGTACCACGAGCGCATCAGGTCGTCGATGCCGTTCACCTGGAAATTCACGTGCTGAATACCCGCACGGCTGGCCGGGAACAGCGCGATCTTGTGATGGACGTCGTCGATGCGCAGCAGCGGTGCGTCGCCGATACGGTCCGACACGCGGGCGTTGCACACGCTCGTCCAGAAGGCTTCATCGCGACGCGCATCCGTCGTGCACAGCCCCACGTGACTGAACGACTCGATGCCCGCGTCACGCTCGCCGTGATAGCGGCGGCCGGTCTGCGATGCACGCAGCACCAGCTCGATCTGATTGCCGGTCGGGTCGCGGAACGTCAGAAAGTCGGCCACACGGCGCATGTCGGCTTCGTCACGCGTGCCCCGGCGAAACTCGATGCGCATGGCGTCGAGCTGCGCGGCGGCGGCGTCGAAATGTGCGTCGCTGGCTACGTCGAACGCCACCGTGTGGTCGGCGGGGTCGCCCTCGAAGTAGCACACCGAATGATCGCGGCTATCGCTGCGAAGGAATACGTAACCGGCCTCGCGACGCACTTCCTGCAACCCGAGAATGGTGCGCGCATAACGGGTCGCACCCTCCAGGTCGCGAGTGCCCAGCCGCACGTAACGAATGTCGTGCAGATTGATCACCGCTTGTCTCCTGCGGATATTGTTCGTGTCACGGACAGGCGTCCGATGACTTCAATGTCGTGAGGGATACGATAAGGACCGGCGTCTCATGACGCCAACAAATTGCGTAAATGCGCGGTATTTACATCGTGAATTGAGGGTGCAGCATCGGGACGTGCAAGGGCGCCACCGCAGTAGCGAGGCAGTGATGACGTTCGGGGAAGTACGCAGCGAGCGAGGCGCTACGCGATGAAGCGGGTACGCCCGTCAGTCCTCGCCGTGGAACAGGCGGAAGATCGTGCTGCGCAGCCAGCGATGGCCCGCGTCGGTATGAAAGCGTTCGTGCCAGAGTTGCGAGATGTCGAACTCGGGACTGTCGAACGGCAGCGCGTAGGTTTGCAGATCGGCGGGACCTTTGAGCGCGCGCCCCAGCCGCGTCGGCACGCATACGACGAGATCGCTGGCCGCGATGAGCGCGGAGAGCCCCATCGAATGCGCCATGCGCAGCGCCACATGACGTTGATGCCCCGAGCGCGCAAACCACTGCTCCACGGCCGTCTCGAAAACATCGTGATGCCCGGCCGTCGGTCGATACACCGCATGCGCCGCGTTCAGGAAGTTCTCGACCGTCAGTTCGCCGCGGATCGCGGGATGTCCGCCGCGCACAAGCGCGACGTAATGCTCGCGAAAGAGCCGTTGCTGATGAAAGCCCGACGAGAAGCGCGTGAACAACCCGAGCGTGAGGTCGATGTCGCCCATCGCCATGGCGTTCTGGGCTTCACGCGGTGTGGTGTCGACCGTGACGATACGCACGCCCGGCGCTTCGACGGCAAGCGTCGCCATGAGCTTCGGGATGAAGATCAACTGGCCGATGTCGCTGAGGTAGAGACGGAATGTGCGCTGCGCTTTGGCGGGGACAAAGTCCTGCGGCGCTTCGACGGCGCCGCGAATCAGCCCCAGCCCCTCGGTGACCGGCGGCGCCAGCGAAGCGGCGAGGTCCGTGGGCAGCATGCCCTGCGGTGTTTTGACGAACAGCGGATCGCCGAAGGCCAGACGCAGACGCTTGAGCGCATTGCTCACCGCCGACTGCGTGAGGTTCAGTTCCTCGGCCGTGACCGTCGTGCTGCGCGTGCGCAGCAGCGACTCGAACACGAGCAACAGATTCAGATCGAGCGAGCGTAAGTTCATCCCCAGCCGTGCAGTTCTGCCAAAAGCGTCCCGCATTTTAGGCAACGACCTGCGGCGCGCGCAGTGCGGGAAACCCCGCCCATGCGCTGCGACGCGTTCATGGTATTTACGTGCGCGCGGCCGCGTGCAGACGCGCGATCACTTCAAGCACCTCCGGCCGCTTCTCGCGCTTGGCCGTCACGACGTGGTACTGCAACGGGCACGCGACTTCGAAGTCCGACAGTCGCACGAGACGACTACGTGCGATCCAGTCATGCGCGAGCGGCGTCCGTGCCAGCGCAATGCCCAGCCCCGCCTCGGCGGCAGCGAGCACGACCGTGTAATCCTCAAAGCGCCGGTCTCGTGCGCGTGGACGCAGCGACACGCCCTGCGCACCGCACCACGCGCGCCAGCCCGTCAGGTCGGAGTCGTGCAGCAGCGGCATCGCCAGCATCTCCGACGCGCTCGCGCCCTTGAGCCGTTGTGCGACTTCGAGCGACGCCACCGGATACAGCGTCTCGCTCAGCAAAGGCTCCGAATCGACACTGGCCCATCCGCCCCGGCCGTATCGCAAGGCGATGTCGACCTCACCGGCACTGACGTCAGCGTTGCGATGTTCGGTGGTGACTTGAATATCGATGAACGGCTGCCCCGCCTGGAGCGATTGCAGACGTTCGAGCAGCCAGAGTTTGGCGAACGACGGCACCACGCTCAGTCGCACCGCAGGCGCCTTGCGTGCCTGATGCCACTGATCGGCGGCCGCGTCGATCACGTCGAAGGCATATTCGATGCGCCCGAGAAAGCGCTGACCGTCGCATGTGAGGCTGACACCTCGCCCGTGCCGGTCGAAAAGCGCACAACCGAGCCAGTTCTCGACGGCGCCGACGCGTCGGCTGATCGCGCCGTGCGTGAGTCCGCTGGCCTCGGCAGCCGCCGTGAACGAGCCGTGATGCGCCACGAGACACACGGTCTCGAGATTTGCCAGCGGTGGGCGGGAGCGGTGCTCGGAAGTCATGGAGGACGAGAAAAATAGGGGCGGATGACGGGGCGCCGGACCTGCGCGAGGTGTGAACACAGATCACAGCTCACCATCGATTTGTGCAGTAGCTTAGCACCACGCGCGTACGGCAACATAGGCATCTGCGAGTGATTTCGCACCCGCATTTTCCCTACAGGAGTTCACCGTGTCAGCCGTCCCCGCACCGTTCACGCTCTACGTCGACGCACAGTTCACCAGCCCTTACGCACTGTCGGTTTTCGTCACGCTGCGCGAGAAAGGGATTCCGTTCGATCTGCGCACCGTCGATCTCGATCAGGGCGCACATCACGAGAGCGGCTTTGCCGGGATGTCGATCACGCGCCGCGTGCCCACGCTCGTGCACGGCGACTTCATGCTGTCCGAATCGTCGGCCATCGACGAGTACCTGGAAACGATTGCGCCGGACGTACCGGTGTACCCCACGGACGTGCGCGACCGTGCGCGGGCGCGTCAGGTGCAGGCATGGGTGCGAAGCGATCTGGGCGTCTTGCGTGAAGAACGTTCGACGCAGGTAATCTTCTATGGCCCGAGCGATCAGCCGTTGAGCGATGCCGGTTATGCGGCGGCGAGCAAGCTGATTGCCATCGCGCAGAGTCTGTTGCCGGACGGCCGCATGTCGCTGTTCGACAAGTGGTGCATCGCCGACATCGATCTGGCCGTCATGCTCAACCGTCTCGTGTACAACGACGATGTCGTGCCGCCGGCGCTCGCCGAATATGCCCGCCGTCAGTTCCTGCACCCGGCGGTGAAGGAGTGGGCGGCGATGACGCGTCCGCCGCGTGAGTGCGATCTGGTCGACGGTCAGGCCGCCTGAGCGACAACCTGCGTTATGTCTTAAGCAGCGACCATCGCCAGTTGCTGGCGGTGGATGCGCACGTGAAGCAGTACGAGCAACCGGTGGGGGCAATCGTCGCGCACCACGACCGTGGCGACCCTGGCGGCCTTGCCCCGCCGGTTCGCCCTCTCGACTTCGGCATGACGACTGACAAGCGCAGCCTCATATGCCGCCGACGCCACCGAGCGTGCCGCCAGCATCAACAGCAGCAGTGAACCGGCCATCGCGATCCGGAAGTCGCCGGACGTAAAGATGCGCTCCGGCACATCAAACACGAGCATGGCGATCACGACGCAAGCGTCGATGCACACGGCGCCCAGCGAGGCCACTAGCAGATAGGCACGCAACATCCGAATCGTTGTCGATTTCATCCGTCTCCTCTCCCTTTGCTGTCGTCGGGCGGGAACACCTGCGAGTCATGGCGCCATCCCGGTCATCAGGACCATCGTCCGGGGCCATTTCAGCGCTGCTTGCCGTGTTCCCGTCATCATCCGCTTTCGATGGTAAATGTCGAGTGCCACGACTCTGTGACCCGAAATGTTTTTTTACACTCTCTTACGTCTGGGTAATTTCCAGGACGCGCGGGGATTCAGGCAGACGACAGACACCGCAAACCCCGTCGAACGACGCATATTTATTGCAAAAATCAGCCAAATTCCGACAATTTTCAGCGCAATTGCCGCCGAAATGCCGTCGTGACGGGGGAAGCGGTGAATTCAGTCGACAGGCAGGCCCCGAAAGGAGGAAAATATCGCGATCTTGCCGTTTACGTTAACGGCACTTACGACTGAAGCCACCTCTGCCGAGACACTGAAGAAACATGAGCGCTGACAACCAATTGCGTTTTGTCGTGGAGCCGCACGCCAACCCGACCCCTGCCGACCAGATCACCGCCGCGCTGGCGAATCCGGTATTCGGCCGTGTATTCACGGATCACATGGTCACGATCCGCTGGACCGAAGGCAAAGGCTGGCATGACGCGAAGGTCGAAGCCCGTCGTCCGTTCCAGATCGATCCGGCTTGCGCCGTGCTGCACTACGCGCAGGAAATCTTCGAAGGCATGAAGGCCTATCGCGGCGAAGACGGCAAGATCTCGCTGTTCCGTCCGCAAGCGAACGCCAAGCGTTTCCGCGAATCGGCCCAACGTATGTCGATGGCCGACCTGCCGGAAGCCGTGTTCCTCGAAGCCGTGGAAAAGCTGGTCGACATCGACCGTGCATGGATCCCGGGCTCGGAAGGCAGCAGCCTCTATATCCGCCCGTTCATGTTCGCCTCGGAAAGCTTCCTCGGCGTGCGCGCCGCGCATGAGTACATCTTCTGCGTGATCGCCTGCCCGGTCGGCCCGTACTTCAAGCCCGGCAAGTCGGCCGTCACGGTGTGGGTCTCGGACCAGTACACGCGTGCCGCGCCCGGCGGCACGGGCGCCGCCAAGTGCGGTGGCAACTACGCCGCCAGCCTGATCGCGCAGACCGAAGCGAGCGCCAAGGGCTGCGATCAGGTCGTGTTCCTCGACGCTGCCCAGCACCGCTGGATTGAAGAACTCGGCGGCATGAACGTCTTCTTCGTGATGGACGACGGCTCGCTCCAGACGCCGCCGCTCTCGGGCACCATCCTGCCGGGCATCACGCGCGCCTCGATCATCGAACTGGCCCGCCGCGAAGGCCTCACGGTCAATGAAACGCCGTACGAGTTCTCGCAGTGGCAAGCCGATGCAGCCAGCGGCCGTGTGAAGGAAACGTTCGCGTGCGGCACCGCCGCAGTCGTCACGGCCATCGGTCAGGTGCGTCATGCCAACGGCGAATTCAACATCGCCGACGGCGGCGAAGGCCCCGTCACCAAGCGTATCCGCGATCAGCTCACGGGCATTCAGCGTGGCAAGGTTGCCGATCCGTTCCAGTGGGTCCACCACGTCGCCTAATTTTGGCGTGATAGGTTTCAGTACGGACACTCATTACAAGCTGTGAAGCTGCGCGTCGCCCGAGACAGCGACGCGGGAAATCGCCGGCGGCGCGTGACGACACCAGGAGAGTCGTTCGCGCCGTCTTGTTGTTCCTGACTTACAGATCATGAAACACGACTCGGGCACCGTATCCGGTGCCATCGCGACAGCCGACACAATCGGTGTGCCGCACTCCGTGCTCGAAGACATCTATGCGATGGTCATCGGCATGGCATTCGTGGTGGTCGGTCTGGTGCTGCTCAAAGCTGCCGGGTTGGTGACCGGTGGTGTGGCAGGCATCGCGCTGCTCGCCTCTTACATCTTTCCGCTACCGGTGGGCACCATCTTCACGCTGGTGAACATACCGTTCTTCCTGTTCGCGTATTTCACGATGGGCGCGCGCTTCGCGCTGAAATCGGCGATCGCGAGCTTCGGCATCACCTTCGCACTCGCGGCCATGCCGCAGACGGTCGACATCGCCTTCATCAACCCGCTGTTCGCGGCGTTCGTGGGCGGCACGCTATGCGGCATGGGCATTCTGGCGCTGGCGCGTCATGGCGCAGGCGTGGGCGGCACCGGCATCGTCACGCTGTGGCTGCAACGCCAGCGGGGCATCAACGCCGGCATCACGCAGGTGTGCATCGACACGACGATTCTGCTCGTGTCGCTCACCACGATTCCGGCGGGACGCGTCGGCTGGTCCGCCGTATCGGCCGTCGCCATGAGCGCGATGGTCGTGGCGTGGCACAAGCCGGGACGTTACACGGGACGGTAATCCGGCCGGTACGTCGGCCGATAGGCCTTCGCCTGATCGAGCAGCCACTCGCGGAACACGCTGAGTGGCTGCCCGTGGGTCAGCTCCGTCGGATAGACGAGGTAATAGGCCGATTCCGCCACGCTTTTCACATCGAACGGGATCGTGAGCCCGAGCGTCGCCAGTTGGCCTTCGACGAAAAACTTCGGTACCAGCGCAATCCCCAGACCCGCCGCCGCCCCGGCGATCAGCATGGTGTGCAGCTCGTAGCGCACGCCCTGCAATGCCCGGTGGTCCTCGATGCGCTGCTCGGCGAACCATTGCGTCCAGGCGCTCGGCCGCGTCGTCGAGTGCAGCAACGGATACGTCAGCAAATCGGCCGCCGTGCGCACCGGTCCCTTCAATATCGACGGACGGCACACCGGCACCACTTCCTCCCCGAACAGATAGTCCGACGACGTGCCCGGCCACGTGGGCTGGCCGAAGTGGATGGCCGCCTCGAAGTGTGTCTCGTCGAACGTGAAGAGGTCGGTATGCACGCCCATATTCACGCGCACGTCCGGATGCCGGTCGTCGAAGTCCTTCATTCGCGGAATCAACCACTCCGACGCGAACGTCGGCAGCACCGCCAGTTCCAGATATCCGCCCCCGCTGCCGTGTGCCATGATGGCGAGCGTGTCGCGATCCAGTTGCTCCAGCGTACGACGCACCTGCGTGCCATACAGACGCCCCGCACGCGTGAGCACCACGCGCTGCTTGGCGCGTACGAACAGACGCACGCCCAGTTGCGTCTCCAACGTGGCGATCTGACGCGACACCGCGCTTTCCGTGAGGAACAGCTCGCGGGCCGCGTGCGTGAAGCTTTCGTGCCGGGCGGCGGCTTCGAAGGCGAGCAGCGCCGCCGTGCCGGGGGTCTTGAACTTGCGCATGTTGATTCCAAAAACGCATCAAGTGGCAATTTTATCTCGCTTTACGCGCGACGCATCCGTTCCAATAATGCAGTCACTGCAAGATGGCGGGGAGCGATAGCGCTCCGTGCCATGCCCTGACACCCTGAGACGCCGCTCCCCATGGCGTCCACCCTGCGAGACACACCGATGCGCAATGCCAATGTGGAGTCGTTGCTGGTTTCCCTGATCGGGAAGGCACGCACCGACGCGCTGTTCGCCACGCTCAATTCCCCGTCGATCCTGGCCGACTTCGAGTTCGGCAGCGTCACCCGCGCCGAACTGGCGCAGGCGATGAACATGGCCCTGTTCGAAGGGCTGCTGGAGCGCTCGGCGAACGGCCGGACCTACACCGAAGAAGCCATCGCTGCCGGCGGTGGCGTGTACTTCGATCACGGCGCGCTGCGCACCGTGCGTTGGGATCAGAACGGCGCCCTGCCCCCGGGTGAATCCGCGTTCACGCGCATTCTGCGTCCGCTGGGCTTCAAGCTCAATGGCCGCTATCCGCTCGATCGCCTCGGCATGACGGGTCGCGCCTACGCCCACGAAGACTGCCCGGACGAAATCTCGCAATTCTTCGTGAGCGAGCTGCATCCGGAGCGTTTCTCGGAGACGTTCCAGCAAGCCGTGTCGCGCGTGGTCGGCACGTCGAAGGATCCGCTCACGCCGGCCGCCGTCGGTCAACTGTGGGAACTGGAGCGTGACGGTACGCTGCCGCTGGAGACCGCACAGGCCTTGCTGCCGGTGATCGTGGGCGCGTTCGCGCGTCAGCACGACGTGCCGAGCGAAGCCGATTACGAACTGCTGCTGGCGGAATCTGCCGAAATGGCCTGGATTTCCACCGAAGGCAACGCCTTCAACCATGCGACCGATCGCGTGGAAGACGTCTTCGCCCTCTCGGACGCCGAGAAGGCCAAGGGCCGCCCGATGAAGCCCGAAGTCGAGCGTTCGCGCTCGGGTCGCGTGTTTCAGACGGCCTATCGCGCCGACACCGTGCGTCGCGAATTCCGCGCCGCGAACGGTGAGCTCGTCACGCGCGAAGTCCCGGGTTCGTTCTACGAATTCATCACGCGTCATCGCGAGTACGACAATGCCAAGCGCTGCTGGAAGCTCGATCTGCGTTTCGACGCAGGCAACGCGCAGGGCATTTTCAAGATGACGGCCAACGCCAAGTAACCAACACCGAATTCCATAAGGGTATCCACGTGAACGCGACTTCCATCCTCAACGAACTGGGCATTGCCAAACTGGCCGAGACGGGCGATATCGCCGTGCATTCGCCGATCAACGGTGAACTCATCGGCCGCGTGGCCAGCGCTTCGGTCGCCGACGCTCAAGCGGCACTCGCCCGCGCGCAGACCGCCTTCACCGCATGGCGCAACGTGCCGGCCCCGCGTCGCGGCGAGTTGGTTCGCCTGCTCGGCGAAAAGCTGCGCGAGCGCAAGCAGGCACTCGGCGCACTGGTCACGCTCGAAGCCGGCAAGATCCTGCAAGAGGGTCTGGGTGAAGTGCAGGAAATGATCGACATCTGCGACTTCGCCGTTGGCCTGTCGCGTCAGTTGTACGGTCTGACGATCGCCTCGGAGCGTCCGGGCCACCGCATGGCCGAGACGTGGCATCCGATGGGCGTTTGCACCGTCATCTCCGCCTTCAACTTCCCGGTCGCCGTGTGGTCGTGGAACGCAGCGCTGGCACTCGTGTGCGGCAACGCCGTGGTGTGGAAGCCGTCGGAAAAGACGCCGCTGACCGCACTCGCCGTGAACAAGCTGATGGAAGAGGTCATCGCCGAATTCGGCGACGCCCCGGAAGGCCTGACGGCGCTGGTGATCGGCGGTCGCGACGTGGGTGAAGCGCTCGTCGCCGACCCGCGCTCGGCCATCGTGAGCGCCACGGGCAGCACGGAAATGGGCCGCAAGGTCGGCGTGGAAGTCGCGCGCCGCTTCGGCCGCTCGATCCTCGAACTCGGTGGCAACAACGCCGGTATCGTGACCGAAAGCGCCAACCCGGAACTGGCCCTGCGCGGCATTCTGTTCTCGGCCGTGGGCACCGCCGGTCAGCGCTGCACCACGCTGCGCCGCCTGTTCGTGCACGAGAGCGTGTACGACAAGACCGTCGAGCGTCTGAAGACGCTGTACGGCAAGGTCGCCATCGGCAACCCGCTGGAACGCGGCACGCTCATGGGTCCGCTGATCGACGAAGGCGCCTTCAAGCGCATGCAAAGCGCGCTTGAGCAAGCGCGTGCGCAAGGCGGCAAGGTCACGGGCGGCGAGCGCCACACCGTGGCGGGCAACGAAGGCGGCTACTACGTGAAGCCGGCCATCGTCGAAATGCCGTCGCAGACGGAAGTCGTGCTGACGGAAACGTTCGCGCCGATTCTCTACGTGCTCAAGTACAGCGATTTCGCACAGGCGATCGAAGCCAACAATGCGTCGTCGCACGGTCTGTCGTCGTGCGTGTTCACGAACGACCTGCGCGAAGCCGAGCGCTTCACCTCGTCGGCCGGTAGCGACTGCGGTATCGCCAACGTCAACATCGGCCCGAGCGGCGCGGAAATCGGCGGCGCGTTCGGCGGTGAGAAGGAAACCGGCGGTGGCCGCGAGTCGGGCTCCGACGCGTGGAAGGGCTACATGCGCCGCGCGACCAACACCGTGAACTACTCTTCCGCCCTGCCGCTCGCGCAAGGCATCGACTTCTCGATCGAGTAAGTCGCGCTGGCAGCGCTCCGGCGTCGGACATGGCGGTCTCTGCGATCCTCGCGGCAACCGACCTTGCACGACGCCCGGCATCTGCCACCGATTCTGCCCGTGCCGGACGTGTTCAAGCGTCCGGCACCACCGCTTCCCCGACCGCACTCTCACGTCACGCTTTGAATAGCGAGGCTCTCATGTACGCATTCACTTCTCCATTCGCCAATCCGGCCGGCTCGCCGATTCGCGAACTGTTCAAATATCTCGCCGAGCCCGGCATGATTTCGTTCGCCGGCGGCTACCCGGCGAGCGATCTGTTCGATGTCGACGGGCTCGCCGCCGCGCAGGCGCGCGCCTTCGCATTGCCGACGCGCTGCCTGCAATACGGCCCGACCGATGGCCTCGCTGAGCTCAAGGCGCAGCTCATCGCCCTGATGGCGCAACGCGGCTCGCCGTGCGCCTCGGAAGAACTGCTGGTGACGACGGGCTCGCAGCAAGGACTCGACCTGTTGCTGCGCGTGATGGTCGCGCCGGGCGATGTCGTGGTGACCGAGCAGCCCGCCTATCCCGCGACGTTGCAGGCATTGCGTCTGCAACAGGCGAAGATCGTCACGGTGCCCGTCGATGCTCACGGCCTGAACGTCGATCATCTGAGCGCGCTGCTGCGCGACGGCAAGATCGCGGTGCCCAAGCTGCTCTACACCGTGCCGACGTTCGCCAATCCGACGGGCGCAACGCTCTCGCGCGAGCGCCGCATTGCGCTGCTCAAACTTGCCGTCGAATATCGCTTCGTGATCGTCGAAGACGATCCGTATGGCGATCTGCGTTTCGCGGGTGAAGCGGTGCCGACGATGCTCGGCCTGACGGCCGAAGTGCCGGGCTCGCGCGACTGGCTGGTGCACTTCTCGAGCCTGTCGAAGATCGTGGCGCCGGGGTTGCGCGTGGGCTGGACGGTCGCGCCGCCGGAGATTGCGCGTCGCTGTGTCGTCGCCAAGCAGACGGTCGATCTGTGCAGCGTGCCGTGGACGCAGGCCGTTGCCGCCGAGTATCTCGCCGAGGGGTCGCTCACGCGCCATCTGCCGAAGATCACCGAGGCTTACCGTCTCAAGTGCGAAGCGATGTGCGGTGCACTCAGCGACAAGCTGGGCGACGCGATTCAGTTCCACGCGCCGCAGGGCGGCATGTTCGTGTGGGCGCGTCTGGCCGCCGTGAAGACCAGCGAGCTGCTGCCGAATGCGATCGCCGAGAAGGTGCTGTTCGTGCCGGGCACGGCGTTCTTCGCCGAACATGCGGACGAAGCGTCGCTGCGCCTGTCGTTCGCGGCGCCTGCCGTGACCGCGATCGAGGAGGGCGTCGCGCGTCTGGCGCGGGCGATGGAAGCCACGGGTAAATAAGACTGCCGCCATGACAACAGGGCCTCGGCCACCGTCGCTTTGCGCGACGCATGGCGAGGCCCTTATGGTTTGCGTCGACGGCACGCACTGGCGCTCACCAGCGTCCGGCGACGCCGACAGCGCTTACAACTTCACGCAGACGTTGCGCAGCTCGGTGTAGAACTCCAGCGAATGCACGCCGCCTTCGCGGCCGATGCCCGACTGCTTCGCGCCGCCGAACGCGGTGCGCAGATCACGCAGGAACCACGCGTTGATCCAGCACACGCCCACTTCGAGCGCCGCCCCCATGCGATGCGCGCGGCTGACGTCCGACGTCCACACGGTGGCCGCCAGACCGTACGGCGTAGCGTTCGCCATCGCGATCACCTCGTCTTCGGTATCGAACGGCGCGATGTGGCAGCACGGCCCGAAGATTTCCTCCTGAATGACAGACGCGGTCTCCGGCAGTCCCGTCCAGATCGTGGGCTGCACCCAGGCGCCGTCCTTCATCGAGGCGGGCATGTCGGGCACACCGCCACCGGTCACGACCGTCGCGCCTTCGGCACGCGCCTTTTCGTAATACGACAGCACCTTCTCGCGATGCACTTGCGAGACGAGCGGCCCGAAGTTCGTACCTTCGGCGTACGGATTGCCCAGCTTCAGCGCTTCGGCGCGTGTCTTGAGCGCCTCGACGAAGCGATCGAAGATCGGACGCTGCACGTACACGCGCTCTGTCCCGAGACAGACCTGACCGCTGTTGTCGAACGCCGAGCGCGTGATGCCCGCCACGGCCTTGTCGAAATCGGCGTCGGCGAACACGATCCCCGGATTCTTGCCGCCCAGCTCGAACGACACCGGGCGAACGCCGTTGGCCGCCGCCTTCATGATGGCTTCGCCGGTGCGCGTCTCGCCGGTGAAGGTAATGCCGTTCACCCCCGGATGCTCGGTGAGGAACGCGCCCGCCGACTCAGGACCGAAGCCGTGCACCACGTTGTACACCCCTGCCGGCACACCGACTTCGTTCATGACTTCGCCCAGCAGCGTTGCCGTGGCCGGGGTCTCTTCCGACGGCTTCACGACAACCGTGTTGCCGAACGCCAGCGCGGGACCGACCTTCCACGTCATCAGCAACAGCGGCAGATTCCACGGACAGACGACCGCGATCACGCCGCGCGGCGTGCGCACGCCGTAGTTCAGCGCGTTGCCGCCATCGGGCGTCGTCATCGCGAACGACTCCGTCGGCACGTTCTTGATCATGTCCGCGAACACCTTGAAGTTCGCGGCGCCGCGCGGGATGTCCAGATGGCTCGCCAGGCTATGCGGCTTGCCCGTATCTGCGATTTCGGCAGCGAGGAAGTCGTCGAAGCGACGGTTAATGCCGTCCGCCACGGCGTGCAGCAGCTCGACTCGCTGAGCGACCGTCATCTTGCCCCACGGGCCGTGCAGCGCGGCGCGGGCGGCACGCACGGCGGCATCGACTTCGGCGCGACCGGCTTCGTGCACGTGACCGATCAGGCTGTTGTCGACCGGATTGCGGTTCTCGAAGGTGCGGGCGCTGGAAACCCACTCACCGTTGATGAAGTTCTGGAAATCCTTCATGTCTCACTCTCGTTCTGTCTGGATGGCTGCGGGACGACATCGCGCGCCCCCGCAACGGAGGGGCGACGTCGGCATGGAGCACACGATAAATCCGGCGACCGATGGCCGTCAACATTTTCTCGAGAATTTTTATTTATCTCGATTGTTTGTCGATTTTGCGAAAATTTGACGGAAGCTGCCTATAATCCCAAACTCGATCCCGAAACCCGATCGTCCCCGCCACCTCACCGTCCGCCGCATGCACAGCCCGACCCCATCCGCCGCCCCGACCGCTGACGCCACGCTGGCCCAGAGCGCTTACATGCGTCTGCGCAGCGACATCGTCGAGGGGCACCTCGCGCCGGGCGAAAAGCTGCGCGTCGAGCATCTGAAGGATCGTTACGAAGTCGGCGCGGGCACGTTGCGTGAGGCGCTCGCGTTGCTGGTCGCCGATGCGCTCGTCGTCCAGCACGGCCATCGCGGCTTTCGGGTGACGCCGATCTCGCTGGCCGATTTCATCGACATCACCGAGACGCGGGTGCAGTTGGAGACGGAAGCGCTACGCCAGTCCGTCGCGCTGGGGGATGACACGTGGGAAGCCGATCTGACGAGCGCGTTTCACCTGCTCACGCTCGCCGAAGAACGGTTGGGGGATGGCAAGACCGGCGACGGCGGCCAGTTCGCCCAGTGGGAAGTGCGCAACCGGGCGTTTCATGAAGTGCTGATCCGCGCGTGTCCGTCGCGCTGGCTGCATCACTTTCTGGCGATTCTCTATCGCCAGTCGGAGCGGTATCGACGGTTGTCGATCACGCATCGTCCGGTGCCGCGCGACGTGCATGAGGAGCATCGGGCGATCTTCGACGCCTGTCTCGCACGCGACGCGGATAAAGCCGCCGCGCTGCTCGCCGCGCACATCCGCAAGACGCTCGAAGCCGTGCGCGAGCTGCCCGACGCCGTCATCAATGCCGGGACAGTGCCGCTCACGCCGGTGCGCTGAGCACGACACCTCCCCGGAACATTCAATCAGCGCGGCAGGCTGTCGCGCACGATCTGCGCGAAGTAACGCGCGCCGAGCGGCAGAATCGCGTCGTTGAAGTCGTAGCCGGCGTTGTGCAGCGGGATCGCGCCCGGCACGTCGCCGCTGCCGTTACCGATGAATGCGAAGTTGCCCGGCACGTGCTGCAAGAAGACACCGAAGTCTTCCGACGCCATCATCGGCGCGACGTCGTCATCGACACCCGCCTTCCCCGCCACCGCCTTCGCGGCACGCACGGCGAGCGCCGTGTTGTCGGCCCAGTTCACCGTCGGCGCAAATTCATGCGTGTACTCGAACTCGCAATGCGCACCGTGCATCGCGCACGCGCCCATGCAAATCTCGCGCATGCGCGCTTCGAGCAACTGCTGAACGTCGGGGGTATAGCTTCGCGTGTCGCCCCTGATGACGACGTTCGTCGGAATCGCATTGCGAATGCCGTCCGTGATGAACTCGGTGCATGACGCCACCGCCGACAGCCCCGGATCGACGCTGCGCGACACCACGGTCTGAAGTGCCACCACGATCTGCGCGCCGATCACCAGCGGATCGATGCCCATGTGCGGACGCGCCGCATGCGTGCCCTTGCCGCGAATCCGGATGACGAAGTTGTCTTCGCTCGCCATGATGCCGCCGGTGCGCGTGGCGATCCGTCCTGCCGGAATCCCCGGCATGTTGTGCACGCCGTAGATCGCATCGATGGGGAAGCGCGTGAGCAGCCCGTCGGCGATCATCGCCTTCGCGCCGCGGCCATGCTCCTCGGCCGGCTGGAAGATGAAGCGCACCGTGCCGTTGAAATCCCGCGACTCGGCGAGCAACTTCGCAGCGCCGAGCACCATCGACATGTGACCGTCATGCCCGCACGCATGCATCTTGCCGGGCACCTGCGACGCGTAATCACGCCCCGGCGCCTGCTCGGCAATCGACAACGCGTCCATGTCGGCGCGAATGCCAATGGCTCCGCCCCCCGTCCCCACGCGGAGGTTCGCCACGATGCCCGTGCCGCCAATGTTGCGATGCACCTCCAGTCCGAGGCTCTCGAGAATCGTCGCGACCGTCTGCGACGTGGAGACCTCTTCGAATCCCGTCTCCGGTAACCGATGGAAGGCATGCCGCCAGCCGGTGAGCGCCTTGGCGAAATAGGTGTCCTGCGCGATGTCCTGACTCATGGCCGATTACCCTTTTCCCGTGATGTCGATGATCTTGATGATGTCGATGTCAGCGTGCGAGCCACGCCTGCTGACGCGCCTCGACTTCGGTTGCGGACTCTCCCACAAGCGCCGCGTACACAGACGGTGCCGTCGCGCCTTCGGTGTTGACGAGCAACACGCGAGAGTCGGCCGTCAGCCCGAGCGCCGCCGCCATCGCGGGCGTCGCCGCTGCCAGCGCCAGTCCGGCCAGCCCGGCCACACCGGACTCTCCCGCGACGAACGGCACATCGGTGTCGCTGCCGCGCGCAAGACGCTGCATGGCATCGACCGCCTGCGCATCGGTGACGGTCATGAACGCGTCCACCGACGGTTGCAGGAAACGCCAGGCAAGCGGCGACGTCTCACCACACGCCAGTCCGGCCATCACCGAATCGACCGAACCCGACGCCGAAGCCGCTTTCCCTGCGATGGCGCTCTGATAGAGGCAATCGGCCTGTTCCGGCTCGACGACCACGAACGTCGGACGCCACACGCCCCAACGCTCCCAGAGATAGCTCACGATCCCGGCGGCCAGCCCGCCCACTCCGCCTTGCAGGAAGACGTGCGTCACGGGGCTGGCAGCGCCCGCGCGCGACGCATCGTCGTCGAGCGCTTCCGAGACCTCCGCCGCTACCGTGCCGTACCCCTGCATCACGTCGCGTGGAATGACTTCGTATCCATCGTAGGACGTATCCGAAACCACGTGCCACCCATGACGTGTGGCAAGCGCCGCCGCTTCTTCGACGGAAGCGTCGTAGTTCCCGTCGATGCGCACGATCTCGGCGTCGTATGCGGCAATCGCCTGCTCGCGTTCGTCGCTCACATGGGCATGCAGCACGATCACACAGCGACAGCCGATGCGCTGCGCCGCGGCCGCCAGCGCACGACCGTGGTTGCCGTCCGTGGCGCTGATGACGGTAAAGCCGTGCAGCGCTTCGCGGTGCTCACCCTTGAGCAGCGACTGCGCCGTGAATCCCTGCGCGCCGAACTCGCGCAACAGCAGACGCACCAGTGCAATCGGCGCGCCGAGCGCCTTGAAGCTGCCGAGCGCCGAGCGCTTCGCCTCGTCCTTCACGAGGATGCTGCGCACGCCGAGCGACGCGGCCAGACCGGGTAACGTGCGCAGCGGCGTACTGCCGGGCGCGAGCCCGTCCCAATGCGCCAGCCACTCGCGGCTTTGCTGCGCACGCGCGATGCTCATGATGTCCTGAAGATCGGCCGGGTAAGGCGCACGCGTGGCGTGAGGATTGACGTAAAGCATGGGGGGCTCCGGTATTGCGGGATATTCAGAAAAGACGATCGGGTGACGTGGCGGCAAACGACATCACGCCGACACCGCGCCAAGACGATGCGCGACGACATCGAGCAGCACTTCCGCGCCGCGCACGAGCTGATCATCGTCGGTGTGTTCGCGCGGGTTGTGGCTGATGCCGCCCCGGCTGGGCACGAAGATCATGGCGGCCGGCGCGATGCGCGCAATCATCTGCGCGTCGTGTCCGGCACCGGACGTCATGCGCTTGTACGACAGCCCCATGCGCTTGACGCTGGCTTCGATGGCGTCTGCCAGTGCCGCGTCGAAGACCACCGGCTGGAACCGCGCGAAGCGCTCGGTCGAGACGCGCACGCCCTCTTCCGCCGCCGTCTTCATCAGGAAATCGGCCAGACGCGCTTCGCTCTCGCTCAAGCGTTGCTCGTCCGGATCACGCATGTCGACGGTGAACACGGCACGACGCGGAATCACGTTGATGACACCCGGCTCGAACTTGATGGTGCCGACGGTCGCGAGCGTCGTGCCCGATTCGACGGCGATGCGGCGCAGTTCTGCCACCGTGGCGGCAGCCACGTAGCCCGCATCGTGACGCAGACGCGTCGGTGTCGTGCCGGCATGGTTGGCATTGCCCTGCACGGTGATCTGCTGCCACGAAATGCCCTGCAAGTTCTCGACGACGCCGATTTCCAGCCCCTCGGCTTCAAGGATCGGGCCTTGCTCGATGTGCAGTTCGAGGTATTCGTGCGGCACGAGCGTGCCCGGCGCCATGTCACCGGCGTAGCCGATGCGCACGAGTTCGTCGCCCAGTCGCGCGCCGTCCGTGCCGATGGCGTCGAGCGCCTCTTCCACCGGCAGACCGCCTGCATGGACCAGCGACCCCATCATGTCGGGGTGAAAGCGTGCGCCCTCCTCGTTGGTGAACGCCGCCACGGTGATCGGGCGCGAGGGCACGATGCCCGCGTCGCGAAACGCGCGGGCGACGGCCAGACCGCCGAGCACGCCGTAGCAGCCGTCCAGCGCACCGGCGTTGATGACGGTGTCGATGTGCGAGCCCATCATCAACGGACGCGGCATCTGACCCGATGCGTCCTTCGCGGACGGCAGCGTGCCGAAGATGTTGCCGATGCGATCGATCTGCACGTCGAGATCCAGCTCACGCATCCAGGCGACGACCTGATCGCGGCCAGCTTTCTCGTCGTCGGAAAGGGCGACGCGCGTGCGTCCGCCCGCGACGGGATCGGCGCCGATGTCACCGAGGTCGCGCAGTTGTTGCAGCAGGACGGGGCCGTTCAGACGGAGGGCGGGGGTTTTCGTGTCGGACATGAGGCGGTCGGTCGTTCTTGTAGGTATGGGAAAGCGTGAAACGGAAAGCGCAGATATCGCAGGGATGACGCCGGCAGACGGCACGTTGCCGCTAGCGGAGTATCATCGGACAGCCTGAATAATATTCCGGGCAGCGCGTACGATTCACGCGTTTTTGCCGTCTCAAGCGAACTTTTATTGCGCCCCATGAGCCTCGACAGCTACGACATCGCCCTGCTCGCGGCGATTCAGCAAGACGCGACGACGCCCCAGCACGCGCTGGGCGCGCAGGTCAATCTGTCATCCGCCGCAGTGAACCGGCGGCTGAAGAAGCTCGCCGACGAAGGCGTGACACGCAAGACGGTGTCGCTGGTCGACCCGGAGCGCGTGGGCTATCCGCTCACGATCATCACGGAGGTCGAAGTCGAGAACGAGCGGCTCGACCTGCTCGACGCCATGAAACGCAGCTTTCTGGCGTGCCCGCAGGTGCAGCAGTGTTACTACGTCGCGGGGGAATGCGACTTCGTGGTGATCATGGTCGTGCAGAACATGGCGCAGTACACGGCGCTCACGCGCACGCTCTTCTTCGAGAGCAACAACGTGAAGCGCTTCAAGACGCTGGTCTCGATGAGCAACGTCAAGGTCGGACTGGAAGTGCCGCTGGACGCCGTCGCAGACTGAGCGTTGCGACGGCGCGGGCAGATTGGTGGAATGCAGCGTGCCGACTCAGAACTTGTGCCGCAGACCCGCCGTGACGTACATCTGCGAATTCACCCCGGCATCCACGTAGACAGTGGCGATGGCCGCCTGCGCCGGGCCGATGCCGTTGTAGCCGGAGGCGTGCGCATACGTCACCACACAGAAGAGATCAGTGCGCTTGCTCAGGCTGTAATCGACGGCAGCGCTGACCTGATGGTAATGCGCCGACGAATCGCCCGAGGCATTCAGGTAGTCGTAGCCGGTCTGCGCCGCCAGCGCGGGCGTAATCTGCCACACGGCATAGACGGCATAGCTGTCGTAGCGCTGCGTCGTCTTGAATGTCGATGCGGCATCCGCGTTGTAATACGACTGGCTGTAGTAGCCGCCGAGCGTCACGTTGCCAAACGTGTAACGTCCCCCGGCGCGATAGATATCGATGGACTTCGCGCTGGCATAGGCCCGGTTCACGGCGCTGACGAAGAAGAAGTCCGTGGTGCTCGATGGACGCGCCACCGCACCCGCATTACCGTTGTCGACGTGCAGGTATCCGGCCGCCACGCGCGCCGGTCCGAAGGTGTAAGAGCCCGCCGCGCTGTAGGTCTGTCCTGAGCCGGTCGCCCCTGCTACACCGCCGAGCGCGTACATCCCCTCGATCTGCACGCCGCGCCACACGGGGCTCGTCCATTTCACCGAGTTGCCGACGCGCGCCGTGTTCTGCGAGTTGTCGACGTCGCCCGGGGCCGTCCAGTAGCCCGCCACGAAGAAGTTGCCCTGCGTGGGCAGCACCTGATCGATGAGCGGATCGTACTGACGCCCGATCAGCACCGCGCCCCACTCACGACTCGTCAGTCCCACATAGGCCTGACGGCCGAACTCGCGCGAGCCTTGCAGCAGGCGTCCGTTGGTGGAATCGAAGCCGTTCTCCAGCTTGAAGACGGATTGCAGCCCGCCACCGAGATCCTCGGTGCCGGTCAGGCCCCAGCGCGTGCCGAGGCCGTTGCCGGTCACCATCGATATCTGGCTCTGCTTGCCGCCCGCGTGATTCACGTATTGCAGGCTGGTGTCGATGATGCCGTACAGCGTCACTGAACTCTGTGCCAACGCGACCGACGGCATCGCGCAGACAGCACCCAGCAGCAGACCTGCCGCAATCGGCATCTTCATCATGATATTTCGCATAACTAATTAAATTAACAACGGTTGACGAATTCTCATTCGTCGACGTGGTGGAGTTTTCGCGTCGGACGACCCGTCGCCCGACGATTTAGCGCATTTACCGTTAGCGGTCGGGAGAGATTTCCTCGCGCAGCAGATCGACGTATGCCCGCATCGTGGCCACACGCCGCTCGCCGATGCGCTGCGCCGTGGCAGTCATGAGGCCGTCGGCCAGATGCAGCAGTTTCGTTTCGAAGTGATCGAGTGCGAAGCGTCGATCGTCCAGCTCACGGTGGGCCGCGAACGGATCGACGGGGTCGTACAGCCGCGAACCGTTGCGCCCTGCCACATAGAACGTGCGAGCGATGCCGATGGCGCCGATGGCATCGAGACGGTCGGCGTCGCGCAGCACACAAGCCTCGTGCGAACGCGGGGCAATGCCCGCCGAGAAGCTGTGCGCTTCGATGACGTGGGCGGTGGCATCGATGCGCGCCGCTTCCCAGCCCATCGTACGCAGCACCTCGCTGGCCTTGTCGGCGGACAGGCGCGACGCCTGCGAACGGCGCGGATCGGTCTTCTCTACCGCCACGCAGTCATGCAGCAACGTGGCGACGGCGAGCATCTCCAGATCGAGCCCGGGTTCCTCGGCGGCGATCTCCTTCACCAGTTTCCAGACGCGAATCAGATGCGACCAGTCGTGCGAGCCGTCGTCGCTGTCTTGCTGGCTGGCCTGCACGCCCATCGTGTCGAGTACGGCAGCGATGGTGTCGCCATACGGATGGAAAGCCTGCAGCAGCGGATTGTCAGAAGACGTCATGAGAGTCAGATTTCCAGTGCGCCGGTCCTGCCGTTCTCGATGACGAAGCGTTTGCTCGTCCGGACGGCGCCACCCGGCTTGTCGGTGAAGTCGATCGTTCGCAGATCGGTCAGAAGTTCGTTGCGCGTTACGGTGCATCGCATATAGCCGCGCTTCTCGCTCTCGAAATAGTTGACGTGGGGATTGTCCGGCATGCCTTGCGCCATCGGTTGCGCCAGCGGCTCGGGCCACAAGGCGCTGATCGACGTGCCCACGAGTTCGGTCATCGGCGCGGTGCGCGGGTCGTCACCGACGTTGCGTACGACGGACGACACCATGTATGAGTGAATGTCGCCCGATAGCGACACCGGGTTAGGCACTTTGGCTGCCACGATCTGATCGAGGATGCGATTGCGTTCGGCCGGATAGCCGTCCCACGATTGCAGGTAACGATACAGCTCGCCATTGTGACGCATGTCGAAGGGCGTCATCTTCACCGTCGAGGCGATCACGTTCCATTGCGCTGTCGTCTTTTGCAGACGGTCTGCCAGCCAGAGTTCCTGCCCCTGGCCCAGCATCGAGCGCTCGGCGGCTTCGCTCTGCCGACAGGCGCGCTCGTAGACGCCGAAGGCGAACTTGCCGTCGGACTCGGTGGCACACGGGGTCTCCGAGTCGCGGAACTGACGCGTATCGGGGATCGTAAGCCGCATCAGATTGCCGATGTCGTACCCGCGCTGGATCGGCATCGCGGGCGACGCCGGCAACGGCGCATATCGCACCGGCTGGAACTCGTACCACGCCTGATAGGCGGCGGCACGTCGATTGAGCATGGCGACATCGGTGGTGTTGTCTTCGAGCGCGTCGTGGTTATCGAGCGTCAGCACGAATGGGAAGCTTTCATGCGCACGTCGCAATGCGGCGTCAGTCTTGTAAAGCGCGTGACGGCGGCGATAGTCGTCGAGCGTCATCGGCAATGCCTGACGTTCGTGAGCACGCACACCGCCGCCACGGCTCACGTCGTAGATGTAGTCGCCCACGTGCATCACGAACGACGGATCGTCGGCGGCCATACCGTCATAAGCATCGAAATACCCTTGCTCCCAGTTTTGACACGACACGACATTGAACCGGAAGCGCGCGATGTCGGCCTGCTCGGACGGCAACGTCCGCGTGCGGCCCACGGGGCTGAGTTCACCGCCGCAGCGAAAGGCGTACCAGTATTCGCGATCGGGCGAGAGGCCGCCGACGTCCACGTGCACGGAGTGGCCGTACCTCGGTTGCGCGAGCGCCACGCCGCGTCGCACGACCTTCGTCATGCGGCGATCGGTTGCCACCATCCACTCGACGCTCACCGGCTGCGTGGCGACGGGGCTCGTGTCCGTGGTGTCGCGCGCCAGACGCGTCCAGAGCACGACGGCGTCCGAGGTCGGATCGCCGCTGGCGACCGAGAACGGAAACGCGGTGCCGTGCGCCAGGGCACGCGCGCTCGACTGCCGAATCACGACCGCCGGTGCGCCCACGAGAAGTCCGGTGCCGGCGAGAAAGGTACGACGCTTCATTGCTGTTTCCCATTACACTGCGAATGCGTCGAAGTATGCATTTCGGATCATGTCATACGTATGACTGACGGATTTTAACCACTAAACCGGAAATTCTGAATTTTCCGCATCGAATGAGCGCAATGAGCGACAAGAAGGAAGCCACACCGGCTCAGCGGCCGACGAGCCGCGACGTCGCCCGTCTGGCCGGGGTCTCCCAGTCCACCGTATCGCTGGTGTTCTCGGGCAAGGCCGAGGGACGTATCACGCCCGAACGGCGCGACCAGATTCTTCAGGCGGCCCAGACGCTGGGCTATCGACCGAACTCCTCGGCGCGCGGGCTGAAGCTCGGCACGCAGAAGCTGCTGGCACTCGGCGTGCCGAACGTGTCGAACCCGTATTTCGCCGCGGTGCTCAAGTCGATCATCGGCAGCGCGGCCGCCAACGGCTATGCCACGGTGTTGATCAACACGGGCGAATACGGCAACGATCCCGAGCGACTGCTGCTGAGTCTCGACGCGCATGCGTTCGACGGCATGATTTTCTGGGAGGCGTCGTGGACGGCGCGCGCGCTGGAGATCATGCCGACGTCCGTGGTCGTGGTCGACGGCGACTCCCCTGACGCGGCCGACGTCTTCATTCCGTCCGACGTCATCGTGCGCGAGATGGTCGATCATCTCGCGTCGCTCGGGCACACACGCATTGCCCGCGTCGGCTTCGACCTGGAAGCGAACACGTTTCGCGTGCGCTCGCGGGCGTACCGGGAAGGATTGCAGGCGCACGGACTGACGTACGACGCGCGATGGGAAATCGAGGTGCCCTTCGGCACGACGTCGTCGGCCGCCATCGAAGCGGTGCTGTCTCAGGCAGCGCCGCCCACGGCGTTCGTCTGCGACGACGACCTGCTCGCGCCGCTGGTGTATCGCGCCGCCACCCGCTGTGGACTGAAGGTCGGCGAATCGGTGTCGGTCGTAGGGGTCGGCGATATCGAGCTGGCGTCGCTGCTGGAGCCGCCGCTGACGACTATGGCGATCCCGACGCAGTCGCTCGGCGAGTCCGCCGTCGACATCTTCCTGCGCAAACGCGCCGGACAACCGGCAACGGTCAGCACCGTGCAAACGCGCCTGATCCTGCGGGAATCGACCGGGCCCTGCCCGGCCTGAATCGCAGGTCGGAAGTCCCCGCGCAAAGAAAAACCCCCTCGCACATGAACGTTCGAGGGGGTCTTTTTTACAGACGCTTCGCCTGACGAATGCTGCGCAAGAACGCGCGCGTGCGCTCCTGTTGCGGATCGCCGAAGATCTGTTCCGGCGGCCCCTCCTCGCACACGGCGCCGTCGCACAGGAAGCAGACTTTCGACGCCACTTCACGTGCGAAGCCCATCTCGTGCGTCGCCAGCAGCATCGTCATACCCTCGTGCGCCAGATCGCGCACGATGTTGAGCACCTCGGACACCAGCTCCGGGTCGAGTGCCGACGTGATTTCGTCGAGCAGCAGCACCATCGGGTCCATCGCCAGCGCGCGCACGATCGCCACGCGCTGTTGCTGTCCACCCGACATGCGATCCGGGTACTCGTTGGCCTTGTGCGCGAGGCTGAAGCGTTCGAGCAACGCCATCGCTCGCTCTTCGGCTTCACGCTTCGGTTGCTTGAGCACACGGATTGGCGCCAGCGTCACGTTTTCCAGCACGGTCATGTGCGGGAAAAGGTTGTAGCCCTGGAAGACGATGCCGATGTCGCGGCGCAGCGAGTTGACGTCCACGCCCGGCCCGGTGATGCGATCGCCGTGCACGAGTATCTCGCCCGCGTCGATCGATTCCAGTCCGTTGATACAGCGCAACAGCGTCGACTTGCCCGAACCGGACGGCCCGATCAGGCACACCACCTGATGCTCCTCCACGGTCATCGCCAGACCGTTGATGACGGACACGTCCCCGTACGACTTGGCGATATCGCGAATCTCGATGAATGACATGGTCGTTCGCTCCTCAGGCGCCGCCGGCGCGCATGCGGGCGCGGTCGCGTTTTGCCATCCGTTCCACGAAACGCACTTGCGGAACCGAGATGATGATGAAGAGAATGGCCACGGTGGTCGCTGCCGACAGGTTGTAGTGGTTCGACGCGATCACCATGGACTGGTTGAAAGCATCGATCACCCCGACCACGTTGACCAGCGCCGTGTCCTTCTGCAAGGCGATGAACGCGTTGAGCAACGGCGGAATGATCTGCCGGATGCCCTGCGGCAGCACCACGAAGCGCAGCGTCTGCGTGTACGACAGGCCGAGCGAGCGCGCCGCCGCCACCTGAGACCAATGCACGCCCTGAATCCCTGCGCGGTAGATCTCGGCAACGTAGGCGCCGACGGTCAGCGTCAGCGCAATCACGACATACGTGGTGAGCGACAGGTCCTTCAGGATCGGCACGCCGGTGAGCGGCAAGCCGAAGCCGACCAGATAGATCACCAGCACGGCGGGCATCGCGCGGAAGATGTCGACGTAGGCCGTGGCGATGAAGCGCAGCGGCTTGCCGGCATTGCCGGGCGCGAACATCGCCAGTGCCACGATCAGGCCCCAGATCAGCACGAAGACTTCCGCGATCAGGAAGATCTTCACGTTCACCCAGAAGGCCGTGAGCACGAGCGGGAACGTGTTGACGATCAGCGGCACGAGGAAGAACGTCTTCGCCACCGCCAGATTGTTCGCCAGCACGAACTGCAACGCGAGCACGACGATCAGTTGCGCGAGCGTGTAACCCAGCGTGATCCAGCTTTGCACCCCCGCCTCGGATCTGGCCACCCGTGCCGCGACGATGTCGCGACGCGAGGTGGCGCGTCCGAAGTCCCGATAGCGCGCAAAACCACGCGCGAGCGGCACGAGCACGAGCAGCGACGCAAGACCGAGCACGACAGTGCCTACGGGCACCCACCAGCCGTTCAACTGGTTGGCGAGCAGCCCATCACGCAGCGCGGCGATCGTGTAGACACTGCTGGCGACGGCAATCGCCGCCCCCAGCAACGCACACAGGCATAGCACCGTTGGCGCCGACGGCATGCCGCCGATGTTCAGGCGACGCTCCCGGCCCATGCTGCCGAGGATCGCCCCCGGCGCCTTTTGAGTGGATTGGCTCATGGTCGTGGCGACCTCACGGCGTCAGGATCGGCAGCTTGGCGGGATCGGCGCCGAGGCTCGGCACGAGATATTGCGTGGCCAGACGGTCGAACGTGCCGTCCTTCTTCATCTCGGCGATCAGCTTGTTGAACGCGGCGAGGTTCGGCGAGTCCTTGTTGACCAGACCGCCCCACTGCTCGCTCGTGTCGTAGCGGCCGACGACTTCGAAGCGGCCTTCCGACTTCTTGGCGATGGACAGCACGTTGGGCGTGTCGTACAGCACGGCGTCGACCTGACCGGCGGCGAGCGCGGCGTACATGGCGGCGGCATCGGTGTAGACCTTCGGGTGCTCGGCGACCTTCACCTTGTCCGTCAGATACGGCAGGATCGTGGTGCCTTGCTTCACGCCCAGACGCATCTTCTTGATGCTTTCGCGATCGACCTTCGTCCCCGTCTTCACGAGAATGCCCTGATCCGAGTTGAAGTACGGGTCGGTGAAGTTCACGACCTTCTTGCGCTCGTCCGTGATGGTGATTTCGCTCAGCGCGATATCGAAGCCCTTTGCCTGCCCCGTCACCACTTGCGCAAACGAACGGTTGACGACGATCACGCGATCCAGGCCTGCGCGGTAGGCCATGTTCGCGGCCATGCAGTACTCGAAGCCGTCCTTGATGGTGTCGGGCGAGTCGCCGTTCCACCAGCCCGGGGCCGGCAGCACGGGACGCACCGACAGCGCACCCGGCGTAACCGTTTCGAGCTTGATCGAGCCACGCGTGCCGGTGACCTGGCAGTTGCCGTAGTCAGGCGCGGCGGCGGCCGTCGTCGACATCGCGCAGAGGCCGCCCAGCATGAGCGGAATGAGCAGCATGCGCAGCGGGGTCGTCTTGCGGGTTGCGCGTTTCTTGTCTTGCCGTTCGATCGGGTTCATGGGGAAGTCTCTCCTTGCGTCTTGAGTGTGGGGTTCGGGGGCGCGAACGTCAGGGTTAGGGGCAGGCGTCGGGCTCAGGTAGCGGCTGCGGACAAATTGGCAGGCAGTGCGGCCGCCGGTTGTGCGATGCCGCCGTGCGGCTTGCCGGCACCGACATCGCCCCATAGCACGGCGTGATCCTCCGGCAGGGCGCGCGAGTTCGGCATCGACAGCCACAGACGCATGAGCATGCGGTCCTGCCCCGTCTTCACGTCGTCGACGAAGGCGGTGCGGCCGTGGTACACGATGTGATTGTTGAGCAACTGAATGTCGCCCGGCGCGAAGCGCATCTGGAAGCATTCTTCTTCGGCCAGCGCCATGAGCATCTGAATGGCTTCGTGCTCGGCGTCGCTTAGCTTGCGCACGCCCGGCAGCATCTGCGCGTTCTCAATATAGGTGAGCGAGAAGTGGCTCGTCAGCTTGCCGTCTCGCACGCCGAAAATGGGCAGGTCGTAGGCGACGTGTTCACCACCGGCTTCTTCGCCGAAGCGGCTGCGCGGAATCGGCTGGCACAGCAGTGCGTGCAGGTCCGGACGGCGCTTGAGCATCTCGTTGTAGACGGTGGCGCTGCTGGCCAGTTTGCTCACGCCGCCTTCGGATGCCTGACGCACGCACAGCAGGCCGACGACATCACAGCGATCCGTATGGAAACGCAATTGGCCGGGCGACAGCGTGCGGGCACCCGACGAGAGGAATTGCTTGCCCGAGCTGTCGACCGTCGCGCCATAGAGCTTGGCGCCGACACCCATGCCTTCGTCCTTGATCTCGCGCATGACTTCGCCGCGGTAGTTCTGGAACATCGGCGTGCCCAGATGCGCGCCCAGCGCGTACCACATGCGGCGGAGTTCTTCCGCGTTGTAGCGGCTCACGTCGAGACCGCGAATCTTGACCATGCCCGAGCCGTTTTCGAGTTCTTCGCGCACATCGTCGAAAAACGCGCCGGCATCGGGCAGCGGGAAGTTCTGACGATTGATGTCGCGCCAGTCGATGTCGCGCGTCAGTGCGATCGCGGCATCGATCTGCGCCAGCACCTGCGCCGGGAACGTCTTGACCCAGCGGTCGTTGTTCGCCATTTCGGCACCGCGCCAGACGGCAGCGCCCTGAAGACTCTTGGACTCGGACATGAAACCCTCCTGATGGATGTTGATTAGTAGTTCGCCCTGCGTTGTATATACATGTAAAGACATTACACCCAGTTTTTCGATTCCGGCAATCAGGGGTTGCGTCGGATCAGGGAAAGTCCTAGCCCTGGAAAACAACACAGCGGCGAGGTGTCCTGGGTGTGCTCTACAGCGCAGTGCGGGCGCGCGCAGCGCCTCGCTGGCAGACGACAGGCGAGACAGATGACGGGCCCGAAGCCCCGCGCGGGACTGCCCGAACAACCGGGTACGCATGACCCCGGTCACATGGACTATACGCGATCAAAAATGAGTCCGTATATTATTTATTATTTTCGTATACGATTTTGGGCGAGCAAATATAGAAGAAAGCGCTGGATATGAGAAACGAAAAGGGGGAGTGCTTTCGCACTCCCCCTTCCCTTTAGCGTAGGACGTTGCGCTTCATCGAGAGGCGTCCCCAGCGTTGTTGGTTTGCATTATACGGTTCCACAACCTTCCGATCAAATTGGTTACTCCCACGCGCGCCTCGTTCGCCAGTCAGGCGGGAATCCGAGGTGTATGAGGGGCTCCACGTGTCGACACGTCAAAAGCGCTTTGGCGAGCTCATCGCGCCATTCGGCCCCGTGCTCTAACGGGTCGAGGAGCGCCTTGATCATTACGGCACGCGAATAAAATGTTGTCGATTGCTTCATCTCGTCGCCGTAGTGTATGACGCTCACCGTCACAGGCTGCGCGGGTTGCGAAACAGTTAGTTTCATGTGCCAAAGTCGCGTGTGGTGTGCGCAAGCGTTACGCAGATCAGTAAGCGAACGGAGCCACGATACGATCACGGTATCGTTAAATTTTGCCCAGTGATAGCGGGTCACTCGCTTTCGAGAAGCGGAATTCAAGGCATCTAATGTGCGCGATAGCGCGCCGAGCGTCAGTCGTTCGAACACCAACCATGCAGGTGGTAGCTCTGGCTCCGCATACGTCTCGAGATAGTGCGTAAGACTTGGACCTCGTTTGTCTTTGCACGCTTTTGCAATCAAGGCCAAAACCTCTGAGTATCTTGAAATCGTGGCGAACAGCCCCCGCTCCAAATACCAATGACTACCATCGTGGGTAGCCAGTGAATTTGACAACGCCGTTCGAAGCGAGACCTCGATCCGTTCAATCGCACTCATCGTGATCGCACGAAGCCGTCGATCAAACTCGTAAAGCTCAACAATGTGAGAGAACTTCGTATTGGGTAGAAAATTTTTCGTTGCGGAGGATTGAAATCGCCGCATGAAAATCAAGAGTCGGTAGTATCCGATAGACCTTAGTGCGCGCAGGTTCGCAAGGCGGTCATCGATACGAAGTCCTCGATCCCACAGTCGCTGCAATGCTGCCTCCGGCTCGATGGGCGCTTTGGCATAGATACGACCCGGTTGAGGAGGAGTGACTGGCTTTTTGAGAATCTTCGGGCGAGCAGTCATACGATATTGCGGGCAACGTAACTTCGGCGACTCCAGCGGAACAGTGAAACGCGCGATCGCTTCCCGCCATTTAGTTTGCTAAACGATAAGACCAGGCAGGATTATCATCGCAAAGAAACCGAAATGATCACCGCGAGCGAAAACTCGGAAACGGCTTACACCTTCCCGCTCAATCGGAAGAACGCCATCACCTCTCGCTGTGTCTGTTCGAGGTGCTTGCGAAGCAGGCGTACGGCCGTTTTCGTGTCGCCTGCGGCGCAGGCGCGGTGAATCGCGATGTGTTCGTCAGTGGAGCGCTGGTGATCGTTGACGGCGGAGAGATGCGCGCGCAGAAAGCGTCCCATGCGTTCTTGCGCTGCCTGTGCCGTAGCGACCAGACGCGGGCGATTCGCCGGGGCGTAAAGCGCCTGATGGAACGCCAGGTTAAGATCGCTCCACGACTGCGGCGTATCCGCCTTCGCATAACGCTTGAGCAACTGTTCAGCCAGCGCCAGATCGCTCGGCGCCATGTTCGGCACCGCCAGCTCCAGCGCGCGGCATTCGAGCGCGATGCGCATGTCGAGCATCTCGACGCAGTCGTTGACGGTGAGCGGCGAGACGATCGCGCCGGCATTGCGCTTGAGCGATACCCAGCCCTCGGATTGCAGACGCATCAACGCTTCACGCACCGGGATCTTGCTCACGCCAATCTGCGCCGCGATGTCGTCCTGACGAATCGGCGCCCCCTCCGGCAACTCGCCCGAGAGGATCTGCCGACGAATCGCCTCATAGGCGCGCTCCGCAGTCGAGAGCGATGCGGTATCAGGGCTATCGACGATATCGGCAGTATCGGTGTGGGCGATTCGGGTCACGGAAGCTCGTCAGGCGAAAGGTGGATCAAGGCGAGAATGAACGACCCGACGATTATACAATTTCAATATTCCGTATACTTTTTCGGGTCGACGCGTTGGACGCGCTTTCAGTCCGGTTCCCCCTGACTTTCCGGCACGCGACATAAAACATCAGACTCCCCCCAACCGCAGTCACCCACATCGACGCTGGGCGTGCTGAAGACCGCCAGCGTCAGGAGGCAGCATGATCTCTTCGTTGCAATCGGCACTCGATAAATTCCCCACCGTTTCCTTGATGAGCCAGCCAACGCCCATTGCGCGTCTCACGCGGCTCGAACAGGCGTGTAGCGCGCAGGCGCGCGGCATCCGCATCTTCGTGAAGCGCGACGATCTGGGCGACACCGGCGGTGGCGGCAACAAGCTGCGCAAGCTCTCGTTCCTGCTGGGCGAAGCGCTCGCCACCAACGTCGACACCATCATCGCCATGGGCGGGATGCAGTCGAATCATGCGCGTCTGACGGCAGCGGCCTGCGCACGTCTGGGTCTCTCCTGCGAACTGCTGCTCGCCGACCTGGTACCGAAACACGAGACCGACTACCGCGAGAACGGCAACGTTCTGCTCGACCGGATTCTCGGCGCAACGCTGACGTTTCTGCCTGCGGGCAGCGACACGATGGGCATCGCAAACGCGCGCGCACAAACATTGTCGGCGAGCGGCCGCAAAGCGATGGTCATCCCAACAGGCGGATCGTCGCCGCTGGGCACGCTGGGGTACGTCGGCTGCGCACAGGAAATTCTCGATTACGAAGCCGCGAACGGCATCGAGTTCGGTCACATCGTGGTACCGAACGGCAGCAGTGCCACGCATGCCGGTCTGACGGCCGGTCTTCAGATTGCCGGGCGACGCGGCAAGATCGTGCGCGCGTACTCCGTGCTCCATGATCAGCCGACGACGCTCGCCAAAACCGTGCAACTGGTCGAAGACGCACTCGCGTTACTCGGCGCAAGCGACACTCCCTTCGACGCCACGTCGGACGTCATCGTGGACGGCAACTATCGCGGCGACGGCTACGGCCTGCCGACCACCGCGATGATCGAAGCCGTGCAGCAACTCGCACGCACCGAAGGTCTGCTGCTCGACCCGGTGTATTCGGGCAAAGCCTTCTCCGGCTTGCTCAACGATATCGAGAGCGGCCGCTTCGGCACGAATACCGACGTGTTGTTCGTTATGACCGGCGGCACGCCCGGTCTGTTCGCCTACCGAAGCACGTTCGCCCCCGACACCGCGAATTGAGCGCCGAGCGCATGGCAAAGGCCTCCTTTGGCGGATTGCCTCGGCGGCCGACTACCACGCTTCGCACCATAAAAGCGGTGTGCCGATTGTTCCGTCCATGCAACTTTGAATTTCCGGAGCGCGTATTTTGTGCGGCGCAGCGCGTCGATATGATGAGCGCCACCTGTGGCAGCACGAACGCCGACAGGCACGAGTCAATATGGATTGCCGACATCTTCGTCGGGTGACATTTGCTTTTGGATGAGAACAATCGCCATGCAGCGTTTCAATATTCAGTGGGTTGCGCGGGTGCTGATGTCGGCCCTGTTCCTGATCGCCGGGATTCGCAAGATTATGGCCTTCAAGGCTACCGTCGGTTATTTCGCGGCCATCGGCCTGCCGTTCAGTGAAGTCGTCGCCGTACTGGTCATCCTGATCGAAGCCGGCGGTGCCATCGCGCTGATTCTGGGCTGGCGCCTCAAGCCGCTCGCGATCGGCCTTGCGATCTACACCGTGGCGACGGCCTTCATCGGACACCGCTTCTGGGCCGCCGACCCAGCGCAGTTCAGCGGCCAGTTGAACAACTTCTTCAAGAACATCGCCATCGCCGGCGGCTTCCTGCTGCTCCTCGCCCAATCGGATTCGTCCAATTCGAAAGCGTAAGTGGCTTTGCGTCGCTGCGACGACTTAACAACGTAACGACGTAACGATTTAACGCCCCGGCGCGACGGCCTCCACCGCCGCACCCCAACCCCGACAGGCCCCGGCCTTCGGGGTTTTTCTTTTAAGGGAGTGCTTAACAAAGTTGGGACGACGCTGCCATAGAGAATTGTCGAGTTTTGTCGACTTGCCATACCGGCGTGCACGAAGCCGTTACACTTCCGACATCTCGTGAAAACTCCCAAATGTCTGCCCGAATTCTCCTCGTCGAAGACGACGCCCGTCTTTCCGCACTGATTAGCGGTTATCTCCAGAAGCACGGCTATCAGGTCGAGTGCGTGCTCGATGGCGCGCGGGCCGTGCAAACGATTCTGCGGCGGCGTCCCGATCTGGTGATTCTCGACGTCAACCTGCCGGGCAAGGACGGCTTCGAGATCTGCCGCGAAGCCCGCGCGCAGTATCGCGGCATCGTCATCATGGTGACGGCACGTGACGAGGAGTTCGACGAGGTGCTAGGCCTCGAACTCGGTGCCGACGACTACGTCCACAAGCCGGTCGAACCGCGTGTGCTGCTCGCCCGCATCAAGGCGCAATTGCGACGCAACGAGCATCTCGCTCCGAACATCAATCAGCCCGAAAGCCTGTTGCTCGGCAAGTGTCGTATCGATCGCGGCACTCGCTCGGTCACGTTACCGAACGGCAAGCAGCCCGAATTGACGTCGGCCGAATTCGATCTGCTCTGGGCGCTGGCGTGTTCGGCAGGCGAAGTCGTGACGCGTGATGCGCTGGTGCGGCAACTGCGTGGTGTCGAGTTCGACGGGATCGACCGGTCCGTCGACGGCGGCATCTACAAGTTGCGTCGCAAGCTCAACGACGATCCGGCGGCGCCGCAATGCATTCTGACGGTGCGCGGCAAGGGCTACCAACTCAACAAGTCGTGCTGGGATTGATCCGGCGCGACTTCGCTGACGACCTACTTCACGACCTCAATCTCGACCTCATTCACGACCGGCCTCGCCGGCACTGACGATGCAGACCCACAAACTCCAGCCCTATCGCTACTGCCGGCTGCGGTGGCTGCGATTCCGACGATCGTGGACGGACACACGCGCCGACCGGCGGCCAAGCTGGTCGCGTCTGTATGTACGCACGTACTCGAAGCTGCTTCAGCTTTGCCTGATGGTGCTCGCCGTGCCCGCGCTGCTGCTGTGGATCGTCTTGCCCCAAAGCGCGTGGGAGGGTGTGCTGAGCGCGTCGCACTTCATCGTGCCTTGCGTGCTGAGCACGCTGCTGCTGCCCGCGTTCGTGGCGTATCGCTGGATGCGCCCGGTCTGGCTCGATCTCGTGATGGTGCGCGAGCGCGCCATCGACTTCAGCGGCGGACGCTTTCACACTCGCGCCAAGGAGTCGTACAGCGTGATCATCGGCCCTCTGGCGCGTACGCTCAACGCGCTGGCCGAGCGCATGGAAAAGCTGATCGCCACGCAACGCGATCTGACCAACGGCATCTCCCACGAATTGCGCACGCCACTCGCGCGGCTGCGCTTCGCCCTGGAAATTCTGCGTGACCCGACGTCCGAGCCGCAGGCGTGTCAGCAAGCGTTAGTCGGCATCGATCAGGACGTGACCGAACTCGACGAGCTGATCGACATGAGCCTCACCTTCGCACGGCTCGAATACAGCTCGCTCCAATCGAATCTCGAAGCGACGTCCGTGGCTCACTGGTTCACCAATCAGGTGCGCGACGCGACACTGCTCTACGCCGAACGGGAGATTACGCCGACGTGTCAGCTCGATGCGTCGTGTCAGGTCGTCATGGACAAGCGGCTGATGTCGTATGCGATGCGCAATTTGCTGCGCAATGCCAGTCGTTACGCGAGATCGCGCATCGAGGTCGGCATGGCCTTGCGGCACGGCAACATCGAGATCTACGTCGAAGACGACGGCCCCGGCATCGCGCCGGCCGATCGCGCGAAGATCTTCGACGCCTTCGTGCGCCTCGACCGCCGCACCGGCGGGTACGGCCTCGGGCTGGCGATCACCGAGCAGGTCATGCGGGCGCACCACGGCAACGTTGCCGCGACCGATCCGGTGCGCCTCGGCGGCGCGCGCTTCGAAATCCGGTGGCCTGCCGTGACGGCATCGGCCTCTGCGACTTCGCTCCCGGCCTCGCATCCGGACGCGCCCTAACCCTCTCTGACGCACTCTGACGCGGCCTGACCGGCTGTCGGTCGCCGCGCCGTATGTCGGCGTCGCCCCTCAATACGTACGGCCCAACTGGAAGTAGAGGTTGTTGCGTCCACCGGGCGCCATCGCGAAACCGACGTAGATCGGACCGAACGAGGTCGTCAGTGCGGTGAAGAGCGTGACGCTGCGCTTGAGCGTACCGCTGCCGAAGGAGTCGTCCGCCGACCAGACGTTACCGGCTTCCAGACTCACGCCGACGAACAACCGGCGAATCGGCGAGGCGGTGAACGACGCAATGCGATTCATGTACGTGATGTTGCCGTACGCCATCGAGTTGCCCGCCAACTGGTCGGCCGCATACGCCGACAGATGCTGGAAGCCGCCAAGCGTGAAGCCGAACGGATTCGTCACGTTCACGCCGCCGAAGTTGTTGCCTGCCTCCAGCGTGGCGCTCACGCTGTGCCGCCCGTAGCTCATCGCCACCATGCCCTTGCCGTACACCTCCGTGTAGCTGTTGCTGCCCGCGAACAGCGAACGCTCGGCACGCAACTCGGTGAAGTAACCACGACGCGCGAATTGCGGATCGTCGAGCTGATCGATGACCAGCCGGGCACGCGCGCTCAGTTGTCGTCCGGAGATGTCGGGGAAAAGCAGTTGCCGGTACGCGCCCGGATCGTCGTCATCGTCGCCGATAGGCAGGTTGTATTGCGGCACGGCCGTGCCGTGCGCATAGGCCACACCGATACGGAAGTCGCCCAGCGTCGAGACCGGGAAACCGATGTCGACCCCGGCCCGCTCGGTCGTCAGCCGGTAGCGGGTGAGTTTGACCTCGACCGAGTCGTCGTACAGATTCGCGTGACGGCGCTGCACGTCGACATACGGCGCAATGTACGCGCCCCACGGATTCGCGAACGGCTGGCGCAACTCCGCGTGCAGTTCCGCGACGTCGCTGCCGAGCGTGGTGTCCACGCGCGCTTCGAGGCCGCTGCTCGTCAGCCACGGACGACGATAGCCGAGATGCAGACGGAAGCTGCCCTCCTCCTTCGACGTCGCCGACAGCCCCAACCCGAACAGCAGGAAGTTCGGGCCCCAGCGCTTTTCCTGCGCTGTGATGACGAGTTTGTTCTGTCCGTTCTCGTCGACGAACTGCTGCGTGACGCTCTCGAAATCGTCTTCGTTGACGAGTGCGAGCAGGTCCTTGTTGACGACGGCAGGATCGTACACGTCGCCCTCTTTCACATGCAGTGCGGCGCGAATCTTCTCTGCCGGGACCACCCCGCGCGAATGGACTTCGACTTTCGCGATGCGCACCGCCGGGCCCTGCATCGTCGAATGCGCGCTGCGCCAGACGGCATATTGCGCCGGGCTCAATTCAAGTTGACGCAGCTTCGGCAGCGCCGCCCGCGCGGCCGCCTCCCCCGCAGCGATCGCTTGCGATGCGTTTTCGAAATCGGTGAAGGTCAGACGCCCCAGATCCGGCTGAATCAGCACATCGCTCGCGTGCAGTTGTTCACGCTGGCGGGCAACGTTCTGGCGAATCAGAATGCCGACCATCTGCTGGAAGACATCCGCCGGGGACGACAGCGCATCCAGCGGACGCAGCGGCGAACCGATATCCACAGCGATCACGATGTCCGCCCCCATCGAGCGGGCCGTTTCCACCGGCAGGTTGCTGACGATGCCGCCGTCGACGAGCGTGCGACCACCGACATCGACCGGCGAGAAAAGACCGGGTAACGCCATGCTCGCGCGAATCGCTTGCGGCAACGAACCGTGATCGAGCACCACCATCTGTCCCGTCTGCAAATCGGCCGCTATCGCGCGGAACGGCACCGGCAACCTGTCGAACGACACCGAGCCACCGATGGCCGGCGTCCACTCCTGCAACAGCGCCTGAAGCTTGTTGCCGTGAACAAGACCCGACGGAAGCTGGAACCCGTTACGTCCGAAACCGAGGGAAAAGCTGTCGACGTAGTAGCGCTCGTCTTCGCGTTGCGATTGCGGCAGATCGCTGCGATCGGTGACGTCGAATGCGATGTCCGCGAGATTCACGTGCTCCAGTCGGGCACGCATCTCCTCGGCGCTGAGCCCGCTGGCGTAAAGCCCGCCGACGACCGCCCCCATGCTGGTCGCCGCGACACAATCCACCGGGATGTGATTCTCTTCGAGCACCTTGAGCACGCCGAGGTGCGCGTAGCCGCGCGCACCGCCGCCGGACAGCACCAGACCGACGGAGGGACGGCCGGGAGCGCCGCCTTGCACGCGGCAAACGGTGCCGCCAGCGGGCGCGGAGGCAGAGACCTGGCTCGCCGGCCCTGCCTGCGATATCGGCGCGGCCCATGCCGAGACGGGGACAGTGGAGGTGGCGAGCGCCGGGGCGACGTTGGCACCTTGCCCGGCCGATAAGCCCGGCGCAGCGTTTGCTAACGGAGCGCAAAGCCCCCCAAGCACAGCGCCGGTCAGCAAGCACAGACCCAGCCAGCGAAAACCGTCCCGGTGGCGCTTTTGGAGATTCGGGAAACGGCTCATGGCTTACGGGGGGGCTGGGAAAAGACGCAAGAATACCCGTTTTCCGTTTCACCCAACGGACCAGACGGGCGGCACGTGGCGCCGCGCCGTATCCGCGAATTACGTTTGGGAATTATCCTTGCGGCGAAGCGTACGTTTCGCGTGTCGCTGATCCGTCGCGAACCTGCCGACGGTATTCGGAGCGGGCATGGTGAAACGGTGATCGCCTAGCGCATCAGGCATTTGAACAAGAGGCGCAAGGCCCCCACGTCTGGCGCGATGGCCACGCGCGGCAGCAGGAAGGGATCGTCGTGAGGCGCGACACGGCCACGTCGCGTGGTGGTGGCGTGCAGATACCCCGCGCGCTCGACGATGTCGCGCACATCACGGGTGACATTCCCGTAGGGATAGCAGAATGCCTCGATGTTGGTCCCGCACGTCGTCTCGAGCCGGTGTTTGGCGCCGGTGATTTCATCGACGGCATCCGCCTGCGGGATATCCGGCAGCGACACGTGGTTGAGCGTGTGTGCACCGACCTCGTGCCCGTGACGCATCCACGTCAGCAGTTGGTCCCGGCACATCAGCGGCTCGGGTGCCGGACCGGCGTGCGCGTCCCAGTCGTTCCACCCGCCCAGGCGCGCCGCCACGAAATAGCAGGTTGCAGTGAAGCCCAACGAATCCAGTACCGGCATGGCGTTATCGAAGACGCTCACGAAGCCGTCGTCGAACGTGATGGCGAACACGCGCGCGCGCCCCTGCGCACGCCGGTGAGCCTGAAACTCCCGCATGCTCAGACCGTGATAGCCGAGGCGCCTGAGCCATGACATCTGTGAAGCAAAGGTATCGGGATCGACGCACAGGCCGCGAAGCGGATCGGCGCGCGACGGCACCGCGCGAATCTGGTGGTACATCAGGATCGGAAGCGCCATGCGAACGGTCTCAGGCGGCTTGCTTTTCGGTGCGCTGTTTGCGTCGCTGCGGGCTTGCGATGCTGCGACGATGCGCTTCCATAGATGCCTTCAGTGCCGTCGGTGCCATGCGCGACGACACCGCATCGACATACACCGCGTGCGTGGCTGCGACGAAATCGTCGAAGTCGAATTCCGCCGCCCCTTTTTGCCGCGCCATGTGTCCCATATGCCGCGTGCGTTCGGGTTTGTCCGCGATATGCATAAGGACGTTGGCAATCGCGTGTGGATCGCGTGGCGGCACGATCCAGCCGTCCACCCACGGCGTGACGTTTTCCGGCAGGCCACCGACGTTGGTCACGAGACTCGCGCAACCGGCCGCCATGGCTTCGCGACATGCGTAGGAGAGGCTCTCGTGATACGAGAGAACGAACGCCACATCGGTCGCGGCGAGCAGGTGATGCACGTGATTGATGGACCCCGTGAAGAGAATCTGCGCATCGAGTCCGCATTGCTCGACCATCGCGCGTTGTTCGATGCTCGGATCGGTGCCGGCGAGCCAGACACGAAAGCGCCGACGGGTCGCTTCCGGCAGCAAGGTCAGTGCCGTCACGAGATCGGCCCAGCCTTTCGCTTCACCGGTGCCGGCTGCGCTGCCGAGCACGATGCTGTCGTCGTCCTTCGCACCGAGCAGTGCGGCACGGCGGCGCAGGCGTTCATCCTCGCTGAGCGGCTCCGTGCGCGGCGCGCGCACCCCGTGTTTGACGACGACGATGTTCGGATAGGACGAATCGCGTTCGAGCATCGACTGAACGTACTCGCTCACCGCGATCGTGCGGGACGTACCAAACCGGGCGCGAAGCCGGTTGCCGAGCGAGTTGGCGGGAAACGTGTTGTGCTTGGTAAAGACGATCTCGGGCCGGGTGACCAGCCCCGCGACGGCGAGCATGACCTGACGATGATCGGGAGAGCCGTTGACATGCACGACGTCGAACTGGTTGTCGCGGATCAGGCGGCGCAGGCGCAACGTCTCACGCCAGAAGCTGTGCCAGCGCGGCTTGAAATCAATGCTGACGGCGGTGATGCCGGGGAGTCGTGCGACCTGCTCACCGAGCCAGCTACCGGGGGGCGTAGCGACGGTGATCCGATGATCGCGCCGCATCGCCAGCGCGAGTTCCCGTACGTAAGTGTCTTGCCCGCCGCCGCAGCCGACGTGAAAGTTGGTGTAAAGAATCTTCATTCGTGTCGATCCGGGTAGGGCCCGAAGGTGTCTGCACGAATGGTAGGGAGACCCGCCCCGACAGGGTGTCGAGTCTCGATGAGATTTGTTTTGTTTTGTCGCCGGACGACGGCGAATGTGTCGGCGCAGAGCATACGGGGACATCGTCAATTAACGTCCCCGTACTTTCGGGACAGGCGAACGCAAGAAACGCGGAACGCCAACCATGGTGCGACTTGAGGTCTTACGGTAGCAAGACCTTGTCCACGACGTGAATCACCCCGTTTGACTGCATGACGTTGCTGATCGAAATGTGGGCCACGCCGCCTTTGTCGTCCGTCACGCTAAGGTGCCCGCCGTCCTTCTTCACGGTAAGCGAATCGCCTTCCACTGTCTTCAGCGACGCCATGCCGTGACCGTCATCGACGGCTTTCATCAGGTCCTGAGCCGACAATCTTCCCGGTACGACGTGGTATGTAAGTACCTTGACCAACGCGGGCTTGTTCTCGGGTTTCAACAACGTGTCGACGGTCCCTGCCGGTAACGCTGCGAACGCTTCATTCGTCGGCGCAAAGACGGTGAAAGGCCCGGGGCCGGACAGCGTATCGACTAATCCGCCGGCTTTCACGGCGGCGACCAGTGTCGTGTGGTCTTTGGAATTCACCGCGTTCTCAACGATGTTCTTCGAGGGGTACATGGGCGCTCCACCGACCATGACCGTCTTCTCGTTGTCCATCGGCGCGGCATTCGCATGGATCGCCCCGCCGAGCGCACAGCACGTTGCCACAAGCACCGGCAGAAATCCGGTGGCATAACGAGTCTCCATTTCATCACCTGTTTGATGGCGCTTCGCAAAGCGGAAGCCTTCTCTATTACGAGCGACACCGGTCCGCGGATGCGTGCCCTGCGGAAGAATTGACATAAGCGACGATGTCGTCCAGCACAGGCGCGACGCTTCTGAGCGGAGCGCTCACCGCGCCGATCATCATCGCGTGGCCGACCGGGTAGTGGTGCTCCTGCACTTCACTGCCGTACATCCGTAAGCGTTGCGCGAAGCGCTCGGTATTGCCGGGGTCGACAACGGTATCGGTGTCGCCGACACCGAGAAACATCGGGGGCTCTTCGCCCGTCACGAAATGAATGGGCTGGCTCGCCAGTCGCACCGACACTGGAAATATGCGCCCCAGCACGGCGCTGTGCAGCGGTAGAAAATCGTACGGGCCCGCGAGCCCGATCACCCCGGCGATATCGCACTGACGCAATCCATTGGCACGCAAGTACGTGGCATCGGTCGCAAGCAAAGCCACGATTTGTGCGCCAGCCGAATGCCCCATGAGAAACAGGCGCTCGGGATCGGCGCCATATTCGCGAGCGTGACCCCGTGCCCAACGGACCGCCAGCGCGGCATCGTCGACGAAAGTCGGAAACGTGACCTCCGGATAAGTACGATAGTCGGGCACGATCACCATGAATCCACGCGACGCCAACGCTTCGCCGACGAATCGATAATCCGCGCGGTCACCGTTCTGCCAACTTCCCCCGTAAAAGAACACCACCACCGGTATGGCACTGGTGGGCACCGCGCCCTGCGGCAATGGCAGATAGACATCGAGCCGCTGTCGTTCCGACGCGCCGTAGGCAACCGCCCCGATAGCACGGTACGTCTCACGCGGCGTGAGTGCGTCGACGAGACCGAGAGGGCTGCAAGCGCTGAGCGATAGCCCCGCCAGCAAGACCATCAGCAGACGACCGAACAAAGCGTTCACCATCATCGCTCCTTGTGACGGTTGGCGATCCAGACGTGACATGCGGTGGGAAATGCGACAGGCAGGGCGAAACAGAAGCCGTTTGCTCCCTGCACACGACTGAATACGGGCGCGGCGGACAAACGGATGCAAACGGATGCACGTCGGCTCCCGGAAAACACACATTTCTCCGATTTCGTGCATCCGCACAGGTGCGGCATCCGTATCCACCACAGTGAGACGGGGTACCCACGACCTCATGGAGAATTCATATGCCGCGTGCCGCCTTTATGAACCTCAGCGACTTCAGGGATTTCAGAGACTCCGCTCGGCTGAGATACGCCCCGGATCGTGGCGGGCGCCTTTGGCGACGCACGCTAACGTGCGTCGTTCGCCTTGTCGGTGCGGCGATGGCGGGCGTGATGCTGGCGGCATGCTCCGGATCCCCGCCGAATCCCAACCCTCGTGCAGAGGTTCCGCTTCGTCCGGTGCCGGTGGACTTACCGAAATACATGGGGCGCTGGTACGTGATCGCCAACATCCCCTATTTCGCCGAACGCGATTTCGTCGGCAGCCGTGCCGAGTGGGTGTTGCGCGACGACGGCAAGATCGACGATCACTTCTATGGCCGCAAGAACGGCTTCGACCAGCCCGAGCGTCATTACCAGTTCGTCGACAGCGTCGTGCCCGGCAGTGGCGGCGGGCACTGGCGAGTCCGGCTCTTCTGGCCGATCTACGTCTCCCAACTCACGCTCTACGTCGACCCCGACTATCGCTACACGCTGCTCGGCTACCCGGACAAGTCGCTCGGCTGGATCTTTTCCCGTGAACCGGTGATGGACGACGTCACCTATCGCGCCCTGCTCGCCCGTTTCGACGCGATGGGCTACGACAGCTCCCGCTTCCGACGCGTGCCGCAGATGCCGGAGCAAATCGGGCAGGCGGGATTTGCGTCGCCAGGGCATTGAGGTCGTTGTGCTTTCATGTCTGGCGTTTGGGTTGTGTCGTCGACCGCAGGGCCACCGTCAGCGCATGCAGCGCCCCTTTGACCTGTGGATCTCTCAGACTCGTGTACAGCACGACATCTCTCGACGGTAGCGCCGGAAGGCCCAGACGGGACGAAAGGTCCACCGTTCCTCGCGGAGCCACCCGACGCCCCAACGCCGCGACGCCCAGCCCGGCCGAAGCGGCCGCCCCCACGGTATTGACGCCTCCACCCACAAACGCCTCCGTCCAGGCGACACCTGCCGCGTCCAGCGCATTGACGGCCATCGCACGCACACTGCAAGGCGCCGGCTGTGTCGCGATACGCAAAGGCTCGTTGGCGCGACGCTCGAAATCCGGCGCCCCCATCCACCCGAAGGTCTCCCGCAAGATGACTTTGCCGTCCTGACGCCGGCTGTCATGACGAAGCACGATCACAACGTCTATCGTGCCGGCATCGAAGGCCTCCAGCAGTTCGCGGGAGGCGGCGATACGGACGTCGAGCGTCAGGCCCGGCTCGGCGTCGCCGATGTGCCTCAGGAGTTGCGGCAAGTCGGCGCCCACAATGTGATGGCTGATGCCCACCAACAATTGCCTCTGCCGGGGGACGAACGCCGCCATAGCGCCCTGATGCGCCGCAACGAGCGCTCGGGCGCCGCTCAGAAAAGCGCTCCCGTCCGCAGACAACCGGACACGCCTTGGCGTGCGTTCCAGCAACTTGCGCCCCAAGCCGTCTTCCAGTCGCTTGATCTTCAGGCTGACGGCCGATTGCGTGGTATCGAGCACTTCGGCAGCCCGCGTAAAGCTTTGCAGGTCGGCGGTCAGCACAAAGGCCTGTACGGCTTCGATGTCCAGTGTCTTCATGCGTCGATTCATTTCAAATTGCAATGACTGAAATATAGATCATTCTATTTTTCAATGAATTATCTTTCGTTACGGTAAGCACTTGATCTCTTTTTCCGGGGTTTCCACATGCTTACCGCTCACTATCTGCATCGCTTGCCCGCCGACTACGATCTGAACGCCATCCGCACCCGCGGCAAAGCGCGTGGCGCCTTGTGGGATGCTGCGCCCGAGTTGTATTTCAAGGGGTTCCTGCTCCGCGAAGCGGGCAAGCACGGCGCGATCGAGAACAGTTATTCCTCGCTCTACCTGTGGCGCTCGGATCAGGCGTTTGCCGATTTCCTGCTGGCCGATCGCTATCGCAACGTCACCAACAGTTTCGGACGGGCGCAGATCGAGACGCGTCTTGTACTCGACGCGCACCGTGGTCGCGCGCAGCAGGCGCAGTTTGTTTTCGAGGAGACGACCGATATCGCGCGCGACGCGGATCTGGGGCAAGTGTTTGCCGCCGAAGTGGCGCAAAACAAGGCGGCGGTGACTCGCCCCGGCATCGTGGCTGCCGTGGTGTCACTGGATACGCTGAACTGGCGTGTCTCGCGATATTTGCTGGCCGAACATGCGCAGGCGAGGCCTAGCGACGTCGCCATCGCGTACGAGGTCGTGCATCTGTCCCAGCCATTGCTGCACACCCTTCCCGAGGGACAGTCGACATGACCCCGCTACGCTTCGCCTTAGCGCACCTGCTTGCCTTGTTGCTTGTCTCGGCGACCGTGTGTGCGCTGGCGCTCGGACTCGCAGTGCTCGTTCATCGATGACCGGGGTTGGGGCGAGCAGGCAAACGCATCTCGTCACATGACAGTCACACTGTCCGCCTAGAGTCATCAACCACCTTTCCAAATCGAATATCGCTTATGGGCGAGACCTCCCTCAGTTCCGTCGACGCCAGCGACGCGGGCGCCTTCAGGCCTTCGCTGCCGGCACGCCGTGTACTCGTCGTAGAAGACGACGCCAAAGTCGCTCATGAACTGGTGGCGGCACTCGGCGATCACGGCCTCACGGTCGAGCTCGCCCGTGCCGGCGGCGACGGGTTACAACGCATGCTGCACGGGCAGTACGACTGCGTCGTCCTCGACCGCTTGCTTCCCGAAGTGGATGGGATGTCGATCCTGACCACCGCCCGTAACGTCGGCATCAAGACGCCTGTCCTGATCCTTTCGGCGCTGGGTGCGACCGACGAACGCGTGCGGGGTCTGCGAAATGGCGCGGACGACTACCTTACCAAGCCCTTCAGCTTCGACGAACTGACCGCGCGTATCGATGTGCTGCTTCGCCGGCACAGCGATACCGACCTCGGCACCCGACTGCAAGTCGGCGATCTCGTGCTGGAACGGGACAGCGGGGCCGTGACGCGCGCCGGGACACCCGTGGCACTCAAGCCGCGAGAAATGCGCCTGCTCGAATACCTGATGCGAAACGCCAATCAGGTCGTCACACGCACCCTGCTGTTCGAATCGGTTTGGAAATATCAGCACGACGTACAGACCAATGTCATCGACGTTCATATTGCGCGCTTGCGTAAGAAGATATCGCTCGACGGCGCTTGCTCCGCCATGATCGACACCGTTCGCGGGACCGGCTATGTCATCCACGCCGACGACTGAACGCAGCTTTCTGCGCAGTCTGTTGAGCGCAGGCCCGATCTTCTCGATCTTTATCGTTTCGGTCGTCTCATTGTTCGTCGTGATCTATTGGCTCACGATGAGCTACCTCACCGATCTCGTCGATGCCCGTCTGCAACGCGAGAGCACCCAACTCATGCGGCGCAGCGCTGCCGACGCCCGTGCCAACATCACCGAGCGCAGTCGACGGGAAGCCGCCAACATGCGTCCTTACGGTTTGTTCACCCAGCAAGGACAACGACTGGCGGGCAACATCGAAGCGTTGCCGAAGGGCCTGCCCGACTGGCGTGCCTATCGCTATAGCCAAACCGTCTCGGACAAAGAGGGCGGTGTCTGGAATCGCCCTTACCGCGCGATGATCGCGACAATGCCCGACGGCAATCGCGTGGTCGTAGGACAAGCCGTCGACGATATCGACCGGTTCGACCACATGCTACTGCGCGTTGCCACCGGCGGATTGCTCGCCACGATCCTGCTCGGTTCAATCTGCGGCTATGCGTTGCACCGCGCGTCGAACCAGCGCGTGCGGCAGTTGCGGGAGTCGTGTCAGGACATCGTCTCCAGCCACTTCACACGACGATTGCCGACACGCGGACGGCACGATGACATCGATCTTCTGGTGGGCTTCGTCAACACGATGCTCGACGATATCGAGCGCCTCGTCGCGGAACTGCGTGGCGTCTGCGCGTGGATCGCCCACGATTTGCGCACACCGATGACCCGCTTGCGCGCGGGGCTGGAACGCGCCCGCAGAGGCACGCCATCCGCGACGGAATATGACATGGCCGTCGAGCGCGCACTGGAGCAGACCGATCACGTGCTCGACCGATTTTCCGCACTGCTGCGGATTGCCGAGATCGATGCACACGCACGTCGCGAAAACTTCCGTCAGGTCGATCTCGCCCGCATCGCCGAGGATGTCGTGGATCTTTATGAGCCGCTTGCCGAAGAGCGCGTTGTGGCGTTGTCGGTCGAAATGCAACGCAGCGCCCCCATTCTCGGCGACGGCGACCTGATCTTCGGTGCAATCCAGAATCTTCTCGACAACGCGCTGAAATTCACACCGGCAGGGGGCATGGTGCACTTGCGCGTCATGTCGACGCCACAACACGCCATTGTGGAAGTGCGCGACACCGGCCCGGGGATTGCCGACACCGAGCGCGAAGCCGTGCTGCGCCCGTTCTATCGCGGCTCGGGTGTGAGCGGCATGCCCACACCGGGTCACGGACTCGGGCTGAGTGTGGTCGCCGCGACGGCTCGGATTCACAACGCCACGATGCGGATCGACGACGCGGTCCCCGGTTGCCGGGTCGCGCTGCGCTTTGCAGCCGCAGCGTCTGTGCCGGATACCCCGGACGCCACTACCGAAATACCCCGCGACGCACGGCTGCCGGACGTCAAAAACGCCTGACCGACTTACTCTTGCTCTGGCAGACCCAGTACGTGGCGCGTCTCGCGTCTTGCACGAGCGAGATCGTCCCGAAATGCCGGATTGGCGAGCATCGCCGCGGCGATCACCGTGCCACTGACTTTCCCCGCTTCGACATCGCTGACGTAATGCACCCCACCCAGCGCCCGTCCTTGTGCATAGGCCTGTGCGCGCGCAAAGATTTCCCCACGCTTTTCCGGGACGATCGTCGCCAGAATCACGCCCGTCAGATACGCGAAAGTTGCGTGCCCGCTGGGATAACCCGGCGAAGTGCCCTCAGTCACGATGCCGGGATGCACCTCGGCACTGACGTTGTACGGGCGCGGACGCTTCCAATAGTCTTTCGCCGCTTTGAGAGGCCCCGCCCCTTCCTTCGCCAGCCGTTTAAAGAACGCCTCGGTGAACGGCAGGCGTTCCGCTCGGAATCCCGGGCCGACGGCGTCGGCAAAGCGGAACACGCTCTTGTGCGTATCGCCGTCGGCAAGCGCCAGTTGCTCCGGGGTACGCGAGCGTTGCAGGGCAAGCACCTGACGCAGATCGTCGACGGCGGCGATGCTGCCAGGCGTCGGCGGCGGCGCGACCAGTAACGTCAGATCGGGGGCATTGCCGCAAAGATAGTCGGCACAGGGCGCACGCGCCACGTCCGCCGCCTGTGCAAAGTGCAGCACGCTAAAAAGAAGTGCGGCAGCCGCAAAGGGACGTGCGAAACGCTGGGAAACGGAAAACATCGAGTTCTTCCTTGGAGGATCGGGTTATCGGGAGATTCAGGCCATCGAGACTACGAGCGGCCCGTGACCTGCCAACGGCGCAAACCTGTCCGTCCGGACAGGTTGAATCCTCAACGGACCGGCAACCGCGCACGGTGCAAATCGCCCTGCCCCACGCCGCACCCGCCTCATGCCCCACGCATCGTCGAACTTGAATGGAGACGGACGGCATTCTGTTCATGTTGGCAAGTTTTGCTTCATCTGTGCATCACGGGTGACCCATAAAGTTCGCCTCGCTGACCACCGGCGAGCGAGCCGGGCTACTTAACCGAGCGCTACGCGCCGAGGATGCATGACTGCCATGAAGCTGATGACTTATCGCACTGTCCCGATTTTCGCACTGGCTTGCGCCGCGCTCGCCCCGGCCGCCGCTTACGCGGACCAACCGGCGCGTCTCGTGCCCGCGCAACGTGTCCTGCTCCTCAGCATCGACGGCATGCACGAACAGGATCTCTCCCGCTATGTCGCCTCGCATCCGAGCTCCGCACTCGCCTCGCTTGCCGGACATGGTGTGATGTATCGCAATGCGCTCACCCCGGTGCCGTCGGACTCGTTCCCCGGCATGATCGCACTGATCAGCGGCGCCAGCCCGAGAACCTCGGGCGTGTACTACGACGACAGCTTCGACCGAGGCCTCTTCCCCGCCGGGGCAACGTGCGCGCAAGGGCATACGCCGGGTGCAGAGGTCGTTTTCGACGATTCCATCGATCGCGATCCGAAACGCATCGACGGTGGCGGTGCCATCGATCCCGCCCGTCTCCCGCGCGACCCCGCCCGCCACTGCGAGCCGGTCTACCCGCACAACTACATGCGTGTGAACACCGTCTTCGAAGTGGTGCGTGCCGCAGGCGGGCGCACGGCATGGGCCGACAAGCATCTCGCCTATGACTTCGTACACGGCCCGAGCGGGCAAGGTGTCGATGACCTTTACACGCCGGAGATCGCTGCCGTGGGCGAGAAACTTGCGGCATTTCCGGATTACGACAACCTGAAGGTCGACGCTTTGCTCAAGCAGATCGACGGCCGCGACAGTAGCGGTCATGCCGCGCCGGGGGTGCCGAGTCTGTTCGGCATGAACTTTCAGCAATTGAGCGTGGCGCAGAAATCGGGCGACGGCTATCGCGACGCGAATGCCACGCCGGGTAAGGCCATCGGCGCGGCGCTCGACCAGATCGACCGGTCGGTGCAACGCCTGCTCGACGCATTGACCGCGCGCCATCTCGACGCATCGACACTTGTCGTGATCGCCGCCAAGCACGGTCAATCGCCCATTGCGCCGAATCGACTGCAACGCATCGACGGCAAGCGTGTCCTCGAAGTGGTTGCGCAAGCCGCGCCGGATGCCCTCGCCAAAGCCACGCTCGACGACATCGGGCTGCTGTGGCTCAAGCAACCGAGTGCGACCCGTGCCGTCGTGCGGGCACTGCGTGCCAACGCTGAGGCATTGGGCATCGAACACGTCTATGCAGGCAACGACATGCCGCAGGGCTGGGGTCGCGTGGGCCGTGACAGCCGAGTGCCCGACATCGCCATCGAAACAAAGTACGGCGTCATTTACACCCACGGGACCAAGGTCGCCGAACACGGTGGATTCCATGACGACGACCGCCATGTCGCGCTGCTGATCTCGCGTCCCGACATTGCAGCACAGGAAATCGACGCCCCCGTCTCTACGCGTCAGGTCGCGCCGACATTGTTGCGTGCATTGGCACTCAAACCGACCGCGCTCGACGCCGTTCGCCGCGAAGGCACGACGGCACTGCCGGGGCTCGTCTTCCGCGAGAGCGCTCGCTGACCGGCAACCGCGCCACCGAACCGAATTCACGACGATCACGACTCATCAGGGCCGCCAGCCATACCAGGCCGGCACAACTTCCAAAGAGAACGCACCCAAGCCATGAAACTTCAGACGATGCGCTCACCGCGCACCCCGACGCCGCATTTGGCACTCACGGCCATCGCGCTGGCCGCACTGGCGAGCACGGCGCAGGCACAAACCACCGACATCGGAGACGTCTCCGCGTCCGATGTCGGTGCGCCCGTCAACGTCTCCGCCGGGCGATCCGGTAAAGCGCCAACGGCCGCCGCCGCGAAAGCGCTCACACAAGCACCGCTCGAAGCCACATCGCCGCAAACCCAGATCAGCAGCGACTACATCGCCAATCAGGTCAACCCGCAGGCGGACTACGGCACCATTTTGCGCATCGCACCGAGCTACAGCAGTTCGTCGCCGAACGGCCTCGGTCTGTCGGAAGCGAAGAACCAGACACTGCGTGGATTTCCGGACGGTCAGTTCAATGTCACCTACGACGGCATTCCGTTCGGCGACACCAACGACTTCTCGCACCACACCACGTCGTACTTTCCGGCGGCGACCATCGGCGGCGTGACCATCGACCGCAGCCCCGGCAACGCCACCACGCTCGGCTATGCGACCTTCGGCGGCTCAGTGAACCTGTTCTCGCCGACGCTCAGTCCCACTCGCAAGATCGAATACTCGCAGACCATCGGCTCGCACGCCACGTGGCAGGAAAACCTCGGCATCACCACGGGCATCATGCCCGGACTGCTCGACTCCAATATCTTCCTGAACGTCCAGCGTACGGACTCAAACGGTGCACTGAGCAATAGCGGACTGGGCAACACGAACATTTTCCTCAAAGGCGTGACGCCGATCGGCAGCAGCACGCTCGTGACCTGGGTCTACGCCTACGACAAGATCCACTTCAACAACCCGGGCGGTGCGACGCTGAATCAAGTCGCGCAAAACGGCTACAACTACGGTCTGAACGCAGACCCGAAAAGCCCCAATTACTGGGGTTACAACTATCAGGACAAGAACACCGAGTTCGCGTACCTCGACGTCAAACACGACTTCGACGGCGGATGGAGCCTGAATAACAAGCTCTACACGTATTACTACTACAACCTGAGTCATGAACTGAACGGCGACAACACGTCGTCGCCCCTGTCGGCCCTGAGCGCCGCCAAGCCCTTCTCGGCGGGTCAATCAGGCACTGACATCGCCGGCGCGCTCAAGCTCAACGAGTACCGGACTTACGGCGACACGCTGAGCGCAACCCATTCCGACGCCAACGGCACCTTCACCGGCGGCTTCTGGCTGGAGCACACGCGTAATCCGCGTAACCGCTTCGCTTACGACGCCACTACCGGCCAGTCGGTCAAAGAGAACGCCACCTACGGCAGCACCTACTACGACATGGTCGATGAGGTGAATACCGCGCAGGCATTCTCGCAATATGCATGGAAGGCCACCGATGCGTTGACGGTCACGCCGGGCATTCGCTATCAGCACTTCGAGCGATCGCTGTCGGCAGCCGTCTTGCAGAACAACTTACCGGGGACGTCGGCCAACAAGTCATGGAACAGCGTTCTGCCGAGTCTGGACGTCAACTACCGGTTCACGTCGCTTTGGTCCGGCTATGCGCAAGTGTCGCGTGGTGCGCTCGGGCCGAACCTGAACACGTTGTACTCGGCAAATCCCGCCGGCAACAACACCGTCAATCCTCAGACGTCGATGGCTTACCAGATCGGCACGGTGTTCAAGGCTGACCGCTTCACGTTCAACGCCGACGCCTACCTGATCGAGTTCAGCAACTACATCACAAAGAACGGCTCGGGTGCCAATGCCACCTATTTCAATGCGGGTGGTGTTCGCTATACCGGCGTGGAAGCCGAAGGCAACGTCCTGCTCGGCAGCGGCTTCTCGTTCTACGCGAACGGCTCGATCAACAACGCGACTTACACGCAGGACGGGACCGGCTCGCAGACGTGGAAGTCCGGTCAGCGGATCTCGTTCGTACCGCAGTACACCGCCGCCATCGCCCTCAATTTCGATCAGGGACCGTGGCATGCCGGCATCAACACCAAGTTCGTCGGCTCGATGTATCAGGGCAGCAACGGGGCTGCGGACGGCTCAATCTACAAAGTCGGCCCTTACAGCGTCACGAGCATGATGATCGCGCGCGACTTCACCAACCTCAGTTCGGTACTCAAGAAGGTGCGCGTGTCGTTCGGCGTCGACAACCTGTTCGACACGCATCGCATCACCGACAACCTCGGTCCGGCCGCAACCGACACCAGCAAGGGCACGGACGCGAACCAGTTCCTCTACTACTTCGTGCCGGGTCGCAGCTTCTACGTCAACCTGCGCGCCGAGATCTGATCGGTCGCCCAATCTCAGGCTGCGCGACCTCGCGGCTTGAGGATCTCTCCCTGGAAGGAACCCCTGCATGAATCTGACACAACTCAACCAAATCGCCATGTCGTCGGGCGGGACGCTTTATCTCATGATCCTGCTCGCGTTCGTCGGCATTACCCTGATCGTGGACCGAGGGTTGCAACTGCGCCGCACCTTCCGTGGTGGCGAGCGCGTCGTCGCCACCGTCGGCGCGTTGCCGGTCATTGACGCCCACGATATCGACGAACTACGTGCCAGTGCTGCGGGATTGCCCCATCGCCGGTTGCTCGACGCCTATGCGCACAACCTCAAGCGCGTGCACACGACGGACATGGCGTCCGCCATCGATGAAGCGATCTATCTGGAAGTGCCGCGTATCGATCGTGGTCTGTGGGTGCTCGACACGGTCATCACCGTCGCACCGCTGCTCGGACTGTTCGGCACGATCATCGGCATGTTTCACTCTTTCGACGTGCTCGGCACAGCGGGCGGCGATCCCACACAAGTCACTTCAGGTGTTGCCGAAGCGCTGATCGCCACAGCGTGCGGTCTGGCCATCGCCATGAGTCATCTGTGGTTTTTCAACGGAATGCAGGACACGGTTCGTCAGACGGTTCACCAGTTGGACACGTTGAAGCGCCTGCTGCTTAACAGACACAGCACCGCGCAACAGGCGATAGAGCCCACCGGCGTGGTGCTGCGTCACGAACGTGCGTCGGCGTGAGAGCCTGCAATGCGATATTTCGAAACAAAAAAGGCCCGAATCGAAGTCGTGCCGATGATCGACATCATGTTCTTCCTGCTGGTGTTCTTCATCATGATCACGCTGAAGATGATGCCGTCGATGGGCATGTCCGCCAAGCTGCCGGGTAGCGCGACGGCGCAGGATCTTCCCCATCCGAAGATGCTCGTGGCGTTGCACCCCGACGGCAGCATCGAAGTCGATCAGCATCCGATGTCGCTCGAAGCGCTGAGCGCCACGCTGCGGGCGCATGACCCGGCACATACGGTAGTCACCATTGCCAGCGACAGGACTGCCAATGTGCAGCAACTCACACAGTTGATGGACGCATGCCGTTCGGCGGGCGTGACGCAAATCGGCATCGCGGCGAAAGAGGCCCCATGACCATGCTTTCGATGAGTGAAGTGACCGCTGGACGCACGCGAATGCGCGTCTCCGAGCCGTGGCCTTGGAAGGCGATGACGGTCGCATTGGCGCTTGAAGCCATCTTGCTGGGCTTGACGACCGCATGGCTTGCAACCAGCACGTCGACGCGCGAGCCAACTCCCGACACCGCACCGATAATGCTGACGATGCCGGCACCTGAGCCTGCGGTCGATCCGACACCGAAGCCTGTCGAACCACCCAAGCCGCCCGTCACGCCACTTAGACGCGAAACGACGCGCAAACCGGAGCCGTCGCACGTCGCAAAACCTGCACAGCCGACGCAGGAACCGACGAAAACGGAAACGCTGCCCATCAAAACGGTCGCCGGCTCCGATTTGCCCGCCGCCCCCGTGCCTGCCCCAACGCCAGCACCCACGCCCCCTTCGAACAGCTCGGCCGCAGGTCCGGACGAGCGCTTCATCGCAAAGCTACGCGCAGCGGTGCAAGCCGCCGTCGTTTATCCCATGTCACTGCGAGGGATGGGCTTGTCGGCGAGTATCGACGTCGAGTTTGTCTACGCCGACGGTGTGGTGTCGAATGTGCGTGTCTCCAGGCCGGGGCGTATCGCGACACTCGATCAGGCTGCAGTAGCCGCAGTACAACGCGCCACAATGCCGTCTCCTCCCGCGACGCTGGCGGGTTCGCCCCACGCGTTCAAAGTGCGTGTCATCTTCAGCGACGCATGATCTCAAGTTGACCACCCATCCCCCCGGCTCGCATCATTGACCCGGTTGCTGCCATCGTCCAGTCCGTCAAAGACGCTGGTCTGTCTACGTCAGCGCGTCGGCACCGACGCATGGTCCATCACATATTGCCAGTGACCGTTCGTCCAGATTGCAACGTCGGAAAAGCGCCCGTCGACGCGAATCGGTTCGCCTCCGGCAAGTGGTGTGAGCGTCATCACGAATTGGCCCCACGAGTTCAGGAGTTCTCCTTGACGAACCCATCCGGCGTCGCGGATTTCGACCGTCGGACGATACTTTTCGTACAGTGCTCTGTACCCGCGCATGATCTCGTCGACGCCGCGTGTCACAGAGCTGTCCGCGCTGTAGAGCACTGTCGACGGACTGTGCATCTGAGCGATGGCTTTGGTGTCACCCGCTTCGAGAGCGGACTTCCACGCCTGCACGGCAGCACTCGGACCACTGTGGACGACAAGGCCTGCCGCCGTCGTCTCCTGAGAAAACACAGCCGGAGCGGCCAGCAAGGTGCTGGCGGCAACGATAGCCATCGGCCATCCGCGCAGGGAACGAGTTACGTTCATAGACAATCGACTCCTTTTACGCTCTTTCGAGCAAATGAAAACGATGAGTAGCGGCCGCGCGCCGGTGAGCACCCTGACCCACGAGACGGCGAGATGTGCGATGCCATATCGCGTTCGCTGTCCATCAGTGCGCGAGCTTGAGCGTGATGACACCCGACACGATCAACAAGACACCGAGGCTACGCGCCACGGTCAACGCGTCGCCGTAGAAAAGCAGACCGACGAGGAAGGTGCCTGCGCCGCCGATTCCCGTCCACACGGCGTACGCGGTGCCCAGCGGAATATCGCGTTGGGCAAGCCACAACAGCACGCCGCTACCGCAAAGAAAAGCGAGTGCGATGCCAATCCCCGTCCATCGGTTCGCAGGATCCTGCGCCATCTTTAGCCCGACCGGCCACCCGATTTCCAGCAGCCCGGCAAAGCACAAATACAACCACCCCATGCTGCGCCACCTTTGCTCAGGGCGAGTCCCGGGTTTGGGGCCGGGAGCACGCGATTCGTCACTTGGCGACGATGCCTGCCTTTTGCAGGAACGTCAGGTTGTCTTCGAGGTGCCAGTCTTCTGCGACACGTCCGTCTTCAATGCGGTAGATGTCCATCGCAATGAAATCGATCGGCTGCCCCTGTCCTTGCTTGTCGCCGAGCTTGCCGGTGAAGTGTCCGGTAAAGCGGAGAAATGCGGAGACGCGGTCGCCAGCCACGATCATCTGCACGACTTCGGCGCGCAGGTCGGGAACGGCTTCGCGAAACGCCTTGGAGGCTTTCAGAACACCTTCAACGCCTTGCGGGCGGCCCGGCGGCAACGTGTTGTCAAAGAATGTCGGCGAGAGCGCCGCGTGAGCGTACGATTCGTCGCCCGTATTCCAGAACGTGTCGAAGCGGCGTGCCGCGAGGATTTGCGCGTCGAGTTGGGCCTTGGGCAACGACTTGTCGGCAACAATCAGCTTGGGCTCGACGAGTTGGGTGTCTGCCGCAAAGACGGGAACAGCACTGGCAGCAAAAATCAGCCCGGCGAGGATACGGAGGCCGCTGCGCAGCGGTCGTTGACGGATGGTGTTCATGAGCGTGCTCTCGATTCAATAAGTATGACGATGTGGAATTCGGTTCAGCGTTGCGACAGTCGTGAGGCGATGTCGCGCACACGTTCGCCATAGCGGCGTGCCGTTTCGATGTCGCCGTCTGCGATGGCATCGGCCCCTGCGTCCGACGGGGCGCGAGCGAGCAAGCCGACGGAGCCACCCTGATAGTTGATGTCGTTTGCCGTTGCCTTGGTGTCGTTCGACGGGGCCAGGCCCAGACTGACCCAGATGCCGCCGTGTTGCGACGCCAACGTTTGCATGCCGATCAGCGTGACTTGCTTATCGCCGTTGACCGTTGCGCTGATGGTGAAGCCGCCAAAAACCTTGTCTTGCCAGTCACGTGTGAACCACGCTTTGGAAGACGCATCGGCGAACTTCTTGAACTGCCACGGTGCGGAGCCCATGTAAGTCGGTGCGCCGAAGATGATGGCGTCGGCATCGCGCAACGTTGCCCACGCGGATTCAGGGACGTTGCCTTCGCTGTCGATGGCAATGAGATCGGCCTTGGCCGAGTCGGCCACGACCTCCGCAATACGTCGCGCATGGCCGTAGCCGGAGAAATACACAACAGCAGTCTTCAACATTTCGATGACTCTCACAGGGTTTAGAGGGTGCCGCCTTGCCATGCCGGGTAGTCGCTGTAGCCTTGCGTGCCGCCGCCGAACAGCGCGTCGCTGTCGAAGCTGGCGAGTGCATGTCCCTCGGCAAGGCGCGCGGGCAGATCCGGGTTGGCAATGAACTTTCGTCCGAACGCGACGTAGTCCGCATAGCCTTGACCCAGCACGCGATTTGCCCGCTCAATGTCGTAGTTGCCTGCAACAACGATGGGCTGAGGAAAGCGAGCGCGCAGCGCTTCGCGAAAGCTGTCCGTGACTTGCGGGGCATCATCCCAGTCCGCTTCGGAAAGATGCAGATAGGCGATCCCGCACGCGGCAAGATACGAGGCAGCATCGAGAATCGTCGGGAGGATGTCCGGACAATCCATGCCGCGCGCAGTGATGAACGGGGCCAGTCGGATCGCCGTGCGCGATGCCCCGATTTCGTCGGTGATTGCGCTCACCACTTCACGAAGGAAGCTCAGACGATTCTCGCGCGAGCCGCCATATGCATCCGTGCGAAGATTCGACGTCGTGCGTAGAAACTGGTCGATGAGATAGCCATTGCCACCGTGAATTTCGACGCCGTCAAAACCGGCTTCGATCGCGTTGCGCGCGCCTTGACGGAAGTCCTCTACGATCTGCCGGATATCGAGGACCGAGAGCGCACGAGGCGTCGGACATTCCACCATTTCCCCCAACCCGGTGGCCGGATTGACCTTCCATATCCTGGCGTCGAACGGAACCGCCGAAGGCGCGACAGGCAACTGGCCGTCGTGAAAATCAGGGTGTGACATTCGGCCCACATGCCAGAGCTGGAGGAAGATGCGTCCGCCCCGAGCGTGAACTGCGTCGGTGACCAGGCGCCAGCCGTTGATCTGGTCAATGCTGTGGATGCCTGGCGTGAACGAATAGCCCTTGCCCTGCGGCGAAATTTGCGTCGCTTCCGTTACGATCAGTGCTGCACTGGCGCGTTGCGCGTAGTAGACGGCGTTGTGTTCGTTCGGGACATCGCCCGGCTGGGTGCTGCGCGCACGCGTCATCGGCGCCATCACGATTCGATGAGGCGTCACGTGTCCGGCGAGGATGCCGGGAGTAAAAAGATCGACGGAGTTCATACCGGAAGCGTCCTATTCTCGTAAGCAGATGCCTTGCATCGGAACATGCGAGACACAGGAGAATTCTGTTGGCTTCCGGGTGTTCTGAGAATTGGGCTGGACGTGAAATGACTTTCAACGTCCACCGTAAGCCGGGCGCTTACCTGAAGTAGGGGGCCAGGTGTGGTGCGATTTCGGCGAAGCGAGTCTCGAGAAAGTCGAGCAGTGCGCGTACGCGTGGCGACGTGAACTGTCGGCGGGCAAACAGGGCATGGACCGGTGCGTCAGGGCAGCGCCACTCGGGCAACACGATCTTCAGGCGCTTGGCGCGCAAATCGTCGGCCGCGTCCCACACACTTTTGAGTACCAGTCCGTGCCCCTCGATGGCCCACTCGCGGGCGAGTCCTCCGTCGTTCGTAATTCGCGCCCGTTCGGTCGGCACCACAAACGTGTATGTCGCGTCGCCACGAGAGAAATTCCATTGGTTACCGACGCCCGACGTCGACGTCATCACAATGCAATCGGCGTCGCGCAGATCGGAGGGATGACGGGGATTCCCTCGAGACTTGAGATAGGCGGGTGACGCGCACAGGATTCGCCGGTTTTCCGCCAGAGGTTTTGCGATCAGGCCGCTGTCTACAGGAATGCCGAAGCGAATTGCCACGTCGATATCGTCCTGCAGGAGGTTGGATAGCGAGTCGCAAAGAATCAAGGACAGCGAGATTTGTGGATGTCTTTCGTTGAACTCGTCGAGCCAATGCCGTAGCGTGATTCGTCCGAAGTCAGCGGTCGCCGATACGCGCAACTTTCCCGAGATGGAACCTTGCCCCAGCTGTACGGCGGTACGCGCGTCGTCCAGAATCTGAAGGGCTTGCTGACATTGGGCGAGGTACAACTGCCCTTCGTCGGTCAACTTCAGATTGCGAGTTGAACGTTCGAGCAATTGTGCTCGAAGTGCCGTTTCCAGCTTCACCAGGCGAGCGCTCGCGGCCGCTGGGGAAAGACCGAGTTTTCGGCCTGCCGCCGAAAGACTACCAAGCTGCGCGGCTTCGACGAACAGCCGGATGTCGCCCAGATTGTCCATGGCCCCTCCCCGCTTTGGATGCGTTGTCCCGATGGCGAAAACTTAGCATAACCGGCACGCCGCCCCGTCGGGACGGCGTGCGGTCTGACGCTCATCGTAAACCGTCGAATTCCAGAATGTAGAGCCCGCCGTTGTAGTCGGTACTGTAGATCAAGCCGTTGGCGTCGACGAAGACGTCGCAGGACTGGATAACGTTGGCGCGGTTTGGGCGGTGATCCATGAGACGGTCGGGTTGCGGCGGTACATACGCGCCGACTTCCTGAGGACGGTAAGGGTCACGCGTGTCAAACACTCGCACGCCCGCGTTTTGATAAGTCGCGAAAATCAGCGTCTCGCTGACAAAACTGCCCGGTCGATTCTCGTGAAGGTTGTGAGGGCCGAAGTGGCCCGGCTTGCGCACGTAGTCGATTTCATCAGGCTGAGGAAACGTAGAAATGCTGACCGGATTTGCAGGGTCGCGAACGTCGAACATCCAGATGAACTTCTCACCGTCTTCCTGATGGTCGAGGACCGCTTCGTCGAGCACCACGAGCAGATCTCGCCCCGGGAGCGGCAGACAGTTGTGCGTGCCACCACCGAACGGCGGCGACCAGTTTCGGTGGGTGACGAGCTTCGGTGCCGTTCGGTCGGCTACGTCGAGCACGACGAGTCCGGCATCGCGCCACGCGCAATAAGCGAGGTCGCCATGGACGATCGGATGATGCAAGCCGTTGCGGCGCGATGCGGGCCAGGACGGCGACTCTGCGCGTGCAAGGTTCATACCCGGCAGCCAGAAGCGTCCGGCTTCGCGCGGCCGCGTCGGGTCCGACATGTCGATGGTGATGAATATGTAGTCGGAGAAGCCGTCGATGAGCGCTGACGCATATGCCCACCGCCCGCCGACGTACCAGACCCGATGAATGCCACCGCCGTCGATCGGCATGAAACCGATTTGACGCGGTGTGTTGCCTTTCGATATGTCGTACACGGCGAGGCCCGATGTCCAGTTGCGCTCGCGGCCTGCCGCTTCGGCCGTGCCGACCTTGCTGCCTAGCGCGCCCTGGTAATACTCACGCTCGTCCTGAAATTCAGATGCCGCGAACATGTCTTTCGCATTGATGACGAGCAACAGGTCGTCGTGCGTCTGCAAATGAATGTTCCAGGTATTGGCCGGTGCAGGCACGTAGGCCACTGTGTTCGGTTTGGATGGGTCGCGCACATCGACGACACTGAATCCCTTCGAGAACATGTGGCCAATGTAGGCGTACCCGTTGTGAACCATTAGTTGCACGCCGTCGGCGCGGCCGCCCTGATCGCTGTGGCCGACAAGGCGCATATGGCTGGCAAAGTCGGCTTTCATTTCGGTTGCACTTGTCATGGTGGTGGAAGGCTGAGGCTTGGAGAAGGATGCCGGTCGAGCGTGACGCTTGACCGGCGAGGCACTTACTTGCCGCTCCAGATCCGACGGTAGACGTCGCGATACTGGTTGTTCGGGTCGTACTTGTTTTCCTTCCCGCCGTCGTTAGCGACGTTACTGCCGGTGACGAGGTGGACGGGCGCAGTAAAGTTGGTGGCAGGTGCCCCGGCAAAGGCGCGATTCAACTCGTCGACGGCTTGCCATCCTTGCTGCGCAACGGGTTCGGCGACTGTTCCGGCCTGATAGCTGCCGGTGCGAATGCGCTGAAACGCCGACTCACTGCCGTTACCTGCCGACACACCGAGTAGCGGACCATCGCCTTTGTAGCCAGCTTGTTGAAGCGTGGGCGACATGAAGTCGAAGGGCAGGTCGTTGATGGTGAGCGCCCAGTTCCACTTCGCGCCGTGCCGTTGCAGTAACGATGCCGAGAGTTGGGGGATGCGCGTCGCGGTGTCCGACAGCGGCGTGTCAACCACTTGTAGGAGCTTGCAGCCGGTGCACTGCTTGACGAGAGCGGCCATTGCGTCCGACTTCGCGGTCGCGATCTCGTACGTCGAATCCGTGAATATGACGACACCCGCCTTGCCGTCGGACTTTGCGATCACATACATGACCGCTGCCTTCGCGACTTCCACGGGGTCAGTTGCCAGATTGGTGAAAATGCCGTATTGCGTGGCCGGGCCTGGCTTTGCGAGGGAGTGCCAACCCACGATTTTGATACCCCTTGCGGTGGCTTGCGCGATCACAGCGGCCTGCTCCTTGGCGTCGATGCTTCCCAGCACGATGCCGTCCGGGTTCAGCGCAATGGCCTGATTCATGGCCGTGGAGCGCCCCGAGATCGACCCTTGACCGTCGATCAGGCGGAAGGTCCATCCGATGGCACCGGCCGCTTGCTGCACCGCTTCTCCGATGCCGCGAGGGCCGCTGTCGCGCTGGTCGGCGGACACGTACACGATACGCTTGCCGCGTTGCGCCGCAGGGCCTGTCGTCGGCCCTGTCCAAGGTTGGTTGGACTGTGTCACCTGCAAGGTGAAGGCTTTCGCCTGATCGAGAAAGGTGTCGGCGGCGTGGCTTGTCGACGTGGTGGCGAAGGCCATCGCCGCCCACGTCAGATAGGGCAGTACGCGTTTCATGCTTGTCTCCGTGAAGATGTGTTGTCGACGACGTAGCGTCGTCAGGACGTGATCGCAGACGAACGGGAGGTATCGTCTGTCGAAGCCGCACTCTTCGGTGCGCTATTCGGTTGCTGTGACTGATGTCGGGGGGGAACGGCGGGCCGATTCGGATTGCGGCGGCGTCGTTGCGTGTAGCCGGCGATGCCGATGGCGGCGAGCAGCGTGGCGCCATTGAACAGCGGCTCTACGTAGAATTCGCCGCCCAGTTGTTGAATCCCTGCGATGCCTACCGCGAGGATAGAGATGCCGAAGAGGGTGCCCCAGACATTCACGCGGCCGGGTTTGATCGTCGTCGATCCGAGGAACGCGCCGACTAACGCAGGCAGCAGATAGTCGAGACCGACGCTGGCCTGACCTATGCGCAGCTTCGCTGCGAGCACCACGCCAGCGAATGCCGTCAGCAGACCTGAGGTGACGAACGCGAGCACAACGTAGCGTCGTGTGGGAATGCCGTTCAGCGCGGCGGCACGCGGATTGGCACCGATCGCATACAGATAGCGACCGACGGGCAGATAATCTGCCGCAAGCCACATCACGACCGCGATGCAAAGCACGTAAGCGGCAACGATGGGTAAGCCGAACAGTGACGTGGAAAAGATGGCTGTGAACGCGTCGGGCAATACGCCGACGATCTGCCGTCCACCGGTGTGCCACATGGCAAGCGCGTAGAGCACTGTGCCGGTGCCGAGCGTGGCGATGAACGAATCGATCTGCGCGACTTCAACGAGCAGGCCGTTGAGCAGCCCCAGCAGCGCGCCCAGCGCGAGCACGATAAGCACCGAGACCCACCAGTCGAGCCCGTACATCGTTTGGAGGCTGATGGCGAGAATGTGCCACAGCACGATACCGTAGCCGACCGTCAGATCGATGCGTCCGGTGGCCATCGGGATCATGGCGGCGAGTGCGAGCAACGCGATGATTGATTTGTCGCCGATGATCGAGCGCAGGTTGAGTAGTGTGGGGAACGTGTCCGGCAAGACGATCGAGAAGATGACGATCAACAGCAGCGTGAGGATCGGCAGGCCGAAAACGGGGAGCCGTTTGGCGACGCGGGCGAGCGGGGGAAGTGAATCGAGTTCGCCGCGAGTCGGCTCCAGCGCGTTGGATTTGAGTGATTGCATGATGGGATATCCGGTATTCAGGAAGCGAGTTCGGCTTCGGCGGGCGTGTCGTCGAGTGATGCGCATTGCAGCAGTTCCGACACACCGAGGCGCGCCTGCGAGATTTCTCGTGTGACCACACCATTGCGAAAGACAAGTGCGCGGTGACAGATCTGGGCGGTCTCCTCGAAGTCCGACGAGATCAGGATGATCGCCATGCCAGTACGGACCGCCTCACCCAACAACGTGTAGATCTCAGCCTTGGCACCAATGTCTACACCGGCCGTCGGGTCTTCCAGGATCAGAACGTGCGCGCCGACGCGTAGCCACCGGGCGATCACGACCTTCTGCTGGTTGCCACCGGAAAGCGTCTCGATAAGGGCTTCCGGATCGTTGGGTTTGAGCGCCACACGCGCTCCGAGCGACAAGCTTTCTGTCGCCTCGCTTGCTGTCCCGCGCAACGAGTAGAAGGCGCGTCCCGTGGCTTGCGGATTAAGAAAGAGGTTTTCCCTGATGCTCAGTCCGGGGCCGATGGATTCCCCGTAGCGATCGCCCGCAACCAGACATAGCCCGTTGGACATCGCGTTGCCTGGCGTTGTGAGATCGACCTGTTTCCCATTGAGGCTAACGGTGCCGGCGAGGATCGGTTCGGCGCCGAACAGCGCCTTTCCGACAGTATCGTGTCCCGCGCCACGAAGGCCGACGAGGCCAAGAATTTCGCCGCGACGCACGTCGAAGTCGAGCGGGCCGGCCTCTCGAGTGAATAGGTTGCGCACTGACAGGACGGTCGGCGCGGCGTTGATGGCAGGCGGGCGAACGAAGACGCTGGACGGCTCGCGCCCTACGATGTCGCGAACGAGTTCATCCGGCTGCGTGGACTTCGTGGGTTTGTCCGTGACGCGGGACCCGTCACGTAAAACGACGATCCGGTCCGACAGTGCGAAGACTTCGTCGAGACGGTGTGACACGTAGATCATCGCCACACCACGTTTGCGCAATCCTCGCAACACCTCGTGTAAGCGAAGAACCTCGCTCTCGGGAAGACTTGCGGTGGGTTCATCGAGCACAAGGATGTCGGCATGGCTGGACAGGCCCCGCGCGATCGCGACGAGCGATTTCTCTGCGCGCGACAACGTTGATACGCGTTGCTCTGGGTCGATGTGCCCGCCAACAAGCGCCAGCGCATCGCGAGCGCCGTGCCTCACGCTGCGCCACGAAATCAACCCGCCGCACCGACGATACTTTGTGGCAAGCGCAATGTTCTCCGCTACGGTCATCCAATCGATCAAGCCCAAGTCCTGGTGGACGAATGCGATTCTCCGATGCAGCGTCTTCGCATCCACGGGCTCGCCATCGAACAGTAACTTGCCGCTGGTGGGCTGGTGCACGCCAGCGAGGATCTTGATCAAGGTGGATTTCCCGGCACCGTTCTCACCGAGTAATGCCACGATCTCGCCGGAGAACACGTCGAAGGTGACGTCGCGTAGCGCGGGCACGCCGTTGAATGTCTTGCCGATGCCTTGTACGGAAAGCACCGGCTTACGCGCAGGGGCTTCCGATTCGTCAGGTGTCATGTCTCTCTCCATAAAACTCGGGCCCCGATCATTGGCCGAATTTAGTATTTGACAAGGTGTATTTTTATTTTTTACGATTCTGCACGAGTGCGGGCAGTGCCCCAATCTAAAATCGGCCAATAAAACATCGAAATTCGGCCATGCCGACAGGGGGCGCAATCGTTCGACAACGCGGGAGCGCGTAATGAATGCAAAAGCAACGGCGGCGGGCTGGATCACGCCCGAAGACTCGCCCGTCAATCCATTTCGCTGTGGCGACGAATACGGGGAGTGTGGTGAGCGAATCAAGCCGGGGCGATCGGTAATAGGTTCGACCGGCGACGCCAAAAATAAAATCTTGTACGTCGAGCGCGGCAAGGTGAAGCTGGAAGGCCCGCATGGGCAGTGGGTGTCACTGCCCGCGCACATGGTCTTTATTCCCCATGGTCGGCCCTACTGGTTGCACGCGACAGCGGATGCGGTCGTGACCGTCGTACACCTCGATTCACATCACACGGTCTGGGAGCACGAGGGCTGCTGGGCCGCACCTGTGAGCGGTCTCGCCAAAGAGATGCTGGAATATGCCTTGCGGTGGGATCGGGAGCGTGCGCTGGAGGACCTCGTGGCCAACGCCTATTTCAACGCCATCGGGCTACTTTGCAAGGAGTGGTTCCAGTGTTCCCGGATGATGTGGATACCGTTCGGGGAGTCGGAGGAGCTACGGCGTGCGATTGCTTACACTCGCACTCGCCTTGACTCGGTCACCTTAGAGCTTGCGGCGGAAGCTGCTGGCACATCGGTTCGAACGTTGCGGCGATATTTCCATGATGAGGTCGGCATGAGCTGGCGCAGCTTTCTTCAGGAGCTGCGCATGACCCGCGCGATCGAATTGCTGACGCTCAAGCGCCTGTCTGTGACGCAAACGGCAATGGATGTTGGGTTCAATAGCGTGGCCGCTTTTACGTTGGCGTTCACGTCATTCACCGGCAAGACCCCCAGTGTCTACGCGCGTGAATTTCTCGGAAATCGAGGCCTCAACGTAACTCTAGCAACCACGGGCAATCGTGCTCCCTCGGTGCGCGGTCAGAACGCTGCTTAGCACTCGAGCACTGAGCGATATAAACAATGAAAAAACCCCGGCGGCGCAATGCCCCGGGGTTTTGTTTACGTCTAAGAAAAAAGTATGTCTTAGAACGGAATATCGTCGTCCATGTCGTCGAAACCGCCGCCGGATTGCTTGGCCGGGGCTTGTTGACGGCCACCGCCGCCACCGCCGCCACCGCCACGCGAATAGCCGCCACCACCGCCTTCGTCGCCGCCGCGCGAGTAGCCACCGCCACCACCGCCTTCACCGCCGCCACTACCGCCGCGGCCACCCAGCATTTGCATCTGGTCTGCCACGATTTCCGTGCTGTAACGTTCCGTGCCGTCCTGCGCCTGGTACTTGCGCGTGCGGATACGGCCTTCGATGTACACCGACGAGCCCTTCTTGAGGTACTCGTTGACGATTTCCGCGAGACGACCGAAGAACGACACACGGTGCCATTCCGTCATTTCCTTGAACTCGCCGGACTGCTTGTCCTTGTAACGGTCGGTCGTCGCCAGACGAATGTTCGCGACCGCATCGCCGCTCGGCATGTAGCGGACTTCGGGATCGGCGCCCAAATTGCCGACCAGGATCACTTTGTTGACTGATGCCATAAATCTTTCTCCGGTATTGCTGAAATCCGATCAGGATTGACGAGGCGCTGGCGTCCTCATCGGTGCGGCGATTATAAGCCACACGAACGCGCCGACCGCGCAACTGAGGAAGATTGCGTTTTGACCGTAGTGGGTCATAAGAAAACCCCCTAGTGCGCCACCGCAGAAGAGGCCCAGTGCCTGGGTCGTGTTGTACACCCCGACCGCCGCCCCTTTACGCTGTCCCGGCGCCAGTTTGGACACCAGCGACGGCTGCGAGGCTTCGAGCACATTGAACCCCAGGAAGTACACGAACAGCACCACGGCAATCACACCCACCGTCGGCGGCAATCCGCCCAGCGCCACTTGCGCCACCGCCACCAGCGCAATCGCCGAGAGCAGTACCGCCTTCATCTTTCCACGCTTTTCCGCCGCGATGATCGCCGGGACCATCGCAATGAACGACAGCCCCATCACCGGCAGATACACCTCCCAGTGCTGCGCCACCGGCAATCCGGCAGCCACCAGCATGCGCGGCATCGCCACGAACAGCGCCGTCTGCGTGGCATGCAGCACGAACACGCCGAAGTTCAGACGCAGCAACTCCGGGTTATGCAGCACTTCCGAGAACGGCGCGGGACCCGCCTTGGCATGCACGGGGGGCGTAGGAACCACCCACAGCACCACGAAAATCGCCAGCACCGCCAGAATGCCGATGGCCGAGAACAGGCCGCTCATGCCCAGCCAGTGATACAGGAACGGCGCGCACACGATCGCGACGGCGAACGACACGCCGATGCTGCCGCCGATCATCGCCATCGCCTTGGTGCGGTTCGCATCGCTCGTGAGGTCCGCCACGCAGGCCATGACCGCCGACGAGATCGCTCCCGCGCCCTGAATCGCCCGGCCGATGATGATCCACGTCAGGTCATGCGCCATCGCCGCGACCAGCGAGCCGATGGCGAACACGATCAGACCGAAGACGATCACCGGCTTGCGGCCCAGCCGGTCCGATGCCCAGCCGTACGGGATGTAGAGCAGTGACTGCGTCAGACCATAGATGCCGATGGCCAGCCCGACGAGAAACGTGTCGTTGCCGCCCGGAATCGTCTGCGCGAAGACCGAGAACACCGGCATGATCAGGAACAGACCGAGCATGCGCAATGCAAAAATCCCCGCGAGCGACGCGCTGGCGCGCACTTCTAGCGGGGTCATGCGGCCCCCTCGGCCGCGTGTCGAGGCAGGAGAAGCGGAAGTCACGGAATCAGTCGACATTACGTCCTGAGAGATGAAAAAAGCGCGTGGGGCCTCGGAATCGTCCGATGATTGCGCCCGGACGTACGGTTCGTCGGCGGCCCGGCAGACAGGCATCGGGTTCGCCGGCGGCCGTCGTGGCTGTCGTCTGTCCCACGGGGGACGGGCGGATGACCACTGGACGCGCACCTCTGGAAATCGGGCGGTTCGTCCCCATCTGAACCCCGTGCCGCATGGCTGCCCGAGGCAGCCCGTCAGCAGGGATCAGCCCCGGCAATCAAACTTAGGTATATTAGCAGGTTTAGCCGCCCGGATTTCCCCCCAGCGGTCCGCCCGACCGCTCCCGCCGCAGGCTGTGCGCCAGCCACGTCGATGCCCGGCCAACGCCGTGCCGACGCACTCCAGCGTCCCGGGAAACTCAGGCTCTTGGGGGCCGGAAACCGCCCCGCGACAATTCGCCGCGCGGATTCCTCGGCGACGACCCGGAACCGTCAATGGAAACCATTCGTATTCGTGGGGCTCGCACCCACAACCTCAAGAACGTCAATCTCGACCTGCCGCGTCACCAGCTTGTGGTGATCACCGGCCTGTCGGGCTCCGGCAAGTCGTCGCTCGCCTTCGATACGCTGTACGCGGAAGGTCAGCGTCGCTACGTCGAAAGCCTGTCGGCGTACGCGCGTCAGTTCCTGCAACTGATGGAAAAGCCCGACGTCGATCTGATCGAAGGCTTGTCGCCGGCGATCTCCATCGAGCAAAAGGCCACATCGCACAACCCGCGCTCGACGGTCGGCACGGTCACGGAAATTCACGATTACCTGCGTCTGCTCTATGCACGTGTGGGCACGCCTTATTGCCCGGATCACGGCCTGCCGCTCGAATCGCAAAGCGTCTCGCAGATGGTCGACGCCGTGCTCGCCCTGCCCGAAGACACCAAGCTCATGATCCTCGCGCCGATCGTCGTCGATCGCAAAGGCGAGCACGCGGACCTGTTCGAATCGATGCAGGCGCAAGGCTTCGTGCGTTTTCGCATTCGCTCGGGTGGCGGCGCGGCCAACGAAGGCACGGCGCGGGTGTATGACATCGAAGCGCTGCCCAAGCTCAAGAAGACCGAGAAGCACTCCGTCGACGTGGTCATCGACCGCGTGAAGGTGCGCGCCGATCTGAAGCAACGTCTGGCGGAATCCTTCGAGACGGCATTGCGTCTGGCCGACGGCCGCGCCATCGCGCTGGAGATGGATACCGACAAGGAACACGTCTTCAGCTCGAAGTTCGCCTGCCCGGTGTGCTCGTACTCGTTGCAGGAGCTTGAGCCGCGTCTGTTCTCGTTCAACAACCCGATGGGTGCGTGCCCGACCTGCGACGGGCTGGGCCAGATGACGTTCTTCGATCCGAAGCGCGTCGTGGCCTTTCCTGCACTCTCGCTGGCCTCCGGCGCCATCAAGGGATGGGATCGACGCAACCAGTTCTACTTCCAGATGCTGCAAAGCCTCGCGGCGTTCTACGACTTCGATGTCGACACGGCGTTCGAGGAGCTTCCGGAAGACACGCAGAAGATCGTGCTGTACGGCTCCGGCGAGCAGGAAATCCCCTTCACGTACGTGAACGAAAAGGGACGCACCTCCGTTCGCTCACACGCCTTCGAGGGCATCATCCCGAATCTGGAGCGGCGCTATCGCGAAACCGATTCAGTCGCCGTGCGCGAGGAACTCGCCAAGTACCAGAACAACCGCGCCTGCCCGGATTGCGAAGGCAGCCGCCTGCGTCGCGAGGCGCGCTTCGTCAAAGTCGGTGAAGACAAGCAGGCACGCGCGATCTACGAGATCGGCAACCTGCCGCTGCGCGAGACACTCGGCTACTTCCACGAGCTGGTGCTGCATGGCGCCAAGCGTGAAATCGCCGACAAGATCGTGAAGGAAATCGTGGCGCGCCTGACGTTCCTCAACAACGTCGGCCTCGATTACCTCTCGCTGGAACGCAGCGCCGACACGCTCTCGGGCGGCGAGGCACAGCGTATTCGCCTCGCGTCGCAAATCGGCTCGGGGCTCACGGGCGTGATGTACGTGCTCGACGAGCCGTCCATCGGCTTGCATCAGCGCGATAACGACCGTCTCATCGGCACACTCAAGCATCTGCGCGACCTCGGCAACTCGGTGATCGTCGTCGAGCACGACGAAGACATGATCCTCGCGAGCGACTACGTCGTCGACATGGGGCTGGGCGCGGGCATTCACGGCGGTACGGTGATCGCTCAGGGCAGCCCCGAACAGATCGAACAATCGGCCGAGTCGCTCACCGGGCAGTACCTCTCGGGCGCGCGTCGTATCGAAGTGCCTGTGGAGCGTCGTGCGCCGGGCGAGGACTATCTGCGCATTCTCGACGCCACCGGAAACAACCTCAAGCACGTCAATCTGGATCTGCCGGTCGGGCTGCTCACCTGCGTGACGGGCGTCTCGGGCTCAGGCAAGTCAACGCTCATCAACGACACGCTGTATCACGCCGTCGCGCGTCATCTCTATGGCTCGTCGGCCGAACCTGCGCCGTATGAGCAGATCGACGGACTGGAACACTTCGACAAGGTCATCAACGTCGACCAGTCGCCCATCGGACGCACGCCGCGCTCGAACCCGGCCACTTACACCGGTCTGTTCACGCCGATCCGCGAACTGTTCGCGGGCGTGCCTGCGGCCAAGGAGCGCGGTTACGACCCCGGGCGTTTCTCGTTCAACGTGAAGGGCGGACGCTGCGAAGCGTGTCAGGGCGATGGCGTCATCAAGGTGGAAATGCACTTCCTGCCGGACGTGTACGTGCCGTGCGACGTCTGCCACGGCAAGCGCTACAACCGTGAAACGCTGGAAGTCCAGTACAAGGGACGCAACATCTCCGAAGTGCTCGACATGACGGTCGAGCAGGCGCACGAGTTCTTCAAGCCGGTGCCTGTGGTGGCGCGCAAGCTCAAGACGCTGCTCGACGTCGGTCTCGGCTACATCCGGCTCGGTCAGTCGGCCACTACGCTCTCGGGCGGCGAAGCGCAGCGCGTGAAGCTCTCGCTCGAACTGTCCAAGCGCGATACCGGCCGCACGTTGTATATCCTGGATGAACCGACCACGGGTCTGCACTTCCACGACATCGAACTGCTGCTCACGGTGATTCACCGATTGCGCGATCAGGGCAACACGGTCGTGATCATCGAGCACAACCTCGACGTGATCAAAACGGCGGACTGGGTGATCGACCTCGGACCGGAAGGCGGCGCGGGCGGCGGGCAGATCATTGCGCAAGGCACGCCAGAGCAAGTGGCGGCGAGCAAGGCCAGCTTTACCGGCAAGTACCTCGCGCCGCTGCTCAAGCGCGGGAAGTAATCAGGACGCAGGAACCCGTCGAGCGAACGACGCTGGCAGGGCGAACGCAGGGGCTACACGGACGCGATGTAACGATTCACGTTGCAGCGTCCCGCACCCCACGGGCGTTATCGCGAGACGGGGATTTTTTTAAGGACGTCATCTCATGGAACCGCGCTCTGGCTGGACTCCGGACCGGAACTTCTGGGTCGAACTGGCGAGCTATGTTTTCGCCGCCGTGGCTCTCTGGCTGATTCTCAGCATCCATCTGCTCTCTGCGGTGCTCGCAGGCATGGTGGTCTATCAGCTCGTTCACGTGCTGGGGCCGCGCCTGCAATTGCGCATCTCCAGCGAGCGCGCCCGGCTGGTCGCTGTCGCGTTACTCTCCGCCGTCATCGTCGCGCTGATGACGGCGCTGGTCTTCGGCGTCATCACCTTCTTCCGCAGCGACGCAGGGCATCTGGAGCACATCAACGGCAAGATGATGGAAGCGCTCGAACAGGCGCGCGCCCAGTTGCCCATGTGGCTGACGGACCGGTTGCCGGCAGACAGCCAGGACATTCACGACGCCATGACCGGCTTCCTGAAGGATCACACGCAGGAGGTGTCGTTCGTCGGCAAGGAAGCGCTCAACTCGCTGGTGCACATCATCATCGGGCTGGTGCTGGGCGCGCTCGTGGCCCTCTCGACGATCCGTCCGGTGCAGCACATGCGTCCACTGGCCGCCGCACTCACGCGCCGTGTCACGCTGTTCGGCGACGCGTTCCGTCGCATCGTCTTCGCGCAGTTGAAGATCTCCGCGATCAACACCTTGTTCACGGCTATCTTCCTGATCGGCATTTTGCCGTTGTTCGGCGTTCACCTGCCGCTGCGCAAGACGATGATCGTCGTGACGTTCGTCGTCGGTCTGCTGCCGGTCGTCGGCAATCTGATCTCGAATACGTTCATCGTGGTGCTTGGCTTGTCGATGTCGCTGTACGTGGCGATTTCGGCGCTGGTCTTCCTGATCGTCATCCACAAGCTCGAATACTTCCTGAATGCCCGGATCGTCGGCACGCAGATCCAGTCCCGCGCGTGGGAACTGCTGCTGGCGATGATCGTGCTGGAAGCGGCGTTCGGGCTACCCGGGCTGGTCGCCGCGCCGATCTATTACGGCTATCTGAAGAGCGAACTGGCGGAAAAGGAACTCGTCTGAACGAATCGCCCGCTGTCCGGTGCCTCCCGTCAGGAGGCAAACGGGCGTCGGGCGTTTTTTTTGACGTCAATTTGACATTTCGTCACAAAATGACATAATGTCAAATCATGAAATCTGCCAAATCCCCTGCCACGGGCACGCTCGACGAGAACACGCTGCTGCTGCGTGAAGGGCGCAAGATCGTCGAAGCGCTTGGCCAGACGTTCGCACCGCTCGTCGAAGTGGTGCTGCACGACCTGACCGATCCGGATCACGCCATCGTGGCCATCGCCAACAATCTGTCAGGCCGCGAGCCGGGCGATGCCGTCACGGAAATGGGCCTCGCCCGTATCGCCGATCCGGCCTTCCCCGAAGTCATCGCCAACTACGCGAACCGCTTCCCGGACGGGCGTCCGGCCAAGAGTACGTCCATCGGGCTGAAGAACAGCAACGGCGAGTATGTCGCGGCCATCTGCCTGAACATGGACATCTCGATGCTCGCGGCGGCGGCTTCGAGCATTCAGCAGTTGGTGAACGTGCCGAATCAGGCCCCGGCGTCTGTCAGCGAAACGCTCTCCACCCGGCGGCTGGACGACATCACCCCGCTCATTACCGACTTTGCGGCGCAGCGCAACACCACGCCGCAGGGTTTGACACTCGCGCAGCGCCGCGAAGCGATCCGTCTGCTCGAAGCACGCGGGCTGCTCGATCTGCGCCACGCGCACGCCGAAGTCGCGCGTACGCTGGGCATTGCACGCTCGACCGTCTACACCTACCTCTCCGACCCGAAAGGCACATCATGACGACCCCCACGCTGGCGATCACCTACGGTGACGTCGTCGCAGCACACGACCGGATTCGCGAGGCCGCGCACCGCACGCCGGTGCTCACCTCGTGTACCGCCGACGCCATGACCGGCGCGAGCCTGTTCTTCAAAGCGGAAAACTTCCAGCGCATGGGCGCCTTCAAGTTCCGCGGCGCTTACAACGCGATCTCGCAATTCACGGCAGAGCAGCGACGTGGTGGCGTGCTGGCGTTCTCGTCGGGCAATCATGCGCAGGCGATTGCGCTGTCGGCGCGCGAGCTTGGCGTGCCGGCGGTCATCCTCATGCCGAAGGACGCCCCGCAAATGAAGATCGACGCCACGCGCGGCTATGGCGCGGAGGTGATTCTGTTCGACCGGTACACGGAAGATCGTGAAGTGCTGGCGAAACGTCTGGCAGACGAACGCGGCATGACGTTGATCCCGCCGTACGACCATCCGCATGTGATGGCCGGTCAGGGAACGGCCGCCAAGGAGTTGATCGAAGATGCCGGCGAACTGGACATGTTGCTCGTGTGCGTCGGCGGTGGCGGATTGCTGTCGGGATGTGCGGTCGCGGCGCGCGCCCTGAACCCGAACATCGAGATTTACGGCGTAGAGCCGGAGGCGGGCAACGACGGCCAGCAGAGCTTGCGCAAGGGCGAGATCGTGCACATCGACACGCCCCGCACGATTGCCGACGGCGCACAGACACAGCATCTCGGCCAGTACACGTTCCCGGTGATCCGTGCGTTGGCAGACGACATCCTCACGGTGACCGATGACGAACTCGTGAAGACGATGACATTCCTCGCGAGCCGCATGAAGATCGTGGTGGAGCCGACCGGATGCCTCGCGGCGGCGGCGGCATTGCAGGGTAAGGTTGACGTTCGCGGCAAGCGTGTGGGCGTCATTCTGTCCGGCGGCAACATCGATCTGGCGCGCTTCGCCAAACTCACGCTCGGGGAGACCGTATGAGCACGCAGGAACGAGGTATCGAATCGGTGATCGTGCCGACCTTGCAACCGCCGCGCGGCCACTATTCGCATGGCGTTTGCGCGAATGGCTTCGTGTTCGTGTCGGGCCAGTTGCCGATCACGCCGGAGGGCGAGCGTCTCGTGGGTGCGCCGTTCGCGGTGCAGGCGAAGCAGGCGCTGGACAACGTGGCCACGATCCTGACGGCCTGCGGATCGAGCATCAGCCGGCTGGTGCAAGTGCGCGTGTACATCACGAACGTTGACGACTGGGGCCCCTTCAACGAGGTCTATGCGGCATGGGCCGGCGACGCCAAACCGGCACGTTGCGTGGTACCCGTGCCGGCACTCAGTCATGGCGTCGCGGTGGAGATCGAGGCGACGGCGCTGGCGGGGTAATCGGATAGCACGAGGGCCACCCGGCACATTGCCCGGGTGGCCCTCGTCGTTTGATGGGTCTACGTCGACACAATGACACGATGCCGACGGTGCCTGAAGATGCCCATCTCATTCGCAGGAAATGCCTTTAGCCGTTAGGCCGCGCCTCGGCCGCCTCCAGCAGTGCTAGCGCCTGCGCCACGTCCCCGCTGTCGAAAAACCCCGGTGGCGGTGATTCCGTCCAGACTTTTCTGGCGGCGGCGGCACTTGCGCAGCATACGTCACTCAGCAACCGCTCCCATGCGAGCAGTCGATTTGACGTGGGTTCCATGCTCCGGACATCCAGTGCCAATGCGTAATGAGGATCCATGTTGAGCGTATCCTCAACGATCGCAACAAGGCTGGACCACGCATTGGAACGATTTTCGCTCGCCAGAACGAGGTCCCAGTCACCGCTACGAGGATTGTTGTCCCAACGGGGCCATGCATCTTCCACCTTGGGTGGCGAGTCCTGCGGACCAACGCTCGGTAGTTCCTCGTCGGGTTCGTCGTTCCAACGGGCCCATGAATCGTCCGCCTCGGGTGGCCAGTCCTTCGGACCTTCGCTTGGCCGTCGTATGTCAAGTTGATTCCCGTCGGGATCGTCGTCCCAGCATTGCCGGGCACTGATCCCATTGGGTACCGATTCTGGCGACTCGTGACGAGTCTCAGTTTTCGACACCACATTCAGGAAGTCCATATTGTGCAGGCCGGGCGCCGATGCCGAAGCATCGTCCGGCACATGACGCTGCGGCGCTGAGGCTCGCACCGGCGCACCTCGATAGGGATCAGCCGGCATCGTCGAGGGAAGGCCTTGCGTCACTGGCGTCGCTGGTAACCCCGGCGTGCAAAGCCGCAAGGCCACTTGAGCGCGGCCGTTGACGTCCAGCGTCATCGCGATGCAGGGCGATTGACCAAGTTGAACGGGCATTTGCGATCTATCGATACCGCCCGTCACGTTTCGGCTAGTGCCAAACATCGTCGCAAAGCCGTCCGAAGGTGTCGCCGCAGGCGGTGCCGACGGTTCCGGTAGGAGTGGCACTGCCGCGGCGGCCGGCGTCTGGGATTCGCACTTCATGGTAAGCCTCCATCAACGATAGGAGACTTCAGTTTGTCACTCATCAAGTGCATCACTTTGCGAAACATCCGGAGAAGTTTCGAATCCGAAGTGCGCTCGACCAGGAACGGGAATTTCCCATTGGCACGGTTGGGTTGCGGCCCATCAATCCCTACTGCAACGTCACCCGCTCCAGCACCTTCATGTAGTGATCCAGCGATGGCGTCTGCATGCCGGCGATCTTTGCACGGTCGTCCCAGCGACGCAGTCGCAGCGCCGCCTGCGCATGCTCGCGCGCGAGGAACGTCTGCGCTTCTTCGTCGGTGAAGACCCCACCCTGCAACGCCAGACTGCGTACCGAATCCGCCGACAGCTTGCCGTAGTAATCGGCATCGATCGCGCACAGACACCGCTTGGCGTCCACGTGCAGACGAATGGGGTCGAGCACCGCGTCGTCGAACAGCGGCCTCAGAAAGGGCAATGCGAAGTATTGATGCAGATCGTCGATGCCGCGCTCGGTGGGCGTTTCGCCCTGAAGATTGAGCAGATGGCCGAGATCGTGGAGGAAACTGGCAGCGACGAGCGCCTCGTCGGCGCCCTCGCTCTCGGCAAGCGCGCCGCTTTGCAGCGCGTGCTCCAGTTGGGTGACGGGTTCGCCGCTGTAAGCGATCGAACCGAATTTATCGAACAGGGTGCGGATGTCCGGCAGGCTCAGGGCCATCGTGAGAACTCTCGTTGTCGTCGCGAGAACTTGCTGCTGAACCGGCGGCGGCCGTCGCGACTTCGGCAAGCGCCGCCAGTTTCGACGCCTTGGCTTCCTTCGGCGTCTTCAGATCCTTGCTTTCCTTCGCGTCCTTGCCGTCCTTCGGCTTGTCGCGCATGCGGCTCTTGCGCAGCGCGCCGGCGTCGTCGAGCACCGGGTAAGCCGTCGAGCAGAACAGCGAATTCAGGCGCTTCATGTCGCTGATGATGTCCAGATGCAGCGAACTCGTCTCGATACTCTGCACCGACTGACCTGCCAGACGATTCAGGTGCGTGTACGAATACGCGCGCTCCAGATCACGGAAGCTCTCCTTCTCCGCCATCAGGCGCTGCGCGCTCTTGAGGTCGGTATTCAGGAACACGGACAGCCCGAGTTGCAGGTTCGTCACCAGTCGCGCGTGCATGTCGCAGATCTCCTGCAACCCCGCCTCGGAGAACGACAGCTTGTGCGAAATCTTCTTCTCTTCGACTTCGACGACCATGCGCTCGATGATGTCGCCCGCATGTTCCAGATTGATGGTGAGGGAGATGATGTCCGTCCAGCGGCGGCTGTCCGGCTCGCTGAGGTTCTCGCGCGATACGCGCGTCAGGTACATCTTCACCGCCGTATAGAGGTGGTCGACGTCGTCATCCAGCCTTCGCGTCTCGCGAGCGCGCGCCACGTCGTTGCTCTTGATGACGTCGAGCAGGCCATTGAGCATCTGCTCGATGATGTCGCCCATGCGCAGCGTCTCGCGCGTGGCGTTGGCCAGCGCCAGCGACGGCATCTCCAGCGCGCTTTCGTCCAGATGGCGCGGACGTGTGACGCCGTCAGCTTCCGGCTTCTCGGCCAGCAGACGCACGCAAAGGCGCGCCATCGGCGCAGTGAACGCCAGACTCACCACGCAGCGCACCAGGTTGTACAGCACGTGGAAGTTGACGACGGCTTGTGCCGGTGCGTCCGACAGCCAGCTCACGAGCATCGGCGCATAGTCGACGAACGGCAGCACGAGCAAACAGCCGATCAGCTTGAAGATGAGACTGCCGAACACCACACGACGACCCGCCGCGTTCTGTCCCGCCGACGTCAGCATGGCCAGCATGCCGCTGCCGAGATTCGCACCGATCACGAGGCACAGGGCCACTTTGAGCGAGATCACGCCAGACGACGCGAGCGTGGCCGTCAGCAGCACGGCCGCCAGACTGGAATACGAGATCATCGCGAACAGCGCGCCGATCAGCGTATCGAGCATCACGTCGCCCGTGAGCGAGCCGAACAGCACTTTCACGCCAGCCGCTTCGGTCATCGGCGTGGTCGCGCCCACGATCAGTTGCAGCGCCAGAATGATGAGGCCAAGGCCAATGGACACGCGGCCGAGCTGGCCAGCGCGCGTCTGCTTGCGTGACAGGAAGAAGATAACGCCGAAGAAGATCAGCAGCGGCGACAGCCAGTGCAGGTCGAACGTCAGGATCCGCGCCATGAGGGCGGTGCCGACGTCGGCGCCCAACATGATGGACAGCGCCGGTGCCAACGCGATGAGACCCTGTGCGCCGAACGACGACACGATGAGCGCCGTCGCGTTACTGCTCTGCACCAGGCCCGTGACGAGCACACCCGCAGCGAACGCAAGGAAGCGGTTCGAAATGCTGTGCGACAGAATGCGTCGCAGATCGGCACCGTAGACGCGCAGGACCCCGGTACGCACGATGTGCGTACCCCAGATCAGCATCGCCACGCCGGAGAGAAGGTTGAGCAGTGTCAGCATGCCAGTGTTCCGTGATCTTATTGTCGACGGGACAGGCAGCGCTTCGCGCCGCCAACATGACGCGAGCAGTGGTTTGCCAAACCGGCATCCCGCGTCAGTCCAACACTGGCGTCGGGATGCGTATGAAGTTCACGCGTCATGCGTATCCCCAATCGGTACACCGTACACCAAATTGACCAGCGCAACAATCGTGTCATGAATTTGTCACAATTTTTGCGCGCCTTCTGCTAAGCCTTGTTGCATAAGGGAAACAGACGCGGCCGACGGCTCGCCAGCCATCGCTTTTCGGCCTCAGCCACCGCCGCCGCATCCGCTCCCGGTCCGAGGGCAACCCGCCTCAGATTCCCCATGGCAACGTAAAGGTCTTTGTGTTCGTGAAGCTTTTCATCGCCTCCTGAACCCCTTCCTTGTAGCCCAGACCCGAATCCTTGATCCCCCCGAACGGCGTCAGTTCGATGCGATATCCGGGCACCTCCCAGACGTTGACCGTACCGACCTGCAACTCGTTGGTAAAACGCGTCACGTAGTCGAGTCGGTTCGTGCACACCCCCGACGACAGACCGAACGCGGTGCCGTTGGACATGGCGATGGCCTCGTCGATGCTGCCGAAGGTCAGGATCGGCGAGACCGGGCCGAAGGTTTCCTCGCGCACGACCGTCATTTTCGGATCGACGCGATCGATCACCGTCGGCGAATACAGGGCACCGTCGCGCCGATTGCCCACGAGCAGACGCGCGCCCTGCGCCACGGCTTCGTTCACGCGCGCCTCGAACAGACGGGCGGCCGCCTCGTCGATCACGGTACCCATGTCGTTGTCGCCGTCCGCCGGGTCGCCATACTTCCACGCCCGGGTCTTCTCCACCACGAGTTCGGTGAACTGTGCGGCAATGTCGCGATGCACGAGCATGCGCTTGACGGCCGTACACCGCTGTCCGGAATTCTTGTAGGAGCCCTGCACGGCGAGGTCGGTGGCGCGGTCCAGATCGGCATCCTCCATCACGATCAGCGGATCGTTGCCCCCCAGCTCCAGCACGATGCGGCGATAGCCCGCCTTCGACGCGATGTACTTGCCGATCGACACGCCGCCCGTGAACGTGATCATGTCGATGTTCTCGTTCGTGATCATCTCGTCGGCAATCTCCATCGGATCGCCCGTGATGACTTGCAGCATTTCCGGCGGCAGGCCGGCTTCGTACAGCGTATCGGCCAGGTAGAAAGCCGAGAGCGGCACTTTCTCGGACGGCTTGAGCACCATCCGGTTATTCGTCGCAATCGAGGGGGCCACCTTGTGGGCCACCTGATTCATGGGGTGATTGAACGGTGTGATCGCGGAGATCGCCCCGAGCAGCGGCTCGCGCTGCGTCACCACACGACGCTTCTTGCCGTGCGGCGTGAGATCGCAGGAGAACGCCTGTCCGTCGTCCTTGAGCGCCTCGCCCGCTGCGAAGCCGAGCACGTCGGCCACACGGCCGATTTCGTAGACGGCGTCTTTCTTGCACAGCCCCGACTCCATCGTGATGATGGCGGCCGCTTCGGCGGTGCGCGCGCGCAGCAACGCCGCGGCCTTATCGAGCACATTGGCGCGCTCGAAACGCGTGAGCGTGGAGCGGTACTGCTTGGCGATCGTGAACGCGCGACGCACGTCGTCGAGCGACGCCTTCGGCACAGTGCCGACCAGATCGCCCGAATACGGATTGAACACTTCGATGATCCGTTCGCGGGTCACTTTCTCGCCACCGATGCGAAGGGCTTCGGCGCGAAACTCGGGATGCAGCTTGTGCGGCGCGTTCATGGGGTTCTCCACAGCGTCTCCAACGGGACAGGGGCCGGGCGGCGCACACCTCGCGGGTTTCGCGCGCCCCTGGCTCTTATTTCATTGCATTCGGGCCGACATCCGATCAGACGTGATTGAGGGCAACGTCGAGGATGTCGAAATTGCGCAGTCGTGCCTTACCCGGAATGCCGTCGGTCTTGCGATTGAAGAGCAACGGCACGGTCTGCTCCGAGATGCCGCCGTGCGAGCGCAGCGGCACCGTGAGACCCGACAGGTCGTGACGACTCGCGCTCGTGCCCAGCACGACCGACTGATCGCTCACCACAACGAGATCGCCCACGCGATCGGGCGGCAGCTCGAAGCGCGCGCAGGCTTCGGCGTTGGTCAGCACGACTTCGATACCCGGCAGCGCGGCGATGCGCGCGCGGATGACGTCGCGATCCGTGTCCTTCGGCAGATAGATGGTGGCGTACGAACCCAGTGCGCCGTGGTGCACGACATACGGGTCGGTGATCGGCAGGATCACGCGCGCCCCGCCCGCTTCCACGCCCTTGCCGAGCCAGTCGTCGAGCAGATCCTGCAAATAGATGACGTTGGGCTGGCCAGTCTTCGGATCATGCTTGGCGTTCATGCCGTGATCGGCGGTGAGGCCGATGACCGCGCCGAGTTCATCCATGCGTGCGAGGTACTTGTCCATCATCGCGTAGAACGCGTTCGCGCCCTCGGTGCCCGGCGCCCACTTATGCTGGACGTAGTCCGTCGTCGAGAGATACATCAGGTCGATGTGATGCGTCTCCAGCAAGCGCACACCCGCTGCGAACACGAACTCCGAGAGTTCAGCGCTGTAGACGTCAGGCACCGGCATGCCTACGAGACCGAGCACGTCTTCGATGCCGTTCTCTTCGAGCGTGACCTGATCGGCCTTCTCCGACGAGAAGCAGATGCCCTTCATGCGGTAGCCGAGCAGCTTGCGCAGCTTGTCCTTGGCCGTGACGACCGCAAGGCTCGCACCCGCGTCGGCAGCCGCAGCGAACACCGTACCGGCGCGCAGATAGGCGGGGTCGTTCATCATGACTTCCGCGCCACGTCCGCCGTCGGCCGACGGATCGAAGAAATAGTTGCCGCAGATACCGTGCACGGCGGGGGGCGCGCCGGTCACGATCGACAGGTTGTTCGGATTGGTGAACGACGGCACGACGCAATCGCCCTTGAAGACGGCACCCTCGGCGAGCAAGCGCTTCAGATAAGGGGCGACGCCGGCAGCGGCGGCAGCTTCGATGTACTCGAACTGGCAGCCGTCGACGCATACGATGACGGTCGGCTGCTGCGGCAAGCGGTATTGACGGCCGTTCACTTGAATCTGTGCGGGCTGGTTCACGTCGGTTCTCCTCAAGAACAACTCGATTGACCGTGGCGGGCGTTGCGCGTCTGGCGACACGCCGCGTGCGGCCGGAATATCAGTCATGCAATCTGCGAAACCTGCAAAATCTTCGAAAGCGTTGGCGTCGAACGCTCAACCGCCTTCAGTCACCCTCAGTCACACTCAACCGGCCTTCGCCTGCGTGCCCGTTCCCGGCGCGCGAGCCAGCATCTCGCGAATCCGCGTGCGGCCGCGCACCAGGTGATCGCGCGTGACCTGCGTGGCCCGCTCCGGATCGCGCGAGGCAATCGCGCTCACGATGTCGCGGTGCTCGCGCTCCGACTTCGGCGGCGCGGACGAATCGCCCGTCAATGCTTCGTGACGGAACAGGCTCAGCTCCTTCACGAGACGCCGGTAGGTCTCCAGCAACTTGCGGTTGCCGACCATCTCGACGAGCGTGTCGTGAAACGCCAGATTCAACTGGTAATAGGCCTCGCTGTCGCCCGCTTCCACCGCGTGGTGCATGGCTTCCACCGACTCGCGCAGCCGCGTGAGTTGTTCCGACGTAATCGACTCCGCCAGGGTGCGCGCGACGTATTCGTCGAGCACGCCGCGCAGCGCGTAAATCTCCTCGGCTTCTTCGAGCGAAATGACACGCACGAACACGCCGCGATTCTTCTCGGTGCGCAGCAGCCCGGCCTCTTCGAGCGCGCGAAACGCCTCACGCACAGGACCACGCGACACGCCAAGACTGCCGGCCACCTCGATCTCGTTGAGCTTGGTACCCGGCGTGAGGGTGCCCGCCATGATCTGGCGCTCGATCTCGTGCTGGACGAGCGTGGTGAGCGACTGGCTCTGCAACAACTCGATCGCCGTGGGCGACGTGGGCTTCGGGGTCATACCGGTCTTCCTTATCTCTGAGCGCTTGCGCCATCACGCGACGCCCGGCACTTCGGGGGCATCCATCGCCATCGCTTCGCCGGATAGCGCCGCGTGGCAATTTGTGGCATCACGTGATTATTTTTGTTGTTGACATTCAAGCACAGCGATTTGTAGATTGTCAACAAAACACATCCGACTTTGCAGACAGATTTTGCAACACCGTCGGGGTGAGTCGGTTGCGGCAACGACAAAACCCTATCTGAATCAACGATTTCCATACTATTGGAGGTATTTGACGAACAGATGACAAAAGCCAAGGGTTTCAAGAAAACGACATAATTTGCCAATAAAATGCAAAAAATCGCCTCAAAAAAGGCTTTGCCCGTACTCACAACGCGACCGTGATCGCGACCCACAGGAGCCATCCATGAACTCATCCTTGCGCCGTGCCATGCGCGCCGCCGCTGTTCTCGCAACAGGCCTCGTCTGTGCCGTACAGGCCGGTCATGCGCTCGCCAAGACCACGCTGACCGTCTACACGGCGTGGGAAGTCGAAGTGATGCGTCCGTACGCCGAGGCGTTCCAGAAGGCGAATCCGGACATCGAGATCAAGTACGTGCGTGACTCCACCGGCGTGGTCACGGCGAAGGTCCTCGCGGAGAAGGCCAACCCGCAGGCGGACGTGATTGCCGGACTCGCCGCGTCGAGTCTGGAACTCATCAAGCAGGAGGGCTTGCTCACGCCGTACGCGCCGAAGGGCTTCGATCAGCTCACGCGCGCGTACAGCGACAAGGCGAATCCACCGTCGTGGGTCGGTCTCGACGTGTGGGGCGCCACGGTCTGCTTCAACACGGTCGAAGCGGCCAAGCGCAATTTGCCCAAGCCGACGTCCTGGGAAGACCTCGCCAAGCCCATCTACAAAGGGATGATCGTGATGCCGAATCCGGCGACGTCAGGCACCGGGTTCCTGGATGTGACCGCGTGGTTGCAGATGTTCGGCAAGGAAGGCGGCTGGAAGTACATGGACGCCCTCGACAAGAACATCGTCAAGTACACCCACTCGGGTTCCAAGCCCTGCCGCGACGCCGGCGCGGGCGAATACCCCATCGGCATCTCGTTCGAATTCAACGCGCATCGCACGAAAGCCGCCGGCGCCCCCATCGATCTCGTGTTCCCGAAGGAAGGTCTCGGCTACGACATCGAAGCGGCGGGCATCGTGAAGACGACCAAGAAGCTCGATGCCGCCAAGCGCTACATGGACTGGCTCGCCAGCAAGGAAGCGAACCAGATGTACGCGAAAGACTGGGCGATCGTGGCGTACCCGGGCGTCGCGAAGAAGTTCGAGACGATCCCTGCGAACTACCCCGATCTGCTGGTGAAGAACGACTTCACGGAAATCGCGAAGAGTCGCGAGTCGGTGCTGTCCGAGTGGCAGAAGCGCTACGGCGCGAAATCGGAAAAGAAGTGACGTCTGGCGTCGCGCTGCCCGCACTGCCTTGCGCGGCAGCGCAAACGAACGCCCCCGCACTCACGTGACAACGCAGGAGGTCCCCCGAATGAGCGACGATCCTCGTCAAAGTACGTATCTGAGTCTCGCCGGCATCCACAAACGGTTCGACAACACCGTGGTGCTGCATGACATTCACCTCACCGTGAGACGCGGTGAGATGCTCTGCTTCCTCGGCCCGTCGGGCTGCGGCAAGACCACACTGCTACGCATCATTGCCGGGCTCGAAGCGCAGACGCAGGGCACGCTGTCGCAAAACGGCCGGGACATCTCGCGGCTGCCGCCGATGCAGCGCGATTACGGCATCGTCTTCCAGTCGTACGCGCTGTTTCCGAATCTGAGCGTGGCGCAGAACGTCGCCTATGGACTGACGAATCGCCGGGTGCCTCGCGCCGAGCGCGATGCGCGTGTGGCCGAGTTGCTGACGATGGTCGGGCTGCCCGATGCCGGCGGCAAGTTCCCCGGCCAGCTCTCCGGCGGCCAGCAGCAACGTATCGCCATCGCACGCGCACTCGCCACGTCGCCGGGCCTGCTGTTGCTCGACGAACCGCTCTCGGCGCTCGATGCGCGCGTGCGGGTGCGTCTGCGCAGCGAGATCCGCGCGTTGCAGCAGCGGCTCGGCATCACCACGATTCTCGTCACGCACGACCAGGAAGAGGCTCTATCCATGGCTGACCGAATCGTCGTCATGAATCAGGGCGTGATCGAACAGGTCGGCACCCCCGGCGAGATCTATCAGCATCCGGCAACGCCGTTCGTCGCGGACTTCGTGGGCAAGACCAACATCCTGCCCGCGCGACTTGGCGACGCAGGACGCGTGCGCGTCGGGCAATACGAACTGACGTGCGGCACGCTCAACGGATGCCGTGCCGGTGAGGACATCCGTGTCTTCTTCCGACCGGAGGACGTGCGCGTGCGCGATCTGGACGACCTCGACGACGATGCGAATCTGTTCGACGGCGCCGTCGAGAAGATCGAATTCCTCGGGGCATTCTCGCGCGTGACGTTGCGCATGCAGGCCTGCGATCACCCGCTCTATGCCGACCTCTCGCCTGCGGACATGCAGGCCCTGCAACCGGCCACCGGCGGCGCGCTGCGCTTCGCGGTGCCGAGCGCCGCCGTGCGTGTCTTCCGTCAGGGGTAGCCACGATGAGTTCCGTATCCTCGACATTGACCGGTGCGCCGCAAACGCCTGCTTCATCCGCATCACCCACGACGGCCGACCGGCCGCCGCCCTCGGCGGTGCGCCCGGTGCGGCTCGCGTCGCACTGGACCGATCGTCTCGCACAGGCTTTGCTATTGATCGCGGCGGCGGCCGGCGTGCTCTTCCTGCTCGCGCCGATGGCGGCGATTCTGGTCAAGAGCGTGCAGGACAACGACGGGCACTTCGTCGGCCTGCGGCACTTTCGCGAGTACTTCCATTCCCCCGCCCTGTTCGGCTCCATCTGGAACAGTGTGTGGATCTCGATGGTGACGACATGCATCACGGTGCCGCTCGCCTTCATCTTCGCGTATGCGCTCACGCGCAGTTGCATCCGTCACAAGACGCTGCTGCGCAACATCGCGCTGATTCCGATTCTCGGCCCCACGCTGCTGCCTGCGATCTCGTTCATTTTCTGGTTCGGCAATCAGGGGCTGCTGCGTCCGTTCATGGGTGACATCGATATCTACGGACCACTGGGCATCGTCATGTCGCTGGTGAACGCCACGTTCCCGCACGCGCTGATGATTCTGATCACTGCGCTCTCGCTCACCGACGCCCGGCTCTACGAAGCGGCGGACGCCCTCGGCACGCGCGCGGTGCGACGCTTCTTCACCATCACGCTGCCGGGCGCGAAGTACGGTGTCATCAGCGCCGCGATGATCGTCTTCACGTATGCGATTTCCGATTTCGGCATTCCCAAGGTCATCGGCGGCGACTTCAATGTGCTTGCCACCGACATCTACAAACTGGTGATCGGCCAGCAGGATTTCTCCAAGGGCGCCGTGGTCGGGCTCGTGTTGCTGGTGCCCGTGGGCATCACGTATCTGGTAGACGCTGTCGTGCAACGCAAGCAACAGGCCTTGCTCTCGGCGCGCGCCGTGCCTTATGTGCCGAAGCCGTCGCGCGGTTTCGACTGGCTGATGGCCGCGATGTGCTGGGGTATGGCCGCCATCATGCTCGCGATTCTCGGCATGGCGGTGTACGCATCGTTCGTGAAATTCTGGCCGTACAACTTCAGCCTGTCGCTGGGCCACTATCGCTTCGGCCTGATCGAAAGCGGCGCCGTGGATTCGTACGTCAACAGCTTGCAGATGGCGTTCTGGTGCGCAGTCTGGGGCACGGCCGTCATCTTCGTGATCGCCTATCTGCTGGAGAAGACACGCGGCATGGCATGGCTACGCGGCTTCATCCGCATGATGGCCGTGCTGCCAATGGGCGTGCCCGGGCTGGTGCTCGGTCTCGGCTACATCTTCTTTTTCGTCTCCGAGGCGAATCCACTGCACAACCTGTACGGCACGCTGGCCATTCTGGTGATCGTCAACGTCGTGCATTACTACTCGTCGAGCCATCTCACGGCGGTAACGGCCCTCAAGCAGATCGATCCGGAATTCGAGTATGTGTCGGCGTCGCTCAAGGTGCCGTTCTACCGGACGTTCTGGCGCGTGTCCGCCCCGATCTGCCTGCCGTCGATCATCGACATCAGCCGGTATCTGTTCGTCAACGCCATGACGACGGTCTCTGCGGTCGTGTTCCTTTACTCGGCCGATACGTCGCTCGCGTCGGTCGCCATCGTGAACATGGACGAGACAGGCTCCATCGGCCCTGCGGCGGCGATGGCCACGCTCGTCGTACTCACTTCGATGCTGGTGTGTCTGCTCTATCACGGCGTGCAGATTGTCGTGGAGCGCTACACGCAGGCGTGGCGGCGTCCCACAGGCATGACCTCACGCAAAGGGCATTGATGCCGGTGTTGTCATGGAATTTTTTGCACCTCCGATGTTTCGCCAACTCGTTTCATTGGTTTCATCATTCGTTCGATAGGAGACGGTCATGATTCTCGGTCAGGAACCGATTCTGCTCACCCCCGGCCCGCTCACCACGTCGCCGGCCACCCGACAGGCCATGCTGCGCGACTGGGGATCGTGGGACGCCCAGTTCAACCAGATCACCGCCTCGTTGTGCCGCGACCTCGTGGGCGTGGTGCATGGGGGCGACGACTATGTCTGCGTGCCACTGCAGGGCTCGGGGACGTTCTCGGTCGAGGCGGCCATCGGCACGCTCACACCCCGCAGTGCCCGCATTCTGGTGCCGGACAACGGCGCGTACTGTCAGCGCATCCTCAAGATCTGTCGCTATCTCGGACGCGACGCCGTCGCCCTTCCCATCCCCGAAGATCAGGCCGCAAGTGCAGCAGCCATCGACGAAGCGCTCTCGCGCGATCCGTCGATCACGCACGTGGCGCAGGTGCATCTGGAAACCGGCGCCGGGGTGCTCAACCCGCTCGCGGAGATCGCGCGCGTGTGCCAGAAGCACGGCAAGGGGCTGATCGTCGACGCGATGAGTTCGTTTGGCGCGGTGGAGATCGATGCCCGGTCGATGCCGTTCGACGCGCTCATCGCCGCGAGCGGCAAGTGCCTCGAAGGCGTGCCCGGCATGGGCTTCGTGATCGTGAAGAAGTCGGTGCTGGAGGCGAGCGGCGGCAACAGCCATTCGCTGGCGATGGATCTGCACGACCAGTACGTCTATATGCAGAAGACGACGCAATGGCGCTTCACGCCGCCCACGCACGTGGTCGCGGCGCTGCGTGCCGCCGTCGATCAATTCCTCGCCGAGGGCGGTCAACCGGTACGCGGTGAGCGCTACCGGGCGAACTGCCGCACGCTGGTGGAAGGCATGGCTGCGCTCGGGTTCCGGCCGTTTCTCGCGGCGGACGTGCAGGCGCCGGTGATCGTGACGTTCCACGCACCAGCCGACAGCAAGTACGACTTCAAGGCGTTCTATGCGGCGGTGCGGGAGCGCGGGTACATCCTTTATCCGGGCAAGCTCACGCAGATCGAAACGTTCCGCGTGGGATGCATCGGCGCTATCGACGATAACGAGATGCGCAATGTCGTCACGGCGATCGCGCAGTCGCTGGCATCGCTCGGCATTCGTCAGGTGGCGCCGCTGACGCGAGCTGCGTAACGTACGCAGCACGATTCCATCGATCATCGATGCATGGCGAGTGACCTGCGTTGTCACTCGCCATCGCCTCTTTGGACGGTTCAAGTGCTTTAGGGAATCGTCCGAAACTTCGCGAATCTCCCGGCGCCGCAAGGGCGTCGTCTCCTTCACGACAAGGTCGCGCACGGCCTTGATTCCCCAGCCAAATCCGGCGTCGATGTTTGTCACTCGACGCGGCTCGTCACGTCCGGCGCACGGGCACTTTCCCATCGCGCTTCCTAGAATGGCCCGCACATTTGCCGTGCATTAGCGTCTGGTCGGGCGTTGGAAAACGGTGATCGGCGGCGTCTGCCTGACGCCCCGATCGCACGTGCCACCGCCGCCATCGTCTCCCCCCGAATGCCGCCAGCCATGGGTGTGCCGCCATCGCGCGCCCCGCCCTTTCTGCACTCCACGCCTTTGGGAACCGGAGCACGATGAACAAGCATCTCTATCGATTGGTCTGGCGGCATTGCCGCATCGACGTCGTCCCTGTGCCGGAAACGGCGCGGCAAAGTGCTGGTGCGCCGGCCTCGCGCGTGCGCCGCGCCGGCAGCCGTAGCGGCGCGTCCATGTCGGTCTCGCTCACTCGCGTATGCCTCGCGTGCATTGCGTTACTGGGGGCGCTTTCTTCCACGCCGTCATGGGCGGCGTGCTCGGTAGCGGGCAACGTGGTGACGTGCAGCGGCGCCGCGAATCCACTCGCACCGTCGTACGCCAACTCGGCCAGCAATTTGCAGGTGAACGTCAACAGTGGTGCGGGCGTAGGCGTGTTGCTCGGCGTGGGTGGTACGGCGCTGACACTCACCGGAAGCAACGTCACGCTGGTCAATGGCGGCACCATCGATCCCGCGTTGCTCGGTGGCATCGGACTCCTCGCGACGGGTACCGTCGTCGGCAATAGCGGTGCAGGAGGCAGCACGCAGACGGTGACGAACAACGCGATCATGCGCGGCACGGTCGGTGTGCTTGGCGTGAATCTTCCCGGGCTGACGGGACTCGCGCTGACCGTGCAGAACGCGACCGGCGGCACCACCAACATCAGTAACAGCGGCACGCTCGGCGCCACGCCGATTCTCGGTGTGACGCTCACGGGAAATGGCAGCGCGCCGGTCGCTGCCGCGTATGGCGGCGCGGCCGTCAACTTCGCCAACACCGGCACTGTGCTCGGACGGATCGCGTTTGCGCCGAACGGCACGGCAGGCGCGGGGAATACGTTCAGCAATGCAGGCACCGTGAGCGGCAGCGTCTCGCTCGGCACGAACAGCACCAACACCTATACAGCCGTCACCGGCTCGACGCTCAACGACGGCGGGAGCCCCGGCCTCGGTGCGCTTCCCGTCACCGGGTTCAATCTGGGTTTCGCGGCAACGGGCGTTGTGGACGGTGGCGCAGGCGGCAACAACTCGCTGGTGCTTCGCAATTCCGCCAACGACGCGACGACGACCGGCACCGGAACGATGAGCGGCGCGAGTTACGTGAACTTCTCGCGCGCGACGATGAACGGCGGCACCTGGACGCTTCAAGGACCGCTATCCGTTACGTCGACGACCCTCAACGGCGGTCTCGCAATTTTCGACAACGCCGGTAGCTTCGGTACAGGGACGCTGACGATCAACGGCGGCGCCATGCAGGCCGCCAGCGCAGGGCTGACGATTGCGCTGCCGACCACGCTCGGCACGAACGGGTTGTCGGTCTCCGGCACCAATCCCCTGACGTTGGGCAGCACGGTCACCGGCACCGGGGGCGTATCGCTTTCGGGTACCGCACGCCTGACGCTTGCGGGCACCAACGACTACGCGGGCGGGACTTCGCTCACCGGCGGCACGCTGGTTGCTGGCAGCAACGCCGCGCTGGGCAGTGGCGCGGTTCAGGTGTCCGGCACGACCGGTGTGCTCGATGCCAGTGCGCCGGTCACGCTGACCAACGCCATGACCATCGGCGCGGGCAGTACGCTGACATTGGGGGGAAGTGCCGCGCTCACGTTGTCCGGGCCAATCAGCGGTAGCGGCAGCCTCGCCAAGCAAGGCGCGCAGACGGTCACGCTGACCGGAGCGAATACGTTCAGCGGCGGCGTCAACGTGGTGGCGGGCACGCTCGCGCTGGCAGGTGCCGGCGCGCTGCAAACCGGCGGCACACCGCTCACGCTGTCGGGGGCGGGCGCTGTCTTCGACATGTCGGGCGCGAACGGCGGTAGAACGATCACGAACCTTGCAGGTGTCGGCAACACGCAGATCGCACTCGGCAGCAACAACCTCACGCTTGGTGACAACACCGGAAGCGCATTTGCGGGCGCGATCGGCGGCACGGGTGGCATCGTCAAGACCAACGCGGGCACCCAAACACTCACGGGGGCCAATACGTTCACAGGCGGCACAACGATCAACGCAGGCGGCATCGCGCTAGGTGCCGGGGGATCGTTGGCGAGTACCGGCGCCGTGTCGCTGCTGGGCAGTGGCACCACGCTGGACATCAGTCAGGCGTCGGCACAGACCCTCGGGGCGCTCTCGGGCGTCGCCAATACATCAGTCGCGCTGGGCACCAACACGCTGACCTTCGGCGACGCCACCAATCAGACATTCGCGGGTGCCTTCACCGGCGGCGGCGGAAACAGCGGCAGCATCGTCAAGCAAGGCACCGGCACCGTGACGCTGACGGGCACGAGTTCGGCGGGCGGCGGCATCACCGTGCGCGCAGGCACGCTCACGCTCCAGGGCGGCGCGTTCGCCAACGCCTCGCCGCTCGCGCTCACCGGCAACACCGCAACGCTGGATCTTTCGAATGCGGGCGGCATGACATTCGGCGCGCTGTCGGGCGTCTCCGGATCCACGGTCCTGATCGGCGCTCAGACGCTGACGATCGGCGACGCCGGTAACTCGACATACGGCGGCACGATCTCGGGCACGGGGGGCATCGTCAAACAAGGCACGGGCTCGTTGCTGCTATCCGGCGCACAAACGTTCACGGGCGGCATCAACATCGCGGCGGGGCGGCTCGCGCTGCAAGGCAACAATACCCTCGCGGGCACCAATGCCGTGACGCTCGCCGATGGTGCGACACTCGACGTCGGCGGCGCCGGCCCCGTCAGCATCGGTGCGCTGAGCGGCACGGCGAACAGTCAGGTCACCCTCGGCAGCAACACTCTCACCCTTGGCGATGCGACCAACCAGACGTTCGCCGGCAGCATCGGCGGCACGGGCGGCATCGTCAAACAGGGCACGGGTATCCAGACGCTAACGGGCCAGAATGCGTTCACCGGGCAGATCGCGATTGCGCAGGGAACGCTGGCATTGGGCGGCACCGGTACGCTGTCGGCCAATCCGGTGAGCATTGCCGGCGGTGCGACGCTCGATATCGGCGGCGGTGAGAATCAAACCATCCGGGCGCTTTCCGGGGCGTCGGGCAGCACGATCAATCTGGGCGACAACACGCTCTCCTTCGGCGACGACACCGATCAAACCTTCGCGGGAACGATCACCGGCACCGGTGGCGGCATCGTCAAGTTCGGCGCGGGCGCGCAGACCATTACCGCGCAGCAGACATTCACCGGCAGCATCGTCGTCGGCGGCGGCTCTCTCGTGATCGGTGCGGGTGGCGGTTTGTCGTCGCAGAACGCGGTGACGCTCGGCGATAGCTCGACCTCGTTCGATATCAGCGCCGCCGGTGCCCAGACCATCGGATCCCTCAGCGGCGGGGCGGCGCAGGTCCAGCTCGGTGCCAACACACTCACGTTCGGCGACAGCACGGGCGAAACGTTCAACGGCAGCATTCATGGCACCGGCGCACTCATCAAGCAGGGCGGCGGCGTGCAGACGCTCGGCGGTGCGAGCGACTTCACGGGCGGGGTCACAGTCACCGCCGGTGGCTTGCAGTTGGGCAATGCCAGCGCCATCGGCACGGGCACCCTCGCCCTCGGCGATCAGACCACGCTCGATACCACGCAAGCCCTGACCCTCGGCAACAACATCACGCTTGGCGGCACATCCGCCATTCTCGGCAGTGCCGATCTGACGTTGACCGGCGCGGTGACGGGGAGCGGCGCATTGCAGAAATCAGGGCCGGCGACGCTGACCGTGAACGGCGCGGGCAACTGGACCGGCGGCACGACGATCAACGACGGCGTGCTCGCCATCGGCAGCGGTGGCTCACTCGCGGCGCAAGGGGCCGTCGTACTGAACGGCGCGAATAGTCCGGCGGTGACGCTGGACATCAGTGGTGCGTCCGCTGCGCAGACGATCGGTGCGTTATCGGGGAGCGGCACGCTCGCGCTCGGCACCAGCACGTTGACGTTCGGCGACGGTACCGACCAGACGTTGAGCGCCACGATCACGGGGACAGGCAACCTCGTCAAGCAAGGGGCTGGAAAGCAGACCCTGACGCAAACGTCAACTTACGCCGGGGATATCGACATCGCCGATGGCACGCTGGCATTGGGCAGTGGCGCGGCGTTGCAAGGCGGCAATGCGCTGACGCTCAGCGGCGCGAACAGCGTGTTCGATATCGGTAGCGGTGGCGCGTCGACCATCGGGACGCTCAACGGTGTGACGGGGAGCGCGATTTCACTGGGCGGACAAACGCTCACGCTGAACAACGCCACCAACGCGGTGTTCGCCGGCGCGATTCACGGCACCGGCGCGCTCATCGTCTCAGGCCCCGGCGTGCAGACGCTCGCGGGAGCAAGCGATTTTTCCGGTGGCATCAGCGTCGGTTCGGGAGGTCTGGTCGTCGGCAACGATCTCGCGTTGGGGGCGGGGACTGCCACATTCGGCAATAACGTCACGCTGGACAGCACACAGGGCGTCACGCTCGGCAACAACGTTAACTTGCTCGGCACGCTGTCGGTACTCGGCACGCATGACCTCACCCTGAACGGCGCACTCTCCGGCGCGGGCGGCCTCACCAAGTCGGGTTTGGCGAAACTCACCCTTGGCGGTAGCAATACCTACGCCGGGCCGACATCGATCAGCGCGGGTACGTTGGCGCTGGGCGCGGGCGCGTCGTTGAATGCGTCCGGGTCGGTCAATGTCGCAAGCGGCGCAACGCTGGACCTGTCCGCCGGGAACGGAACGCAAGTGATCGGTACGATCAATGGCGCGGGCACGGTGAACATCGGGGCACTCGTCACCGAAATCGGCGGTGCGGGCAACGACACCTTCAGCGGCAGCCTCACGGGGACCGGCTCGGTCGTGAAGATCGGCACCGGCACCGAGACGCTCACCGGACTCAACACCTACACTGGCGGCACCGTCATCCAAGCAGGAACGTTGGCGCTGGGCGGTGCCGGAACGCTTGCCCCGACGGGTGCCGTCACGCTCGCCAATGCGGGATCGGCTTTCGATGTCTCGGGCGCCAATGGTGCGCGAACCATCGGTGCGCTCACGGCCGATGTCGGCACACAGATTCGGCTCGGCACCAACACGCTGACGTTCGGCGACGCGACCAGTCACAGCGTCGCGGCCATCGTGAGTGGCAGTGGCGGTCTCGTCAAACAAGGCAGTGGGACGACAACGTTACTCGGCGCGCAGCTATACACCGGTGCGACGACGATTGCCGACGGCACGCTGGCCCTCGGCGCGAACGCGACGCTCGCACCGGGCAGCAACGTCTCGCTGACCGGGGTCGGGGCGGTGTTCGATCTGAGTGCGGCGGGCAATCAGTCGTTGGGCCATCTGTCAGGCAGCGGGGGCGGCGTCGTGCTCGGCGGCGGTAGTTCGCTCACCGTCGGCAACAGCGATAACGCCACGCTCGCCAGCGCAATTTCGGGCACGGGCTCGCTCATCATGGATGGCAGCGGCAAGCTGACGCTGGGCGCGCAGAACACGTTTGCCGGCAACGTCGGTGTAAACAGCGGCACGCTCGCGCTGGGTAATGGCGGCACGCTCTCGGGCGCCAATGACGTGACGCTGGCCTCCGGCGCCACGTTCGACGTCAGCGCCGCCACAACACCTGTGATCGGCTCGCTCGCCGGTGCAGCGGGCAGCACCGTCGACATCGGCACGCAAACGTTCACGTTCGGCAGCGCGGGCAATGCGACGTTCAGCGGTGCGATCAACGGTACAGGTAGTCTCGTCAAACAGGGGAGTGGCACACAAACGCTGAGTGGCGGTGCGGCGCTGGGCGGCGATGTGAGCGTTGACGCGGGCACGCTCGCATTGCGCAACGGCACACAACTGGGTGGCAAGCATGCCGCGCTCACCGGTGCGACAGCGGTCCTCGATATTTCGACCGGCCCCAATCAGACCGCCGCGACGATCAACGGTGTGGCTGGCAGCGTCATCAATCTCGGCAATACGACGCTGACGCTGGCGGATGCCTCCGGCAGCGCGTTAGCGTCCGACATTCACGGCGCAGGCGGCGGCCTCGTCAAGCTTGGCAGCGGTGTCCAGACGCTCTCGGGCAACAACGACTTTACGGGAGGCGTGAGCGTGCAGGCGGGTGGCGTCGCTGTCGGCAGCAACACGGCGCTGGGCACCGGCACGGTGAGCTTTGCAGGGGGCACTTCGCTGGATGCGACGCAAGCGACGACCCTCGGCAACCAGATCACGCTAGGCGGCGATCTCGATGTCGTGGGATCACACGATCTCACCCTCAACGGCGCCATCACCGGTGCGGGCGGCATCTCGAAGAACGGCGGCGCGACGCTCACGCTCAACGGGCAAAACACCTACGCGGGCGCGACCAACGTCAACGCCGGAACGCTCGCGCTCGGCGCCGGCGCGAGCCTCAACGCGGCGGGTGTCGTCGATGTCCATACCGGCGCGGTCTTCGATCTGTCAGCGGGTAACGGCACACAGACCTTTGGCGCGCTGACCGGGGGCGGCGCGATCAATATGGGCAGCAATACGCTGGAGGTCGGCGCAAGCGGACTCGACGAAACTTACAGCGGCGGCGTGATGGGCACCGGCAGCCTCGTGAAGGTAGGGGCCGGTATAGAAACGATGACCGGCACGAACACCTTCACCGGCGGCACCGTCGTGCAGGCGGGCACGCTGGCGCTGGGCGGTGCAGGAACGCTGGCGCCGTCGGGCGCCGTCACCTTGCAGAACGCGGGGGCGACGCTCGACATTTCCGGCGCAAACGGCGATCGCACCATCGGCGCACTCACCTCTCAGGCAGGGACCAACGTCACGCTGGGAAACAACACGCTGACATTCGGCGATGCGTCGAGTCACGTCGTGAGCGGCACGATCAGCGGTACGGGAGGTATCGTCAAGCAAGGCAGCGGCACGCAAACGCTGCTCGGGCAACAGCAGTTCACGGGAACGACGACCATTGCCGACGGTACCCTCGCACTCGACGCGACGGGCCAACTGGCGAACGGCGCGAGTGTCGCGATCACCGGCGCGAATGCCACCTTCGATATCAGCGCCGCCGGTAACCAGACGCTCGCCACACTGGCCGGCACCGGTGGCAGCGTCAATCTCGGTAGTCATACGCTGACGTTCGGCAACGGGACAAACCAGACGCTGACGGCGGGCATTGTCGGGACCGGAGGCATCGTCAAGGCGGGGGCGGGAACGCAAACGCTGAGCGGACAGAACACGTTCACCGGCGGCATCGCCGTGGCTGAGGGCACCGTCGCCATCGGCGCAGGTGGCACGCTCTCCGGCGCGAACGACGTGACGCTCGCCACCGGCACTGCCCTCGACATCTCGCAATCCATCTCGCCCACCGTGATCGCGGGACTCACCGGTGGCACAGGCACGAACGTGTCGCTCGGCGGGCAATCGCTCACGCTTGGCGGCAACACGAACAGTGCCTTCGACGGCGTGATCGGCGGCACAGGAGGCATCACCAAGCAAGGCATAAGCACCGTGACGCTGGGCGGACAAAGCACGTTCACCGGCACGACGACGGTGACAGGCGGCACGCTCGCACTCGGCGCTTCGGGGCGAGTCGGTCAAAGCGCAGGATTGACGCTGCGCAACGCCGGGACAACGTTCGATGCGTCGGCTTCGACTGCCCCACTCTCCTTCGCATCGCTCGACGCGGACACCGGCACGCAACTGGTGCTGGGTAGCGGCGGCTTGATCACTGGCGACAACGGCAATCACGTGATCGGCGCCACGGTGTCCGGCACCGGCGGACTGATCAAGAACGGCACCGGCTCGACCGCGCTGAACGGTGCCAACGCGTTCACCGGTGGCACGACATTGAACGCAGGCACATTGACCGTGGGCAGCAGCACCGCGCTCGGCACTGGCGGGCTGACCGTTGGGGGGAACAGCACGCTGTCTGCGACGTCGCCCGTCGGCGCATCCGTAACGCTCGGAAATGGCATCGCTGTAGGCAATGGCACGACGCTCACGATCGCCGGGACGACGCCGCTCATGCTCGGAGGCCCCATTTCCGGCGGCGGCGCAATCTCGCTGAACGGCGCTGGTGCCCCCGGAGGCATCACGCTCGGTGGCAACAACAGCTATACGGGCGGCACGACGGTGAACGGCGGCAACGTGACCGTGACCTCGCCGACAGGCCTCGGCAGCCCTTCCGGTGGCGGCCTGACCCTCTCGCAAGGGAACGTGGCAACGCAGGGCGTGAACGTCGTGCTGCCCTCGCTGAACGGCACGACGCAAGGCAGTCTCACCGTCAACGGCGGCTCGGTGTCAGTGGGCTCAGGCAATTTCCCCGGCAGCGTGTCCGGCTCAGGCGGGCTCATCAAGACCGGAAGCGGCTCACTGACCTTAGGGACGCAAAATCCGCTGACCGGGCCGACGACCGCCGCGGGCGGCACGCTGAACATCGGTGGTCTACCCAACTCTCCCGTGACAGTGCAAACCGGCGCCACCTTGACAACACCGCCCCCAACCAATGCCGGCGGTACGGGGGGCGGCGCACAGACAGGTCCGCTGACAGGCGCTGGTGGCAGCCAGATCGTAGTCAGCGCCCCCGGCGCGACGCTGGGGGTCGGCGGCAATCTGACGCTTCAACCGGGCGCCACCCTGCAAGTCAACGTCGCGCCCGGCACCGCGCCGAGTCAGGTCAATGCCACGGGGAGCGCCTCGGTCGGCGGCAGCAATCTCGTCGTGAACGCCGCGCCGGGAACGCAACCGGCAGATGCCGTCAATGCCGTCATCGTCTCGGCGACCGGGGGCGTCTCCGGGCAGTTCGCGGCAACGTCGACCAATCTGCTCTATCTCACGCCACAGATCAGCTACACGCCGACCTCCGTCCTGCTGACGCTTGCGCCCAACGGTACTCCGTTGCCCGCCGGTGCCGTGACACCCAATCAGCGCGCTGTGGCCGCCGCCGTCTCGGCACTCGGGACCGGCAGCACGCTGTATCAGGCCGCGCTCGGCCTCACGGCCGCCACCGCGCCTGCCGCGTTCGAAAGTCTCGATGGAAGTCTGCATGCGTCTGTCTCGTCAATGCTGCTGGGACAAACGCAAATCGCGCGCGATGCCGTCTCACAGCGGTTACGCGACGGTCTTTCGCTTTCGCTGGACTGCGAGATGTCTTCGACGGGCGGCGACCGTATGTCCAATGACGCCAATGACGCGGCGGTATCGTCGGGAGTCGGCCGCGACGGCAGCAGCGACTGCCGGTCGCAACGTCGTGCGACACAAGCGTGGGCATCCATCTACGGTAACGACGGGCAGATGCGCAACAAATCCGTCGCCGACGGCGGCTCAGGCGCCGCGACGCTGCATCGACGCGGCATGGGTGTGCTGGCCGGGGTCGATGCACCGTTCGCCGATGCATGGCGCGCGGGCGCCTTCGGCGGTCTGGGGCACAGCACGTTCAATACCGGCGCCAGCGCCTCGGGCAGCAGCAACGACGCGCAGATCGGCGCTTATGTGAGCCGTCGCTTCGGGCGCCTCGGCGCCACCCTCGGGGGTGCCTATGGCTGGCAGCAAATCAGTTCGCAGCGTGCTATCGCTATCGGTTCGGTCGCGCAAACGGCCCGCGCGAAATATGACGCTGCCGTGTGGCAAGTCTTCGGGGAAGCGGCGTGGCGTATGGACGCCGGACGCGTGAGCGTCGAACCGTTCGAGATTGTCGCTTATGCCCGCGTGCGCACCGACGCGTTCGACGAGTCCGGCAGCATCGCCGCGCTGCATGCCGACGAGCAGACGCAGGGCATCACGTTCTCGACGGCGGGCCTGCGTGGGGAAATCCCGTTCGGCATCGGGATGGGCGTCGCCGCCTCGGGTCGGCTGCGTCTGTCGGCGGGTTGGCGTCACGCTTATGGGGCGAATGCGCCGGACATGCGATTGGCGTTCTCGGGCACGTCGGCGGGCTTTACGGTGGCGGGAGTGCCGATAGCGCGAGACGCTGCGGTCGTCAGCGCCGGTATCGATGCGTTCGTTGGCCGCGCCGTGACCCTCGGCGTGAGCTATGCCGGACAGTTCGGCGGCAAGGTCAGCGACAACTCGGTGTTCGGCAACGTCAACTGGCGCTTCTGACGCAGGCCGTTGATATGGATCGCTGATGTGGATCATTGACGCAGAAAAAGGGGCGGGGCTCGCTTGCGTCGGCGGCCTCCGGTAAGCTTGCGGGTGTCGCGCGCGGATATCGCACACCGGTGTTACGCACGGGTTTCATACCCGGGTTTGACATCACAACGCGCGCCCCCTCCGGAGGCTGCCCCCTCATGCCGTCATCGAAAGCGACTGATACCGCATCATCGGCCAAAGCCAAGACCACGACCGCGACGGCTGCGGCGACCGCCAAACCCGCGCGCAAGCGCAGCGCCAAACGCCTGGACATCCGTCTGAAGCGCGCCTACGACGCGCCGGATCCCGCTGACGGGCAACGCGTACTCGCCGACAGGTTGTGGCCGCGCGGACTCGCCAAGGCGAAGGCACAGATCGACTTCTGGGCAAAAGATGCCACGCCGAGCACGCCCCTGCGGCAGTGGTTTCACCAGCACCCCGAGCAGTTCGACGAATTCCGTCAGCGCTTTCTCGACGAGCTTGCGTCACTCGACGCACAGCACAATGTGATGCTCACGGAACTGCACGAACGTCTGGCCCGGGGCCCCGTAACGTTGCTCACTGCTGCGCACCGTCTCGTCGACGACGACACGCCTACGCATCTGCATGTCCTGCGCGACTTTCTCGAATCGCACTGACCGTTACACCGCCACGGGTTCGCCAGACACAACAAGGTATCGCAACGCAACACGGCATTCCGCCTCTCAAAACGACGTGTGACGAGAGGCACGCCTCGGGAAACCGCATGCTTTCTGGCTTTGCGCGTGGACGAGACGAGCGGAATTGAAATTTGCTATAACGCTCGTAAGCCTTCCCGCTCGTTTTGTTCGACTGACGGTTCCACGGACCGTACGACTGACTGTCCGGCCGATTGTCTGACTGTCTGATCGACCGATCGACCGATTGCCCGGTGGATTGTCCGACCGGCGGTCTGCCTGCCGTTGTCCATGCCCGCGCTCGTGCGGGCTTCGTTTGTCACCCGCTTACTCTCGTCGCCGCGATGGCGACATCACGCCTCATGCTCGTTCCGCTCATCGTCGCCTGTGCGCTGTTCATGGAGAACATGGATTCCACCGTGTTGTCCACCTCGTTGCCATTGATTGCGCAGGATCTCGGCGAGAGTCCGATTACGCTCAAGCTCGCGCTGACGACCTACCTCATCAGCCTCGCAGTCTTCATTCCCGTCAGCGGCTGGATCGCCGATCGCTTCGGCACGAGAAACGTCTTTCGCACCGCCATCGGTGTCTTCGTACTCGGCTCGATCTGCTGCGGCATCTCGACCAATCTGCCGGAACTGGTGATTGCGCGCTTCGTGCAAGGTGTCGGGGGCGCGATGATGGTGCCGGTCGGGCGGCTGGCGCTGCTCAAGTCCGTCGAGAAGCGCGACATGGTGCGCGCGCTTAACTATCTGACGATCCCGGCCCTCGTCGGCCCGGTGCTCGGGCCACCGCTCGGCGGCTTCATCACCACGTATTGGCACTGGCGCTGGATATTCTTCATCAACATCCCCATCGGCGTACTCGGCTTCGTGCTGGCGACGAAGTTCATCCCCGATCTCTATGAAGACGAAGTACCGCCGCTCGACGTCAAAGGCTTTCTGCTGTCGGGCTTCGGTCTGTCGATCCTGATGCTCGGGCTATCGACCATCGGCCGCCACCTGATTCCGACGCCACTGGCGCTTGCACTCGTCGCGGTCGGTGCGGCGTTGCTCGCGGCATATCTGCGTCACGCGAAGGGGCTTGCGCACCCGCTGCTGCGGCTCGATCTTTTTCGAATTCCCACGTTCCGTGCGGGTGTCGCGGGCGGCACGCTGTTTCGAATCGGTGTAGGCGCAACGCCATTTCTGCTGCCGCTGATGCTGCAACTCGGCTTCGGCATGACGCCGCTGGAATCCGGTGCGCTGACCTTCATTTCTGCGGCCGGGGCGATGTTCATGAAGACACTCTCGCTGCGCATTCTGAAGCGTTGGGGGTTCCGTCGCGTGTTGATGACGAACGCGCTCATCGCGGCGGCAACCATCGGCGGTTACGGTCTCTTTACCGCGGAGACCTCACATCTGGTGATTCTCGGTACGCTGCTCTTCGGCGGCTGCTTCCGCTCGCTGCAATTCACGAGTCTGAACGCGATCTCCTACGCTGACGTACCGGCTCATCGCATGAGTCAGGCGACGAGCCTCGCCAGCGTCGCGCAGCAGGTCTCGCTCACGCTCGGCATTACGATCGGCGCCGCGGTGTTGCAGACGTCGTCGTGGCTGCACGGACGCGATCACGTGACCAACGTCGACTTCCCGTGGGCCTTTCTGGTCGTGGGGCTCGTTGCCGTCAGTTCGACGATCTCGATTGCGCGTCTATCGCGCGACGCAGGCAGCGAACTCGCGCAGCGGACGTAACCCGCAGCAAGATCGTCACCCGCGAACATCACACAGTGAGGTGCCATCAATCACACGTCCCGCAGCGTTGAATTCACTTGCAACGTAGTGGCGTCGTGGCACAGCGATGAGGTTGATCGCCTCCTGACCTCCATCATCGGACGCCTCACGTCCATCAAACAAAAACGCCCGGGACATGACACCCCGGGCGTTTTTTTCTGATGCGTTACGACGTCAGGCGGCGTTCTACGTCACGCCGCGCGCCCTCGCCGTCATCAACGGAAGATCACCGTCTTGTGGCCGTTGAGCAGAATGCGGTGCTCGGCGTGGAAGCGCACAGCACGCGCGAGCGCCACGCATTCCACGTCGCGACCGATGGCCGTCAGTTGCTCCGGATCCATCGTGTGATCCACGCGCTCGACTTCCTGCTCGATGATCGGACCTTCGTCGAGATCGGACGTCACGTAATGCGCCGTCGCCCCGATCAGCTTCACGCCACGGTCGAATGCCTGATAGTACGGCTTCGCGCCCTTGAAGCTGGGCAGGAACGAGTGGTGGATGTTGATTGCGCGGCCTGCGAGCTTCTTGCACAGATCGCTCGAGAGCACCTGCATGTAGCGCGCCAGCACCACGAGGTCGATGTTGTTGTCCTCGACCAGCTCGAACACCTTGGCTTCCTGCGCGGCTTTCGATTCCGGCGTCGAATTCATCAGCGGCAGATGATGGAACGGAATGTTGTAGCTCGCCGCCAGTTGATAGAAATCCTTGTGGTTCGAGACGATCGCCGGGATTTCGATGTTGAGCTGGCCGGTCTTGTAGCGGAACAGCAGATCGTTCAGGCAGTGACCGATCTTCGAGACCATGAGCAGCACACGCGGCTTGATCGACGCATCGACCAGTTCCCACTGCATTTCGAACTGCTCGGCGAGCGGTGCGAAGTCGCGCTGCAACGTCGCCAGATCGGTTTGTCCCGGCAGTTGCTGGAAATGCACGCGCATGAAGAAGCCGCCGGTAAAGCGATCGTTGAACTGCGCCGAGTCGAGAATGTTGCCGCCGCGCTCGACCAGGAAACCGGCCACCGTGTGGACGATGCCGGGACGGTCCGGGCAGGACAACTTCAGAATGTAGCTATTTTCGATCGGTGCCATGATTGCTCCTGGGCAAAGGCTTGCAATGTCGTTGCAGTGTTGAAATTCGTGAATGCTTGAATTCGGTCGACGGCCGGCGCGTTCGAGCTGTCTACGGCGCCGTGCGCCTGGGGCTACTCGTCCGCTGGCTTGAACAGCGCCTCGATCCCGGCGCAATCCTTCGCGCGAATTGCGCCCTCACGCAACAGGAAGTCGAGACTCGCGAGGCTCGCATCGACGGTCATCTTGCCGCTGGCGATCACATCGCGCACGTTCCCGGCCGAGCACAACCAGTGCGCACTCGCCTCGCCGTCCTGATTCTCGGGGACGAAACCGCGCGGCAGCGCAAGATCGTAGACGAAAATCTGCTCGGACTGCACGCCCTCCGGAATCTCCGCGAGGATGTGCAGTGTGCGGCCCGGCCGCGCTTCGTTCGCCAGATACGCCGGAATTCCCGCCTCTTCCCAGCACTCCTTGACGAGCGTGTCGCCCACGCCAATGCCGTTGCCGATACCGCCCGCCGCCGCGTTGTCGAGACAGCCGGGATCGGTCGCCTTGAGCACGCTGCGTCGCGCAATCCACATCTTCGGCGCTTCGCCGACGAACCGCGCCGGCACGTAACCGTTCACATGCACGGCGAACGTGCGCGTGCCGAAAAAGCGCGAGGCAGCCCGCTCGATCCAGGCGAGCGGCGTGTCGTAGAGACGCTGCCGAATGGCGTAACGCTCGTTGCGCCAGCCAGTGATGCGGCCTTCGGCGGCGAGCGTCTCGATCACGGGCGCAAGCGCCGCCGTGCGGGCCTCGCACGAGTCGTGACGCGGATGAATCCGCACCGCAAGCGAGCTGATCTCGAACACGTCGGGCCAACGGCACAGCGACTCGACGTCGCTACGGCGAATCCACCCATAACGCTGCGAGCCGATCACGAGCGGCAGATGCGCTCGGTCGTCGAAGCGGCGCGCCGCCGCAATACAAGCAAAAGACATACGTCAGAGACCGGACGCGCGCCAGACCCCGGCGCGCGAAAACGAGGCAAAAGCGGCATTTTACAGAAGCGGCGGCGAGTTCGCCTGTGGCAGGGGTCTACGCCTTCACGCGCTCGCCCTTCGGATCGTACAGCGCACGCAACTGCACCCGCGCGTCGAGCAGTTCCCCGGCAAGATCGATCTGGTAACGGCCGGTCTCGACGTAATCGGCCGTCACCGGTCCGTCCGGGTTCGTGAGGAACGCCAGGCCGACGGGCGCGTCGATCGTGTGACCGAACGCAGCCGAGGAGATGAACCCGACCGGCTGCCCGTCGCGCAGCACCGCCTCCCCGCCCCACAGTATCTTGTCGCTCGCCTCGTCCAGTGCCACGCTGACAAGCCGACGTCGCGCGCCCTTGGATTTGGCAAGTTCGACGGCCGTGCGTCCGGTAAAGGCAATGCCGCTCGCGAGCTTGCATGCGAACGTCAGCCCGGCCTCGACGGGATTCGTGTCCGGCGTCAGTTCCCGTCCCCACGCGCGGTAACCCTTCTCGATGCGCAGCGAGTCGATGGCGTAGTAGCCCGCGTCTTTCAATCCGAACGCCTGGCCCGCCGCATGCAGCGTCTCGTAGACACCGACGGCGAATTCGACCGGCACATACAACTCCCAGCCGAGTTCGCCGACGTAAGTCAGACGGGTCGCGCGCACCGTGGCGTAGCCGAGATCGATCTCGCGGCTGGTGCCGAACGGGAAGGCTTCGTTGGAGAAGTCGGCTTTCGAGACTTGCTGCAACAGCGCACGCGAGTGCGGCCCCATGAGCGCCAGCACGGCGTATTGGCCCGTGACATCGACGACGGTGCAATGGGGATCACCATCGATGCCCGCCACGCCAGCCATCCCCTCGATGCGACGCTCCAGATAATCCATGTCGCGCGTGGTTTGCGCCGACCCCGTCACCAGCAGGTATCGGTCGGGGGCGAGACGCGTCAGCGTGAAATCCGATTCGTAGCCGCCGCGCTCGTTGAGCATGCCGGTGTAGACGGTGCGTCCCGGCGGCACGGCGACATCGTTGCTGCACAGTGTTTGCAACACGCGCTCTGCGTCGCGGCCTTTGATGAGCAGCTTCGAGAACGAACTCATGTCGAACAGCGCGACAGCCTCCCGACAGGCCCGGTGCTCCGCCGCGCTCCACGGGTGCCAGTTCTGCTGACCGAAGCTGTACTCGATGCTCGCCTGCTCCGGCGACGGCGCGAAGAAGTTCGGCCGCTCCCATCCCATCTTGCTGCCGAAACACGCGCCCTTCGCGAGCAACGTCGCATAGAGCGGCGAGCGACGGAACGGGCGTGCGGTATCCAGCTCGCGATTCGGCCACGGCATGGCGTAATGCAGGCCGAGCGTCTCCTTCACACGATCGTGCAGCCACGTGTCGTTGCCGTTGAAGCCTGCAAAGCGGCGGATGTCGACCGGCCAGAGATCCATCGTCGGCTCGCCCGCGACGATCCACTCGGCGAGCGCCATGCCCGCCCCGCCGGCCGAGGCGATGCCCATCGAGTTGAAGCCCGCGCCCACGTAGAAATTCCGCAGTTCGGGCGCTTCACCGAGAATGAAGTTGTTGTCCGGCGTGAACGATTCCGGGCCGTTGTAGAACTGGCGAATCTGCGCGGTCTCCAGCGCCGGTACGCGGATCAGCGCGTTCTCCATGAGAATTTCGAACTGATCCCAGTCGTCAGGCAGCAACTGAAACTCGAAATTCTCGGGAATGCCGTTCATGCCCCACGGTTTGGCGTTCGGCTCGAAACCGCCCATCACGAGACCGCCGACTTCTTCCTTGAAGTAGATGTAGCCGTCCGGATCGCGCATGACCGGCAGATCGGTGTGCACGCCCGGGATCCGCTCCGTCACGATGTAGTAGTGCTCGGCCGAATGCAGCGGCACGGTCACGCCGCACATGCGCCCCACGGCTTTCGCCCACTGTCCCGCGCAGTTGACGACGATCTCGGCGTCGATGCGTCCGCTCTCGCCCGCCTTGTTGCGCCACGACACGCCGGTCACCGTGGGAATGCCATTCGGCGACGCGGTATGAATCTGCGTGATACAGGTGTTCTCGGCGATGCGCACACCACGGCTGCGCGCACCGCGCGCGAGCGCCTGTGTGAGATCGGTCGGATTTGCCTTGCCGTCTCCGGGCAGCCATACGGCGCCGACGAGATCGTCGGTTCGCATCACGGGCCACAGTTCACCGGCTTCGCGCGGCGAGATCACGTCGCACTGCACGCCGTAGGCGCGCGCCACGGCCGCCGTGCGCTTGAGCTGCGTCATGCGCTCGTGGCTGCGCGCCACCGACAGCGAACCGCATTGTTTCCAGCCCGTTCCCAGCCCCGTCTCGGCTTCCAGCTCGCTGTAGAGCTTCGTGGAATAGCGGATGAGCTTCGTCATGCTTTCCTGCGAACGCAGTTGACCGACGAGCCCCGCGGCGTGCCACGTCGTGCCGCACGACAACTGCCCCTGCTCCAGCAGCACGACATCCGACCAACCTAGCTTGGCAAGGTGATACGCGACGGAACAACCGACGATGCCGCCGCCAACGATGACGACGCGGGCATGAGTGGGCAGAACTGATGACATGGGAGGCTCCGGGAGGCGCCCGTGCCAGCGGCGAACGTGACGTCGCAGCGCGCCGGTCGGGCAATGTCGTATGCGGTGAAGTGAAGGTTACGCAAAGTGTGCGCACTTTGCAATAATTTGCAAAATTACGACACACGATGCCACATTCACATCGCCGTCATGGAAGCGACACGCCCGGCGGACGGGGCATTGCGCCCTATCCCCTATGCCCTATCCCGGTCTCGCCATCAGCCGATGTGCTGCTTCGTCAGCAAAGCGATAAGACGATCCCCCGCCTCAGCCAGCGCCCCGTCGTTGGAGACCACGGACAACGGGATGCCGTCGGGCGGTGTCCACGACACGCTGTGCGCAACCCGCTTGTCGAGTGCATCGCCCGTCTCGCGCCCCCGGCTGGCCAGACGCATGGCGCGCACCGCCGGATCGACGCGAATCTCCACCAAATGCAACCGCTCGCCATAGCGGGCGACCACCTGCGCGAGAAACGCACGCGAGCCGTTCACGACGACGTTCGCCCCCGCAGCCAACCATGCATCGATCTCGATCCCGATGCCGTAGCGGCAATCGTGGCTCTCCCAGTCGAGCGCGAAACATCCCAGCGAATGCCGCAACGCAAACTCCCCGTGCGACAAGGCGACGTGATTCTCGCCTTCCGACGGGGGACGCGTGATGTAGCGATGCGCGAAGAGCACCGGCACGTCGCTCGTCGACGCGCCGTCGAGGTGTGCGCGCGCATACGCGAGCAGCGAATCCTTGCCCGCGCCGGACGGCCCCATCACGTAGTACAGACGTGCGTGATTCATGCGACTTTCCCGAAAGCGAAACGCTCGAAGCCGTGGAACGGCTCGCCCGGCGCCGGCTGAACGAAGATGGCGAGACTGTCGACGCGCATCGGTCCGAGGGCGTCCACGCGAGGTTGCCACCAGTCGGTGATGACGTTGGCATCGGCGGCATCGACGCGATCCGATAACGTCACATGAAAACGGAACTCGTCGAACACGTACGGGTAGCCCCATTGCGCGAGGTATTCGCGTTGCCGGGACGTCAGCAATTCGGGATTGCGTCGGGCCAGTTCAGCGTCGGTGAGCGGCGCGCGCAAGGCGTCGAACGCTTCGACGCAGTCGGCCGCCACCGCGTTGACGGCCTTCTCGCCATCGCTCCCGGTTTTCGGACGCAACGCCACGAAACCCGCGCGCTTGCCATTCTCCGTGCCGATCACGTCCGTATGCACGACCAGATCGAACGGCGCGTGACGTGCGGCCACCGCCATGGCGATGCCCGCCAGATCGCTCAATTGCGCCTGCGGTGCGAGTCGCATCGGCGCCTTGAGCGTGGCATGCAGGCCGTAGCGACGCGGGTCGACGCTCAGGTCATGCAGCGCGCGCGACAGGCCGGTGACGTTCGGCGCTTGCAGCTCGCGCCCGGTGATGGCATCGCGGCCGAGCCAGCGACTGCCTTCGTTCCACCAGCACGAGCCCGGTGGCGGCGCGTAGTACACCGCAAAGCGCGCGACGTTCAAATCGAGCGTGCTCGTCATTGTGCTCACCTCGCTCATTGCGTCCCTCCTTGCACTACGAGTTGCATGCGGTCTGCCGGGAAGTAGGCAATCCCGTACTTGATCGGGTTGCCCGCTTCGTCCACATCTGTACTTTCCACGCTCAGCACCGGTTGCTGACGGTTGATCCCAAGGTGCCGCGCGATGTCCGCATCGGGCATGCGTGCGCCGATGCGACTCTCGCGACGCGTGTAGTCCTTCACACCGAAGACGGCGAGCGCAGCGCTGATCGACTCGTGCTGCGCGAAGACATCGGGAAAATCGGGAAAGCGCGTCGCGGGAAACCAGTTCTCGCTGTACGCGAGCGGCAGTTCGATGCCTTGCGGGTCGAGGCTGCGCCGCGTCAGTTCCAGTCGATAGACAGGAGCGCCGACACGCAGCCCGAGCGCCTTCGCCACGCTGCCCTCTGCCTTGAGCTTGTGCGCCGAGACGATCTGCTGCGCCGTCTTGAGGTTGTTCTGCGAGAGGTTCTCGGTAAAGCGCGTGCGCCGCCCGATCACGTAACCGATCGCGGCCGCCTGCACGAACGTGCCGCGACCGTGTTCGACGTTGACCAACCCCTGCTCGGCGAGCCCGAGGATGGCGCGTCGCACGGTATGGCGATTCACACCGAAACGGACCGCGAGATCCGTCTCGCTCGGTAGACGATCGTCCGGCAGGCCTTCGCCGTAACGGCGCTCGCCGATCTCCGTAGCAAGGATCTGGGCGATCTGCCGCCAGACCGCAACGCCGCCGCCCCGTTCGAGTTGTGCTGTCATCAAATTGACACCCCGGAAAGTTGTAATGAGGCCGCGAGCAGTACCCCACTGAAGTTATTGCGATCATACACACGTCTATACGACTAGACAATTATGCCAATCACATCTTCCGACACAACGCGTGACGAGGACGGCGGCGCCCCGCAACAGCGGACCGACCGCGCCAAGTGGCTTGCGTTGTTTGCACGCGCGACGCGCGACGAACTCGACGCCGCTATCGCCCGTTGCCCCGACGCCCCGTCCTTCATCTGGCTGCGTGCGCCGCAGACCGGCCTCGTGCTGGTGCAGGGCCGCGTAGGCGGCAGCGGCGACCGTTTCAACCTCGGCGAGACGACCGTCACGCGTTGCACGCTGCGTCAGCAGGACGGCGTGGTCGGCACGGGTTACGTGCTCGGCCGCGATGCCGAGCGTGCGGTGCGCGTGGCGCGTCTGGACGCGCTCATGCAGATGCCCCAGCACCGCAGTGTGCTCGCGGCCGGTGCGCTCACCGCCATCTCCGAACGTCTCGCTGCCACCGCAGCGCAGAACGATGCCGACGCCGCTGCCAGCCGCGTCGAGTTCTTCACCATGGTCCGGGAGGCCTGAATGCTGACGGCAACGATTCCCGACTGGTCGGATCTGCAACCCGGTTTCGACGATCCTGTCCACGACGCGCAGGGCGTCTTCCGCGCGGTGCTCGATGCGCTCGCGCGCCCCGGCCAGTTGCGCAGTGTCGGCGGGCGGCTCGCCCACAGCGACGAAGCCAGCATCGCGGCACGCGCCATTCTCCTTGCGCTGGCAGACGCCACGACGCCGGTGTGGTTGCAGGCACCGCTCGGCGAAGTGTCGAGCGCGCTGCGCTTTCACACCGGCGCGCCGCTGCTCGGCGGCGAAGCGGGGCTGGCAACGGCCCAGTTCGCTTTGCTCACCGATCCCGCCAACTGCCCGGCGCTGGAGCGCTTCGCGTTCGGCACGGCCGAGTCGCCGGAACACAGCGCCACGCTGATCGTCGACGTGCCCGCGCTTCACGAGGGTCATGAAGGCGACACGAATAACGACGCGCTGCGTCTGCGCCTGCGCGGTCCCGGTATTCAGACACACGCGGATGTCACCGTCGGCGGTCTGACGGCGGCCTTCTGGCAGGCCCGCGCCGCCCTTGCACCGCGCTTTCCCGCCGGTCTCGATCTGCTGATCGTCGCAGGCGACTCGGTGCTCGGGTTGCCGCGCACTACGCACGTGGAGGTTTGCTGATGTACGTCGCAGTCAAAGGTGGCGAGCGCGCCATCGAACAATCGTGGGACCTGCTCGCCAAGGCGCGACGCGGCAATCCCGACGTCCCCGCGCTCACCGTGACGCAAATCCGTGAACAGATGCGTCTTGCCGTCTCCCGCGTGATGAGCGAAGGCGCGTTGTACGACGAAACGCTCGCGGCACTCGCAATCAAGCAGGCGGCAGGCGATCTCGTTGAAGCGATCTTCCTGTTGCGCGCCTATCGCACGACGCTGCCGCGTCTGGGCACCACGACGCCCATCGACACGGCCGCGATGCGCCTGTCGCGTCGCATCTCCGCCACGTTCAAGGACGTGCCCGGCGGTCAGGTGCTCGGCGCGACGTATGACTACACGCAACGTCTGCTCGACTTCGCGCTGCTGGCAGAGGGAGAAACGTCGGACGCCCCACTGCCGGGAGACATGACGAACGTGTCGACGTCGGCACACTCGCGCGTCGCGACTGAAGCACCGGCTGCCACGGGTAATGCGTCGGACATCCCCGACGTGCCGCCCATCGCAGCCACGACGCGCATCACCGACATCATGAAGCGCGACGGCCTGCTCGAAGCGCTGAGCACCGACAGCAGCGATCCCGAACCGCACGACCTCGTGCATTCCCCGCTGTTCACGCCGGCATCGCGCACGGCGCGTCTGCAAAACCTCGCGCGCGGCGACGAAGGCTTCCTGCTCGCGCTCGGTTACTCGACGCAGCGCGGCTACGGCAACGACCACCCGTTCGCGGGCGAGATTCGTCTGGGTCACGTCTCGCTTGAAATCGAGCCGGAAGAACTCGGCTTTGCCATCGACATCGGCGAAATCGCCGTGACGGAATGCCAGATGGTCACGCAGTTCGGCGGCAATCAGGAAACGCCGCCGCAGTTCACGCAAGGCTACGGACTGGCCTTCGGTCACAACGAGCGCAAGGCGATGGCGATGTCGCTCGTCGACCGCGCGCTGCGCACGAAGGAACTCGGCGACGAAGCCAACTCGCCCGCGCAGCAGCAGGAATTCGTGCTGTACCACAGCGATAACGTCGAAGCGTCGGGCTTCGTGCAGCACTTGAAGCTGCCGCACTACGTCGACTTCCAGGCCGAGCTGGAGCTGGTGCGCCGCCTGCGCGCCGAGCACGCGGCGAAGTACGGCACACCGACTGACGGCAGCCGTGCCGACGAAGGCAATGCCAACGACACCGGCACCGAAGGAACCCGGACCGAGGGCAGCATCACCGCGCCTGCCGTCCAGAACACTCAGGAGGCAGCATGAACCACGCCGCCACATTGCACGACACCCCCGACACCGCGACCCGGAGCGCATCGGCCACCACCGACGGCTACAACTTCGCGTTCCTCGACGAGCACACCAAACGCATGATTCGCCGCAGCCTGCTCAAAGCCGTGGCGATTCCCGGCTATCAGGTGCCGTTCGGCAGCCGCGAGATGCCGCTGCCTTACGGCTGGGGCACGGGCGGCATTCAGGTCAGCGCCGCCGTGATCGGCTCGGACGACACGCTCAAGGTCATCGATCAGGGCGCGGACGACACGACCAACGCCGTGAACATCCGCCGCTTCTTTGCGCGCACGGCGGGCGTGGCCACCACGACGAAGACGTCGGAAGCCACCGTCATCCAGACGCGTCACCGCATTCCCGAAGTTGCGCTGCACGACGGTCAGATTCTCGTGTTTCAGGTGCCGATGCCCGAACCCATGTATCGCCTGGAGCCGCGCATCAACGAGTCGCGCAAGCTGCACGCACTCGGCGAGTACGGCCTCATGCGCGTGCGTCTGTACGAAGACATCGTGCGTCACGGCGCGATCGCCACGACTTATGACTATCCGGTGATCGTCAACGGTCGTTACCTGATGTCGCCGTCACCGATTCCGAAATTCGATAACCCCAAGCTGCATATGAACCCGGCGCTGCAACTCTTCGGTGCGGGACGCGAACGACGTCTGTACGCGATTCCGCCGTACACGTCGGTCGAGAGTCTCGACTTCGACGACCACCCGTTCGAGATCCAGAAGTGGGACGCGCACTGCGCCCTGTGCGGTGCGACCGACAGCTTCCTCGACGAAGTCATCACCGACGACGAAGGCACGCGCATGTACGTGTGCTCGGACAGCGATTACTGCGGTGATCGTGCATCGGCGAGCATGGCCGATGCTGCGCATGCTGCCCACGCGTCGAAAGCCGCAAAGGAGAACGCATGAACGCGGTCATTGATACGGCACTGCGCGCCGCAGCGCCGCTGGACGAGCCGCTGCTGCCGCTGCTTCAGGTCGCAGGGCTTGGCAAGCATTACGGCGATCGCATCGGCTGTGCCGACGTGAGCTTCGACTTGTGGCCGGGTGAAGTGGTTTGCGTCGTCGGCGAATCCGGCTCGGGCAAGTCGACGTTGCTCAACGCCCTCGCGCTGCGCCACGAGATCGACGCGGGCTCGCTGCACTATCGCGGCACCGACGGCACGCTGCACGATCTGTGCGTACTGGACGAAGCGCACAAGCGCCGCCTGCTGCGCACCGAGTGGGGTTTCGTCGAGCAGAACCCACGTGACGGACTGCGCATGAACGTCTCCGCCGGCGGCAACATCGGCGACCGTCTGATGGCGGTCGGCGCGCGTCACTTCGGCGACATTCGCGAGAAGGCGCGTCACTGGATGGCGCAGGTCGAGCTCGATCCGTCACGGGTCGACGAAATGCCCGGCGCGTTCTCCGGCGGGATGCAACAGCGTCTGCAAATCGCGCGCAATCTGGTTACCGAACCGCGTCTGGTGTTCATGGACGAGCCGACCGCCGGTCTCGACGTCTCGGTGCAGGCACGTCTGCTCGACCTGCTGCGCTCGCTCGTGGAGCGCCTTCATCTTGCCGCCATCATCGTCACGCACGATATCGGTGTGGCGCGACTCATTGCGCACCGTCTCATCGTGATGCAGGCGGGTCGCGTGGTCGAAGCCGGGCTGACCGATCAGGTCCTCGACGATCCCCAACATCCCTATACGCAATTGCTGGTCTCCTCGGTGCTGCCCGTATGAACTCCGGAACTCAATTCACGCCGTCGGCCACCTCGACCACTTCGGCGACTTCCGCCCCTTCCACCGCCTCGCTCGGCGGTGCAGCGCTCACGCTCGGCACGCGCGAGGACGACGTCATGCTGCGGGCGCAGGGCCTGCACAAGACCTTCCGCCTGCACGCGCAGGGCGGCGCCGCGATTCCCGCGCTCGAAGGTATCGATCTGACGGTGCGACGCGGCGAATGTGTCGCGCTCGTCGGCCCTTCGGGCTCGGGCAAGAGCACGCTGCTGCGCTGTCTGTACGGCAACTACCTCGCCGGTGAAGGCCGCATCGAGATTCGTCACGATGCCGGTCAAGGCGAGCGCTGGGTCGACATCACGACCGCCACCGCGCGCGAAGTCCTGTCCGTGCGTCGCTCGACGCTCGGTTACGTCAGCCAGTTTCTGCGCGTGATTCCCCGCGTGAGCACGCTGGACATTGTGGCGGAACCGCTGCGTCGTCTGGGCCACGGCGAAGCCGATGCGACGGGACGTGCGCGCGACCTGCTCGCGCGCCTGAACATTCCCGAGCGCCTCTGGACCCTTGCACCGGCGACGTTCTCGGGCGGCGAGCAACAGCGCATCAACATCGCGCGCGGGCTGATTGCCGCCGCCCCCGTGCTGCTGCTCGACGAGCCGACCGCGTCGCTCGACGCCCAGAACCGCGCCGTGGTCTCGCAACTGATTACCGAAGCCCGTGCCGCGGGTAGCGCCATCGTGGGCATCTTCCACGACGAGGCGACCCGCGACGAAGTGGCGACGCGCACGCTCGCCATGCGTCCCGTGCTTCGTCCCGCTCATTGATCCCCCGGAGTTTGTCCATGCTTATCAAGAATGCTCGCATCGTCACGCCCGATACCACCTTCACAGGGGTCGTAGAAGTGCGCGAGGGTCTCGTCCACTCGGTGGAAGAAGGCACTACGCAGGCCGCTGAGGCCATCGACTGGGAAGGCGACTATCTGGTGCCGGGTCTGGTCGAGTTGCATACCGACAACCTGGAAAAACATCTGGCGCCGCGCCCCGGGGTGTACTGGAACACGCACGCCGCGTTCGCCATTCACGACGCGCAGGTCGCCGCCGCCGGCATCACCACCGTCTTCGATTCGCTGGTGATCGGCGAGCGCGACGCCTCCGGTCTGCGCAGCCGCAAGGTGCAGGCCGAGTGCGGTCAGGCGCTGCTCGACACGATTGCCGCCGGGCTCTTCCGTGCGGATCACTTTCTGCATCTGCGCTGCGAGATCGCCACGCAGGACGCGGCGGACACGTTTGCCGACATGTGCGATCACCCGTTGCTGCGTCTGGTGTCGGTGATGGATCACACGCCGGGACAGCGTCAGTGGCACGATCCGGTGCTGCATCGTCAATATCACGAGCGCAACGGTAAGGTGCCCGACGCGCAATGGGACGCAATGCTCGCCGATCTGAAGGCACAGCAGGAGAAGTATGCGATCCCGCATCGTCGCACCATCGTCGAGATGAGCCGTGCGCGTGGCCTGCCGCTCGCGAGCCACGACGATACGTCGCTCGAACACGTGGAAGAAGCCGAGCGCGACGGTGTGGCGCTGTCCGAATTCCCGACGACGCTGGTGGCCGCCCGCGCAGCGCACGAGAAGTCGATCGGCGTGATCATGGGGGCGCCGAACGTGGTGCGTGGCGGCTCGCACTCGGGCAACGTGGCGGCCGAGGAACTCGCGCGCAACGACGTGCTCGACATCCTGTCGTCGGACTATGTGCCGGCGAGTCTGCTGCAAGCGGCGTTCCAGTTGCACAACGATCATGCCGACTGCGGCTGGACGTTGTCGAAGGCCATGCGCACGGTGTCGTGGAACCCGGCGCAATCGGCCGGCCTGACGGATCGCGGCGGCATCGCACCGGGTCTGCGCGCCGACATGGTGCGCGTGGCGACCCGCCCCGGCATGCCGCCGATTCCGCGTGAGACGTATATGGTCGGGCAGCGCATCGCTTGACATCGACATACACGGCGGCAAATCCGCCGATGGCGTGCGACGCCTCGGATACTCGCAAGTCAAAAGGGTGCTTCGGCACCCTTTTGACTTTGGTGCGCACATCGAGATAGACCTTCGCGATAGGCGAGCGAGCCGCCATTGTCAATGTCAGGGTTGACAGCTTGAAGCGCGCGAAACGTCGTTTTTACACTAAGGCCAAAGGAGACGCACGACGTGCATCCGGCACGATCCGGCTTTCCTGCCTGCGAATGTGACACGCATGACGCCACGAGCGGGGAGTCTAACGGCACAGGAGGCCTGGCATGGCATCGCGCAGAATCAGAGGCACGTTCTTGTCTCAGTGGAATCGTTCGCTCCATCCAAACAGAAGAGACCCTCAGGGCAAAGGAGATCCGTCGCAAATCACGGCGCCTTTGATCGCCTACGCATTTGACCCTCCCGCGTTGCCTCGCATTCTCGACGACGTACCGCCCTGGGGCAGGCTAATGCCCGCAGAAAGTCTCGAAAATGGCGCACCGTTCTACGCGATCGTCGACGCAACTTTCGTTCCCAGCGGTACGGAATTCATCGTTCGCGCTGCCATCGAGGGCGGCGCCACCCACGAGACACGCTATACCTACTTCGACGTCATCCCACCCAACGTTCATATCGAGATGCCTAACGCATGGTTCCAGCCAGCCATCGGCAAGAACGTGGTTGTGGACTTCGATGCGGTATTTCCTGACGGCGAGTCCTTCGCGAGCCCCCCCACCAGTTTCCGCATCCATCCATTTCTCGAGGTTTCACCGATCCTCTATGAAGGTCTCGCGTTTGGTGAACCGATAGACCCGGAAGCTTTTCCGAATGGCCTTGTTGCCACGCTCGATCGTGTGAAAAACATGGAGACGTTCCATGAAGCCACCGTCCGCTTTGTCGTTTACGGGTACACCGAAAACGGGACCCGCAAGCTGATCACCGTGCGGCAGTTCGACGCCCATGACCTTGGCGAAAACCCGTTCAGTGCAACCCTCGATCCGGCGGCTTACACCGGACATTATGAGGACGGAGAACTCAACGACATTCATATCGTCGCGGAACTCTTCGCGTATATGGTGCCGGAAGGAGGCCCCCCGGCACAGATGCGGTTCATCGTTGGCACCACGGACATACTGCCTCCCCGCAAATAACAAGAAAGGGCGCGGAGGCGCCCTTTCTCATTTCCACACGACAACCGCTACGACACCACTTGCGACACGTCAGATCACCATCTTGCGCACGCGCGCCGAGAAGACGTCGATGCATGTCACGACGATGACCATGATGACCATCACCGCACACGTCTGCGCGTACTGGAAGCTGCGGATCACTTCGTAGAGCACCACGCCGATGCCGCCCGCGCCGACCATGCCCACCACGGACGCGGAGCGCACGTTCGACTCGAAGCGGTACAGCGTGTACGAAATCCACAGCGGCATGACTTGCGGCAGCACACCGTACAGAATCTCGTCGATAGCGCGAGCGCCCGTGGCACGCACGCCTTCGACCGGACGCGGATCGATCGCTTCGACCGCCTCGGCGAACAACTTCGAAAGCGTGCCCGTCGTGTGCACCCACAGCGCGAGCACACCGGCGAACGGACCGAGACCGACGGCCACGATGAAGAGCATCGCGAACACCATCTCATTGATCGCGCGGCAAGCGTCCATCACGCGACGCACCGGCTGGTAGACCCACGCCGGCACCATGTTCGACGCGCTGAGCAACCCCATCGGAATCGAACACACCACCGCGAGCGCCGTGCCCCAGACTGCGATGTGAATCGTCACGATCATCTCGTGGACGTACACCCGCCAGTCGTGGAAGTCGGGCGGGAAGAAATCGTGCGCGAACTGGCTCATATTGCCCGAATCGCGAATCAGATCGAGCGGGCGCATGTCGGCGCCGCTCCACGACCACACCAGGACCAGAAAGAAGATGCCCCAGCTGATGAGGGAGAGCCACGAACGCTTGGGCGGCTCGCCCGGCAGTCGGCCATTGGCAGTAATAGATGCGCTGGTGTTCATGTCGAGTACCACGTGTCGTACCGGCTCGGACACCGCCGGTGAGGAAATTAAGCCGGCCGACCGTTGCCGGTCGACCGTCTGTCATCACAAGCCTTGCTTACTTCGTCTTGCTCAGTTCTTTGTCGAGCGCCGCCAGCTTGCCGTCGAGATCGGCCAGTTGCGTCTTCTTCTTGGCTGCATCGACGTTGGCGTCCTGCTCAAGCTGCACCTTCTGCTTGAAGAGTTCGAGCTGACGGATCGGCAGCAGTTGTGCATCCGACGAGGCGCGGAAGCCGCCGTAGTTGTAGATGTTCTTGAGCACTTCCTTCTCGTGCGCGTCCTTGCCGTAAGCGAGGAAGAAGTCGCGAATCTTCTTCTTCGTGCCGTCCGGCAAGTCCTTGCGCCACAGCAGCGGGTCCGACGGGATCAGCGGCGACTTCCAGATCACGTGAACCTGCTTGGCCTTCTCCGGCTGCGTGGCTTCGAGCTTGTTGAGCTCTTCGGTGTTGTTGGTCGCCACGTCCACCTGATTGTTGATGACCGCCATCAGGTTCGCGCCGTGGTTCGAGCTGCGCGCCGTCTTGAAGTACGTGCGCGGATCGATGTTGTTCTTGGCGAAGACGTAGTAACCCGGCACCAGCGTGCCCGACGTCGAGGTCGGATCGCCCAGACCGAAGTTGATCTTCTTGCCGTTCTTGATCACGTCGTCGAGCGTCTTGTACGGGCTCGATGCGTTCGAGATCAGCAGCGAGTAGTAGCCCTCGGTGCCGTCGGCGTACATGATCTTCGCGAAGACTTCGCCTTGCGAGCGGTCCACGGCTTCCATTGCGCCCTTGTTGCCCATCCACGCGAGCTGCACCTTGTTGAAGCGCATGCCTTCGATCACGCCGGCGTAGTCGGTGGCGAAGAACGGCGTCACCTTCAGACCCGTTTGCTTCTCCATATCGTCGATCAGCGGCTGCCAGCGTTGGCGCAGCGCGGCGCTGGAGTCGGTCGAGATGATGCCGAAGTTGATTTCCTGCGCGTGTACCACCGCCACCGAGGCGATCATGGCCGCGCCGGCCAGCAGGGATTTCCACAATTTCATGAGAGCAAGCTCCTGGTCAGATAAGGCCTTGGCTAAGGCTTAAGTACGACGGTTTGAGGCGGTTGAGACGTATTGAGACGAAAAAGGTAAGACGCACGCGAGGCTCAGGAAAGGCTCAGCGACATCGACGTCAGGAACGGCGCTTCGGCCTCGGCCGGCTTCGCGCTGGCGTCGCCTGCGGTGCCTTCCGCTTCGTCCGTCGACTCGTTGAGCAACTCGCTCGCCTGCACGCCGTACAGGCGACGCAGCAGGTCCGGCGTGAGCGCCGACGACGGACCGTCGTACACCACGCGGCCCTGATGCAGCGCGACGGTGCGCACGCAGTAACGCATGGCAACGTCCACCTGGTGCAGCGAGACCACGACCGTAAGTTTGTGATCGCGATTCATGCGCGCGAGCATGTCCATCACCTTGCGTGCCGACTCCGGATCGAGTGACGCAATCGGTTCGTCCGCGAGAATGATCTTTGCGCCCTGCACGAGCGTGCGAGCGAGCGCCGCGCGCTGCTGCTGACCGCCGGAAAGCGTGCTCGCGCGCTGGAACGCCAGATCGGCGATGCCGACTTCCGCGAGCGCCGTCAGTGCGGCCTGACGCTCGGCCGACGTGAAGCGGAACATCAGGCTGCGCCACAGCGGCACGCGGGCGAGCAGACCCGTCAGCACGTTGGTGATGACCGGCAGACGGCCGACGAGGTTGAACTGCTGGAAGACGAAGCCGATGTCGCGGCGGATCTGGCGCACTTCGCGCACGATGCGTCCGTCGCGCTGAATCGGGCGACCGAGAATCTCGATGCTGCCCGGCTGCTGGTCGGCCGGGACAAAGCCCGCAATGTGACGCATCAGCGTCGACTTGCCAGAGCCCGACGCCCCGATCAGGGCGACCATTTCGCCCGGCATGACTTTGAGCGCCACTTCGTCCAGAGCACGTCGGCCGCTGCCGAAAGTCTTGGTCAGTCGCTCGATTCGAATCGCTTCGTCCACGGTTCACCTGTCAGTCAGATTGCCGGTCGGCCCCGATGCCCGGTGGCTGGCGACATCCCCACCCGGGGTGTCGGTGCCGCATCGCTCGACTAGCTGTTTTGTGGCAATTTGTGCCAAAAGTGAACGCAGTCTAAAAAGCGCGGATGACAACACAGTGACAATCGACCAGCTTTTTCCGGGATGGCGAAAACCCTTATCTACTCAACGAGTTGCCAATATTTCCGGGCGCACGATGGGCTTCGTAACGCCGACGGGACCGTCAGGAGGGATGAGATTGTGCGGCGCCGTTCGTCGAGCGACGAAGGCACTTTGTCTACATATTTCCGAAAAACCGTCGCACGTGTATTGACTGGAGAAACGGCAGCAAAAGGCCGCGCCGCAAGGCTTCCCAAAAGGTATAGACGACGAGACTTTTGCGGTGAAGCGCACACGTCTTGGCGACGTGTGGCGTGGTGTGGCGACCTATGGCGCGCTCGCCGGTGGCGAGATTCTGGCGGGTTGCGGCGCGTTGGCGCGCGTCGGCCAGCGTCAGGCGATCAGCAATTCCGGACCGCGCGCACGCAGTTGGGCCAGCATGCTCTTGTGCGGGGCGGCGTCGCTGATGAGGTAGCGCGCGGCCTCGAAATGGCGGATGCGCACCGGGGTGACACGTCCGAACTTGGTATGGTCTGCGACCACGGCGGAGACGTTCGCGCACAGCAACATGCGCGCGCGCAGTTCGGCCGCCGCCCGGTTGAAGTCGGTGATGCCACCGTCTTCCGTCACGCCGCCGACGCCGATGAAGGCGAAGTCGGCATGGTATTGGGCGATCTGGTTGATGGCGTCCCAGCCCTGCACGGCGTCTTCGTTGTCCTGCAACTCGCCGCCGAGCAGCGTGACCCGGTTGTCGTGATGACGGCCGAGCAAACGCGCGATCTGCCAGTCGTTCGTGTAGATGCGCAGGCGATGCTTCGAGAGCAGCGCTTGGGCCACGGCACGGGTGGTCGTGCCGTAGTCGATGATCACCGACGCGCCGTCGGGCACCAGTTCCGCTGCGCGCACGCCGATGGCGCGCTTGCCCACGGCGTTGACGTTCTCGCGCAGCGTCCAGTCGGGCTCGCTGCGATCAGCGGCCAGTGCGCCGCCGTGCGTCATGAGCAGCAATCCACGGGCGGCGAGCGTATTGAGGTCGCGTCGCACGGTCTCGCGCGAGACACCCAACTCCCGCACCAGATCGCTGATGGCGAGCGCTCCGGTCTTGGCGAGTTGTTCGAGCACGTATTGTTGGCGTTGTTCGGCGAGCATGATCGGACAATGTCAGTGAAACGATTGAACTGCGAATTCTTGAGGACCGGACTTCAGCACCCGGGAGATCCAGCAGACGCGGCAGATGCGTCGCGAGTGCGAGCGCACACTGCCTTACCCCTGCAACGCGACGCGCAATCCCAGACCGATGAAGATCGCGCCGGCCACGCGGTCGAGCCAGCGCCCCGCGCCGGGACGACGCTTGAGCCACGTGCCCAGCACGCCTGCGAACCAGCCGTAGGCGCTGAACACGACGATGGTCTGCCCCATGAACACGAGGCCGAGCAACAGCATCTGCCAGCCCGGGTGCGCCGCGTCGGCGCTCACGAACTGCGGCAGGAATACGAGGAAGAACAGCGTGACCTTCGGATTGAGCATGTTCGCGAACACGCTCTGGCGAAATACGGCCATGAGCGGCTGCGGCGTGGCGTCGTTTGCCAGCGTCAGCGCCCCGCGTGCACGCAGTGCCTTGATGCCGATCCAGATCAGGTACGCCGCACCGGTCAGCTTGATCGCCTCGAATGCCCACGGCGATGAGCGCAGCACCGCTGCCAGACCGACGGCGGCAATCGTCGTGTGAAAGAGGCAGCCGAACGTGAAACCGGCAGCCGCCGCCAGCCCCGCACGACGCCCCTGAGCGATGCCGCGCGCAATGACCTGCATGTTGTCGGGGCCCGGCGCGAGCGTGATCGCCACCGAGGTCAGCAGGAACAACCAGAGATTGGGCATCGGAGCGTTCAGATCGTGGGGCCGGAGGCGAGTTCGGCAGCGAAATCGCCAGCCAGCGGCAGTTTCAGGAGACAGCGTCTGGGTTGGGTATTGCGATAACTGCGGCGATAACTTCGGCGATAACTGCGGCGACAACCAAGGCCATAACCAAGGCGGTAACCCGGGCAATGATCAAGGCATGCCCCGGGCCATGGCCGGGGCAGGCACGACTCAATGCCCTTCGAACGAGCACAGCAAAAAGAGCTCCAGACCGGCGTCGCGAATCAGGCGCGATCCGCCCAGTTCCGGCAAGTCGACGATGGCCGCGCCTTCGATGACCGTGGCACCGAGCCGCTCCAGCAGCTTCTTGCCCGCGAGCATCGTGCCGCCCGTGGCGACCAGATCGTCAATGAGCAACACTCGGTCGCCGGGACCGCAAGCGTCGGCATGAATCTCGACCGTCGCACTGCCGTATTCCAGCTCGTACTCTTCGGCAACTGTCTGATACGGCAGCTTGCCTTTCTTGCGAATGGGGATGAATCCGATGTTCAGCTCGTACGCGAGGATCGAGCCGAGAATGAAGCCGCGTGCGTCGAGACCCGCGATGTAGTCAGGCCGCTGCGCCATGTAGCGATGCACGAACACATCGATGAGCACGCGCAAGGTGCGCGGGTTCTTGAGCAACGGGGTGATGTCGCGGAACTGCACGCCGGGCGCGGGCCAGTCCGGCACGGTGCGGATCTGGCTTTTGATATAGGCGGCAGGGGACTCGTCGATCTGCACGGGGATCCTTCTTTGGGTACTGATAGGGAACACGCCACATTATGCCAAAAAGGCCCGGTGTCCCTATCGATTCCCGTATTGCTGACGATTACCGACGATTCCTGACGAATCCTGACTATTGCCGCCCGAGCAGCCGCATTTCCGCTTCGTCGAGCTTGTCGGGCAAACCGCGCAGCACGACGATGTCCTCCGCCATCAGACGCGTCTCCGCCACCGGCTCCACGCCGCGAATGCCATGTCGGCGGATGGCCGTGACCGTCACGCCCAGCTTGTCGAGACGAAGCTCGCCGAGCGTGCGGCCCACCGCGTCGGCATTGAGCGTGAGCGGCACCGATTGCAGACGCACCTGCTCGCGTTCGCCGTCTTCGTCCTCGTCGTCCAGCCCGTGGAAGTAGCCGCGCAGCAGGCTGTAGCGCTCGTTACGGGCCTGCGCAACACGGCGCAACACGCGACGCATCGGCACTCCCATGAGCACCAGCGCGTGCGACGCGAGCATCAGACTGCCCTCCACGATCTCCGGCACGACTTCAGTCGCCCCGGCCGCGATCAGGTCGTCGATATGCGTGTCGTCGACGGTACGCACGACCACAGGCAGCGTCGGCTCCAGCGCCTGCACCTGGGCGAGCACCTTGAGCGCCGCCGGCGTGCTGTCGTATGTCACCACGATCCCCGCCGCGCGGTGAATCCCCGCCGCGACAAGCGCCTCGCGCCGCGCCGCATCGCCGAACACGACCGTCTCGCCGGAACTGGCGGCTTCCATCACCCGGTCGGGGTCGAGGTCGAGCGCCACATAGCCGATGCCCTCCTGTTCGAGCATGCGCGCCAGGTTCTGACCGCACCGGCCGTAGCCGCAAATGATGACGTGGCCCGAGGTCTTGATGCTCTGCGTGGCGATCTTGGTCATCTGCAACGACTGCATCATCCATTCGTTCGCAACGAAGCGCAGCGCGATGCGATCGGCGTTGATGATGAGGAACGGCGCGCACAGCATTGAGAGCAGCATGCCCGCGAGCACCGCCTGCGAGAGCGACGGGTCGAGCAAATTGCGGTCGATCACCAGATTGAGCAGCACGAAACCGAATTCACCCGCCTGCGCAAGCCCGAGACCGGTGCGGATCGCCGTGCCCGGCGGGCTGCCGAACAAACGCGCAAGACCGGCGATGAGGGTGAACTTGACGATCAGCGGCCCGACGAAGAACAGCAACACGAGCAACGGTTGCTTGAGCACGATGGTCGGGTTGAGCAGCATGCCGGTCGTGATGAAGAACAGGCCGAGCAGCACGTCGCGGAACGGCTTGATGTCGTCTTCCACCTGATGGCGAAACGGCGTCTCCGCGATCAGCATGCCCGCGATGAATGCGCCCAGCGCCATCGACAGCCCCAGATGCTCCGTGATGTAAGCCAGTCCGAGCGTGAGCAGCAGCAGATTCAGCATGAACAGCTCTTGCGAGCGGCGCGCCGCCACGATGTGGAACCAGCGGCCGACCAGCTTCTGGCCCAGCCACAGCAGCAGCGCGAGCGCGCCCGTGATCTTGAGCGCCGCGAGCGACAGCGCCAGCACCAGCGCCTTCGAGTTGCCGCCGAGCGCGGAGATCACGATCAGCAGCGGCACCACGGCGAGATCCTGAAACAGCAGCACGCCCATGATGTTGCGGCCGTGCTCCGTCTCCAGTTCGAGCCGCTCGGCCAGCATCTTCGTGACGATGGCCGTCGAAGACATGGCCAATGCGCCGCCCAGCGCCACCGACGCCTGCCAGGAGAACGACCAGAAGAGGTTGACGAGCGCGCCCAGCCCGACGGCCACGAGCAATGTCCCCAGGACCTGAGACACGCCCAGTCCGAGGACCACCCGCCGCATGCTTTTAAGCTTGGGTAAGGAAAACTCGATGCCGATGGAGAACATCAGGAAAACGACGCCGAACTCCGCCAGGTACTGCACGCGTTGCGAATCCGAGGCCAGACCCAGCGCATGCGGGCCGATGACGATGCCCACGCTGAGATAGCCCAGCATCGGCGGCAGATGGAGCATGCGAAACAGCACCACCCCGACACAGGCGGCAAACAACAGGACGAGAGTGAGTTCGAGCGGCGATGCCATCAGCTAGGGTCGGTTTCCTGAGTGATACGTTGTCAGCGGGGTGTAGCGGGGTGTTTTGTCGTGCATGGGTCTGGCAGATCTCATGCAAGACACATGCCAGATTACGTCTGGATGTCACGCCTGGTGCGGAAACCTGACCGCTTCAGGCGATGTCCCGAAAGGCGCTGGGCCAGGCGTGGCGCGGCTGTCCTTCGACGCCACGTCCGTTTTGATATACTCCGCGCATGATAGCGAAAATCAATCCAGGCCGGGCACTAGAGGTCGCCCGGGAGGTGTTGCGCACTGAAGCCGACGCCATCGAACGCGTGTCCGCGCACCTCGACGACAGCTTCTTCGAAGCGGTCTCGCTTCTGCTCGCCTGCAAGGGACGCGTGGTCGTCACCGGGATGGGCAAGTCGGGCCATATCGGCCGCAAACTTGCCGCCACCTTCGCCAGCACCGGCACGCCCGCCTTCTTCGTTCACCCGGCCGAAGCCAGCCACGGCGACCTGGGCATGATCACGGCCGACGACGTCGTCGTCGCCCTGTCGAACTCGGGCGAAACGGGTGAACTGGTCAGCATCCTGCCGATGATCAAGCGCATCGGCGCCAAGCTCATCGCCATGACCGGCAACGCCACCTCCAGCCTCGGACGCCTGTCCGACGTGCATCTCGACGCTCGCGTCGAGAAGGAAGCGTGCCCGCTCGGTCTTGCGCCCACGGCCAGCACCACGGCAGCCCTCGCACTGGGCGATGCGCTCGCCGTCACGCTGCTCGACGCACGCGGTTTCGGCGCCGAGGACTTCGCCCGCTCGCATCCGGGCGGCGCGCTCGGCCGGCGTCTGCTCACGTTCGTGCGCGATGTCATGCGCACCGGCGACGCCATCCCCCGCGTGCGCTCGGACGCCAATCTCTCCGACGCGCTGATCGAGATGACCGCCAAGGGCCTCGGCATGACCGCGATCGTGGACGCCGACGACCACGTCGTCGGTATCTTCACCGACGGCGATTTGCGTCGTTTGTTCAAGCGTACGCTCGATTTCACTTCGCTGAAGCTGGCCGATGTCATGAAGGCCGGCCCGCGTACCATCGGCCCGGACCATCTCGCCGCAGAAGCCGCCGAGCTGATGGAGCGCTTCGGCATCATGCAACTGCTCGTGACCGAGAACGACCGCCTCGTCGGTGCGCTGAACGTCCACGACCTCTTCGCCGCCAAGGTCGTGTGAGTTTCCCGTCCATGAGTCATTCCAGCACCACGCCATTCGACGCTAACGACGCCACCGCACGAGCGGCGCGTCTGCGCGTCATGGTGTTCGACGTCGACGGTGTCCTCACCGATGGCGGCCTGCGCTACGGTCCGGCAGGCGAAGTCATCAAGACGTTCGATTCGCTCGACGGGCACGGCCTGAAGCTGCTCGCCGAAGCCGGTATCGTCACGGCCATCATCACCGGACGTCAGTCCGACATCGTCGCCAAACGCGCGTCGGATCTGCGCGTCGCACACGTCTACCAAGGGGTGCACGACAAGCGCGCCGCGTTCGAGGACCTGTGCGCCAAGGTGTCCGTGACGGCCGACGTATGCGGTCACATCGGCGACGACTGGCCCGATCTGCCGGTGCTCACGCGCGTGGGCTTCGCGGCTTGCCCGGCCAATGCGCACGCCGAAGTGAAGGCACGCTGCCACTGGATCGCCGACACGCGCGGCGGCGAAGGCGCCGTGCGCGAGCTGTGCGACTTCATCCTGCGCGCGCAGGGGCGTTACGACGCCCTGCTCGCTGAAGCGCTCGCCTGACGCGTCGAGGGAACCGATCCACTCATGGCCATTCAACGCGTCTCCCCGGCTTCGCTGCTTGCCATCGTCGTTCTGGCGGGGCTGGCAGCGGGCACGTACTGGCTGGTGCAGCGCACGCTGCCCTCGGACGCCGATCGCGCGCCGTACGTGAAGCAACACATCCCCGACTACTATGCCGACGACATGGTGATCTCCATGTTGTCGCCGAACGGCACGACGCAGTACCGTGTCAACGCCGTTCATATGACGCACTTCGAAGACGATCAGACGACGGCCATGACGATGCCGGCCGTGCGCGCCTTTACCCCGGATCAGCCGGAGGTGACGGCCACGAGCAAGCGCGGCACGCTCAACGCCGACATGTCGGTCGTCGATCTCTACGACGACGCCGTCGTGACGCGCCAGCCGGGACCGCGCGACCCGGAAATGCGCGCGCTCTCGGAGCACTTCCAGGTGCTCGTGAATGAAGACATCGTGCGTACCGAAAAGCCCGTGCAGTTGTTCCGCGGGACGTCCGTGATGTACGGCGATGGCATGATTTTCAATAACATCACGCGCGCCGTACAATTGCTCGGCAATGTCCACGGCACGATCCAGCCGGCGGAGCTGGGCGGAAAACCGCCTCCCCGTCAGTCCGCTGCGCCCACCGCGCCGAGCGCGCCACCTCAGACTAAACAGGGCTCCAAGACCCCATGACCGATCGCCTTCACCTGCGACCCGCCTTCTCGTCCCTGCGTACGCTTCGTGCCCTGCGCGCGCTGGCTGCGGCCTTCGCCGTTCTCGGCGCTCTGGCCTCGCCGCTCGCCCACGCCGAACGCGCCGACCGCGACAAGCCGCTCAACATCGAGTCGGATCACATGAGCTATGACGACCTCAAGCAGGTCAACATCTTCACGGGCAACGTGACGATGACCAAGGGGACGATTCTCCTCAAGGCCGATCGCGTCGAAGTGACTCAGGATCCGGAGGGCTATCAGTACGCCACGGCTTACTACAAGCCAGGCGGCCCGCTCGCCTACATGCGTCAGAAGCGCGACGGCATGGACGAATACATCGACGGCTGGGGCCAGACGATCTATTACAACGGCAAGACCGAAGTCGCCACGCTCACCACGCAAGCCACGCTCAAGCGTCTGGCCGGCGGTACCAAAGTGCTCGACGAGATTCATGGCAGCGTGATCACGTACGACACCTACAATGAGGTCTACACCGCCAACAGCGGCTCGGATCAGGTCAACGCCAACAATCCGAACGGCCGTGTGCGCGCCACCCTCGCCCCGCGCAATGCCACGGGTGCGCAGGCAACGTCGCCTGGCGCGAGCAAGCCGGCCGCAGCGCCCAAGGGCGATATGTCGCCGCTGTCGCCCTCCAAGACCATCGGGAATCCGCGTGAGTAATTCTGCCAACAGCACCGCCAGCAGCAACGCCTCGACCATCAATCAGGGCGCGGGCCTCGCAGGCAAACCGAGCGCACTCGTCGTACGCTCGCTCAAGAAGCAGTACGGCGCGCGTACCGTCGTGAAGGATGTTTCGCTCGACGTGAAAAGCGGCGAGGTCGTCGGACTGCTCGGACCGAACGGTGCCGGCAAGACCACGTCGTTCTACATGATCGTGGGTCTGGTGCCCGCCGACGACGGCGAAATCCAGCTCGACGGCAACCTCATCAGCGAACTGCCGATTCACGAGCGCGCTCGCATGGGCGTGTCGTATCTGCCGCAGGAAGCGTCGGTATTCCGCAAGCTCACGGTCGAGGACAACATTCGCGCCGTGCTCGAATTGCAGGTCGATGCGAACGGCAAGCCGCTCAAGCGCGACGAGATCGAGCGCCGCATTGAGTCGCTGCTCGACGAGCTTCAGGTGAGCCATCTGCGCGAGAATCCGGCCATGTCGCTCTCGGGCGGCGAGCGTCGTCGCGTGGAAATCGCCCGCGCGCTGGCCACGCAACCGCGTTTTATTTTGCTCGACGAACCGTTCGCGGGCGTCGATCCGATCGCGGTGCTGGAAATTCAGCGCATCGTGCGCTTCCTGAAGGACCGTGGCATCGGTGTCCTGATTACCGACCACAACGTGCGCGAGACGCTCGGCATCTGCGATCACGCCTACATCATCAGCGAAGGCTCGGTGCTCGCCGCCGGCACGCCTGACCAGATCGTCGCGGACGAAAGCGTCCGTCGCGTGTATCTGGGCGAAAATTTCCGGATGTAAAGCAAATTTTTCGCATGTAAACCCTGCCTCCGATAGGAGGTCAGGCCGGTTCCGTTGGCGTGACAAAGCCTCTACAATGAAGGCGAGACACGCTATGAAACCGACTCTTCAACTCCGCACCTCGCAGCACCTGACCCTCACGCCGCAGTTGCAGCAATCGATCCGGTTGTTGCAACTGTCGACGCTCGAACTTCAGCAGGAAGTCGAGCACGCCCTCACCCAGAACCCGATGCTCGAACGCGAGGACGATTGGCTCGCCGGCTCGGTGCGTGTGGGCACCGACGGGTCGCTGCGCAACGAGCGGAGTTCGTCGTCCAGTAGTTCGAACGACAGCGCGGAACCCGCCAACGGTCACGACGAAGCTCGTGAGCTGGACGGTGAGGCCCGCTTCGACGACAACGCCCAGGACAACGGCAGCGACTGGAGTCTGAACGATTTCGCCCGCTCGGGCAGCGCATCGGACGACGACGACAACGCGCGCCCGCAACTGCACGTCGACCATCCCAACCTCCGTGAACATCTGCTGGCCCAGTTGCGCCTGACCAAGGCCAGTCCGCGCGACCGCGCGCTGGTAGAGTTTCTGATCGAGTCGCTCGACGAAGACGGTTATCTCGGCTCCCTGCTCGACGAAATTCAGGCGGAAATGCCCGAAGAACTGGCGCTCGAGACCGAAGAGATCAACGCAGCGCTCGCACTCCTGCAAAGCTTCGATCCGGCGGGTGTGGGCGCCCGCAGCCCGGCGGAATGCCTGCGGCTGCAGCTTCAGCGCCTGCCCGCCAGCAGCGTACGTACGCTCTCGCTGCGCATCGTCACCGATCACCTGGAATTGCTGGCCGCGCGCGATTACACCCGCCTGCGCCGCCTGCTCGGGGTGACCGAGGATGGCCTGCGCGCCGCCCATCAGTTGATCCGCTCGCTGGACCCGTTCCCGGGCGCGGCGTATGGCTCACCGCAGGCCGACTACGTCGTGCCGGACGTGCTGGTACGCAAGCAGGGAAGCGGCTGGACGGCCGAGCTCAACCCGGAAGTCATGCCGCGCCTGCGTATCAACGAAATGTACGCGCGGATTCTGCGAAACAACCGGAACGATCCGGGTACCGGCAACCTCCAACAGCAATTGCAGGAAGCGCGCTGGCTGATCAAGAACATCCAGCAACGCTTCGACACGATCCTGCGGGTCGCGCAGGCCATTGTCGAGCGTCAAAAGAACTTCTTCACGCACGGCGAAATCGGCATGCGGCCCTTGGTTTTACGCGAGATTGCTGATACGCTGGGTTTACATGAATCCACGATTTCACGGGTGACGACGAGTAAGTACATGCTCACTCCATTTGGAACCTTTGAGCTCAAGTACTTCTTCGGTTCACACGTGGCAACGGAAGCCGGAGGCGCTGCGTCATCGACCGCCATCCGCGCACTCATCAAGCAACTCATAGGAGCAGAAGACCCGCAGAGCCCCCTTTCCGACAGCCGAATCGCGGAACTGCTGGCAGAGCAAGGTTTTGTGGTGGCGCGGCGCACCGTCGCGAAATACCGCGAGGCCATGCGAATCCCCGCAGTGAACTTGCGCAAATCTTTGTAGGACAGTCCTGGTGCGCCATGTTGGCGGCTGGGGCATAACGCCGCAGTGCGACATTGCGTCACGTCAATGGCTCGCGCTCATGCCAGCCAGCGTCAACGATGACGCGGCGTGCACTTCGGCATTTCAGCAAGGAGAGCAGCTATGAATCTTCAGATCAGTGGACATCATCTCGAAGTCACGCCATCACTGAAAGAATATGTCGTCAACAAGCTTGAACGCGTGTTGCGGCATTTCGATCAGGTCATTAGTGTCGAGGTGATCCTTTCTGTCGACAAGTCCAAGGAGAAGGCGGGACGCCAGAACGCGAGCGTCACGGTGAATCTCAAGGGCAAGGAAATTTTCGTCGAGAAGTGTGACGAGAATATGTATGCCGCCATCGACAAGCTGATCGACATGCTCGACCGCAAGGTAGTGCAGTACAAGGACAAGGTTCAGGATCACGGTCGCGAGGCTATCAAGCACCACCAACTCCCTCCTGAGGCGGAACCGCTGCAATAGGCTCGGTTCAGGCGTGGTCATCGCATTGACTGACACTGACGAAAACCCGCAAGGAACCACCCGAGCGTATATCCGTCTCTCGTAAGTCTGGCATCACCCACCGCGGGGCCGTTGTACGGCCCCTTTTGTATGGTTCGGCCCAGTTCCATGTCACTCCGCGAGCACGGCGGCGGGTGGTCTATAATGCGAGGTCAATCGGGGGTTGGAGGGCGACTAAGCGTTCGCCCGCATTACAAGATGAACCGTTTATTCAAACTCTTACCTGAGTCCAACATCCTGCTTGGACTGTCCGTCACCAGCAAGAAGCGTGTCTTCGAGCAAGTCGGCCTTCTCTTCGAGAAGAATGCCCAGCTCCTGCGCGCTACGGTCACCGACAACCTGTTCGCCCGCGAACGTCTGGGTTCCACCGGACTCGGCGAAGGGGTCGCGATCCCGCACGGCCGCATCAAAGGGCTGAAGCATCCGATGGCGGCATTCATCCGCCTCGAAGAAGCCATTCCTTTCGAAGCGCCTGACGGCCAGCCGGTGTCCCTGCTGTTTTTCCTGCTGGTGCCCGAACAGGCCACGCAGCAGCATCTCGAGATCTTGTCCGAAATTGCGCAGTTGCTTTCCGACCGCACAATGCGCGAGACACTGATCAACGCCCCGAGCGCGAACGAGATCCATACCGCACTCGCGAACTGGCAGCCCTGATCCGGGCGCCATCCGGTACGAACCGCCGCGAACACAGACGACTTCAATAGCTCTCACATCCAACCGAACGAGGCGACGCGGTGGAACTGACCGGCATCAACGCGCAAAGCATTTTCGACGACAACGCTGCGACGCTGCGTCTGTCGTGGCTCACGGGCCATGAGGGGTGGGAGCGCGGTTTCACGCCCGAGAGCGTGGCTACGGCCACCTCCAGCGCCGACCTCGTGGGTCACCTGAACCTCATCCACCCGAACCGGATTCAGGTGCTCGGCGAGGCCGAGCTGCGCTATTACCAGCGTCTCACGGACGAGAACCGCAAGCGCCACATGGGTGAAGTCATCGCACTGGAACCGCCGTTCCTCGTGGTGGCAGACGGTCTGGAAGCGCCGCCCGATCTGGTGCTGCGCTGTACCCGCTCCTCGACGCCGCTATTCACCACGCCGCTGTCCACGGCGTCGGTTATCGACAGCCTGCGCCTGTACATCTCCCGTGTGTTCGCCCCGCGATGCACGATGCACGGCGTTTTCATCGATATTCTCGGGATGGGCGTGCTGCTCACCGGCGATTCGGGTCTGGGCAAGAGCGAACTCGGCCTTGAGCTGATCAGCCGTGGACACGGCCTGGTAGCCGACGATGCCGTCGATTTCGTGCGACTTGGCCCCGATTTCGTGGAAGGCCGCTGCCCGCCGCTGCTGCAAAACCTGCTGGAAGTACGCGGCCTGGGATTGCTCGACATCAAGACGATCTTCGGTGAGACGGCCGTGCGTCGCAAAATGAAGCTCAAACTGATCGTGCAACTGGTGCGCCGCCCCGATGGCGAGTTTCAGCGCCTGCCGCTCGAAGCGCAGACGGTCGACGTGCTGGGCCTGCCGATCAACAAGGTGATCCTGCAAGTGGCGGCCGGGCGAAACCTCGCCGTGCTGGTCGAAGCCGCCGTGCGCAACACGATCTTGCAGTTGCGCGGCATCGATACGCTCAAGGACTTCATGGAACGCCAACGCCAGGCCATGCAGGACCCGGACGGCATGCAGGGCAAGCTGCTCTGATTCCCCACGGGGTGGCGTGCGTCGGCAGCCCGATGTCGAGCGCCTCCCCCGGTTTCCCGTCGAAGTGCCCCAAACCCTCCGGGTATACCGCAACTTTTGCGTTTTTCTGTCAACGCCGCGCGATTGCGGCGCGTTTTCTATCATGTTGTAATCGCTACGCGGTCCATCCCTGTGCCCGTGCGTCACGACCTTATGGAGAGACGATCATGAAGAAAGCACTCGCTGCATTGCTCCTGGCATCCCCGCTGCTCGCATCGCCCGTGTTCGCCCAGACGGCCGCCGCTCCGGCAACCGCCCCCAAGGCAACCAATTCGCAGCAGGACAAGATGAAGGCTTGCAACTCGCAAGCCACCGGCAAGAAGGGTGACGACCGCAAGGCGTTCATGAAGCAGTGTCTGTCGGCAGGCGGCGCCGCTCCGGCAGCCAAGCAGACTCAGCAGGAAAAGATGAAGACCTGCAACACGCAAGCTACCGGCAAGAAGGGCGACGATCGCAAGGCATTCATGAAGCAATGCCTGTCGAATGCGCCGGCTGCCTGAGATTTCACGCTTTCCGCATTGCCCGACGGCGCCCTTCACGGGCGCCGTTTTCGTTGAAAAGCCCTGATTTCTCGAAAACGCAGGGAAATTCAATGGAACGTTCTCGTTTTTGGCGGCTCGACACCCGAACGACACAATCGCTTACCATGATGGTTGTATTCGGGAAATGTCATGAAGATCGTACTGATTACCGGCGTCTCCGGTTCCGGCAAGTCGCTCGCGCTCAACGTCCTTGAAGATGCAGGCTATTACTGCGTCGACAATCTGCCGTCGCGCTTCTTGCCCGAACTCGCCATCTACCTCGGCACCCAGAATTACTCACGCCTCGCGGTCGCCATCGACGCGCGCAGCGGTAGTTCGCTCGCCGAATTGCCGCCGATCATCGGCGGACTGCGCCGCTTTGGCCACGATGTGCGCGTACTTTTCCTCAATGCCACCACGCAGACATTGGTGCAGCGTTTCTCGGAGACGCGTCGCCGGCATCCGCTCTCGGTGACGGGAGACGACACCCTCTCGCCGACCGGCTCGCTCGTCGAAGCCATCGAGAAAGAACGCGAGATGTTGAGTAGCGTGACCGAACTCGGTCACCAGATCGACACCAGCAATCTGCGCGCGAGCGCGCTGCGCCGATGGATACGCGAATTCGTTCAGCACGATCAAACCGGCCTCACGCTGATGTTCGAATCGTTCGGATTCAAGCACGGTGTGCCGCTCGACGCCGATCTCGTGTTCGACGTTCGCTCGTTACCCAACCCGTACTACGACATGCAGTTGCGCCCGTTGACCGGACGCGATCAGCCAGTGATCGACTTCCTGTCGGCTATTCCCGAAGTCGACGAGATGATCAACGACATCGCGGCCTATTTGCAGAAGTGGTTGCCGAGTTACATGCGCGACAACCGTAGCTATCTGACGGTCGCGATCGGCTGCACTGGCGGTCAGCATCGCTCGGTGTTCATCTCCGAGACGCTGGGCGAGCGCTTCCGCAACGAGGCCAGTGTGCTCGTACGTCACCGCGAACTCGCGCCGCCTTCCGAGGCGAAGTCGTAGGCGACGTCGGCATTCGCTGATTCCACCACTTCGACCGCTTCGACCGACCTTCAATCCCCGATCCAAATTCGCCGGCCCGTTGGCCCGTTGTCAGCGGCCGGCGATGTGCGGCTCACGTTTCAGGCCGGCAAAGACAACTGACCGTCGCCCGACGTGTTCAGGCAAAGCGCGTCGGCGATCTTCCGGATCGGCGACGGCAAGCCGGCCGCCGCCACCCCTGCGCCATCCAGCCATGCACGATTGGCATCGTCGGCGAGCGTTGGCGTCGACGATACCGACAGCGTCACCAACCACGGGCGCAAGTGAAGCTTGAAGTGCGTGAAGACGTGCGTGAGCCCATGCAGCGGCATGACCGACTGCACCGGACCAAGCTTCGCGCCGAGCGCCGCCGCGTGGCCCGTCAGACGTTGGCGCAGCACCGCATCGTCGGCGTCGCGCGCGTCGGTCGGCGGGGTGAGCTCCGGCAGACTCCATAGGCCACCCCAGATGCCGCTGTCGGGACGCCGCTCGAACAGCACCCGCTCGCCCGCGCGAATCACCAGCACATCCACATATCGCTCCGGCTGCGCTTTCTTCGGCTTGGCCGTCGGCAGCGTGCGCTCGCGTCCCGTCGAATGCGCGACGCAATCACCATCGAACGGACATTCACCACAGCGCGGCTTGCCGCGTCCGCACAGCGTAGCGCCGAGGTCCATCATCCCCTGCGTGTAAGCCGGCAATCCACTCGTCGGCAACAGCGATTCCGCCAGTGCCCACATCTCGCGTTCGATCTTCGGCGTGCCGGGGAACCCTTCGATGCCGAATACCCGCGCGAGCACTCGTTTGACGTTGCCGTCGAGAATCGCGGCGTGGGCGTCGTAGGCGAAAGCGGCAATGGCGGCGGCCGTCGAACGGCCGATGCCGGGCAGTGTCGCGAGCGTCTGCGGATCGGACGGGAAACGTCCGCCATGTTCTGCAACGACGACCTGGGCGCAACGATGCAGGTTGCGCGCGCGAGAGTAGTAGCCGAGGCCGCTCCAGAGCGCCATGACGTCGTCCTGCGGCGCACTGGCCAGCGCGGCGACATCGGGGAAGCGCTCCAGAAATCGTCCGTAGTACGGAATCACCGTGGCGACCTGCGTCTGCTGAAGCATGATCTCGGACAGCCAGATGCGATAGGCGTCGCGCGTGTTCTGCCAGGGCAGATCATGACGGCCGTGCTCGGCCTGCCAGGCGATCAGGCGCTCGGCGAAAGTATCCGCGAGCGTGCCGGTCTTGATGTCGTGGGAGGCGTCTTTCATGGGGCTATTGGGGGGCTTTTGGGGCGCTATTTTGTTGCGTCACGGCAAGATAAGGGCAGATGGCGCCGACTCAACTCGCCGCGAACGCAGGCATTATTTCTGACAGTGCGGGCAGAAGAACGTGGATCGCTGCCCCTGCACGATCTGCCGGATCGTCGTGCCACAGACACGACACGGCTGACCGGCACGATCGTAGACGAAATACTCCTGCTGGAAGTAACCGCTCTGGCCGTCGCTCCCGACGAAGTCGCGCAACGTGCTGCCGCCCTTCTCGATCGCCGCCGCGAGCACGACCTTGACGGCCTGCGCCAGCTTCTCGGCGCGCGGGCGGGACAACTTGCCCGCCGCCATGCGCGGGTTGATACCCGCGCGGAACAGGCTCTCCGAGGCGTAGATGTTGCCAACGCCAACGACGATCGTGCCCGCGAGCAACGCCTGCTTGATGGCAACGGTGCGCCCGCGCGTGCCCGCGTAGAGCAGCGCGCCGTCGAAGGCGTCCGTCAACGGCTCGACGCCGAGACCGGCGAGCAGCGGATGCGCGAGCACGTCGCCCGCCGAGCGGGGATGGAAGAGCACCGCGCCGAAGCGACGCGGGTCGCGATAGCGAAGCGCACATCGCTCGAAGACGAGATCGATGTGGTCGTGCACACCGGCGGCCGGCAACGACATCGGCTCGGGCATGACGCGCAGCGTACCGGTCATGCCCAGATGCACGAGCAGCCAGCCGGGCGCGTATTCGAGCAGCAGATACTTGCCGCGACGGGTCACGCCGACGAGTGTTTCGCCACGCAAAAGGGTATCGAGCCCGTCGGGCACCGGCCAGCGCAACGCGCCGTTGCGAACGTCGATACGCGCAATACGAGTGCCCGCCACGTGCGGCGCGATACCGCGGCGGGTGACTTCGACTTCTGGGAGTTCAGGCATGCCTGCGAACGTTTGCTGAGGATTTAGACTCTATTGTATCGGGCGCGCTACAATCGCTCGAAACCTGCCGTGGATCCCTATGCCGAACACCCGATTCCAGTCCATTCCCGCCGCTGCCCAGACTGCGGCACCCGTGGTTTTGCGCCTGCGTGGCGCCCTGGCCCGCGGGGCGTGGGCCGGAGCCACGGCGCTCGGCGTGACCTGCGCCAGCGCCATCATGGCATTTCTGCCATCTTCGAACGCCTTCGCCCAGACCGCACAGCCGGCGCCGGCTGCTGCGCCTGCGGCCCCGGCCAAGGCAAGCGCACCGAAGGCTGCGAGCGGCGCGAGCGCCGACGTCGATAGCGAAGACGTCGCACCAAACGCGAACGTCCCCCGTGAGAAGTTGCCGAACGTCGCGCTCACCAGCGAGATCGTCTTCGAAGTGCTGGCCGCCGAACTGAGCCTGCAACAAGGCAATCTCGCGCCCGCCTTCAATACCTATATCGCGCTGGCCAACCGGACGAAGGATCCGCGCATGGCGCGCCGCTCCGTCGAGATCGCGCTCGGTGCGCGCCAGCTCGGCGATGCACTCGTCGCCGCGAAGCTGTGGCATCAGCTCGATCCGGCGTGGCGTCCGGCGTCGCAACTGCTTGCGAGCCTCGAAGTCGGCACCGGTCATCTGGCCGAAGCCGAGCCGCTGCTCGTCGAGGAACTGAACAAGGTGCCGGAAGCGCGCCGCGGTCAGGCCATCCTCGAATTGCAGCAGATGATCGCCCGCAGTCCGGAGCGCGCCACGGGCATCGACTCGCTCAAGCGCATGCTGGCGAACGACATGCAGCGCCCCGAAGCGCAACTGGCCATCGCCCGCTCGCAACTCGACGCCGGCGACACGGCCGGCGCGCGCACCTCGCTCGAAACCGCGCTCAAGCTCAAACCCGATTACGAAGCGGCCGCGCTGCTCTATGGGCAGATGGGGCCGGCGGAGCGCAGCGGCGCCATCGCCAGCCTGAAAACGTTCCTCGATCGCAATCCGGACGCCAAGGAAGCCCGCTTCGCCTACGCCAAGCTGCTGTTGGCGGACAACCAGCTCGACGCCGCACAGAAACAGTTCGAGACGCTCGAGAAGCGCTACCCGCACGAGTTGTCGACGCTCATGGCATTGGCGCTGCTCAACCTGCACGCCAATCATCCGGCGCAGGCCGAGCAGTATTTGCAGAAATACGCGACCGAAGCCGAGCAACAGAACACCGACGGTGCGCAGGCTTACGTCTACCTCGCGCAGATCGCGCAGGACCGCAAGGATTATCCGGCGGCCGACAAGTGGCTCTCGAAGATTCGCGAAGACAGCAACGCCTATCTGCCCGCGCAGATCGGCCGCGCCCAGTTGCTCGCCGATCAGGGCAAGGTCGACGAAGGCCGCGCGCTGCTGCATGGCATCAAGTCGAGCGACCCGCGCGAGCAGCTCGCACTCAAGCGCGCCGAGTCGGACCTGCTCGTCAAGGCAAAGCGCTACGACGACGCGGAGAAGCTGCTCGCCGTCGAAGTCAAGGATCATCCGGACGATGCGGACCTGCTCTATCAGTACGGCATGGTTGCCGAACTGAACAAGCACTACGACGTGATGGAAAAGGCCATGCGCCGCGTGATGACGACGCAGCCCGAGAATGCACAGGCCTACAACGCGCTGGGCTACTCGCTGACCGAGCGCAATACGCGTTTGCCGGAAGCGCTCAAGCTGCTGCAAAAGGCGTCGTCGCTTTCGCCGGAAGACCCGTACATCATGGATAGCCTCGGCTGGGTGAAGTACCGTCTGGGCGACAAGCAGCAGGCGCTGGAACTGCTGCGTCGCGCCTATGGCATTCAGGCGCAGGCCGAAATCGGCGCGCATCTGGGCGAAGTGCTGTGGGAATCGGGCCAGCAGGACGAAGCGCGCAAGACCTGGCGCGAAGCCCTCAAGCTCGATAGCGACGACGATACGCTGCGCTCGACCATGAAGCGTTACAACGTCGCACCGTAATGCATCGAATGCACGTGATGCTCATGACGGTGAAGTCTTCCTTGTCGGCCCGGCTGCCGCGATCGTCCCAATGGTCGCAGTGGTCGCGCGCCGCCACGCTCGCGCTGGCATGTTCGACTGCCGTGGTCGCCACGGGATGTGCGAGCCTCGCGCCGCCCACGCCGGTCGAGCCGACTGCGGGTGCGAGCGTCGAACACTATCGCGGCCGCTTCTCGGTGCGCTACGAACAAAACGGCGAGCCGCGCAATACCTACGGTAATTTCGACTGGCAGCAGAGCGGCGACAATGCGACGCTCCAGTTGCTCGACCCGCTCGGCCAGACGCAGGCGATCGTGCGCGAAAATCCTCGCAGCGCCTCGCTGGAACTGCCCGGCAAGGCGCCTCTGACCGGTGCGCGTCTCGACGATGTGATGCGCGATGCGCTCGGTTTCGCCCTCCCCGTCGGCGGCATGCGTTATTGGTTGCGCATGCAGGGAGCGCCGGGCTCGCAGGCGAGCATCGAACGCGATCCGCAGACGCAACGTCCCACGCATCTGAAGCAGGACGGCTGGACAATCGACTATCAGGCGTATTTCGACGGCACGCCGCTGCGCGTCAAACGCGTCGACCTGTCGCGCGAAGCGGGTGGTGCGCCGCTCGCCGTGCGTCTCGTGATCGACGAGTAAGCGACAGACAAACGCCCAAACGCCCGCCCCCAATTCATTCAAGTCGTTTTTTGTTTTTGCAACGCCATGTACGAAATCCTGCGTGACTGCCCCGCCCCGGCCAAGCTGAACCTGTTCCTGCATATCGTAGGACGCCGGCCCAACGGTTATCACGAACTGCAAACCGTCTTCCAGTTGATCGATTGGGCCGATACGCTGCATTTCGAGCGGCGCGACGACGCACAGATCGTGCATACGAATCCGCTGCCGGGCGTTCCACCGGAAACCGACCTGACCGTGCGCGCGGCACGCTTGCTGCAAGCGCACTGCGGCGTACGCTTCGGGGTGGATATCGGCATCGAGAAGCGTCTTCCGGCCGGTGGGGGCATCGGGGGCGGCAGTTCGGACGCCGCCACGACCCTGCTGGCGCTCAATCGCATGTGGCAACTCGATCTGCCGCGCGAAGAACTCCAGACGCTGGCCCTCAAGCTCGGCGCAGACGTGCCGTTTTTCGTCTTCGGCCGCAATGCCTTCGCCGAAGGGCTGGGCGAGCAGTTGCGGGCGGTCGAGTTGCCGCAGCGGTACTTCCTTGTGGTCAACCCGCGTACACACGTCGCCACCAACAAAATATTTACGGACCCCCTGTTGACAAGGGATACGAAGATCGTCACAATGGCGTTCTTTCTTGAGCACGCCAACGAAAACGTGTTCGAAACGGATGAAATCTTCCGTAACGACATGCAGGCGGTAGTCACTCGAGAATACGCGGAAGTCGCTGCTGTGATTGACTGGTTCAGAACCTTCACCACTGCACGTATGACGGGATCCGGCGCCAGCGTGTTTGCAGTATTCGACACGAAGGCAGAAGCGGAAGCGGCATACAAGCGATTGCCGGAGCGCTGGATCGGTCAAGTGACCACCGGCCTGGCCGAACATCCAATGTTCGCCTTCGCGTAAAAGGGTTTTACTTTGTTGCGTTTCCTACGACGCAGCGAAGGCATCGGTTAGTGTAGGGGAGTCGCCAAGTTGGTTAAGGCACCGGATTTTGATTCCGGCATACGAGGGTTCGAGTCCTTCCTCCCCTGCCAATTTCTCTGTCGTAAAGTCTCAGCATCCAAACGTCCCGCAGGTAGCCAGATGAGTAGTGATAACCTGATGGTATTCACCGGGAACGCCAATCCCGCCCTGGCCCAAGCGGTCGTCGATACACTCGGTATCCCGCTCGGCAAAGCCATGGCCAGCCGGTTCTCGGATGGTGAGATCCAAGTCGAAATTCAGGAAAACGTGCGCGGCAAGGACGTCTTCGTCCTCCAGTCGACGTGCGCTCCGACCAACGACAATCTGATGGAACTGATGATCATGGTCGACGCGCTCAAGCGCGCTTCTGCCGGCCGGATCACCGCTGCCATTCCGTATTTCGGCTATGCCCGTCAGGATCGTCGCCCCCGCTCGGCGCGCGTGGCGATCTCGGCGAAGGTCGTGGCCAACATGCTGCAAATCGCAGGCGTCGAACGCATCATCACGATGGACCTGCACGCCGACCAGATTCAGGGCTTCTTCGATATCCCGGTCGACAACATCTACGCTTCGCCGCTGCTGCTGCAGGACGTGCGCGCGCAGAATCACGAGAACCTGCTGGTGGTTTCGCCGGACGTCGGCGGTGTGGTTCGTGCCCGTGCGCTCGCCAAGCAACTGCATTGCGATCTGGCCATCATCGACAAGCGTCGTCCGAAGGCCAACGTCGCGGAAGTGATGAACATCATCGGTGAAGTCGAAGGCCGTACCTGCGTCATCATGGACGACATGGTCGACACCGCCGGTACGCTGTGCAAGGCCGCACAAGTGCTCAAGGAACGTGGCGCGAAGAAGGTGTACGCCTACTGCACGCACCCGGTTCTCTCGGGCGGTGCCGCAGCGCGCATCAATGCCTCGGAGCTGGATGAAGTGGTCGTGACCGACACGATTCCGCTGCGCGACGACTCGAAGGGCGGCAAGATTCGCCAACTGAGCTGCGCGAACCTGCTGGCCGAGACGTTCTCGCGTATCCGTCGTGGCGACTCGGTGATGTCGCTGTTCGCGGAATAAACGTTCGGTAAAGTTTTTGCGACGGCGCCTGTGTGGCGCCGTTGTTCTGTCGGCGGGGAGCCTATCCCCGCCTTTGTTGTTCCTGAGACCTGCGTTTTTTCGCGGGATTTTCGGGAAGAAATCGCTGCCTGGTCGCGGGCAGTTCAAGGAGTTGTTTATGAAAGTCGTCGCTTTTGAGCGTAATCTGCAAGGTACGGGTGCGAGCCGCCGCCTGCGCAATGCCGGTAAGACCACGGGCATCGTGTACGGTGGGAACGTCGCTCCGCAACTGATCGAACTCGATCACAACGCGCTGTGGCACGCCCTGCGTAAGGAAGCCTTCCACTCGTCGATCCTCGACCTGGAAGTCGCCGGCAAGAACGAACAAGTGCTGCTGCGCGATGTGCAGTACCACCCGTTCAAGCAACTGGTTCTGCACGTGGATTTCCAACGTGTCGATCCGAACAAGCCGATCCACGTCAAGGTGCCCCTGCACTTCCTGGGTGCTGAGAACGCCCCGGCCGTGAAGCTGGCTTCGAACGTGATCAGCCACACGCTGAACGAACTGGACGTTAGCTGCCTGCCGGGCAAGCTGCCGGAATTCCTGGAAGTCGACCTGTCGACGCTGGAAGCCGGCAAGACGGTGCACGCCAAGGACGTCAAGCTGCCCGCCGGCGTGACGCTGACGCTGCACGTCGAGCAAGAAAACCCGGTGGTCGCACAAGCCGTTCAACCGGCTGGCGCTGCTGCTGACGAAGCGGCTGCTTCGGCTGAAGGCGAAACGCCGGCTGCCTAAGCCTCACGCGTTAGCTTTCAGCGGCGACGCTGGACGCAAGACCCGCCGCGACGTCATGTCCGGCGGGTTTTTTTATGGCGGTGCGCATGCCACGATGGCGCGTACCCAGATCCTGATACCGAAATGATCAAGCTGATCGTAGGGCTCGGCAATCCGGGCGCCGAATATACAGCGACGCGTCACAACGCGGGCTTCTGGTTCGTCGACGCACTGGCGCAGCAAAGCGGCGCCTCGCTCACCAACCAAAAGAACTTCCATGGTTACGCAGCGCGTGCGCGCGTTGCCGGACAGGAAGTGTGGTTGCTCGAACCCCAGACCTTCATGAACCGCTCCGGGCAATCGGTCGTCGCGCTGGCGCGCTTCTACAAGATCATGCCGGACGAAATTCTCGTCGTGCACGACGAACTCGACCTGCTGCCCGGCACCGTCAGGCTCAAGCGCGGTGGCGGCACCGGCGGACACAACGGGCTCAAGGACATTGCGGCCCATCTGACGACACCCGACTTCTGGCGCCTACGCCTGGGCATCGGTCATCCGCGCACGCTGCAACCCGCCGGCAGCCAGCAACAAGTCGCCGACTTCGTGCTCAAGCCGCCGCGCAAGGAAGAACAGGCGGAGATCGACGAGGCCATGTCGCGATCGCTCGACATCGTCGATCTGGTCGTGAAAGGCGAGATGGAAAAGGCGATGATGCGTCTGCACGCGGCACCGGGAAAATAAGCCGGTATCTCGCGTGAGACGGAAGTTAATCGAGCGGCTCGAATGCCGCTCGAATGCTTTCTGGGGGAATCAGGCCGAAACCGTCACCGTGAGCTCGCTCAGCGAACTCAGGCGGACTTGGCCGCTTGCAGATGGGTGTACTTCTCGAGCAATTGCTCGGGCGTCTCGACGTGCTCCGGATGGATCGGAATGCATTCCACCGGACACACCTGCACGCACTGCGGTTCGTCGAAGTGACCGACACACTCCGTGCATTTGTTCGGATCGATCTCGTAGATCTCGATCCCCATCGAAATTGCGTCGTTCGGGCACTCGGGCTCGCACACGTCGCAATTGATGCATTCGTCGGTAATCATCAGTGCCACTGTTGACTCGCTTTCTCTTTACTTTTCAACCACAAACTACGCAAATACTAACAGAACGCGGGGTTTCTCGAATCCGTGCGTGCCGCGCACGGCACGCGTGCGTCTGACGGCATTTCCCAAGCTTCTCGCGAAGTTAATAATGATTCTCGTTACGCACCACGCCGTCGACGTGGTGTGAGGCGCCGGTTCGCATCACTGGTACCCACTCGTGCTCGTCCCGACGAGTGTCCATTCGCCGCAATGCGCGCTGCGCAGGCCCGCGCGGCGCTCCGCCCTTTCGAGAATCCGTTTTCATGACCGACCTTTCGCATCGGAGGCCGCGGGCTTCCTTACGTCTGCCGCCCGTGCTTCGCCATGCTGCCTGCCCACGTCACCCTACGCCCCGGCGGCTCATCACAGCCCTGAGCACCGCGTTCGCGACGCTGCTGGTCGCCCCGCTTCCGGGCTACTCGCAGTCAACGGACGACGTCGATACCACGCGCCCTGATCAAGCGCATTCGACCGTCGCCCTACCCGCCACCCACGTCACCGCCAGCGCCGACACCACGACCCAGACGACGCACGCCTACACCGTCGACCAGACATCGGCGGCAACGGGCTTGCCGCTCTCGCTACGCGACACCCCGCAATCCGTGACGGTCGTGACGCAACAGCGCATGACCGATCAGCAAATGACGTCGGTGAGCGACGTGCTACGCAACACGACGGGCGTTTCGGCTTACAACCAGGACGGGGAAGGCGGCCGGATCACCTTTTACTCCCGGGGCTTCGAGATCACGAACTTCACGTACGACGGCATGCCGACGTCGGCACTTCCCAACACCTTCGTGCCGGGCGATGGCATTCAGGACACGGCCTTCTATGACCGCGTGGAAGTCGTTCGCGGCGCCACGGGGCTCATGAGCGGCACCGGTAATCCATCAGCATCGATCAATCTCGTGCGCAAGCATGCGCTGAAGGACTTCGCGGCGGCGGCGTCGGTGAGCGCCGGATCGTGGGACAACTATCGGGGCGCGCTCGACATCTCCACGCCACTGACTCCGAGCGGCAACGTCCGGGCACGGATCATCGCCGTGGGGCAGGATTCGCGCTCGTTCCTCGATCATGACAAGCTGCGCCGTCAATCGCTGTACGGCGTGGTCGATGCGGACCTGACTCGCGACACGACCGTCTCGCTGGGGTACCAGTATTCGCACGCCTCGCCCAAGGGTATGCCGTGGGGCGGACAACCGATGTTCTTCAGTGACGGCGGGCAGACAAGCTGGCCGCGCTCGACCAATCTCGCGGCGAGCTGGAGCACATGGGAGTCAACGCTCAAGACGGCCTTCGCCGACATCGAGCATCGCTTCGACAACGGCTGGAAGCTACGCGCCGAGCTGAGCCAGCGGCGTGCCGACTCCGACGCAAAAATGTTCTCCGCGCTGAGTTATCCGGACCGCACCACGGGTCAGGGGCTCATTCCGCTGGCGGTAGGCGGTATCGTCGAGAGTCGGCAGAACAGTTTCGACGTCATGGCCACCGGCCCGTTCACCCTGCTGGGACGACGTCATGAACTGACCTTCGGCGCGATGATGTCCGACCAGAAGGCCGATGACCGCGAGACGGGCTTCGTCTTCACGCCGACGCCGATCGGTAACTTTTATCAGTGGACCGGCGCTTATCCCGAGCCCGACTGGGCCTCGACGCCCTACGCACTCACCAAGACGCATGTGAAGCAGAGCGGCGCTTACGGGGCCGTGCGCTGGAATCTCGCTGCACCGCTGAAGTTGATCCTCGGTGCACGTCTGAGCAACTACGAAGTCGATCAGGGGACATTCCATTTCAAGCAGACGGCCAAGTTCCTGCCGTACGCGGGCGTGGTCTACGACATTGACGACACCTACTCCGCATACGCCAGCTATACGACGATCTTCAATCCGCAAACCTACCGCGACCGGGACGGCAACGTACTCGCGCCGACCTCCGGCAAGAACGCCGAGATCGGCCTGAAGGGCGCGTTTCTCGACGGTCGTCTGAACGCGTCGGTGGCGCTCTTCGACGCCTGGCTCGACAACGTTGCACAGACCGACACCGGCCACTCTCTGCCCGACGGCTCACTCGCTTACTACGCGGCCAGTGGCACACGCTCGAAAGGGATCGAACTGGACATCCAGGGCGAATGGCTTCCCGGATGGAACGTGTATGCCGGGGCGTCGCAATTCACGGCATCGAGTGGCGACGGATCGCGGCTCAACAGCCAGATTCCGCGTGCGACGGTACGCCTGTTCACGACCTACCGCCTGCCGGGCACGTGGCACCGGCTGACCGTGGGCGGTGGCGTGAACTGGCAGAGCAGCTTCTCTCAATCGGCGCTCGGTCCTGACGGAGCGGTGCAGGTCGGACAGGGTGCGTACGCCATCACCTCGCTGATGGCGCGCTACGACGTGACGTCGAACGCGAGCGTAGCCATCAACGTCAACAACCTCTTCGACAAGCGCTATTACACGATGACGGGCTTCTACAATCAGGCGCTCTATGGCGAGCCGCGCAACGTCATGGTGACGCTGAGCTACAGGATGTGACGGGCGAGGCACCGACTGACTCGGCAGGAGGGCTGTCTGCGCCTGGGTGCCTGAATTCGATGCCTCATGCACCGGTTCGTCCACCTCCGGTTCGATCTGGTGCATGAAGGGGGGCGTTCCGTGCAAAACATCGTGACGACGCCTTCTGCGAAGTCACACGCTGCGCTTCCCCACATGCCCCACTGACCTCGCCTTCCTCCCATCGCAAGGCTTTCCCCCACATCCCGAACCGGCTGGCACGTTTAGTGCTTTGTCTTTGACGCAACTGGTCGTACCAGTACGACCGGAATTGTCTGCGCTCCACTTGGGAACGCAAGCCCCCTTTCGTTTTTCGTTGTTGCCTTAGCCAAGGAGTTTGATCGATGCGTGCGTTCCTTCATCAAGCCGGCCGTCGCCGGATGCTGCAAGCGGTGGTCGTTGCGTCGCTGGGAAGTCTGGTGGGCGTCGCCCATGCCGACGTGCTGCAAACCGTCGCGAAGACCGGCGTCATCCGCATTGCCATCCCGCAGGATTTCCCGCCGTTCGGCTCGATCGGTACGGACCTCAAGGTTCACGGCTACGACATCGACATGGCGGAGCTGATCGGCAAGGAGATCGGCGCGAAAGTCGAACTCGTGCCGGTCATCAGCACGAACCGGATCGCCTATCTGACCACCGGCAAGGTCGACGTCGTCATTTCGTCGCTCGGGAAGAATGCCGAGCGTGAAAAGGCCATTGATTTCACGAAGGCTTACGCGCCGTTCCCCAAGAGCGTGTACGGCCCGCAGGACATCGTCATCAAGACGCCCGCCGACCTCGCGAACAAGACCATCGCCGTGACGCGCGGCTCGACCGAGGATCTGGCGCTCACGGCCGTTGCGCCGCAAAGCGCGAGCATCAAGCGCTATGAGGACAACAACGCCACGGCGGCGTCGTATCTGGCCGGTCAGGTGCAACTGGTCACGCTGGGCAACATCGTCGCGAACGCCGTGCGCGAGAAGAGCAAGCAGCGCGCGTTCGATCTGAAATTCCCGGTCGAGGAAACGCCCTGCTACATCGGCGTCGGCAAGGGAGAGACGGCGATGGTGGCGAAGCTGAACGCGATCATCGACAAGGCGAAGGCAGATGGTCGTCTGAACGCCATGTCGGTGAAATGGATGCAGGCACCGTTGCCGACGGGCTTCTGATGCTTGCGACGCTCACAACGCGTTAGGTAATCGAACTTAAGTAATTGCGCTTAAACGCGCGCGCAACAAAAAACCCCGCAGTGTGGCAACACGCTGCGGGGTTTTGTCCTTGCGTCGCAACGAACGACGCATGGCGAACGACGTGGAATCAGGGCTTCGCTGCCATATCGCCGACCTTCGTGACCAGCCACTTCTCGACCGAAGGGAAGACGAACTTGCTGACGTCGCCACCCAATTGGGCGATCTCGCGCACGATCGTGCCCGAGATGAACTGGTATTGATCGGACGGCGTCATGAACATCGTCTCGACGTCGGGCAGCAGATAGCGATTCATGCCCGCCATCTGAAACTCGTACTCGAAGTCGGAAACGGCGCGCAGACCGCGCACGATCACGCGCGCCTGATGCTTGCGCACGAAGTCCTTCAGCAAGCCGGAAAACCCTTCGACGCTCACGTTGGGATAGTGCCCCAGCACTTCACGCGCGATGTCGATGCGCTCTTCCAGCGTGAAGAACGGTTTCTTGTTTCGGCTATCGGCCACCCCGACCACGAGCTTGTCGAAAATGCCCGCCGCACGGCGGACCAGATCCTCGTGTCCTCGGGTCAACGGGTCGAACGTCCCCGGATAGATCGCCACTACCATGCCAACGTCTCCTCGCGGCTGGGGACCGATACTGCGTACTTGTTCATTGTGGTCTCTAGGTTTTCGGAATCGATTCAAGCAAATGATAATGCACCGCTCCGGCTTTCGCGCGGCGCACGCATGAGAGATCCAGCGCGGCGAGCGCATCGTCTTCCAGCGGGATGTCGGATTCGGCGTAGATCACACCGCTTGGCGTCAGCAGGCGCGCGGCCGGTGCGAGCAGATCGTTCAGCCAGCCACTCGCGAAGGGCGGATCGAGAAAAACCACATCGAAAACCCCGGGCGAGAGTGTGGTTATCAGACGCCTCGCGTCGGCCTGCACGATCTCGATCTGATTCGCCCCGAGCTTCGCCTGATTGGCACGCAGTTGACGAACGGCGGGCGCGGCGGCCTCGACCATCAACACGCGCTGCGCGCCGCGCGATGCGGCTTCGAAGCCGAGCGCCCCGCTACCCGCGAAGGCATCCAGACATTGCATGCCCGTCAGGTCCTGCCCAAGCCAGTTGAACAGCGTTTCACGCACGCGATCGGGCGTGGGGCGCAGGCCGTCGCCCGACGGCACCGGGAGCGGCGTGCGCTTCCACTGGCCGCCGATGATGCGGACCTGTTGCGGCGCGCCGCGTGCGACGTTACCCGGACCGGACTTCATGCCGGACTCCGCAATACCGCCGGATCGGCGGAATCGGACACGCCACAGACGGCGGAAAAATGGGGACGCGCGCGTCGTTGCGCACGCTGAAAATCCAAAATCATGGCAATTCACGCTACATTGTTGAGGCGAAACATACCACATCGCAGGAGACAGCCCGCCCCACCATGACCGATGCCGCCATCGAGGTAACCGAGCTATGCAAGGCCTATGACGGCCGTCCCGTGGTCGATCACCTGTCGCTGCGCGTCGCGCCCGGCGAATGCTTCGGCCTGCTGGGACCGAACGGTGCAGGCAAGACCACCACATTGCGCATGCTGCTCGGGCTGGTCACGCCCGACAGCGGCGAGATCCGTCTCAGCGGCCTGCCCGTGCCGCGACAGGCGCCGCAAGCACGCCGGCGCGTCGGTGTCGTCCCCCAGTTCGACAATCTCGACCCCGACTTCACGGTGCGCGAGAATCTCGCCGTCTTCGGACGCTATTTCGGACTCTCCTCTGCCGACATCAAGGAACGCGTTCCCGCGCTGCTGGCCTTCGCGCGCCTCGAATCGAAGGCCGATGCCCGCGTGGGACAACTCTCGGGCGGCATGAAGCGACGCCTCACATTGGCCCGCGCCCTCATCAACAACCCCGACGTGCTGGTACTCGACGAACCGACCACCGGGCTCGATCCGCAAGCCCGGCATCTGATCTGGGAGCGGCTCAAATCGCTGATGAACGAGGGCAAGACGATTCTGCTGACGACGCATTTCATGGAGGAAGCCGAGCGCCTGTGCCATCGGCTCTGTGTCATCGATGCCGGACGCAAGATCGCCGAAGGCACGCCACCGGAACTGGTCGCGCGCGAGATCGGTTGCGATGTCGTGGAAGTGTTCGGCGACGTTCCCCAGCCGCTGCTCGCAAGCCTGGCCCCCCTCGCCGAGCGCATCGAAACCAGCGGCGAGACGCACTTCTGCTACGTTCGCGACGCCACGCCTGTCGTGAACGCCCTGCGCGACCAGCCGGGCGTTCGCTATCTGCACCGGCGCGCCAACCTGGAAGACGTCTTCCTCAAGCTCACCGGACGGGAGATGCGCGATGACTGAGCACGATCGACGCGAGACCACGGCGGGCCCCGATACGTCGACCATGACCTCGGCAGAAGCGCCGCCGCGCACGACGACACCGCGCGGCACACCGCCGGACGCCCCGCGCTATCTGCCGGGCGTCACGCCCTGGATGGGCGTGTGGCGGCGTAACTTCCTCGTCTGGCGCAAGCTCGCCATTGCCTCGATGTTCGGCAATCTGGCGGACCCCATGATCTATCTGTTCGGGCTTGGGTTCGGGCTGGGCATGATGGTCGGCGACGTCGACGGCACGTCGTACATCGCGTTTCTGGCCGCAGGCACTGTGGGTTCCAGCGTGATGTTTTCCGCGAGCTTCGAGTCGATGTATTCGGGCTTCTCGCGCATGCACGTTCAGCGCACCTGGGAAGCCCTGATGCACACGCCGCTCACGCTCGGCGACGTTGTGCTCGGCGAGGTGGTCTGGGCGGCGAGCAAGGCGGTGCTCTCGGGCGTGGCGATTCTGTTCGTGGCGAGTGTGCTCGGCTATGCGCGCGTCGAGAGTCTGGCGGTCGTACTGCCCGCGGTGCTGCTAGCCGGTCTGGCGTTCGCCAGTCTGGCGATGGTGATGACGGCACTCGCGCCGAGCTACGACTTCTTCATGTTCTATCAAACGCTCGTGATGACACCGATGCTGCTGCTCTCGGGCGTGTTCTTCCCCTTGTCGCAACTGCCGGCCGCGGCGCGTCACATCACCGAGTGGCTGCCGCTCGCGCACGCCGTGGCGCTGATTCGCCCTGCCATGCTCGGACGCGCCATCGACCAGCCGTGGCTGCACGCCGGTGCCCTGGCGATCTACGCCGTGGTCGGCTTCGCGGTGGCGCTGGTATTGCTGCGGCGGCGGATTCTTCGATGAAGGGAGCAATGGGGGAGCAAGGGTGAGCGATGGCGCGCGATCGCCGGCAACCGCGCGTCATCCTCACCTGCTCATTTAGCTGCTCCCTTAGCGACTCACTTAGCGGCTCACTGACCTAGTCACTTAGCCGCCTTGTTCGCGACGGGCGTAGCACTCGGTGCAGCAGCACCGGCGCTTGCCGCGCCGAAGACGTTGCTCGGCCCCACCACGACAGTCGCCAGACGATCCGGCTGCACGTGGCGTGCGAAGGCTTCCTTCACCTGCGCGGCCGTCACGGCCTCGACCTTGCTCGTCCACGTATCGAGATAGTCCAGCGGCAGGTTGTAGAAGCCGATGGCCGCCACGTTCGCCAACAGCTTGCGGTTGCTGTCCAGTCGCAGCGGGAACCCGTTGGTCAGGTTGTCCTTCGCGGCCTTCATCTCCTCGTCGGTCGGTCCGTTCTGCACGAACTCGGCCAGCGTCTCACGCACGACTTTGAGGGCTTCCGGCGCTTGCTCGCGACGCGTCTGCAAGTTGATCTCGAACGGCCCTTCCTGCAACTGCGGAACGAACCCGCTCGACACGCCATACGTCAGACCGCGCTTTTCTCGCACCTCGGCCGTCAGACGCGACACGAACCCGCCACCGCCCAGCACGTAATTCCCCACGAGCAACGGGAAGTAGTCGGGGTCGCTGCGCGCCATCGACGCCTGTCCCGTCGCAATGTGGGCCTGCTCGGCCGGATGCGGCAAGTCGATCTGCACAGCACTGCGCAACGCTGCGACCGGCGGCATCTTCGGCGGCACGATGCCGGCAGGCATTGCGTCGGTCAGTTGCGCGACGAGTTTCTCCGCCTGCGCACGATCGATATCCCCGACGATGGAGACGACGGCACGCTTCGGGCTGTACATGTCGCGATAGAAGCGCAGCAGATCGTCACGCTTGACTGCGTTCACGCTGGCGACCGTCGGCGTCACGCCATACGGATGGCTGCCGTAGATCGCGCTGCGGAACGCCTTCTCGGCGATGGCTTCCGGCTTCGTGTCCGATTCGGCAATCGCCGACGACAGGCGCGCAGTCTCGCGCTTGAGCACCGCATCAGGGAACGTGGGATGTTGCAGGAACTGCGCCAGCGTATTCACGGCAGCATCGCGCTCGGCCGCCGAAGACAGCGTACGCATGGTGACGGTCGCGGCGTCGCGTCCGGCGCTCGTCCCTTCCATCGCCCCCACATCGGCAAAACGGTCGGCAATCTGCGCCTCGCTCAGCGCGGGACGCCCGCCCGTCGCCGCCGCGCCCGAGTCGAGCAACCCGGCCGTGAGCAACGCCAGCCCCGACTTGCCCGGCGGGTCGTAACGGCTACCGGCATCGAAATCGATGTTCAGATCGATCATCGGAATGGAGCGGCTCTCCACGAGCATCACCTTGGCGCCGGACGGCGCGATCCAGCTCTGGATCGGCAACGCGGCACTCGCCGTGAGCGGCACGAGGCTCACCAGCGCGCCCGCAGCCACAGACGCCACGGAGCCCATCAGGCCCGTTCGCGCGGGCACGGAGAACGCACGCAACAGTGCGGAAATGTTCATCATTGTGTGGCCCTCTCAGCGCATGTTCTTCAGGTCTTCCGCCCCTTGGGCGCGGCGCTTGCGTGTCGCCTCGTCGATGGGCTGCGGCACCAGCGTCGCCACCGTCAACGATTCGTCGCCGAAGTACTTGCCGGCCACCGCCTGCACTTGCGCGGGCGTTACCGCCTTCACCTTCTCCAGCATGCGGTCGATCTGACGCCACGAAATCCCCGACATCTCGTTCAGACCGATTTCCATCGCCTGCCCGAAGACCGAATCGCGCTTGTAGATCTGCGACGCAATCACCTGCGCCTTCACGCGCTTGAGTTCGGCTTCCGTCACGCCGTGCGCTGCGATGTCGGCCACTTGTGCGCGCAATGCCTTCTCGATTTGCTCGGGGGTTTTGCCCTGCGCAGGCGTCGCGTCCATGATGAAGAACTGCGGGCCGCGACCCACGCCGTCATAGCTCGCCCCGACATCGTTCGCGATGCGCTGCTCGCGCACGAGACGACTCGTCAGACGCGCATTGCCGTAGCCGTCGAGCACGGCGGAGAGCACTTGCAGCGCATAGACATCGTCATCCTTCTCGACGTCGTTCAGACGCGGCGCGCGCCACGCGAGCATCACGTTCGGGTTCTCTGCGGGTGCCTTCACGAACACACGACGCACCCCGATCTGTGCCGGCTCGTTCTGCGGCCGACGCTCAGGCAGCGTGTGCGATTTGATCGGGCCGTAATACTTTTCCGCGAGCGCCTTGACCTGAGCGGGGTCCACATCCCCGCTCACGACGACCACAGCGTTGTTCGGGGCGTACCAGCGTTCATACCAGTCGCGGGTGTCCTGCACGGTCATGTGCTGAAGATCGTCCATCCAGCCGACGATAGGGCGACGATACGGATTCGCGACGAGCGCGGTGGCCATCAGTTGCTCGTAGAGCAGGGCGCGCGGCTGGTCGTCCGTACGAAGACGGCGCTCCTCCATCACGACCTGGATCTCTTTGGCGAACTCGTCGGCAGACAGCGTCAGATTGGCCATGCGATCGGCTTCGAGACGCATCATCTCCGGCAGACGCGACTTCTCCGTCTGCTCGAAGTACCCGGTGTAGTCCTTGCTGGTGAAGGCGTTCTCCCGGCCGCCGAGCGCGGCGACCTGGCGTGAGAACTGGCCCGCACCGACGGTCTTGGTGCCCTTGAACATCATGTGTTCGAGCGCATGCGCAACGCCGGTGGTGCCGTTGAACTCGTCGAGCGATCCGGCGCGATACCAGACCACGTGGGCGACCGTCGGTGCCCGGTGATCTTCGCGTACGATCAGCCGGAGGCCGTTCGAGAGCGTGAATTCCGAAGTGTTGTCCGTCGTCTTGCTGCCGCTGTTGCCAACGGCGTCGGCGGCATGGCCCAGGCTCATCACACCCGCCAGAGCCAGTCCGGCAAAGGCGTGTCGCCAGCGCATGGTTCCCGTCATGGATCCCCTTTCGCCCTTCATGGACGTCGATTCGCGTCTGATAAAATACGTCGCATTTCCCGCGTCGGAAACAACGACCTGCCCATTGTAGGGCGTTTTGTGCGACGCGAATGGCACGACAATTCTTAGCCGCACGCCGATAGCGCGCCCCCACGTCGAGTTCTTCACCCCATGTTCAGTTTCTTCAAGCGCTTCAAGTCGGGCGGTAACAAGGCCGCCGAGACGAGCCCGGCACCGACCGAATCGCAAGCCTCACCCGACGCCGAAACGCCCGTCGCGTCGCCCGCAGCCCCTTCTGCGCCGCCAGTACCGCCCGCACAGTCGCCGCAGGCAGACACGCGCCCGGCCGCAGAGACGGCGCCGATCCAGCCTGCCGCGCCTGTCGTCGAGGCCGCTCCGGTCGCTCAGCCCGTGACGCCCGTTGCAGAGCCCACGCCTGCTCCCCCCGTGGCTCCCGTAGCTGCGTCCGTGGAAAATGCGGCGCCGTCCGAGCCGGCTCAGGCTAATTTCCCAACGCCTGCCGCGCCGGTTGACGCCGTACCCGCCGTGACGCCGCACATCGCGGAAACACCGGCGCCTGAACCTGTACCTACACCGGCACCGGTTGAAGCGGTTGAGGCGGTTGAGGCGGTTGAGGCGGTTGAGGCGGTTGAGGCGGTTGAGGCGGTTGAGGCAGTCGAAGCCGCCGCCCCGATCGAAGCGGCCGAGGCCGTCGAGCGTACCGAAGCCATCGATCCTCCCGTCCCCGTGCCGGCCCCTGTGGTCGTCAAGGACTCTCAGGGCGAAGCCATCGGCGAAATCGTCGCGGCACCTGCCCCGGCACCGGCCGCCAAGCGTTCGTGGCTCACCCGCCTGAAAGCCGGTCTGTCGAAGACGAGCGCCGGCCTTACCGGCATCTTCGTCGGCGTGAAGGTCGACGAGAATCTGTTCGAAGAACTCGAAGGCGCGCTGCTGATGAGCGACGCGGGCGTGGAAGCCACCACGTTCCTGCTCGACGCCCTGCGCAAAAAGGTGAAGACCGAGCGTCTGACGGAAGGCGAACAGGTCAAGCGTGCCCTGCACGACCTGCTGGTCGAGCTGCTGCGTCCGCTGGAGCAAAGCCTCGTGCTGGGCCGCGAAGCCCCCATGGTCGTGATGATTGCCGGCGTGAACGGCGCGGGCAAGACGACCAGCATCGGCAAGCTCGCCAAGCATTTCCAGCACTACGGCCAGTCCGTGCTGCTCGCCGCCGGTGACACGTTCCGTGCCGCTGCCCGCGAGCAACTGGCGATCTGGGGCGAGCGTAACAACGTGGCCGTGGTCGCACAGGAAAGCGGCGATCCGGCCGCCGTCGTGTTCGACGCCGTAAGCGCCGCGCGCGCCCGCAAGATCGACATCGTGATGGCAGACACGGCAGGCCGTCTGCCCACGCAGTTGCATCTGATGGAAGAGCTCAAGAAGATCAAGCGCGTGCTGGGCAAGGCCGCCGACGGCGCGCCGCACGAAGTCCTGCTCGTGATCGACGCGAATACCGGCCAGAACGCACTCGCGCAGGTCAAGGCGTTCGACGACGCGCTGACGCTCACCGGCCTTATCGTGACGAAACTCGACGGCACCGCCAAGGGCGGCATTCTGGCGGCCATTGCACGTCAGCGTCCGGTGCCGGTGTACTTCATCGGCGTGGGCGAGAAGGTCGAAGACCTGCAACCGTTCTCGGCACGTGAATTCGCCGACGCGTTGCTCGGATAAGTGTCGTCAGCGTCATAGGCGTCACCGGAGCACGCAAACGCACGCAAAAACAACGGCCCGCACACTTTCGTGGCGGGCCGTTCGTTTTTCATCCCTCAACGGTCGTTACATCTGCTGCGCGACGAGCCCTGCGCATAGCCCCCACATCATCAGGCCGACGAAGCCGTCGAGGATCTGCCACGCGCGAGCGCGCGAGAACAGCGGCGCCAGCAACCGCGCGCCGTAGCCCAGCGTCGTGAACCAGAGCACGGACGCGATCATCGCACCGCCGGCAAACCACACGTTGGCGGGCGCCGTCTCGCGCGCCCCGATGCCGCCGAGCAAAATCACCGTGTCGAGGTACACGTGCGGGTTGAGCAGCGAGAGCATCAGCACGAGCACGACTGCGCGCTGCCACGTCATGTTCTGCGTGGCGGCCTTGCTGCCGTCAGCCTGCAACGCCCCCACGCCACGAAACGCCGCACGCCACGCGCGCAGGCCGTAGAGGAACAGGAACGCCGCGCCGCCCCACGTCACGATCGTGATGAAGCTCGGATAGGCGGCGATGATGCCGCCCATGCCAGCCACGCCCGCCGCGATCAGCACCATGTCGCAGATCGCGCAGACCGTCACCACCACGCCTACGTGACGCTTCAGAATCCCCTGACGCAATACGAATGCATTCTGTGCACCGATTGCCATGATGAGGCTGGCGCCGAGCGCCATGCCCCGCCAGAAAGCCGGATCGATCATCGAGTTGCGTACTCTCTTACTCTGCGTCGGGTTGGGCTTCAGGCGCTGCGCGCTGGAACGCTTCGAGCGTGGCGCAGTGTGCGTCGATGGCCGCAATGCGCGGGTACGGCGTGAGGTCCACCTTGAAGCGTTTGGCGTTGTAGATCTGCGGGATGAGGCAGCAGTCCGCAAGCGTCGGCGTGTCGCCGAACACGAACTTGCCCGGTGCCTTCTGCGCCGCAAGGCGCGCTTCGAGTGCCGTGAAGCCTTCCACGATCCAGTGCACGTACCAGGCGTTCTTCTGCTCCTCCGTCACGCCCATATCGTGCTTGAGGAAACGCAGCACGCGCAGGTTGTCGATCGGATGGATGTCGGCCGCGATATCCAGCGCCAGCGCACGCACCTGTGCACGTGCGACAGGGTCCGCCGGCAAGAGGGCAGGCGTGGGATGCACGTCTTCCAGATACTCGATGATGGCGAGCGACTGGTGGATGTTCACGTCGCCGTCGACGAACGTCGGCACCAGCGCATTGACGTTGAGCGCGCGGTAGGCCGGCTTGAGCTGCTCGCCGCCGTCGCGCACCAGATGCACCGGTACGGTGTCGTAGTCGAGCCCCTTGAGGTTCAGCGCGATACGCACCCGATACGCGGCGGAACTGCGGAAATAGCTGTACAGCGTGGACATGGCAGACCTCGAAAGCGGAAATGGGGGAGATGCGTGCGCCGTGACCGGCGTCAGACGTCGCATCCGAACCCGAGATGGTACTGCAAGCGCTCGCCCCGATGACACATGATTGCGTATGATGGATGCATCCTCGCATCCGTCCACGAACGTCGACAGAAACGTCATGACCTCCGCTGCCCCATTTGCCTGCGCCCCGCTGCTCAAGATCATCGCCCGTGGCGCCAAAGGTGCCCGTGCGCTGAGCGCCGACGAAACCCGCACGCTGTTCGACGCCATCCTCGCAGGACGCGTGTCGCCCGCCGAGCTGGGCGGCGTGCTGATCGCGTATCGCATCAAGGGCGAGACCCCCGTCGAACTGCGCGCCATGCTCGACGCGGCGCATGCCACCTTCACGCCGCTCGTCGCACCGGCCGATGCGCCGCCTCCCGTGCTCCTGCCCAGCTACAACGGCGCGCGAAAACAGCCGAATCTGACGCCCCTGCTGGCATTGCTGCTCGCGCGCGAGGGCATCCCCGTGCTGGTCCACGGGCAACATCACAGCGGAGTGAATCGCGTGGGCACGCAAGCGATCTTCGCGGAACTGGGGCATCACGCTTGCGGCTCGGCCGCCGAAGCCGAAGCGGCACTTCGCGCCCGGCGCGTCGCCTACCTGCCGATCGCCGCGCTCTCGCCCGCGCTGGAGCGCCTGCTGGAGATGCGCGCACCGCTGGGCGTACGCAATTCTGGGCATACGGTCGTCAAGCTGTTGCAACCGTTCGCCGGGCCGGCGCTGCGTCTGGTGAACTACACCCATCCGGAGTATCGGGAGACGTTGGGCGAGATGTTTGCCAACGCTACCAACAGCGCAGCCCCCGGCGTGCTGCTCGCTCGCGGCACCGAAGGCGAACCCGTCGCGGACGCCCGGCGTCAGACCGCCATCGAGGGCTTCTCGGACGGCACCTACCGCTTGTGGCAATCGGCCGAGGAAGGCGCCACCGGCACCCCGCCGTCGCTCCCGGCCGCCGACGCGCCGGCCACCGCCCGGTGGATCGAAGCCGTGCTTGCGGGCGACGTTCCGGTGCCCGCCCCGATCGCCCGTCAGGTCGAAGTCATTCGTCAGGCACTCGGGATGACGGGTTGATCGGCGGGGTCGCGACGCGATCTGGCGCCCGACACCGACGATACCGACCGTCGTAGCGGCTTGGCGTCGCTACGTGAGACAGGTTTCCTGCCGCTCTCCCTCCGTATTACGCCCGCAACGTCGACTATTCGCTCGAATTTCGGCGCAAACGCGAAATGTCCAAGAATAATCCGATTTTTTCGGAACAATTCATCCCGAAAGTCATCAAATCTTCTGTTTTGGAGAGGACGCCCGATCCGTGTCGGGCGAGAGGCAAGTGACGCAGCAATCCATGGGAAGCATGGAAAAGCGCCGCCGGAGATGTCAGTCCGACGGCGCCATGCGGGTCGCCTGCCACGAGATCAGATGCCAGACACCGGCTTCGAGCACATGCACGGCGGTGTAGATCATCTGGGAGTTGAGTGAGCCGGTCGCGGTTTCCAGCTCGACGTCGAGCTTGCCAGTCACGACGACCGTGTCGCCGAACTCGCGTAGCTCCTGGGAAGTGACATCGATGGCGGCGTATTTCCGGCGGCCCGAGCTGAGGGCGTTGAGAAATTCGCCTTTCGACTCGCGTTTGCCGTTCGAATGGACGTAGAACAGACCATCCGCAAGATGCGTTTCGAGCACGTCGATATTGCCGTCGATCATCGCCTCGAAGCGCGCCGATTCGCGTCGCCGCACCTCGTCAATGTGCTTGCCAGCCATGCTGATCCTCCCGTCTTCGCCATCACTATTCGCTCGCGGCTTGGGTTGCAATTTACACCATCCGAGTCACGTTTGCGCCAGTGACTTCTCCCGTTTGACGGGGGGTGCTGGAAAACCCCGAGACACCGGAAACTTCCCGCCCGGTAAGGGTTCTAACGTCTTTAGCACTCATCGAAAGAGAGTGCTAAAATGCTTTCCCAGAGGCTAACCAGGAGTCCACCACTTGAGTACTGCCGCCAACAAGCATCCGACGACGCCGGCCACCGGCACGGCGCCGAATTCGCGTGCCCTCGCTCTTGCCCCGTCGGCGTTGATGCTGCCGGGCAGTCTGGGCAATATCGACAGCTATATTCAGGCTGTCCATCGCATTCCCATGCTTTCCGCCGAGGAAGAGCAGTCGCTCGCCAAGCGTCTGCGTGAAAAAGACGACCTCGAAGCCGCCCGTCAGCTCGTGCTCTCGCACCTGCGTCTGGTGGTCTCGATCGCGCGTAACTACCTCGGTTACGGCCTGCCGCATGCGGACCTGATTCAGGAAGGCAATATCGGCCTGATGAAGGCCGTCAAGCGCTTCGACCCGACGCAGGGTGTCCGGCTCGTGTCGTACGCCATGCACTGGATCAAGGCCGAGATTCACGAATACGTGTTGAAGAACTGGCGCACGGTCAAGGTCGCGACGACCAAGGCGCAGCGCAAGCTGTTCTTCAACCTGCGCAGCCAGAAGCAGGGCCTTCAAGCCTTCACGCCGGAAGAGATCGATCAGGTCGCCCGCGATCTGAACGTCAAGCGTGAAGACGTCATCGAGATGGAAACCCGCATGTCGGGCGGCGATATCGCGCTCGAAGGTCACAGCGACGACGGCGACAGCGCAAGCTTCGCCCCGATCGCCTATCTGGCCGACTCCCATCAGGAGCCGACCGCCGTGATCGCAGCGCGCGAGCGTGACCATCTGCAAAGCGATGGTCTGCAAACGGCGCTCGGCCGTCTCGACCCGCGCAGCCGCCGCATCATCGAAGCGCGCTGGTTGTCGGTCGCCGACGACGGTAGCGGTGGCGCCACGTTGCACGAGCTGGCTGACGAATTCGGCGTGTCCGCCGAGCGCATCCGCCAGATCGAAGTGGCCGCGATGAAGAAGATGAAGGGTGCACTGCAAGCGTACGCCTGATGGCGGCTCGCCTGACGACGTAATGGCGCACACGTAACACCCGAGCGGGGCATCGCAGGCAACACGCGACAAATTGCCACACGACACCCTGCTCCAGGCCGGCAGAAAACCGCCGGCAACCAAGCCCCATAAAGGCTCACAAAGCCCCGTGACATTCACGGGGCTTTTTTATTGCCCATCGAAAGTTCACCCGCCATCTGCGCGAGACTTGATGCATCGCAAGGTCGTGCCCGAGGCCCGTCGATAGAATCGGCTCGTACGTGGCCATGCTACGTGCGAAGGACGGCCCGGGGGCCGTTCGCCGCGCCGGACCCTTGTCTCGAATCCGCTTCATCTGCCACGCTCGTGGCGGCAGATCCGCATCGAACCAGCGTCATCTGCGTGTCATCCGCCCCCGTGCGCTGCGGTTTGACATTTTCAAGCGATAAGGCAAAATGCGCCGAAAGTCGACGCTGTTCCCAACACACGACTTTCGACGCCAGGAGCCGTCACGGATGGACACCCACTCTCCTAGCAGTCCGAAGCCTCTCGCCGCGACCGCCGCCGCTGTCGTGTCGTCGGGCAACGCACCAGGCGGCGCACAGACATCGACGTCAGGCACCGCATCCGCTGCCCCACCGGCATCCGGCGCACTGGCCTGGATAATCCGGCGCTGGCGCACCCGCCCTTCCCGCTTTGCCCTCGAAATCCTGATCGTACTCGCGATCAAGGTAGTACTCCTTTTCATTCTGAAGCACGCGTTCTTCGACGCCCCGATGGCCAAACACATGCAGCTGCCGCCGGACGTCGTGGCCCGCGCCCTCATCGGGCCGCAGGCCGTCGAAGCGCAGTCCCCCACCAAAAATCAAGGTGTCCGCCATGATCAGTAGCGAAGTCGTCGACCTCTCGCGCTTGCAGTTCGCCATAACGGCGCTGTATCACTTCCTGTTCGTCCCGCTCACACTGGGCCTGTCGTGGCTGCTCGTCATCATGGAGTCGGTGTATGTGATGACCGGCAAGCAGATCTACAAGGACATGACCCAGTTCTGGGGCAAGCTCTTCCTGATCAACTTCGCGATGGGTGTGACCACCGGTCTCACGCTCGAATTCCAGTTCGGGACCAACTGGGCGTACTACTCGCATTACGTCGGCGACATCTTCGGTGTGCCACTCGCCATCGAAGGGTTGATGGCGTTCTTCCTCGAAGCGACGTTCGTCGGCCTGTTCTTCTTCGGATGGAACAAGCTCTCGCGCATCGGTCACCTGGCGACGACGTTCGCGGTGGCACTCGGCTCGAACCTCTCCGCGCTGTGGATTCTCGTGGCGAACGGCTGGATGAACAATCCGGTCGGCGCACACTTCAATTACGAGACCATGCGCATGGAGCTCAACAGCATCTGGGAAGTGGTCTTCAACCCGGTGGCGCAGGTGAAGTTCGTGCATACGCTGTCGGCCGGTTACGTGACCGCCGCCATGTTCGTGCTCGGCATCTCCGCGTGGTACCTGCTCAAGCGTCGCGACGTGCCGTTCGCGTTGCGCTCCTTCGCGGTCGCGGCGGGCTTCGGGCTGGCCTCGACCCTCTCCGTCATCGTGCTGGGCGACGAGTCGGGCTACACCACGGGTGAAGTGCAGAAGGTCAAGCTCGCCGCCATCGAGGCGGAATGGGAGACGGCCAAGCCGCCGGCATCGTTCACGCTGTTCGGCTTCCCGAATCAGAAGGAAGAGCGCACCGACTACGCGGTGAAGATTCCCTGGGCGATGGGTCTGATCGCCACGCGCTCGGTCGACACGCCGGTGATCGGTCTCACGCAACTGCGTGACGAGCACAAGGACAACATCAAACGCGGCATGCTGGCGTTCGCGGCACTCGAAAAGCTGCGTAGCGGCGATACGTCGCCCGCCGTGCGCGCCGAGTTCGACAAGTACAAGGACGATCTCGGTTACGGCCTGCTGCTCAAGAAGTACACGCCGAACGTCGTCGACGCCACGCCCGAACAGATTCACATGGCGGCCAACGACACGATTCCGCCGGTCGCGCCCGTGTTCTGGTCGTTCCGCATCATGGTCGGCCTCGGCTTCCTGTTCCTGTTCACGTTCCTGTGGGCCTTCTGGCTGTGTGCGCGACGTCGTCTGCTCAAGCCGCGCGCCGCATGGTTCCTGCGCTGGTGCGTATGGGCCATTCCGCTGCCGTGGCTTGCGGCCGAGTTCGGCTGGATCGTCGCCGAAGTGGGGCGTCAGCCGTGGACCATCGCCGGCATTCTGCCGACGCATCTCTCCACGTCGTCGCTCTCGGCCACCGATCTGTACATGAGCCTCGCGGGATTCATCATCTTCTACACCGCGCTGCTCATCATTGAAATGTTCCTGATGGTGAAGTACGTCAAGCTCGGCCCGTCGTCGCTGCACACCGGCCGCTATCACTTCGAGACGCAAGGGTCCGGCGGGTCTGCCATCGCAAGCGACCGTCCGGCCACTTCGGTCTGATCGTCAGGGAGAAACCACATCATGATGATCGATTACACCGTACTCAAGCTGATCTGGTGGGTGCTCATCGGCGTGCTGCTGATCGGCTTCGCCTTCTTCGACGGCTTCGACATGGGCACCGGCACGCTGCTGCCCTTCCTCGGCAAGAACGACGCGGAGCGACGCGTCATCATCAACACCGTCGCCCCCACGTGGGAAGGCAATCAGGTCTGGTTCGTGACGGCCGGCGGCGCGATGTTCGCCGCGTGGCCGCTCGTCTACGCGGCGGCGTTCTCCGGCCTGTACTGGGCGCTGCTGCTGGTGCTGTTCGCGCTGTTCCTGCGGCCGGTCGGCTTCGACTATCGCAACAAGCTGCCAAGCGCACGCTGGCGTACGTCGTGGGACTGGGCGCTGTTCGTCGGCAGCACGGTGCCGTCGCTGGTGTTCGGTGTGGCCTTCGGCAACCTGCTGCTCGGCCTGCCGTTCTCGTTCGACAACACCCTGCGCTCCACGTACACCGGATCGTTCTGGGCGCTGCTCAACCCGTTCGCGCTGCTATGCGGACTCGTGAGCCTGCTGATGCTGCTCACGCACGGTGCGGCGCACCTGCGCATGAAGGCCGATCCGATCGTGGCGGCGCGCGCCGGACGCATCATGCGCTTCACCGCACTCGGCACACTGCTGCTGTTCCTCGTGGCAGGGGTGCTGGTCGCGACGCACGTCGACGGCTTCGCCATCACGCAGATGGGCCCGACCGATTCGCCGGCCAACCCGCTGCTCAAGCAGGTCACCACGGGGCCGGGACTGTGGCTCGCGAACTATCACACCTATCCGTGGATGATCGCCGCGCCGGTCGTGGCCTGCCTGTGCGCCGTGCTCGCGGCATTGCTTGCCACGAGCCGCGCCTACGCCTGGACGTTCGTCGTGACCGGGCTGATGATGGCCGGGATCATCCTCACCGCCGGCTTCTCGATGTTCCCGTTCGTCATGCCGTCCGCCACCGCGCCAGGCAGCAGCCTGACGGTCTGGGACGCCACGTCGAGCCAGCTCACGCTGCAAATCATGCTGATCGCCGTGATCGTCTTCCTGCCCATCATCCTGCTCTACACCGGCTGGGTGTATCGCGTGATCCGTGGCCGCGTGACGATCGAGACGGTCAACGACAACCCGCACACGATGTACTGATCAAGGAGTCGCGACATGTGGTACTTCTCTTGGATTCTCGGCCTTGGCCTCGCGCTCGCGTTCGGCATCATCAATGTGATGTGGTTCGAAGCGCACGACGATCTGGAGCGTCGGAGTCAGGAAGGTAGTTGAGACTGACGATACGCCTCGGGCGCTGCGGCGCTCGGGGCGTAACAGACATGACGCCGGAAATGAAAAATCGCGCCTCAAAGGGCGCGATTTTTTATGGGCGGGTGAGACTCGACACCGTTGGCGTCCGGGTCGAAACCGCTCGGATCAACTCAGCTCAGCAACGTCTTCAGATCCTTCGCCATCGCGTCGACCGGCTCGTCCGGACGCATGAACAGGCGCAGTTGTCCGTTCGGATCGAAGACGTAAATCCCCGCGGTGTGATCGATGGTGTAGTTGTTCGGCGTCGAGCCTTCGACCTTGTTCACGACTACACGGAACGACTTGGTGACTTCCTTGAGCGCCGCATCGTCCGCCGGACGCAGTCCGACGAAGGCCGGGTTGAACGCCGGCACGTACTGGCCCATCAACTCCGGCGTGTCGCGTTGCGGATCGACCGTCACGAAGAGCACCTGCACGCGCTGTGCATCGTCGGCACCGAGCTTCTGCATGACCTGATTGAGTTCGGCCATCGTGGTCGGGCAAACGTCAGGGCAATGCGTGTAACCGAAGAACATCACGACCGCCTTACCCTTGTAGTCGGCCAGCGTGCGCGTCTTGCCCTGCGGGTCCTGCAACGAGAAGTTCTGCGCGAACTCCTTGTTGCCGGTGATATCGAGACTCGTGAACGTCGGGCCGTCCTTGCCGCAAGCGGCGAGAAGCACAGTGAGCCCCATGAGCAACATCGCGCGGCGCAACCAGATGACAGCAAGATTCATGAACGAATGACCCCAGAACGTATGGAAAAAACGCCTTCCGAAAAACCAACAGGCGCGCCGGCAGAGAATACCGTAACGCGCCTGTCGTCGTGATGCAGCGTTGGCGGATCGAAAAGCCGGTGCCGCCCGGTTCTTGCTAAGGCCTGATCAGCCGAGCAGATAGATCTGCACGTAGTGATCGACCAGCAATGCTGCGAACAGCAGCGAGAGATAGACGATCGAGTAGCGGAACATCGAACGCGAGAGCTCGTCGGAATACTTGCGCCACAGCTTGATCGCGTAACCGAGGAAGATGCCCGAGAGCACGACCGCAGACGCGAGATACAGATAACCGCTCATGCGATGCGCAAACGGCAGCAGCGACACGGCGAACAGCACTACGCTGTACAGCAGGATTTGCAGGCGCGTGTACTTCTCGCCATGCGTGATCGGCAGCATCGGCAACCCTGAGTTCACGTAGTCCTGACGGCGATACAGCGCGAGCGCCCAGAAGTGCGGCGGCGTCCAGACGAAGATGATGAGCACCAGAATCCACGCATCGGCCGGCACGGCGCCGGTCGCGGCGGCCCAGCCGAGTGCCGGGGGCATTGCACCGGCAGCACCGCCGATCACGATGTTCTGCGGCGTGGAGGGCTTGAGGATGATGGTGTAGATCAGGGCGTAACCGACGAACGTGCCCAGTGTGAGCCACATCGTCAGCGCATTGGTGAACGTGTAGAGCACCACCATGCCGGCGGCGCCCAGAATCGTCGAGAAGACGATGATCTGCCACGGGGCGATCTCGCCGCGCGCGGACGGACGCCACGCGGTGCGGCGCATAAGCGCGTCCACACGTTGCTCGATCAGGCAGTTCACGGCAAAGGCTGATCCGGCGAGCAGCCAGATACCGATGGTGCCGCCGATCAGCACCTGCCACGGCACCATGCCGCGCGTGGACAGGAACATGCCGATCACGGCACAGAAGACGGCGAGCTGCGTCACGCGGGGCTTGGTCAGCGCCCAGTACTGCGCGATACGGCTAGCCGGCGGATGGGGAAGGGTCGTGCTTTTCATACACTCTGAAGGCAATGCGCTACGCCGGGCCAGACGGCGCAGAAGGAGCGCCGAGCGGTGCGGCGGCCGGTTCCGCGGAGAGAGACTGCTGGCGGGCCGGAAGGTCTGCCTGATTCATCAGGCCGGACGCAACACGCGCCGCTTCGATATGGCGGGCGGCGCGAATGCGGTAGTTTAACATGACGAGCAAAAGCAGCAGGACCGCCGCCCCGCCGTTATGCGCGATGGCGTTAAGCAACGGCCACTGGAAAACGATGTTCGACAGTCCCGTGGCAAATTGCACGAGCACCAGTATCAATACCAGAATTGAGAGCTTTCTGAGCGCGGCATGACGTCGCAGCACGCTCGCCAGCCACGCCAGATACAGCACCACGACGACGGCAAACGTGCGGTGCGCCCAATGAATCGCCACGAGCGCGTCCATCGGAATCACTTCGCCCCCGGCGGTTTTGCCCAGTGCTCGCCACAGCTTGAAGCCGTTATGGAAGTCCATCGACGGTATCCACTGACCCTGACACGTTGGGAAGTCGGTACATGCCAATACAGCGTAGTTGGTACTTACCCATCCGCCAAGGGCAATCTGGAAGACGAGCAGCGCCAGACCGATGAACGCCGCCCAGCGCCAGCGCAACGCCCCGGCATCGGCCGCCACGCTCGCCAGCGGCATCTGTCGCGATGCCAGCCACGCCAGCGACCCCAGCAATGTGAGCGCCAACATCAGGTGAATGGAGACGATCACGGGTTGCAGCTTCATCGTGACGGTCCACGCGCCGAACGCGCCCTGCACGCACACGAGCACCAGCAGCCACGTGGCAAGCCACGGCGATTGCTTCAGTTCGCGGCGCTTGACCCACGCCATCACCATCAGCGTGATGATGAGCACGCCGACGGCCATGGCGAAATAGCGATGAATCATCTCGATCCATGCCTTCACGAAGGTCACCGGGCCTGTGGGCAGCAGCATCTGCGCCTCGTGGATGTCGGCGTGCGCGGCGAACGGCGACGACGTGCCGTAGCACCCCGGCCAGTCGGGACACCCCAGCCCCGAGTCCGTCAGGCGCGTGAAACCGCCGAACATGATCAGGTCGAGCGTGAGAAAGGTCGTCACCCAGGCCAGTTTGCGGTACTTGTTGGCGTCGCGGCGCAGCAGCACCCAGCCCAGCGGCAGCACCGCGATACACAGGCCGATGAAGCCCAGTTCCAGAAGGTAAAGCATCGGTATTACGTCAGTTCCGCATCAATTCTTCGTCGTATCCGGCGCGCCCTCGCGCACGGACTGTCTTGTGAGACGGCAGTGTGTTCTCGCCAGGTCGGCAAGCGCTCACCCTGCCCCTCAACCCGTACCCGACCACTTCAGCAGTCGCGACAGATCGCTTTTGATCTTGCCCGGGTCCGCGTTCTTGGGAAACGCCATCATCAGGTTGCCCAGCGGGTCGACCAGATAGATGTGATCGCGCAGGCCGGTGCCGTCCTGCGTCGGCAGCCACGAGGCGAGCGCGATCGGATCGGCGCGCAGGCGACGCGTATCTTCATAGGCACCGTCGATCTGCTTCGGTACCGGCGCGCCGTCCGTCACCAGCCAGAGCGTTTCCACGCGCGTGCGTTCGTTGCCCTGCAACACGCGGATCTGCCGCATGTAGAAGAGCTTGCTCACGCAATTCTCGTCACAGGTCGCCGTGTCCGCGCTGATCATCAGCCACTTGCCGCGCAACGATGATAACGGGAGGTCTTCGCCCGTCTCGTCGTCGTGCACGACCAGCGCAGGCAGCGGGCGCTGCGGCTCGATCAGCTTGCCGTAGGCAGACGTACCACCCTGCGGCTTGAACACGTAATACATCAGATACGCCGCCACTGCGGGCGCCGCACACACGGCGAACAGCAACACCAGCATGCGACGCGCACGGCGTCGCTGCACCGGGTCGATGGCGGGGGTGCCGGTGCGTCCGGCGCTTGCGTCGGCACTCATGCCGGTCCTCACGTCTGCACTCATCTTTGCCCTGTATCCCTATGCCGTCATGCCCGCTTGAAATCGTCGGTGGCCGTGGCCATCCGGCGTCCACGCCGATACGCCAGACGCAGCCCCAGCAGCGCCAGAATCAGCGACATGCCGAACCACTGCGCCATATAACCATAGTTGCGATCCGCGCCGGTCGCCGGCGCCGGCCAGTCGCGCAGCAGATGGTCGCCCGTGTCGTTAGTCTGCATGATGACGAACGGTTGCAGCGGCAGCGACGTCTCGCGCGCGTAATCCGCCACATCGAGATTCTGACGAATCGACATTCCTGCCGCCGAGCCGCCATGCCCCAGTTCGAAGGCGCGCGACGGATCCGGCGCGGCAATGCCTTCGATGGTGACGTCTCCGGCCGGCGTGGCATACGGCATGATCGACGTGCGGTCGCGCAAATCGCGCGGCAACCAGCCGCGATTGACGAGCACCACGTGATCCGGCGACACCTGCAACGCCATCACCACGTAGAAACCGGGCAGCTCGTTGCGCGGGCGGTTATCCAGATACACCACGCGGTTGCGCAGAAAACGCCCCGTCACACGTACGCGACGATGCGTGACGTCGTCCATCGCATACGTCTGCGCACCGAGCGCCACCACCGGCGCGTGTTCGGCCTGCTCGATCTGCGCCTGACGCGCCAGACGCATCTGCGCGCGCTGGTATTGCCACACGCCGAGCGCTGCAGTGAGCATCACGCCCAGCAGAATCAGTACCGCCGGCACCGGCCGCATACCGCGCAAAAGGGTTTTCAACACGTACGTTCCTTGTCCGGCTGTCGTTCGATGAAGCGCAACGCCGGTGCGCCACACTGCATTGCAGCGTGCCAGCGCGGATGCGTTGCCCGATAATGACGAATTCCCGTCATCGGACAGATCATGCGCATCATCGTTGCCATCGCCTTCGTCCTGATTCTCGGCAGTCTGGCGTCCGCATTGTTTTTCATGATGCGGGACAAGGGCCGATCGAATCGCACCGTGCAATCGCTTGCGGTGCGTGTCGGCCTGTCGGTGACGCTGTTCCTGCTCATCCTGTTCGCCAACTGGATGGGCTGGATTCACAGCACGGGCATACGATACTGAGTCCCGCGCCACGCTCCTGCGGCAAATCGCCGCACCCTATCCTCGCTTTCGCCCTCGCTTTCGTCCTTTCTCTCGCTGCCTTCACGGGTTCTTCCTGCTTTCTGCCGGATTCCGCCACTCGACGCTCGCAAGGCATCGCACAACGTGGCACAACGGCGCCACGTTCGGGGCATCCAGCCTCGTGCGACATAAGGCCGCATTACGCCTACGTCGCGCCGATATCTCCCTGAAAGCCCCTACTGGCCTATCCGGCAATATCCCTGGTTTCGGCACATCAACCGGCCGCCCGGCGCTCCGTCGGACAACCGTCGCGAAAATGCAAACGCCGCCGGAAACCGGCGGCGTCCCAGAGCGAGGTCGGTATCGACGTCAGAGCCAGTAGACCACGACGTACAACCCGAGCCACACCACGTCCACGAAGTGCCAGTACCATGCGGCGCCTTCGAAGCCGAAGTGATGATCCGGTGTGAAGTGCCCCTTCATCAGACGGATCAGCATCACGGAGAGCATGATCGCGCCCAACATCACGTGGAACCCGTGGAAACCCGTGAGCAGGAAGAACGTCGAGCCGTACACGCCCGAGGTCAGCTTCAAGTTCAGTTCGGTGTAGGCGTGGTGATATTCGTACGCCTGGAAGCCGAGGAAGACGAAGCCGAGCACGACGGTGGCGAACAGCCAGAAGATCGCGCTGCCACGATGGTTCGCACGCAGCGCGTGGTGCGAGATCGTGAGCGTGACGCCAGAGGTCAGCAGCAGTGCCGTGTTGAGCGTCGGGATCGGCCACGGACCCATCGTCTCGAATGCATCGACCACGCCAGCCGGACCGGCGTTCGGCCACACGGCGGTGAAGTCAGGCCACAGCAGCTTGTTATCGAGGTCGCCGAGCCACGGCATCGCCAGCGTGCGTGCGTAGAACAGCGCACCGAAGAACGCCGCGAAGAACATCACCTCGGAGAAGATGAACCAGCTCATGCCCCAGCGGTAGGACACGTCGATGCGTCGCCCGTACAGACCGCCCTCCGACTCCGCGATCGAGTCGCCGAACCAGGCGCGCAGTACCCACAGCACCCACAGCAGGCCGAGCAACGCTGTCCACGGTGCCCACGATTGGCCGTTGACCCACGCGGCGGCCGAACCGAGCACCACCAGCAGGCCGACGCTGCAACTCACCGGATGGCGCGAGGGCGCCGGCACGAAGTAGTAAGGCGCTGTTTGGTGTTGACCACTCATTCTTATCTCTCCAGGCTTGATTCTCTTTGTCTATGCCATTCACGTCGCGAGCCGAATGGCGAGCTTCGCCAACAACACCAGCGCCACGACAAACAGGATGCCCCCGATCAGCCCCGCAACGATCAGATGCACAGGGTTGAGCTGTGCCATGTCGCGATCGTGATCGCGCCCCTTGCGCACGCCGAAAAACGACCAGAACACCGCACCGATGGTCTGGACGAACGACAGCTTGCGTTGGGTCGCCTCCTTCAGGTCATCCATTGCCGCCCTTGCCTCCTCCTGTCGCTCCTGCGTTCACCTCGCCAACCTGCGAACCCGTCGGGGCGTCCGCGCGCTGATCGCGCTGATTGGCATCGTTCTTGCCGAGATCAAAAAAAGTATAGGACAGCGTGATCGTATTCACATCCTTGGGCAGCTTCGTGTCCACCACGAACACCACCGGAAACTCCTTGGCCTCGCCGGCCCTGAGTGTCTGCTGCGTGAAGCAGAAACACTCGATCTTCTTGAAGTAGCTTGCCGCCTGTGCCGGGGCGTAACTCGGAATCGCCTGCGCGCGAACTTCGTGCGGCTGCTGATTCGCCACTTCGTACTCGATGGTCGCGATCTGCCCCGGGTGCACCGTCAGACTGCTCTTCGCCGGCTTGAAGCGCAGCGGTCCCTGCGCGTTGGCGTCGAACTCGACGGTAATCGTGCGGCTCTCGTCGACCTGCGAATTGCGCGCGCTGATTTCGGTCGTGCGATCGCCCAGCTGGTTGATGCCCACGAGATCGCAGAACGCGCGATAGAACGGCACCATCGCGTATCCAAAGCCGAACATCACCGCAACCAGCAGCAACAACTTGCTGAAGGTGCGCACGTTGATGCGTCGCAGGCCGCCCATTCAGATACCGCCCAGAAGTTTGGTCTTGATCATCACACCGACGAAGAACACCAGCACCACCGAGCCGAGAATCAGCCCGGTGCGCAGGTTCCTCGCGCGCTGTTCAGGACTGAGCGCCATGATCAATGCACCTTCGGCGGCGTCTCGAACGTATGGAACGGCGCCGGACTCGGCACGGTCCATTCCAGTCCTTCCGCACCGTCCCACGGCTTGGCTTCTGCCGCCTTGCCGCCGCGCCACGTCGGCAACGCCACCCAGAACAGGAAGTACACCTGCATCAGGCCGAAGCCGAATGCGCCGATGGTGGCCAACTGGTTGAAGTCCGTGAACTGCGCCGGATAGTCGGCGTAGCGACGCGGCATGCCCGCCAGACCCAGGAAGTGCATCGGGAAGAACGTCACGTTGAACGTGATGAGCGAGCCCCAGAAATGGAATTTGCCTCGCCACTCGTTGTACATGTGGCCGGTCCACTTCGGTACCCAGTAATAGAACCCTGAGAACAACGCGAAGAGTGACCCGGCCACTAACACGTAGTGGAAGTGCGCCACCACGTAGTAAGTGCCGTGCATCTGAATGTCGAGCGGCGCGAGCGAGAGGATCAGCCCCGTGAAGCCGCCCATCGTGAACACGAAGAGGAAGCCGACGGAGAAGAGCATCGGCGTCTCAAACGTGAGCGCGCCCTTCCACATCGTGGCGACCCAGTTGAAGACCTTCACGCCCGTGGGCACCGAGATCAGCATCGTCGCGTACATGAAGAACAACTGGCCCGTGACCGGCATGCCCGTCACGAACATGTGGTGTGCCCACACCATGAACGACAGAATCGCGATCGATGCCGTGGCGTACACCATCGAGCTATAGCCGAACAGCGGCTTGCGCGAGAACGCCGGAATCACCTGCGACACGATCCCGAACGCCGGCAAAATCATGATGTACACCTCCGGGTGTCCGAAGAACCAGAAGATGTGTTGGTACATGACCGGGTCGCCGCCACCCGCGGCGTTGAAGAACGACGTGCCGAAGTGGCGGTCGGTCAGCAGCATGGTGATCGCGCCGGCGAGCACCGGCATCACGGCGATGAGCAGATAGGCGGTGATCAGCCACGTCCACACGAACATCGGCATCTTCATGAGCGTCATGCCCGGTGCGCGCATGTTCAGGATCGTGACGATGATGTTGATCGCGCCCATGATCGACGACGCGCCGAGAATGTGCGCACCGAAGATCGCCAGATCCTGGCCCGGTCCCATCTGCACCGACAGCGGTGCGTACATCGTCCAGCCGGCAGCCGTGGCGCCGCCCGGCACGAGGAACGACGAGATCAGCAGCAGACCGCCAACCGGCAGCAACCAGAAGCTGAAGTTGTTCATGCGCGCAAACGCCATGTCCGACGCGCCGATCTGCAACGGGATCATCCAGTTCGCGAAGCCCACGAACGCCGGCATGATCGCGCCGAAAATCATCACCAGCCCGTGCATCGTGGTGAGCTGGTTGAAGAACTCCGGACGAATGAACTGCAGGCCCGGTTCGAACAATTCCGCACGGATCATCAGCGCCATCACGCCGCCCGAGAGCAGCATGACGAACGAGAAGATCATGTACATCGTGCCGATGTCCTTGTGATTCGTCGCGAACAGCCAGCGACGCCATCCGTGCGGATGGTCGTGCGCGTGATCGTCGTGACCCGCCACGTGATCGTGAGCGATGGAACTCATACCCAATCTCCTTGCTTCGAACTGGTCGAACGACTTAGCTGTTCTTCGCTGCACTGACGGCAGCATCGGCGGCACCGGCCGCATTGGCCGACTTGTTGCCGCGCGCTTCGCGCACCTGCGCCGGCTGAATGACGTCGCCGGTCTTGTTGCTCCACGAATTGCGCTCGTACGTGATGACGGCCGCAAGCTCCACGTCATTCAGATGCGACCAGTTCGGCATCGCATTCTTGCCATGCAGCACGATGCTGATGTGGTCAGCCACCGGGCCCGTCACGATCTTGCCGCCATCGAGCGCCGGGAACGCACCGCCGCCCTTGCCGTTCGGCTGGTGGCACACCGCGCAATTCGACGCGTAGACCTTCTGGCCTCGCTCCATCAATTCCTGCACGGTGTAGGTCTTGTTCGGATCGTCGGCCGACGCCGCCATCGCCTTCTTCTGCGTGTCGACCCACTTGTTGTAGTCGTCTTCCGAAACCACCTTCACGACCACCGGCATGAACGCGTGTTCCTTGCCGCACAGTTCCGTACAGAAGCCGCGATACTCACCGACCTTTTCCGCCTTGAACCACGTATCGCGCACGAAGCCCGGAATGGCGTCCTGCTTGATACCGAACGCCGGCACGTAGAACGAGTGAATGACGTCGTTGGCCGTGGTGATCAGACGCACCTTCTTGTTGACCGGCACGACCATCGGGTTGTCGACTTCCTGAAGATACGTGTTGCTCTTGGGCTCCGTGCCGTCGATCTGATTGCGCGGCGTGGAAAGCGTGGAGAGGAACTTGATGCCCTCGCCGTCGCCCTTCAGGTAGTCGTAGCCCCATTTCCACTGGTAGCCGGTCACCTTGATCGTGATGTCGGCGTTGGTGGTGTCTTTCATGGCGACAACGGTCTTCGTGGCGGGCAGCGCCATGAGAATCACAATGATGAACGGCACGACCGTCCAGATCACCTCGACCGTGGTGCTTTCATGGAAATTAGCGGGCTGATGGCCTTTGGATTTGCGGTGCTTGATGATCGAGTAGAACATCACGCCGAACACCGCGAGGAAGATCACCAGACAGATGATCAACATCATGGTGTGAAGGCTGTGAAGCTCTTCCGCGAGTTTCGTGACCGGCGGCTGGAAGTTGAGTTCGTTGACGGCCGGCCCCCCCGGCATATCCGTGACCGCCGCCAGTGCCGGAGCGCCGGCGAGCAGTGAGGCGCCCGCAAGGAAAGCCGCCAAGGCGTGTTTCGTTTTTTTCATAGCTTCCTTACCCAAAATTACCATCCAAATCCTCCCTGGCGGTCGCCCGAGATCGTCTCCATCTCTCAGGCCTGTTGGGCAAGACAACGGCGCAGCTCGCGCGCAAACGTTTCGCGGCGATGCGGCGCAAGATAGGCACCGACGGTGACCGAGCGGCTACCCGAGCGCAAGACAATGCGCGTACGCGGCGGCTTCTCGATGTCGATGCGCACCCAGCGGGGATTGAACTCGAATTGCGTCAACCTCTGTGCTGAACGTTGCTCGACCACAAGGCTCACGGGCGACAACCGAATGACCTCGTAATCTGTGGCATGCCGGGCATGAATGACGAACGCAACGCCCACCACGAGCAAGTCCAGGCCTGTAAACGGCAAGACCAACCACCCACCGCGCCACGCCGCAATCAAGGCAACACCCAATGAAACGGCGGCCAACGACAGGTAGAACAGGACAAACTGGCGCGGCGATATCGCGCAGTTACGCTTGTGCGTCCATTCCTTCGTCACCGATCCGGCATCGGAAGAAGAGGCTGCGAGCATCGCCGTCACCCGTGGGGCATTTTGGGTCTTTCATGTCCGACGGCCGGGAACTTGATGCGTCCGGGCCGCGACAAACTGCCGCATTATAGAACGCGCATTCTCCAAGCGACAACATTGATACCGAGTATTTGGCGCGCCATAGCATCCTCCTGAACCCATTGATGCAAAAGGGAAATCCGGTAATTCCCCTAGCGAAAAATCCCAGCGGCCGGGCAACTACGGGATACTCCCTATGCGTCGCCGGTTTGACACATTGCAACACGACGGCACTCGTTGCGGTGTCCTGAATACCCTGATCGACAACTTCGGAAATCGATGCTCCGCACTCGCTCCCGACGTCTGCCCTCGCATCGCCTCGCCCATCCATCGCACGATGCACTTCGCTGCGATGCGGGATTCGTCCGATATCCATCAACAGTAGACGGTGCAGCAGAATTCGCGTGCGACGTTATGTCGCGCCCCGCGTTTTCGGCGAGTTCGCTGCATTGCCGTTGTGCGCACGTGATGCCATGGCATGCGATGACTTGCGATAGCGACAGCACGGCGACGCCTCGCACACCGACTCAGCAACCGACGATGCGCGCGCTCATGAGACGCATGCTACAAGCGAAACATGTTCCCTACATCGTCATGCCATGCAAGCCACGCGCCGTCTCCCTCATCGCTCGTTTGCCGATGGCCTGAACGCGTTATCGGCAGCCACCGATTTCGACACGCTGTGCACGTTGCTGTCGTCGCTGTGCAGCGCGCTGCGGCAGCGCTACTTCTGCTATCGCGGCCAATTTCCGTTGCCGGATGGCACCACCTCGACGCCACGTCTCGCGAATCTGCCGCCGGCCTGGCAGACGCACTACGACGCGCAACACTTCGCCGCCATCGATCCGGCACTCGCCCTGGCTGCACGTCAACTGACGCCGGTGGAGTGGAAGCCCTCGCTGTATGCGTCCCCCGAAACCCGGCAACTGCTCAATGAACAACGCAAGGCGGGATTGCGCTTCGGCGTGACGTATCCGGTCTACACGCCATCCGGCGCCCTGGGAACGTTGAGCCTGTCTTCGCCGTGGCGCACACCGTCGTTGTCTATTGCTGCGCCCGCGCCACTTTCGCGTTCACGTCAGCCTCATGCGCAGACAACGACGCACGACTGCGCACAGACGTGGATGCAGCACGCCGGTGTCGCGCTGGCGACACACGTCCACGAAGCGGTGTGGCGCCTCGTGCAACGCGAGGCCGCACGTCGCAGTGCGCCCGTCCTCACGCCGCGCGAGCGTGAGTGCCTGAGGTGGGTGGCGAGAGGCAAGACGTCATGGGAGATCGGGCGCATCCTCCAGCGCGATGCATGCGCCACGTGTGACCCGCAACGCTTGCAGCGCCGCGAAGTGGTCTCCGGGACGGCTCACCGACAGACTGTCCGCCACGGTATCGGGCGTCACGGCCGTCGGCGCTTCAGGCAGCGCGCAAGTCTCATCGTTCTCCCGCCAGTCTTGCGAGATGCTGTTCGAGCTGCTGGCCTGCGCGGCCAGCAATCGCGGCACAGCGGACGTGACTCCCAATGCGTAGAGATCGAGAAATCCCGCAGCGATGCCGGACAGGATGTTGCCGTCAGCCGCTGCCGCGTTGCCTGCCATCGACCACATCGAGCAGCACGGACTGCGCACCTTCGAACAACACCTTTGCTCCCGCCTTGACACGCGTCGTGAGCCAACCACGGTCCGGTTCGACGTAAGCCCGCAGTCGTTGTGCCACGCCCGGCAAGCCCAGCAGCAGATCCGACATCTCCGCGACCCACGGCGACGTACCGCCATCCGCATTGATCATGCGAGTGAATATCTCCCGCATCGCCACCACGGTATCCGCCTCGTTGCCCAGCAGGTCGCCGAGCATCAAGTTGACGCGCGTGTCGTTGCGCACGCGCAAGGCGCGATCTGCATAGCAAGGTCCGATACCGTTTCCCGTCGTACCGATCGTCTCGCTGCCACGCCGGTCCATCGCAATGTGATGTGGCTGCACCAGCGCCGCACGCGCACTGATTCGCAGACGCCCCTCGAGCGAGATGCCCATCTGCCGCAATTGCTCGATCTCATCGGCCAGCTTCCACGGATTGATGGCGCACCCCGAACCGATGTACAGCATGGCATGTGGATGAAAGACACCCGAAGGGAGTTGTTTGAGCGCAATGCGCCCTTGCGGGGTGTCGATGGTGTGTCCGGCGTTTGCGCCGCCGTTAAAGCGAGCGATCACGTCATAGCCCGGGGCGAGGGCATCGATGATCTTCGCTTTGCCTTCGTCGCCGTATTGCAGCCCGACGAGGACGTCGGCGAAGCCGTCGGTGACAGGCGAATTCGAATCGCAGGAAGACGCGGAGGGGCAGGAAGGGGGAAGGAAAGCTGTGGTCATGCGCGTTGCAAATCAAAGTAAAAGCGAGGAACAGGTGCCTGCCGGTCGGCGAGGCGTTCATAGACCCAATGCCCGACGGCGATGTCGAGAATGCCGAGTCCAAAGGGTGAAAAGACAATGGGCCGATCACGGGCGGGCAGTTCTCCTCCGCACAGCAGATGCGGCAGCGAGGTCCTGACGAAGCGCCGGTGCCCCGTGGCGACCTCCGTGAGATGCAGCGATGTCATCGCCCGCAGGCAGTGGTCGATGTCGTCGACGACGTTGCAGGACGCCTGCACGATCGACGGCGCGAGATCGCGCAGCGACAGATGCAGCACGACCGGGCAGTGCGAGAACCACTCGGGATCGTGCAGATGGGGAGACGCCGCCGTGGTGGCGAACACGATCACGTCCGATTGCCGGATGGCATGCTCCAACGACGTTTCGGTACCCGGTGACGACATCGTTAAGAATCAGCACAGCGGAAGCGCGTGGCACACCCCGTTCGATGTTCCCGGGGAAACTCGATATCCACTTGATGCCCGTGATCGCCTCACCGTCATCGCCTTTATCACCGTCTTCGCTCCTATCGCCTTGGATATGCGCAGGCAGCGCGATGATGCGATTGCGCTGCGCCTCCGGGAATCGCAGAAACTGACTCTCCGGATTGACGGTGCGCCCGGCGTGGTGCGCGCGATACGCGGCTTCGACGGTAGCGAGGATGGCGCGCTTGCCGTCGCGAACGGCTGCGTCGACCTGCTCGCCTGTAAATACGCGAAACTGCGGTGTCGGAAGTGCGTTCATGACAGCGCGGGCGAAACCGTTTCGACGTCGTACGATGGCACGTCGGGCGACGCCGACGCCTTGTCGAACCCCTCGACACAGGAAGCCACCCAGTCCGGGTCGTAGATCGTATCGAGGTATTTGTCTCCCATATCCGGTGCGATGGCGACGACCGTGTCGCTCGCGGCAATCTCTGCCGAAGACATCTGTACCGCGCGCAACACACTGCCTGTGGACCCACCGGTAAGCAATCCGCGTTGTGCCAGCGTGCGGCACATCCGCACGGTATCGGCCTCGGGGACATAGACGATCGCATCGGGAGATTCGGCGTCCGGCGGCTCACACAGCGGCGGACGGCAACTGGTGCCGAGACCGGGAATACGACGCGGCCCCGGCGAGCCGCCGAAGGTGACCGAGCCTTGCGCATCCACGGCGACGACCCGGGTCGGCAAGCGATGCGCGCGTACGTAATGCAGACATCCCAGCAAGGTGCCCGTCGTGCCTGCACCGACGAAAAGATGATCGACATCGGGGTATGCCGAGAAGATCTCCGGCGCCGTCCATCGAAAATGCGCTCGCCAATTGGCCGGATTCGCGTATTGATTGACCCAGACACAACGCGGGTCTCGCGCGACCTGCTCCCGAATCCATGCGATGCGCGTCGCAAGATATCCGCCCTGTGCATCACGGCGATCGACGCGTACGACGCGAGCCCCTGCGGCCTGCATGGTTCGCACCGCCTGTCGCGATGTATTCGGGTCGGTCACACAAGTGAAGCGATAGCCGCGATTGGCACACACCAATGCAAGTGCCACGCCGAGATTTCCCGACGACGATTCGAGAATGCAGGTGTCCGCACGAATCCGATGCGTCGCTTCGAGATCGTCGATCAGTTGAAGCGCCGTCTTGAGCTTGATCGACCCCGCCGCGTTCAGCCCCTCCATCTTGAGAGACACAGATGCGGCGCAAAGACCTTCGATAGTGGTGAATACCGGGACCGTCGGGCGCAGGAACTCTGCATCGACACGCAGGTTCGGTAAGTCGCGCAGACGATCGCTTCGCGCAACTTCGATTGACTGTGGCACGGCCGACGTTTCGTGCTGATAACCCACTCCCCACCTCCCGAGAATTCGCCCAGCGGCGACACGATGACGTGGACGCCGTGAAGCCATATTTAAGCGAAGCAGCGGCGCGCGGAATACCTGCATGGTCGTGTAGGACGCAGGCTGCGGCTATGCGACGACAGGCGTCGGACAGCCATGTCCAGCCCGCCGTACAGCGGCTGACACGTGGGAAAAACGGGCAACAGGAAAGCGGGCGTAGAAAAAGAAATCGGCGGAAATTCCGCCGATTTCATCACCGTCATCCTTGCGAGGACGGGGGTTCCGGGGGACTGATGCGGGGCTTAGCGAGGCCGGCCGCCGCGACCGATGTCCTGAAGACGCACGACGGCATTGCCGGCGGCATCGGTCTTTTCAGGAATCTTCCAGGCGTGGCCGTAGACCAGTTCAAACGTCAGCGCGATGGTGCCGTCGCTGCCACGCTGGCGCTCCAATGCCTCACGCAGCGCCGCAAGTCGCGCCCGCCCAGTGAGGCCTCGACGACGTTCCGGCTGGGGATTCACGCCCAACAGACGCACGTCGCGCAGCAGGGTGTCAGGCGATTCGAACGTGAGCGTGAGCCGTTCCATATCGGTCACCGGGGTATCGAATCCGCTCGCCACCATCATGTCGCCCAGATCATGCATATCCGTGGGCTCCAGCGCATGCGGAACGTCATCGACTTCCGCCCAGGCAGCACGCAACTCACGCAGCGTATCCGGACCGTAGGCCGAAAACATCAGCAGACCATCGGTACTCAATACGCGGTGCCACTCGGGAATGACGCGATGCGGTTCGCGGTACCAGTGCAGCGCGAGGTTCGACCAGACGAGATCGAACGAGCGTGAGGCAAACGGCAGCGCCGAGAAATCGGCCTGCACCACGCCGTAGGGCGGCGTGCTGCGTAACAGGCGTCGCCAGCCGGTGGTCGCGCCCGCCGATGCTGCGGCCTTCGCCATGGCATAGGAGGCGTCCAGCCCTACGCGATACGCGTCGGGATAGCGCTCGCCGAAGTTCAACAGATCGCCGCCCGTGCCACAACCGGCATCCAGCACCCGCCGAGGCTTGAGCTTGATGTAATCGAGTCGGCTCGCCAGTCGCGACGCAACCTCGCGCATCAGGAAATCGGCATCCTGCCAGTTCGGGGCGCGACGATCGAATGCAGTGCGCAAAAAGCGTGCGGAGAACGCAGAGGACGGGTTTTGGGGAGCGTCGGAAGGCTTCATGGGACAGGCGAAAAGGCGAGTCGGCAGTATACTCGCTGCTGTCGGAATGCATCGGACACGGCCAAACGGCCACCCCACGTGCCTCGACGCCATATGAACGCGACCGATGGGGTTCACGAGGCAGAGGGAATCATTCCCCGCCCGCCCGTCCTCCGGTCACCTCTCAGCCAAGCCCTTACGCTCACCGCCGTGCCCATGCCCTCTTTCCCCTTCATGACGCCAGCCAGGCTCGCGAGCGGATTGTTGCGCATCGCGCTGCCGGATCACTGCGCCATTTGTCGGCGACGGGCGTCGAGGCAAATCTGCGAGGCGTGCGCGGTTGCCTTCGACGCTGCGCGTCCCGGTGCTTCGACGCGTTGCCACCGGTGCGCCATTGCATTGCCGCGGCCGACGCTGTGCCCGGAGGAAACGGTCGGGCTCGACCCGGAAAGTGCGACAATTTGTCGCACCCCGCCCCCCCTCCTGTGCGGCCCTTGTCTGCGACACCCGCCAGCGTTCGATGCGACGCTGACGCTCGCAGACTACGTGCCACCACTCGATACTTTGATGATTCGTCTGAAATACCACGGTGCTCTGCCGTTGGCGCGCGAATTCGGCGAACGCCTTGGCGACGTTCTGGCGAGCCGCGATCACGGGGGCGAGGCGCCATTGTTGGTGCCCGTGCCACTGGCACCTTCCCGGCTCGCGTCGCGCGGCTTCAATCAGGCATGGGAGCTCGCGCGTGTGGCCTCACGCCGGGCGCGTCTGCCTGCGAGTACGCAAATGCTGCACAGAGACCGCACGACTGTCGCGCAGCTACGTCTTTCCCGCGACGACCGGCGACGCAATCTGCGCGACGTATTTGTCGCAGATGGTCGTGTTCACGCCCGGCGTATCGTCCTGATCGACGACGTCATGACTACGGGGGCGACCTGCGATGCCGCGGCGGCCGCCCTCAAGCGTGCAGGCGCGACCCACGTCCTCGCCGCGGTCGTACTGCGCACGCCGCCCACTCCTTAACTTGCCCAACGCTCATGTTTAACGTCGTTCTCGTCAGCCCCGAAATTCCGCCCAATACCGGCAACGTGATTCGCCTGTGCGCCAACACGGGCGCACGCCTGCACCTGATCGAGCCGCTCGGCTTTCCGCTCGACGACGCACGCATGCGCCGCGCCGGCCTCGACTATCACGAGTACGCAGAGATGAAGGTGCATCGGGATTGGGCCGCGTTTCTGGCGTCGGAGTCGCCCGATCCCACACGCATGTTCGCGTTGACCACGCGCGGTTCGCGTCCGTTCGGTCAGTTGTCGTTCGCGCCCGGAGACTGGTTCGTCTTCGGATCGGAGACGCGAGGTCTCGACCCGGCATTGCTCGACACGTTCGAAACGACGCAGCGCGTGCGACTGCCGATGCGTCCCGGCAACCGCAGTCTCAACCTCTCGAATACGGTCGCCGTGGTGGTGTTCGAGGCATGGCGTCAGCAGGACTACGCCGGCGGGTCCTGACTCGCGAGTTCGCGTTGGTATGCCGCGAACATCGCCGCATCGAAACATACGAACTCCACGTGTTCGATGCCAGGGAAATGCGGTAGCGCGTCGCGCACGGTAAATACGGCAAGCGGTACGGCGAGCTCTGCCGGATAGCCATAAACACCGCAGCTGATGGCTGGAAACGCCACGCTTCGGCATCCATTCGCCGCAGCCAGACGCAAGCTCTCCCGATAGCAACTCGCGAGCAAAGCCGGCTCGTCGTGTGCGCCGCCATGCCACACAGGACCGACGGTATGGATCACGAATTTGGCTTTCAGGCGAAATCCGGGCGTGATCTTCGCCTGCCCGGTGCGGCAACCCTGGAGTTTTCGGCAGGCTTCGAGGAGTTCGGGGCCGGCAGCCCGATGGATCGCACCGTCGACGCCGCCACCGCCGAGCAGCGATTCATTCGCGGCGTTGACGATGGCATCGACCGTGGATTGCGTGATATCGCCCTGGGAGGCGTGAAGACGGACAACTTGCGACATGGGTAGGACTCCCTTGTTGCGAGTGTCGACGGCAGGACACCGTCGTCTGAGAAAGATCAGCCCTGAGGCGAGTCGTCCTCTCGCTCGGCGCGGGCATCGCGTCGCAGCAGCGCCTCGACGGCCGCGCGGGCAGGCAGCCCGTCGAACAGCGTCGCGCAGACGGCATCGGTAATCGGCATCTCGACGCCGTGGGCGCTCGCCAGATCGCGTACCGCACGGGCACATCTTACGCCCTCGGCAACGTGGCCCAGCGATGCGAGCACTTCGTCGAGCGACTTGCCCGACGCCAACTGCAACCCGACCGTCCGGTTACGCGACAGATCGCCGGTCGCCGTCAAAATCAGATCGCCAAGACCGGCCAGACCCATGAACGTCTCGGGCTTGCCGCCCAAGGCCACGCCCAGACGCGTCATCTCGGCCAGACCCCGCGTCACCAGCGCGGCACGCGCATTCAACCCGAGACCCAGGCCGTCGCTCACACCGGTGGCAATCGCCAGTACGTTCTTTACGGCGCCACCGACTTCGACGCCAACGAGATCGTCGCTCGAATAGATGCGTAGCGCGCCGAAGTGACAGGCCGCAATCGTCAGATCGCACAGGGACGGTACGGCGCTCGCAATCGTCAATGCCGCAGGCAGCCCCTGCGCCACTTCGCGTGCGAAGCTCGGCCCGGACAATGAGCCCCCGGCCACCGCAGGGAAGACCTCCGCAACGATCTGATGCGGCAACAGGCCGGTATCGGCCTCGAAACCCTTGCAAAGCCAGATCAGGTTCTGCGGTGCATTGGGCGCCTGCGCCATGTGCCCCGCCAGGGCACGCAGCCCCGCGACGGGTACGGCAGCCACACACAATGCGTGCTCGCCCGAGCCGTGCGCCATCGCCGTCGCGAAGTCGGATTCGAATCGCAGACGGGGGGACAACGGGGAACCGGGGAGATAAGCGGAATTCTCGTGAGAGGCGGTCAATTGCGCCACGAGCGCAGCATCGCGCGCCCACAGAACAACGTCATGGCGTGCGGCCATGTGACTCGCCATCGCGGTGCCCCAGGCACCTGCACCGAATACGGCAATCTTCATGAAGGGGACCTCGACGCCATCGCCGGCTCGGAGCCGGCCACGGCGTCGATGAAGCGCAAGCGCTTAGTGAGTCTGAGCGGACGAGCCGTCGGGCATCACAATGCCCGGGGCCGGCGTCTCGCCGTTGGCGGCTTGTTGCTCGGCCAGTTGCGCCAGACGTTGCTCGTAGAGCGCCTGGAAATTCACTTCCGCCAGATGGATCGGCTGGAAGCCGGCACGGCTGATCGTGTCGGCCACGTTCGCACGCAGATACGGGTAGACGATCGTCGGGCAGGCAATGCCGATGAGCGGGTCGAGCTGCTCGACCGGCACGTTACGGATTTCGAAGATGCCAGCCTGCTTGCCTTCGACCAGGAAAGCGACCTTGTCCTTGATCTTGGCCGTCACGGTGGCGATCACGGCGACTTCGAAGATTTCTTCGGCCAGGCGCTCTGCCGCCACGTCCAACTGCACTTCAACGGTCGGCATCTCCTGCTCGAGGAAGATCGCGGGCGAATTCGGCTGCTCGAGCGACAGATCTTTCAGGTAAGCGCGCTGGATGCTGAAAAACGGCTGATTCTGGTCGGACATTTCGTTTCCTTGGAATGAAGACAGCCGCGCAGTCACGCGGCTGGGCGCCTATTTTGCAGGCGGTATCAGGCGGCTTGCAAGAGCGGCACGAGACCACCGGCACGATCGAGCGCCGAAAGATCGTCGTAACCGCCAATATGACGCTCGTCGATGTAAATTTGCGGTACGGTCCGACGCCCCGTGCGCGTCATCATTTCTTCGCGGCGGGCGGGTTCCTTGTCGATCAGGATCTTCTCGATTTCCTGAACCCCACGCTGGCGCAGCAGACGTTCCGCCATCTGGCAGTACGGGCACACTTGCGTGCTATACATCACGATCTTCGGCATGACTTGCAACTCCTGGATTACTTGACGACCGGCAGGCCGGCTTCCTGCCAGGCGGCGACGCCGCCCTGGAGGCTGAACGACTCAGCATAACCAAGATTGCGAAGCAGCGTCTGAGCGCGCGCCGAGCGCTGACCGCTCTTGCACACGATCAGTACCGGGGCAGCCTTATTCTTGATGATGCCCGCGACCTTTTGTTCGACGTCGTCGAGCGGCACGTTGCGCGCGGATGGCAGGTGGCCGGTGGCAAATTCCTCTGCCGTACGGACATCGAGCACCACGGCGCCCTTGCGGTTAATGAGCTGGGTCGCTTCCATGGTCGACAGACCGCGACCGCCGCGCTTGAATACCGGCCAGGCCAGCATGCCGCCCGAAACGAGGGCGATGGCGATCAGCGCAAGGTTGGTGTAATCGGCAAAGAACTTCACAAACCACCTGAAAATAATCAAAAGAATCCGATCATTATAAAATATTCCGTGATTGCGCCGACGGGTGTCGTTGCCAATCGTTGCGCCGGACGTCGGCCGCGGCTTTTTTCGAGCGCCGAACGTCCCCTGGAACGCCATGCCAAACCCTTGCCGGGCTTGGCGGCGGCCGGTGCGACGACCTACCCCCGCCCCCTGTCGGCTGCCCCCGCTTTCCTACTCTGACTGAAGTTTGCTCATGTACAAGCTCGTTCTTATCCGCCACGGCGAATCGACGTGGAACAAAGAAAACCGGTTCACCGGCTGGGTCGACGTCGACCTGACCGAAAAGGGCGTTGCCGAAGCCGCTCAGGCCGGCAAGCTGCTCTCCGACGCCGGTTTCAAATTCGATCTGGCCTACACCTCGGTGCTCAAGCGTGCCATCCGCACGCTGTGGCACGTGCAGGACGCCATGGACCAGATGTGGATCCCGGTGGTGCATAGCTGGCGTCTCAACGAGCGTCACTACGGTGCGCTCGCCGGCCTGAACAAGGCTGAGACAGCCGCGAAGTATGGCGACGATCAGGTCCACGTGTGGCGTCGCAGCTACGACACGCCGCCGCCCCCGCTGGCCGAGAACGACGAACGCAGCTCGTTCAACGACCCGCGCTACGCCAAGCTCAAGCGCGAAGAAATCCCACTCACCGAGTGCCTGAAGGACACGGTGGCGCGCGTGCTGCCGCTGTGGAACGAGTCGATTGCACCGGCCGTGCGTGCCGGCAAGCAAGTGCTCGTGGCCGCCCACGGCAACTCGCTGCGTGCGCTCATCAAGCACCTCGACAATATTTCGGACGACGATATCGCCGGCCTGAACATCCCGAACGGCACGCCGCTCGTGTATGAACTGGACGCCGACCTGAAGCCGATCCGTCACTACTACCTCGGCGATCAGGAAAAGATTGCCGGCGCGCTGGCCGCTGTCGCCGCGCAAGGCAAGTCGAAGTAAGCATCGTGCAAGGTCCGCGACGACTGCGCCCCGAGCGGGTCGTCGCACCTGACAGCCACGCCATCTTCCCGCCATCCGCATCGAGCGCCCCGGGAAACTCCCTATACGCTGCCACGCCAGCCCCGCGCGGCGTAATACGCGGTAACACGATCCCGACCCCGCCAGCGGCTTTCGCCTGAGACTTTCCGAAACCTCCCAAGCCGCGTCCCGACGGCCAATGCCGCGCACTATCAGGCGACGTTCGCCGAAGTTCGCGTCACAACGTCGCATTGAATGGAACTTTTCGTAGAACCACTCAGGAAAACTACCTGTCGAATGGGCAATGTCCCGCCTGCGGGCAAACGGTTATACTTCGCCAAAGTGCGCGCGCCCATTGGGGTGCGCCCCAAAATTCCGGGAAATTCCACGCCTATATGCGCCAAACCCTCAAACACATCGGCCTGATCGTGCTGGGCCTTGCGACCGGTGCGGCAGCCACCCTCGCGTTCTCTCAGGCTTCCGCACAAAGCGCTACCACGCCGTTGCCGCTCGAACAGCTTCGTCTGCTCGCCGAAGTGTTCGGTCAGATCAAGCGCGAATACGTGCAGCCGGTCGACGACAAGAAGCTGCTGACCGCAGCCATCAAGGGCATGGTGTCGAGCCTCGATCCGCACTCGTCGTACCTCGACAAGGACGAATACAAGGAACTGCAAGAGCAGACGCGCGGCCGCTTTGCGGGTCTCGGTATCGAGATCTCGCAGGAAGACGGTCTCGTGAAGGTGATCTCCCCCATCGAAGACAGCCCGGCGTTCAAGGCCGGCCTGAAGCCGGGCGACCTGATCACCCGCATCGACGACAAGCCCGTACGCGGCATGACGCTCGACCAGGCGGTCAAGCGCATGCGTGGCGCCCCGGGCAGCAAGGTCACGCTGACGATCTTCCGCAAGTCGGAAGAGCGCACGTTCCCGGTCTCCATCGTGCGTGCCGAGATTCGCGTGCAGAGCATCAAGGGCAAGATCCTCGAACCGGGTATCGGCTACGTCCGTATCACGAGCTTCCAGGAACGCACCGTGCCGGATCTGGCCAAGAAGCTCCAGGAACTGGCCAAGGACCAGCCGCTCAAGGGCCTGATCCTCGACCTGCGTAACAACGGCGGCGGCATTCTCCAGTCGGCCGTCGGTGTGTCCGCCGCGTTCCTGAAGGAAGGCGCCGTGGTCGTGTCGACCAACGGTCAGATCGAAGACGCCAAGCAGACGTACAAGGCCACCTTCGACAACTACCGTCTGTCGGCCAGCCCAGAAGATCCGCTCAAGGGTGAAGCGCCGTTCTGGAAGACGGTGCCGATGGTCGTGCTGGTGAACGCTTACTCGGCGTCGGCTTCGGAAATCGTGGCAGGTGCACTGCAAGACTCGAAGCGCGCCACGATCATGGGCAAGACGACGTTCGGCAAGGGCTCGGTGCAGACTGTGCGCCAACTGTCGCCGGATACTGCGCTGCGTCTGACCACGGCTTACTACTACACGCCGAGCGGCCGCTCGATCCAGTCCATCGGTATCAAGCCGGACGTGCCGGTCGACCAGAATCCGAAGGGCGATCCGGACGACGTGCTGGTGACGCGCGAAATCGATTACCAGAACCACCTGCACAACACGCAAACGCCTGACGAGCAGAAGGAAATCGACGCCCGCGAAGCCCGCCGCCTGGAAGAACTGCGCCGCCTCGAAGAAGAGAACGCGAAGAAGACGCCGGAAGAGCGCAAGAAGGAACGCGAAGAACGCCTGCCGGATCTGGGCAGCGCCGACGACTTCATGCTCCAGCAGGCTATTCACCAGATCAAGGGCGAGCCGGTCCTGCGCACGAAGTCGCGTCTGGAAGCAAACGCCGGCCCGCTGCCGAAGGACGCTGCCAAGGCCGCAACGCCTGCCGCCGGCGCCAAGACGGATCCGAAGACGGACACCGTCGTACCGGCCAAGCCGACGGACAAGAAGTAAGCATCCGCTTTACACTACAAACCGTGCCCGCGAAAGCCGGCACGGTTTTTTTATCCCTTTGCGTGTTGCGATGAACGACGATCAGTTGCTGCGTTACTCCCGTCATATCCTGCTCGACGAACTCGGTATCGAGGGACAGGAGCGTCTGCTCGCCGCCCACGCGGTCATCGTCGGCGCCGGTGGTCTCGGCTCACCGGCAGCGCTTTATCTGGCGGCGTCCGGCGTCGGACGCCTCACGCTGATCGATGACGATGTCGTCGATCTGACCAACCTGCAACGCCAGATCCTTCACGACACACAAAGTGTGGGCCAGCCCAAGGTGGAATCCGGGCGGGCGCGCATTGCACAGATCAATCCGGGCGTGGTTGTCGACGTCATCAACGAGCGCGTGGACGAAGCCCGGCTCACGGCGATCGCGCGCGACGCTACGGTCGTGCTCGACGGCTCGGATAACTTCGCCACACGTCACGCGGTCAATCGCGCCTGCGTGGCGGCGGGCGTGCCGCTCGTCTCCGGCGCCGCTCTGCGCTTCGACGGACAGATCAGCGTGTTCGACGTGCGTAACGACGCGTCGCCCTGCTATGAGTGCATCTTCCCCGCCGACGAGCCGTTCCCCGAACAGGCGTGTGCCACGATGGGCGTTCTGGCGCCGCTCGTGGGCATCATCGGCAGCATGCAGGCCGCTGAGGCGATCAAGCTGATTACCGGCGTCGGCACGCCGCTCGTGGGGCGTCTCCAGATGCTCGACGGACGCAAGATGAGTTGGCACACCATGCACTGTGCCCGCAATCCGGAGTGCAAAGTCTGCGGACAGCGCCACTGACGGCATGGGAAATGGCCGACGATGCACTCGGCGGCACCCCAAATTTCGAACACAAAAAAAGCGGACAGCCCTGTAAAGGACCGTCCGCTTCTCGTTTCGCGTAACGCGAAAGCCTTCTTCCCGCCTCTCGGTCAGGCCACCGCCAAACGGGCCAGCGCCGCCTGCATTTCTTCCGGTTCGGTCGCCGCGAGCAGCTCCTGCACCGGGCGCTCCAGATCCGGCAAGTGCGCCCGCAGGATCTCCTGCTTGACCTGAAGCAACTGACTCGGGTGCATCGAAAACTCGCGCAGCCCCATGCCGAGCAGCAGACGGGTTGCCGTCGGGTCCCCCGCCATCTCGCCACAAACCGCGACCGGCACACCGAATGCGTGCGCCTCGCGAATCGTCATGGCGATCAGACGAAGGACCGCCGGATGCAGCGGGTCGTAGAGATGCGCCACGGCGTTATCCGCACGATCGATCGCCAGCGTGTACTGAATCAGGTCGTTCGTGCCGATGGACAGGAAGTCGAGCCGTTTGAGGAACATCGGCACCGTGAGCGCGGCGGCGGGCACTTCGATCATCGCCCCGAGCTTGACGTTCGGGTCGTAGAGCAGACCCGCAGCGTCGAGCTGCGCCTTTGCTTCGCGCACGAGTTCGAGCGTCTGATCGATTTCCTGCGCATGCGCAATCATCGGGAACAGAATCTGCACCTTGCCGAACGCCGACGCCCGCAGAATCGCCCGCAGTTGCGTCAGGAACATGCGCGGCTCGGACAGGCTCCAGCGAATAGCGCGCAGTCCCAACGCCGGATTCGGCGCGGTCTCGTACGTCTCGTGACTGTCGAGCGGCTTGTCGGCCCCCACGTCGATGGTCCGGATCGTGAGCGGCAAGCCCTGCATCGATTCGACCGCGCGCTTGTAGGCCTCGAACTGCGCCTCTTCCTCAGGCGCCTCCTCCTCGTTCATGAAGAGGAATTCGGTGCGGAACAGCCCCACGCCGACAGCGCCGGCTGCCACCGCAGTCTTGGCGTCTTCCGGCAGTTCGATGTTGGCGAGCAACTCGATGTGCGTGCCGTCAATGGTCTGCGCAGGCGAATGCTTCAGGCGCTGCAAACGCCGCTCTTCCAGCGCACGCTCGCTTTGCCGGTAGCTGTACTCTTCGAGCACGATCGGTGCGGGATCGACGATGACGATGCCGTGATCGCCGTCGATGATGATCACGTCGTCCTGCTTGATGAGCAGGCTGGCCTGCGCAACGCCGACCGCCGCCGGAATACCCAGGCTGCGGGCGACGATGGCCGTGTGCGACGTCTTGCCGCCGAGGTCCGTGACGAAGCCCTTGAACGTCTGCGACTTGAATTGCAGCATGTCGGCGGGCGCGATGTCGCGGGCCACGACGATCATGTCGTCGCGCGGCGTCTCGGCCACTACATGGCGGATACCGGGCGCACCGGCGAGCGCCTTGAGCACACGCTCGGTCACCTGTTCGATGTCCGCACGACGCTCGCGCAGGTATTCGTCTTCGATGTCTTCGAAACGCGCAACGAGCACGTCGAGCTGCGTCGTGAGCGCCCATTCCGCGTTGTAGCGACGCTCGCGAATGAGCTTGACCACGGCATCGACGAGCAGCGTGTCGTTGAGGATCAGGGAGTGAACGTCGAGAAACGCGCCCATCTCGCCCGGGGCGTCGTCCGGCAACTCCGCTTTTAGCGTGTCGAGTTCTTGCTGGACGGTCGCCTGAGCGCTTTCGAAGCGCGCGACCTCATCGTCGATCTGGCTGGGATCGAGCAGATAGTGCGGGACATCGAGCGTGGCGGGCGCGAGCAGATACGCGCGTCCGATCGCGATGCCCCGGGAAACGGGAATGCCGTGCAGGGTGAAAGACAAGGAAGTCTCCCCAGTTCAGAGGCGGGTGATTCGACCGAAATCTGTGTGTGCTGTCTTCGGCGACAGTGCGCGGCGGTGCGGCGAAAACACGGCCGGGCGTTACTCTCCTTCGCCGAACTTGTTCGCGATCAGGTCGAGAATTTCCTGCATGGCCTGCGCTTCGTCCGAGCCTTCGGTTTCGACTTCGACCTTCGAGCCGATCCCCGCCGCCAGCATCATGACGCCCATGATGCTCTTCGCATTGATACGCCGACCGTTACGGGTCAGCCAGACCTCACTCTGAAATTTCGCCGCCAGTTGCGTCAGCTTTGCGGATGCCCGGGCGTGCAAGCCCAATTTATTTACGATCGTCGTTTCTTGTCGAAGCATGTTTCAGTGTGACGTAGTGTGTGTGGCCGGCGCACCCGCGCCGACTTCCAGAATACCTTTAGATCCGCCCGAAAGCACCTTCTCCGCCAGCGTGTCGAGCGGCACCGAGCGATAGCACACCGCCTTGATGAGCATCGACAGGTTCACCCCTGCGAGCACACGCACTTTCGGTCCTACCAGCTGCGCCGCCACGTTCGACGGCGTCGCCCCGAACAGATCGGTGAGGACCAGCACGCCGTTCTCTTCGCGCAGTTGCGCGAGGCGTTCTTTGGCGACGTCTACGAGCGCCGCTGTGTCCTGGTCAGGGACAACGTCGATCGCGCTGATGCGCGAAGGACAACCGCCGTAGATGTGCGAAACGCACTCGCGAAGGGCCGAAGCCAGCGGTGCGTGGGCAATGATCAGAATTCCAGCCATGATGCTAGGCGCGCCGGGCGCCGCGAGTGTTCGGGATACAAACACAACGACGAACGCGAACCTGTCGATTTTGGGATTCTTATTTTAGCAGGCGCGCCAAAATCCCGAATTAATCCTGAAATTTCATCAGGTTAGGGGCTGCTACCGACGGGATTGCCGCCGCGCGACCCCAATGTCCGTCAGACGGCCAGTTCCAGCGCGTCGATGAACATCTTCGGCACGTCGAAACCGGTTTGATCCGTGATTTCCTGGAAGCACGTCGGGCTCGTGACGTTCACTTCCGTGAGGTAATCGCCAATCACGTCGAGGCCCACGAGCAGCAGACCGCGTTGCCAGAGAACCGGCGCCAGCGACTCGGCAATCTCACGATCGCGCGCCGACAGATCGCGCGCCTCGCCAAGGCCACCCGCGGCGAGGTTGCCGCGCACTTCGTTGCCCTGAGGAATACGCGCGAGCGAATGCGGTACCACTTTGCCGCCGATCACGAGCACACGCTTGTCACCCAACTTGATGTCGGGAATGAAGCGTTGCGCCATCACCGAACGGGCACCGTTCTCGCCCAGCATCTCGATGACGGAGCCGAGGTTGCGGCCGTCCGGGCCGATGCGGAACACGCCCGTACCCCCCATGCCGTCGAGCGGCTTGTAGATCACGTCGCCATGTTCGGCGTGAAAGGCCCGCAGACGCCCCGCATCGCGCGTCACCAGCGTCGGCGCCACGAACTGCCGGAATTCGGCAATCGCCAGCTTTTCGGAATGGTCACGAATCGCGCTCGGTTTGTTGAACACACGCGCACCGGCACGCTCGGCGATCTCCAGCAGCCACGTGGAGTTGATGTACTCCATGTCGAACGGCGGGTCCTTGCGCATGAGCACGGCGTCGAATTCGGTCAGCGCTGCAACGCGCGTCTCCACGACTTCGTACCAGGCGTCGGCATCGCCCGTAAGACGAATTTCCTTCACACGCGCATCGACCGTCGCGCCTTGCCACGCCATCTCGTGCGGCTCGCATGCAAAGATGCGGTGCCCGCGACGCGCACCTTCGCGCATCATCGAGAACGTGGTGTCCTTGTAGATCTTGAATTGGTCGAGCGGGTCGGCGATAAAGAGAATCTGCATCGATCGGCGGGAGTCTTGGGGGTTCGGATGCACACACCGCAAGCTGCGGCGACAGGCATCTATTCTAGCCGAGCCGTCGTTTTGCCGCTGCGCAGTGCGTCGACGCGCAAATCACGTCCGGCCTGCGTTTGCGGCCGTCGTCGCGCCATCCAACCATTGCCACCCACCGACTGCGCCCTGCCCGCCCAGTCCGAGCAGCAGCGACGCATCGCGCACCGGATCCAGGCGCGCGCGCATAAGCGACAGGTGTGTCTTGAGCGTCTGGACGCCGATGGCGCACGCCTCGCGCGTTTGCGTGCGCGACTGGCCCGCGAGCAGGCGCATGGCAATCTCCCGCTGCACAGGCGTGAGCGCTGTCTCCCATAGCCGCTGTAACAACCGCACGGCCGGCGGTACGGCGAGATGTAGCGCGATGCGCACGCGTTCGGTCGCACCGCCCCCCATCCCGCACAAATGGGTGGCGTGCAGATGCAGCGTTCCGCCTGGCACCGGCACCGAGGCGCCCACCTGCGCGCCGGCAGGCGGGGCGTCGCACGGGTGGAGCATGAGCTCGTCGGCCAGACGCTGGCATGCCTGCACCACGATGCAGGCATAGGGCCATGCACGCCCCGGCACGAGACGCCAGACCCGGCGCATGAGTGCCAGTGCCGCAGGATCGGCCCACTCCGGCTGACGGCGATGCCAGACCAGCGTGCCCGTGATGTCGGCCCCGATGGCGTCCGACACTTCCGGACCTGGGTCCTGTATGGCGGAGGTCATCACGGCATGCGGTGGGAATGTTGGAAATGCTGGGAATGGCGCACGCTCCGGAACCGTAGCGAACCCGGCGGCGGCCGTCTCGAACGCGACGATTTCGCGCGACGTGAATCGCGGATGCTCACGCCGCCTCGACACGAGCAGCCGCAATGCGCCGATGGGAGCGGCGTCCTGGCACGGCGACGTGTCCGAGATTCGTTGTGCAGGCAGCAGACAGACGTCGAGCAAATCGCCGTCTGGCAGGCACGCGGCCAGCGCCGCCGGACGCGGCAACAAGGCCGCCCCGGCCCCCACGGCGCCCGCCCGGCTCCGGCGCTGGTGCGTGGGCATCACCCGCCCCTCCGGGAGCACGTGTTGCAGTTCGGCCACAGACGGCATCGTCCACCCGCTGGCTGCCAACCGCTCGCACGCGGCCAGCGGCGCCTGCGGAGCGTACCAGCAGGTGGCATCCGTCGATCCGTCCTCACTCACAGCGGAGGCGCCCTCCTGCGCATGGCACCAGAGCGCCGCCACGCCGTCCGCATCAAGCCAAAGACGCAGCGTTTCCAGCCACAGCGGCAGACAGCCGATGACAGGCACCGGCAATTGATGGATTTGACGAAGGCGTGTGCGCAAGTCGCCCTGCATTCGCAAGTCGCTCCTGGCCAAAGGCAATTTCGAGGAAATTTCTTATTCCACTTCAACACTGACGGACATCCCCCGTTCGGGGGATGTCGAGGGCGTCGATCGGTCGCATCATCGCTTCATTGCTGATGCGAACCGGACGACGGACCGGCACAGTACACCGATCCGAAGCGTGAAGGGGATGCGCAGGGAGCCAGTTTGCGGGGGGGACCGCCCAGGAAAGCCCCGATTTCCGGCCGTTGCATGAGGCGGCCGGTAAATGTGACGCCCGGCTAGTCGGGGGGCCAGCCGGGCGTCTTTTTCTTTTCGCTTCTCGGGACGAGATGCGCACGAGGCCGCCACACGGACACAGCCTCGCACCAAATTCAGAAACTTCTCAAAGAGACGCCGAAACCGAAAGAACGCGGCCGGTTGTCACTCGCCGCGCCCGGTTCAATGCGTCATGACGCGAACGAGCCATGACGCCATCGTGCGATCAGTAGGTTTCCGGGTCCGGATCGGTACGTTCGAGTTCGACCGACGCCGCGAGCAGCGCGAGACGCGCCACCACGCCATACATATAGAAGCGGTTCGGCGGCGCGGCACCCGGCTTGGCGTGCACGTCGGGCAGCGCCGTGTGCTCGAACGCGAGCGGCACGAAGTGCATGCCCGGAGCGTTGAGATTCTCGTCGGTACCGCGTCCGGTGTGCACACGATAAAAGCCACCGACCACATAGCGATCGATCATGTAGACGACGGGTTCGGCCACGGCTTCGTTGATGCGCTCGAACGTGTAGACCCCTTCCTGCACGATGAAATCGTGCATTTCGAGGCCCTCCTTCACCACGCTCATCTTGGTGCGCTCGCGGCGGTTCAGGTTTTTGATCTCGGCGGCGTCGTGCACCATCATCACGCCCATGCCATAGGTCCCGGCATCGGCCTTGATCACGACGAACGGCTTCTCGGTGATGCCGTACTCGCGATACTTCTTGTTGATCTTCTTGAGCACCGCATCGACCGTATCGGCAAGCTTCTCCTCACCGACACGCTCGTCGAAGTCGATCCCTTCGCACTTCGCGAAATAGGGATTGAGCATCCATTGATCGACGTCGATCATCTTGGCGAACTTCTTGACGATGTCGTCGTACGCCGAGAAGTGCTGGCTCTTGCGACGCATCGCCCAGCCCGCGTGCAGCGGCGGCAGCAGATATTGCTCGTGCAGCCCCTCGAGAATCGGCGGGATGCCAGCCGACAGGTCGTTATTGAGCAGAATCGAGCACGGATCGAAGTTCTTGAGCCCCAGACGGCGCGGCGTGCGCTCCAGCGGCTCGATGACGACGTGCTGACCGTCCGGCAACTCGATGGTCGTCGGCTCGGTAATGTCGTCCGACAGACTGCCCAGACGCACATTCAGCCCGGCATGACGCATGATCGTCGACAGACGCGCGATGTTCTGCAAATAGAACGAGTTACGCGTATGACGTTCGGGAATCAGCAGCAGATTCTTCGCGTCGGGGCAGATCTTCTCGATCGCGGCCATCGCGGCCTGCACGGCGAGCGGCAGCACCTCGGGCGCGAGATTGTTGAAGCCACCGGGGAAGAGATTGGTGTCGACGGGAGCGAGCTTGAAGCCGGCATTTCGCAGGTCGACCGAGCAGTAGAACGGCGGCGTGTGCTCCTGCCACTCGAGCCGGAACCAGCGCTCGATGGCGGGCGTCGCATCGAGAATCTTCTTTTCCAGGTCGAGCAAAGGGCCTTTCAGGGCCGTGACGAGATGCGGAACCATGCTTCTCTCATATCCAGATGGAATATCGATTGTAGAGCATCCGCCAGACGCCCCCGCCGTTTGCCATGCCCCTGGAAGGGGCACCGATCGGGGAGGGACGGCGCAATGCTGCGATGAGAGGACATGGGGGCGGGATCGGGAATCACAAGCGCGGAAGGTGTGGAAAGCGGGGAAGCACCCACACCGCCATCGCTTGCGCCAAAACCGCAGACAAAAAAACGGGCACCCTAACGGGCGCCCGCGCAATGCCGGTGCCGGCTGTCCGACCGGCCACCAGCGACTCCTTCTTGTCGCCCCGGCCGAAACCGGGGCAAAGACTGACTGACCGACGATTGCCGTCGATCAGCGGTGATCCGTCGTATTAGTTGTGGTACGCCGATTCGCCGTGCGAGGTGATGTCCAGACCTTCGCGTTCTTCGTCTTCCGGCACACGCAGACCCAGCACGATGTCGGCGATCTTGAAGGCGATGAAGGCCACGACACCCGACCACACGAGCGTGGTCACCACGCCCTGGAACTGAATCCAGACCTGACCGGCAATCGAGTAATCCGGTGCCACGGCGTTGGCGACGTAGTCGTAGATCCCCGTGCCGCCGAGCGACGGTGCTGCGAACACACCCGTCAGAATCGCGCCGAGCATACCGCCCACACCGTGCACGCCGAACACGTCGAGTGCGTCATCGGCCTTGAGCAGGCGCTTCAGACCGTTCACACCCCACAGGCAGATCACACCGGCGAGCAGGCCGAGCACGATCGAGCCCATCGGACCGACGAAACCGGCTGCCGGGGTCACGGCCACCAGACCGGCCACCGCGCCCGATGCGCCACCGAGCATCGACGGCTTGCCCTTGCCGATCCACTCACCCGCCGTCCACGACAGCGTGGCAGCGGCCGTCGCGAGCAGCGTGTTGACGAAGGCGAGTGCTGCGCCGCCGTTGGCTTCCAGACCCGAGCCGGCGTTGAAACCGAACCAGCCGAACCAGAGCAGCGAGGCGCCGATCATCGTCATGGTGAGCGAGTGCGGCTTGAACGCTTCCTTGCCGAAGCCAACGCGCTTGCCAACCATGTACGAACCCACGAGACCTGCGATAGCGGCGTTGATGTGAACCACCGTGCCGCCTGCGTAGTCGAGCGCGCCCTTCTGGAACAGCCAGCCGGCATGTGCGGTGGCAGCGTCAGCGGCAGCCGCGTCGGTGTAGGCATCCGGGCCCGCCCAGAACCAGACCATGTGCGCCATCGGCAGGTACGAGAACGTAAACCAGATCACGGTGAAGAGCAGCACGGCCGAGAACTTGGCGCGTTCGGCGAAAGCACCGACGATCAGCGCGCAGGTAATCGCGGCGAACGCTGCCTGGAAGGCCATGTAGGCGTACTCCGGCACGTTCACGCCCTTGCTGAAAGTGGCCGCCACCGAATCCGGTGTCATGCCCTTCAGGAACAGGCGATCGAAGCCACCGAAGAAGGCCCCGCCCTCGGTGAACGCGATGCTATAGCCATAGATCGCCCACAGCACGACCACGAGCGAGAAGATGATGAAACACTGCATCAGCACGGAGAGCATGTTCTTCGAGCGAACGAGACCGCCGTAGAACAGGCCCAGGCCGGGCAGCGTCATGAGAATCACAAGTGCGGTACAGGTCAGCAGCCACGCGGTGTCGCCCTTGTTCGCGGGGACAGGGGTAGCGGCTGCCGGCGCGGCCGGTGCAGCGGCCTGAGCGGCAGATGCCGGTGCGGCAGCGGGTGCAGCGGCGGCAGCCGCCGGCGCAGACGCTTCCGAAGCGGCGGCAGGCGCCGAGGCGTCCTGCGCGAACGCCGCGGTCGAGCCGAGGCCCATGGTGCCCGCAACGCCAGCGAAGGCGGCGGCGAGCAGGAGTTTGGCAAGCAGTTTTTTCATGATTGTTGTCTCTTGTTTAGGACCTTTACAGCGCGTCTTCGCCGGTCTCTCCAGTACGGATACGGACCACGTGCTCGACGTTGGACACGAAAATCTTGCCGTCCCCGATCTTGCCGGTGCGGGCCGCCTGCTCGATGGCGTCGATCGCCTGATCGAGCATGGCGTCGCCGATTACCGCCTCGATCTTTACCTTCGGCAGAAAGTCGACGACATATTCTGCACCCCGATACAGCTCGGTATGGCCTTTCTGGCGGCCGAAGCCCTTGACTTCGGTCACCGTAATGCCCGCCACGCCGATGTTCGAGAGCGCTTCACGCACCTCGTCGAGCTTGAAGGGTTTCACAATTGCGGTAATCAGCTTCATGATGAGTCGCTCCTTAGAATGTCTTCGACAACCCTACGACCACGGTAGCTTTGGAGAGCACTTTGCCGGAATTTGCGGCGGTGTAGTACTTCTCGTCGGCATTCGTATCGACGTAGGAGACCGACACGGTGAAGTTCTTGCCCAAGTCTTTCGACAGGCCGATCTTCCAGTCGGTATAGCTTGCTGCACCGAAGTTATGCACCCACTGGTGACCCACGTGGCCCACGGCCGACAGGCCCCAGAAGCCGATGTCGTAGGTCCCCGTCAGATCCAGATAGCCGCTGTTGGTCGTGTCCTGACCGTCCGGGCTCACCAGACCGAACAGACGGGTCAGTGCGTGCGAATACTTCAGCGTGATAGTTTTCCAACCCACGGCGGCATACAGTTCGAACGTATGCGGGCGTGCGAAGAACTGACCCGTCGGATAAGAGCCCGGGTAGTAGTACTGCAGACCACCGACGTCGATGGTCCAGTCAGGGATGATTTCCTTCTTCCAGCCCCCGTAAAAATCCATCTCGATGGGCGCGCTGACGGCGGAGTTCCCATCCGAGATCCAACTGATGTTCGACGCCCACACGCCGGCGTACAAACCGGATTCATGCGCAATATCGAAACCACCCTGTATCGCCGGACGCTTGGCCGTTTGCGAAATACCGCGGAAGCGATAGTCCGAGAACAGGCCGATGTTGGCGGTGACGGTCAGCGGTTCGGCTGCCGCGGCTGCGGCGTCGGCCGGTGCTGCTGCCGGTGCGGCGCCATCAGTGGCAGCCTGCGCAAATGCGCCGGCCGACATCGACATAGCACCGAAGAACACAAAGCCAGCCATTGCAGTGGTTACCGCTGTTGACACTTTTTTCATCACTTTCCCCTAAGTTGAATTTTCAACGTCTTGGTACAGCGTGTGGCAGGTTCTGAACTTGGGTAGAGCAACTCCCGTGCCAGCTCCTTCGACCACTTGCGCTGCGACGCGCACAATACGAATTTCGGGATAAAAAATTGGCAAAATTGCGGGGACGGTGATGCGGGGGTACGACACCCCGGGAACAACGAATCCCGGCAGACAGTGTCAAATGCTCATCTCCGGGCCGATGGGCCGGGGCGCTTGGCTGGCTGGGCGCAAAAAACGGTGTTAGAGTTGCGCCAACATTGAAAGCCACGCCGGATGCACCACGTTGCACCGGTCTGGCCGGCACGGGGAAGCACACTGACGGTGCAAGCACCAGATCGGTGCAAAGAAACGACGAGAGGAAGGCTTATGAAACCGAACGAGATCCTGCAAGACATGCAAGCCAAGGTGAGCGAGATGCTCAAGCAATCGCCCGCCAAGGATATCGAGCGCAACGTCAAGAGCCTGCTCAACCAGGGCTTCACCAAGCTCGATCTGGTCACGCGTGAGGAATTCGACGTGCAGGCGCAGGTGCTCGCCCGCACGCGCGAGAAGCTCGAAGCGCTGGAAAAGCGCGTGGCCGAACTCGAAGGCCTGCGCAGCGAAGCGCAAGACTAAGGACTCACGGGGGCGCGAAAGCGCCCCTTGTCACATCTGGGCTCGCGCGCCTGCGCGATGCCATGCGCTGCGCTCCGATCTCGGCGCTCTCGTCTTCGCCCCCCTGCCCTGTCGCCCTGTCGCCCTCTCGCCACATCACTGGCGCTCCACCGCCGATTGACTCCCGACTTCCGAATAAGTAGTCGGAATCCTCCTATTCGCATCGCAGACGGTTCCGGACACGCCACACCCTGAGTCCGAAACCCCCCGCCCCACCGTGTATTTGCGCCGATAAGACGTTGCGCTGTGCCGAAGGCCTGCACGACTATCGACAGCAACGCGGCAGAACGCTTCCTGTTGTGGCGGCATCGTGTGAACAGGGCGGATGGGAAGAAATGGGGATTACCGGGGATGAAAAAGGAGGAAGGTCATGTCACTGGCGATTGTCAGCAGCCGGGCGATTACGGGAATGGCGGCACGTCCGGTCACAGTCGAGGTGCATCTGGCGAATGGACTGCCAGGACTGTCGCTCGTCGGTCTGCCGGATACGGAGGTCAAGGAAAGCCGGGAACGGGTGCGCTCGGCGTTGCAGAACAGCCGTTTCGAGTTCCCGGCGCGGCGTATCACGATCAACCTGGCGCCGGCCGACTTGCCCAAGGCGTCCGGCTGCTTCGATCTGCCGATCGCGCTGGGCATTCTGGCGGCGAGCGGTCAACTGCCCGAGTCGGGTCTGCGCACACATGAGTTTGCGGGGGAGCTTTCGCTGACGGGTGAGCTACGCCCCGTGCGCGGCGCACTGGCGATGGCAAGTGCGATGGCAGCGCAACCGTCGGCGCGCGCGCTGGTGTTGCCGGTGAGCAGCGCCCAGGAAGCAGCACTCGTCGAAGAAGCGACGGTCTACGGCGCCCGGACCTTGCTCGACGTCTGCGCCCATCTCGCGGAACCGGATGTCGCCACGCCGCTACCTCGCGCTGTCGTCCCACGAGCCTCCAGCGATGACGAGGGCCTGAGCGGCACGCCAACAGGTGACCTGGCCGACATGCTCGACATCAAGGGGCAGGAGCACGCCAAGCGTGCGTTGGAAGTGGCGGCAGCGGGCGGCCATCACATTCTGTTTTATGGGCCGCCGGGTACCGGCAAGTCGATGCTGGCGACACGCCTCGCAGGACTGCTGCCACCGTTGACCAAGGCGCAGGCGGTAGAAGCCGCGACGCTCGCCAGTCTGAGCGCGCGGGGGTTCGACATGCGGCATTGGGGGCGTCGTCCGTTTCGCGCGCCGCATCACACGGCATCGTCTGCGGCGCTGGTCGGGGGCGGCAGCGTGCCACGCCCGGGGGAGATCAGTCTCGCCCATCGCGGCGTATTGTTCCTCGACGAATTGCCCGAGTTTCAGCGTCGCGTGCTGGAGGTACTGCGCGAGCCGCTGGAGCTGGGACACGTCACGATTTCGCGGGCGGGCGGTCACGCGACGTTTCCTGCGACGTTCCAACTGGTGGCGGCGATGAATCCGTGTCCCTGCGGCGATCTGGGACATCCTGCGCGAACTTGCCGTTGCACCAGCGAGGCGGTAGCGCGCTATCGCAACCGCCTGTCGGGACCGTTGCTGGATCGCATCGATCTGCATGTCGAAGTCCCGGCACTGAGCGCCGAAACGTTTGCCGCACCCGCCACAGGTGAGCGCAGTGAAGTAGTGGCCGAGCGCGTGCGGCAAGCGCAAGCGCGTCAGTTATCGCGTCAGGGGCAATTGAATTGCAGCCTGTCCAATCGTGCGCTGGAAGCGCAATGCGCGTTGGCGTCGCCCGCGCAGGACGTGCTGCACCGCGCGGTGACGCAGCATCACTGGTCCGCCCGTACCTACCACCGGGTGTTGCGCGTGGCGCGCACCATTGCCGATCTGGCGGAGCACGATGCGATCGACGCCCACCACATCGCCGAAGCCGTGCAGTACCGCGAGGCGCCGACATGAGGGAGCGTAGGTGCGCGCCGGGAACGTCTTACTCCAACGTGAACGAGTCGAGAAACTGATCGACCTGTTCCTGGCTCGGGGCTTTCGTCGCCATCACGACAACCTGATAGACGTGATTGCCGCGTCCGACGAAGCGGGCGGAGACGAAGCGCTCGGCCTTGTCGCTCCCAACGCTGGCGACGCCCTTCGCCGAGACGGCCATGCCGGGTAATGCGGGAGCGTCGCCCGCCTGACGCACCATCACCTGCGAAGGTGCCGCCGTGCTTTCGTTCACGTTGGCGAGCAATCCGTGCCGCAGTTCGTCAACGACCGTCTGGCGCAGCGTGGCATCGTCGCTGGGCAACGTGACGACACCCACCGCGAAGAGTGCGGCATCCACGCGCGCGGCTTGCATGCGCATCGGCAACGGCCCGGAGGCGAACTTGACCTCGCGCTCGTCCTGCGTCGGCTTGGCGGGATAGGCGACGGCGTACGCGCCATCCTTGTCGTGGACTTCGCGCCAATCGTAGCGCGGGGAACAGGCGGCAAGCACGACAGTCGCAGCAAACGCGGCAAACATCACGCAGACACGGACAACGCGATTCATAACGATGGAGTGTGGAGGTTGATCGGAGTCGCCATTATCCATCAGGCGTTGCGGCAGGAAGAACGCCACATGAACATCGCGTCAACGGCATTCGACGGTATATCCCCGAGATATCACCCCCTGTCCTCGCCTCACCGGCGCGCCACGAACGAGTCGAGACGGATCCCGGTATGATCGACGCCATGACATCCCTCCTCGTCCGCAACGCCCTCGTCTGGATCGCCGGTGCTTTCGCCACCGGCATGGTGGCCGCTGCACCGTCGTCCGGTGAAGCGCAACCCAGACTCGAACTGGCGCAGGCCACCGGCGTCACGTATCCGCGCGAGGGCACTGCCGCGCCGGCACCGCTCGACCGCAAGGTGGCGGCGCAGCAACAGGCCGCCGTCCCGTTGGCGACGGACTTCTCGGCGCACGCGCGCCGGGCGGCGTCGCTCGACATGCCGCTGATCGTGCTGGTGTCGTTGCGCGACTGCGTCTATTGCGGCCCGATCCGTCAGCGCGAACTCGCACCGCTGGTGCGCAGCGGCAAGTACGAAGTGCGTGAGATCGGCATGGACAGTACAACGCCGGTGCGCGATTTCGATGGATCGACGACGACGGGCGTCGTCTGGGCGCGTGCCCATGGCGTCAAGGTATCGCCGACGGTTTTGCTCCTCGATACGAGCGGCCGCCCCGTTGCCGACCCGTTGATCGGTGCCGGCTTGCCGGACTTTTACGGCGCTTATCTCGACGACGCCATCGCCCGTGGCCGCGCCCGTTTGCACCCGGGCAGCGGCACCACGACGCGCTGAGATTCAGAGTAGAATCGACGTCGACTCGTCCCCCAAAATCACCCACACGGCTGTGTCATGAGCGCTACGACCTCCCGCAAGTCTCCTCTCGGCAAGATCATCGCCATCGCGATCATCGCCGCCGTGGCTATCGCCGCCTACTTCACCTTCGCCGGACAGAAGCGCGCGCCCGAAGCCACGTTCACGTTGCTCTCCGGCCAGAAGCTCGCGACCGACCAGCTCAAGGGCAAGGTCTATCTGGTCAACTTCTGGGCGACGAGCTGCGTCACGTGCATGAAGGAAATGCCGACGATGGTGAAGACGTACGAGAAGTACAAGGGTCAGGGACTGGAGTTCGTCGCCGTGGCGATGAGCTACGATCCGCCGATGTACGTGATGAATTACGCGCAGACGCGTCAGTTGCCTTTCAAGGTGGCGATGGACTCGGACGGCAGCGTCGCCAAGCAATACGGCAACGTGCAACTCACGCCGACGACATTCGTCGTGGACCGTAACGGCAAGGTGCTCAAGCAGTACGTCGGTGAGCCGGAATATGCCGAACTGAACAAGCTCATCGAAACGGCACTCGCGAAGCAGGCCTGACGCACATCGACGCGAGGCAGTCAGTCGCTAGTCTCTAACGTCGATACGCTACGAACGAAAAAGCGCCCCGCGGGGCGCTTTTTGTTTGGCCTCGATGAAGCCGGGGACACCAGCGACCCACCACCAACCGTGAGCCGCCCCCTTCATCGACCATCGTCGATCATCACCGCCCGTCCCCGCCCTCGCCGTGTCCACGCGTATGCAAGCCATAGCGCTTGAGCTTTTCGTACAGCGTGGCCTTGGGAACATGCAGCGCCTCGGCGGTCGCGGCCACGTTGCCCTTGCTGTGCTCCAGCGCTTCTTGCAGCACGGCGCGCTCGAAACGTTCCACCTGTTCCTTGAGCGGCAGCGGCGCGAGCGTGCCGTCGCTTTCCGGCGCGCTCGCCACCCCCAGCACCAAACGGTCCGCAGCGTTACGCAGTTCGCGCACGTTGCCGGGCCAATCCGATTGCAGCAGCTCCTGACGCATCCGATCCGACACCACCGGCGCGGGCCGTCCATACCGCACGGCGGCGTCGAGCATGAAGTGTTCGAACAGCGGCAGGATGTCTTCGCGCCGCTCGCGCAGCGGCGGCAGCGCCAGCGTCACTACATTCAACCGGTAATACAGATCGCGACGGAACGTGCCCTCGCGCACGAGCGCTTCCATGTCACCCTTCGCGGCGGCCACGACACGGCAGTCGACACGAATCGACTGATTCGAGCCGAGCCGCTCCAGCACACCGTCCTGCAACACGCGCAGCAACTTGACCTGCAACGCCGCTGGCATGCTCTCGATCTCGTCGAGAAACAGCGTGCCGCCCGACGCGTGTTCGAGCTTGCCGATGCGACGCTTGGCCGCGCCGGTGAACGCCCCGACTTCGTGACCGAACATCTCGCTCTCGAAAATCGCTTCGGGCAACGCACCGCAATTCAGCGCGACGAACGGCGCATCGCTACGGCGCGACAGTTCGTGCAGGCTGCGCGCGACCAGTTCCTTTCCGGTGCCGGTGTCGCCGTTGATGAGGACAGGCGCATCCGTCATGGCCACGTTGGCGATGAGCGTACGCAGCGTCTCCATCGACGGGCTGCGTCCTATGATGCGCGAGGCACGGCCGCCCTGCTCCGCCAGTTCGCGACGCAGCGCCTGATTCTCCAGCATGAGCTTGCGGGTCTCGAGCGCACGCTTGGCCGACTCGATCAGACGATCCGGCGCAAAGGGTTTCTCGATGAAGTCGTAAGCGCCGTCGCGAATGGCCTGTACCGCCATCGAGATATCGCCGTGACCGGTGACGAGAATCACCGGCACTTCCGGCGCGTGCTGACGCAAATGCGCGAGCAGTTCGAGTCCACTCATGCCGATCAGGCGAATGTCGGATACGACAATGCCGGCGAAGTCCGGCGTAATACGCTCGCGCGCAGCTTCGGCCGAGGCGAGTCCGAAGGCATCAAGCCCGGCGAGTTGCAGGCTCTGCAGCGTGGCACGCCGCACGAGTTCGTCGTCTTCGACAAATAGGATCTGGAGGTTCTTGTACATCATGCGATTGTCGCGCCGGTGCGTTGCACGCGGCGCAGCGTCACGAGAAATTCTGCGCCACCGCCCGGAACATTGCGCGCGACCAACTGGCCGCCGTTCTCTTGTGCGATGGACGACGAAATTGCGAGTCCGAGCCCCATGCCCTGACCGCCCTCCTTTGTACTGAAAAACGGCTCGAACAGACGCGGCATATGTGCCTCCGCAATCCCCGGCCCGTTGTCGCGCACGTAAATGCGCACCCACAGGTCGTCCGCGTCTACATCGATCCAGATCGACGGCGAGGCTTGCGGGCTCGCGGCCCCCACCACGGCGTCGATGGCATTTCCCACCAGGTTGATCAGCACTTGTTCGAGCCGCAACCCTTCACACGCCACCTGAACGTCTTCGAGTCCGTTGGCGAACGTTGTCGTTACCTGGATGCCGGCGAGACGTCCGCGCAACAGCATCAACGTGTTGTCCAACGCGCGTGCCACCGAAGCTTCCATGTCGCCGCGACGCGCGCGTCCGGCGAAAAGCCGCAACTGCCCCGTAATCTTGCCCATGCGATCGGTGAGCGACGCAATGGCTTCGAGGTTTTCCTGCGCGGCGTCGTACTCGCGACGCTCGATCAGCACGCGCGTGTTGTCCGAGAAGCTGCGCAGCGCGGAGAGCGGTTGATTCAGTTCGTGCGTGATGCCCGCGGCCATCTGGCCCAGCGCCACGAGTTTCGACGCCTGCACGAGTTCGCTCTGGGCCTCGCGCAATTCATGTTCGGTGCGTGAACGCTCCTGCACTTCGGTTTGCAGACGTTCGTTCGCGGATTGCAGATCGGCAGTGCGCTCAGCCACGCGCTCGCCCAGCTCGGCGTACGCCGATTGCAGCAACTCGCGGCTCTTGAGCATATCGCGCACACGTTGACGCCGCTGATTCCACGCCACCCCCAACAGACATGTGAACGCCGCAAGACACGCTGCCGCCACCGCCGCGATGCGTGCATTGGCGATCACCTGATCGAGCGGCGCGAAGTACATGAGCGTCCAGTCCGGCTCCCCCAGCTTGCGTTGCACCGCGAGAAAGCGGCGGGTCTTGCCCGAGCCGCGACCATCGCGAACGGTCACGACTTCACCGTCGGCATCGAGTCGCTCGTCCTCGCTCCACGCGAGTGGCGTGACGTTCTGGTTGTAGTACTGACGCGTGCTGTCGAGCGCCGCCTTGACATCCGGGGCGAGCGGCGTGAGCGAACGATACTGCCAGCGCGGCTCGGACGACAGGAAGATCACGCCATGATCGTCGGCGACGACCACAGGTTCGGAGGCGTCGGCCCCCGCGCGCTGAAACCACTCCAGATTGAGCTTCACCACGACCACGCCGTGGATCTGTCCGTCGACCAGAATCGGCTGGGAGACGAAATACCCCGGCTCGCCGGAGGTCGTGCCCACGCCATAGAAGCGGCCGAAGGCGCCTTTGATGGCGTCGATGAAATACGGACGGAACCGATACTCCTGCCCGACGAACGTCGCCTTCTCGCGCCAGTTGCTGGCCGCGAGCGCAAGGCCATTGGCATCGATGACATACGCCGCCGAGGCCTTGGCGCGCTGGTTCACGTCGAACAGATAGTCGTTGGCCCGCTGCACGACGGCCTTGTTCTTGGGGTCGAGCAGCAGGTCGTGCACGTACGGATGCAGCGAGAGCAGGTACGGCAGGAATTCGTAGCGGTCGACGGTGCTGCGCAGGCTGCCCGCGTAGCGCTCCACGCGCGCGCCGGCGTTCACGCGCAGGTCGGCCACGCCGCGCTGCCAGCTCAGGGCGTACGTCAACCAGCAGAACAGGACACTCGCCAGCAACATGACGACGATCCACGACCAACGGCGCATCGGTACAGTCCTCTCGAAATCGATGGGGACTTCGTCGCGCCGGGAGGTCGCTGCGTTCACGGGCGACGCGGCACCTTGCGAGGTGTCGCTCGAACGGGCGCGGCTCATGTTGTCGTGCAGGGTAGCCATTAGGGCGTGAGTGAAGAAATACGCCTTGTTGACGTCGGTTGCCGGTTCGTACGATGGCGACAGAAGGCGCGTGGGCACCCCCTGTCGGCATCGCCAGACCCGTGCATATTCACGAGAATCAAGGACCACCGGGCGGCGAAGCTCAGGCGCTATTGTGCCTGTGCCGCGCCGCCCGGTGGCAAACGTTACGAACGTTACTCTGGCGGGACGGCAGCGGTGTCATGCGAGACCGCACCGCCGCCCCTGCCACCGGCCGTCAGGCCAGCTCAGGACCTTGCTTGCCCGACATAGCCTCGGCCAGCTTCTTGCGGTCCAGTTCCTTTTCCCAGGCCGACACGACGATCGTCGCGACACCGTTGCCGACGATGTTCGTCAGCGCGCGGCATTCGCTCATGAAGCGGTCGATACCGAGAATCAGCACCATCCCGGCGACCGGAATCGTCGGGATCACGGCCAGCGTAGCGGCCAGCGTGATGAAGCCGGCGCCGGTCACGCCCGAAGCGCCCTTCGAGGTCAGCATCGCCACGGCGAGCAGCGTGAGCTGCTGGCCCCAGGTCAGGTCGATGTTCGTCGCTTGTGCGATGAACAGCACGGCCATCGTCATGTAGATGTTGGTGCCGTCGAGGTTGAACGAGTAACCGGTCGGGATCACCAGACCCACCACCGACTTCGAGCAGCCGGCCTTTTCCATCTTTTCCATCAGGTGCGGCAGTGCGGCTTCCGACGAGCTGGTACCCAGCACGATCAGCAGCTCTTCCTTGATGTAGGCGAGGAAGCGGAAGATCGAGAAGCCCGTGAACTTGGCGATCAGACCCAGCACGACGATCACGAACAGGAACGACGTCAGGTAGAACGTGCCCATGAGCTTGGCCAGCGGCACCAGCGAGGCGATACCGTACTTGCCGATGGTGAAGGCCATGGCACCGAAGGCGCCCAGCGGAGCGACCTTGGTGATGATGTGCACCACGCGGAAGAGCACGCCCGACACGCTGTCGATCCAGCTCGTCACCACGCGGCCACGCTCGCCGATCGCGCCGAGGGCGGCGCCGAACAGGATAGCGATCACGAGGATCTGGAGGATTTCACCCTTGGCGAACGCATCGGTGATCGTGTTCGGGATCAGGTGCAGCAGGAAGTCGGTGAACGTGTCGCCGTGCGCGGCCTTCGCGGCGTAGCCGGCGATCGCCTTCGGATCGAGCGAGTTGATATCGACGTTGAAGCCGGCGCCCGGCTTCAGGATGTGCGTGGCGATCAGACCGATCACCAGCGCGAGCGTCGACACGACTTCGAAGTAGATCAGCGCCTTGCCGCCAACGCGGCCGACCTTCTTCATGTCTTCCATGCCGGCGATACCGGTCACGACCGTACAGAAGATCACCGGACCGATGATCATCTTGATGAGCTTGATGAACGCGTCGCCAAGCGGCTTCATCTCAACGGCGAGATCGGGCTTGAAGTGCCCGAGCAGAATGCCGATGACGATGGCAAACAGCACCTGCACGTACAGGATGCGGTAAAAGGGTTTTTTGGTCTGGGTTTGCATGTTGTTTCCTCTTCAGGCAGTGGGGCAAGCCACCGCCCTTGTTATCAATCCGCGGTGACCCCGCGAATCTCGCTTTGCGCAAAGCGCATTTGCTCCTCCATCACCATCTGGGCCAGCTCCTTCTTCAATTCATTGAATTCGCTGCCTGCCGTGTCGCGCGGACGGGGCAGGTCGATGACCACGTCCCGCTTGACCGTGCCCGGCCGGTACGTCATGACGACGACCCGGTCGGCCAGATAGATCGACTCCTCGATGCTGTGTGTGACGAAAATGATCGTCTTCTTGAATTCCTCCCAAATGCGCAGCAGCTCGTCCTGCAACGTGCGACGCGTAAGCGCGTCGAGCGCACCGAACGGCTCGTCCATGAGCATGATCGGGCTGTCGAGCGCCAGCACGCGGGCAATCGCCACGCGCTGACGCATGCCACCCGACAGATCGCGCGGAAAGCGGTCGCGAAATTCGCGCAGATTGAGCTTGCCGAGCAGCAGGTCCACGCGCTCGTTGATCTCGGCGCGTTTCATTCCCTTGATTTCGAGCCCGAAGGCGATGTTCTGCGCCACCGTCATCCACGGAAACAGCGCGTACTCCTGGAACACCATGCCGCGGTCCGGGCCGGGTTCGGCTGCCGCGTCGGCGCGTCCGTCGATGCGGATCGCGCCCGACGTCGGTTGCACGAAGCCCGCGAGCGCGTTGAGCAGCGTCGACTTGCCGCAGCCCGAAGGGCCGAGCAGGCAGACGAACTCCCCCGCGTTGATGCTCAGATCGATGTCCTTGAGGGCATCGACGACACCGCCGGGCACCGGGAACTGTTTGTTGACGTGATCGATTTGAATAAGCATGTCGGTCGTCTCCCTCGCCTTACTTGGTTTCCAGACCACGATGCCACTTGAGCAGGTGGTTGTTGAGACGATCCATGCCGAGGTCGATCACCAGACCGAGCAGACCGATGGTCAGCATGCCGGCGATGATCTTGTCGGACCACATGTACTCGCGCGCTTCCAGAATGCGATAGCCCAGGCCGTTGTTCACGGCGATCATCTCGGCCACGATCACCACGATGAACGCCGTGCCGATACCGATCCGCACGCCCGACAGGATGTAAGGCGTAGCCGCCGGCAGAATCACGCGGCGGAAGATGGTCAACTGGCCGGCGCCGAGGTTGCGCGCCGCACGCAGGTAGATGCCGTCGACGTGACGCACACCGGCGATCGTGTTCATCAGCACCGGGAAGAAAGCCCCCAGCGCGATGAGGAAGAACGCGGGCGGGTTACCCAGACCAAACCACAGGATGGCCAGCGGGATGTACGCGATCGGGGGAATCGGACGCACCACTTGCACCAGCGGATTGAACAGGCCGTAGACGCGCGTGCTCGTCCCCATGAGCAGACCGAGCGGCAAGGCGATGCCCGCCCCCACGAGGAAGCCCATCACCACGCGATACAGGCTGTGCGTGGCGTCCATGAGCAGTTCGCTCGACTGGAGCCACGCGTTGAAGCCGTCGGCCATCGCGACGGTCGGCTTGAGGTATTGCCACCACTTGATCACGACGGCGAGCGGCGACGGGAGAATGATCGGGTTGATCCAGCCGAGGCCGGTGACGATCTGCCAGATCACCACGACCGCGACCGGAATCAGCACACCACGCAGCAGACGCGTGGTGCGCGAGACCCCCGAATTGGGAAGAACTGCGGACATCCGTTCGCCTCGCCTTACTTGATGTTCAGCTTGGTCTTCGCCTTGGCGAGCAGGTCGAGCTTGACCCAGTCTTCAGCCTTCGGCACCGGATCCTGCAACTTGCCCACGCCGTATTTCTTCATCAGGTCGGTGGTGAGTTGCACGTGCGAGAGGCTCAGGTCGTAGCTGTACGGCGAGTTGCCGATGGCGTCCGTGAAATCCTGCTCGGTGATCTGGTTCTTGAACATGTCCTCGCGAACGAACTTCTCGGCGGCCTTCGGGTTCTTGATGAAGTAATCGGTCGCTTCGACGAACGCGTACATCAGACGCTGTGCGACGTCCGGCTTTTCCTTGTAGAGCTTCTCGGTGATCACGAGCGCGCGGACCGGCTCGCCGATCGGCGTGTCGTACGGCTTGAGAACTTCGACACCGAAGCCCTTGTTGATGGATTGCGACGCTTGCGGTTCGGACTGGCACATCGCATCGATGCTGCCGGCGGCGAGCGCCTGATTCAGATCGGCGAACGCCATGAACATGATCTGCACGTCCTTGCCCGGCTGATCCGACCACGTCAGACCGGCCTTCGCCAGTTCTGCGTACAGAATCAGTTCCTGAGCGCCGCCGCGAGCCACGCCGACTTTCTTGCCCTTGAGATCGGCCACCTTGGTGATCGGCAGGCCCTTCTTCGCCACGAGACGCACACCGCCCTTGGCAAAACCGGCGACCGCATAGATCGGCGCGCCCTGCGCACGACCTGCGATCGCGGCGTCAAGCGCGCTTGCCGACACGTCGATCTGACCGGCCACGATGGCCGGCATGATGTCCACGCCCTTGGCGAACATCCGTTCCTCGATCTTCAGGCCGTACTTCGGTCCGATCACCTTCATGTACGACACGGCGCCGTAGTGAGCGAACTTCAGATTCCCCAGACGCACCAGATCGTCGGCAAACGCGTGAAGCGAAGCCGCGCATAGCGCAGCGGCGGCAAGACATTGCTTGAACATAAGGTCTCCTCTCTTATTAGAACGGCTTGCTCTGGGTTTCCGGATTCCTGATGGGAATTCGGACGCCCCGGCAGCACGCGCGTTAGAAAGCAATACTTATGCCAGCGATGCAAGTCATTGATTTTACTGTGGGAAGCTGTGGAAAACCCGATGTTCGGTTATACGAAAAACCAGAAAACAGGCGGATAAACTTTCTGGATTTCCAGAAAATTCGGTGAAATTGGGAAATTTCACGCGATATGACGGCGACGGTGCGGGCAATCCCCGAGCGGGATACGCCACAACGGTCCGTTGAAAAAATCGAAAGCCGCCTTGAACCCCTGTCCTTGCGAGGTCAGGCGCATCGAAGACAGCGACGGACGACGGCAGGCGCGATCGCCCGCCATCGTCCTGACGGCTTTGTCAGACGGTGTCGCTCAGGCGGACAGCGCCTCAGGCATCGGCGTTTGGTAGCCGAGTGCGGCGGAAATTTCCGCGGCGCACGCCGACAGACGCGACGAGATGTCCGGCAGCAGCGCGCGCGTCATGCGTGAGGACGGGCCCGACGCCGAGAGCGATGCAATCACTTCACCGGAGGCATCACGCACCGGCACCGCCACCGACACGGCTTCCGGTGCGAGTTCGCCAAAGCTCACGGCGCAGTCCTGACGTCGCACGTTGAGCAGTTCCGCCGCCAGTTCGTCGCGCTCGATGAGCGTGCCTGCCGTGAAGCGCTTGCGCGGACGGCCCAGCACTTGCGCGCGAACGTCGTCCGAGGCAAACGCCAGCAGCACACGACCCGAAGCGCCCACGTACAGCGGACGGCGATTGCCGACCACGCCATGCACGCGCAGCTCGTGCGTCGATTCCACGCGAGCGACGCACAGCGATTCGAGACCGTCGCGCACCCGCAGCTGGATGTTCTCGTTAAGCGCGCGGTTGAGCGCCTGAAGATGACGATGCGCCACCTTCACGAGGTTGACCTGCTCGTGCCCCGCCACGCCCAGCACCAGCGCCTGCGCGCCGAGTACGTAAGTGACCGGGCTGCCCTCGCGGACCACCCAGCGGTGCTGTTCGAGCGTCGCCAATAGACGAAACGCCCGCGACTTGTTCAGGCCGGCACGCTGCGCCAGTTCCGTCACACCCAGGCCGGGACATTCCCCGACCAGCGACAGCAGCGAAAGCGCCGTGTCGACTGAAGCGACTGTGTAGTCCATCAAACTTCCTCGCTATGTTGTTCGGCATAGGCGGCGAGCGACGCCGCGAATTGGCCAAGTTGCGCTTGCAGCGCCGAGAAGCCGTCATGCTTCTCGCCGCAAGATTCGTCCAGGTAGAGCGCCCGGTTCAGTTCGATCTGCACGCTGTGACGTCGCGCGGCGGGGCGCCCGAAGTGGCGCACCAGATCACCGCCGTGATACGGCACGTTGTAGGCCACCCGAAAGCCCAGACGCGTGAATTCCGCCATCACCCAACGGGAGAACGCCGGATCGGCCGTGGTGCCGTCGCCATCGCTCACGAGCACATCGGGGCGCGACATGCCCGCATCGGGGTCGAGCGCTCCGCCGCGCGAGCCCATCGAATGGCAATCGAGATGCCAGACCACACCATGGCGTTCCCAGGCGGCATCGAGCGCATCGCGTAGCGCGTGGCGATAAGGCCGGTAGTAGTCATGGATGCGGCGCTCGACTTCGGCCACCGTCAGACGGCGGTCGTAAAGCGGGACATTGGGGGCAGCGAAGCGGTGCAGCAGTCCGACACCGCGCTCGCTATAGGCTTGCGGGCGCGCGTCGTGCGGCCACAGGCTCGCGAGCAGTTCGGGGTCGAGGTCGTGCTCGGCACGGTTCGGATCGATGTAGGCGCGCGGGAACAGCGCCGCCACGAGTGTCGCGCCATGATGTGTCGCGACAGACCAGAGTTCGTCGACATGGGCATCGCCGCAGTCGTGAATGGCCCGCGTTGGCGCGATCGTGTCGAAGTCCGCCGGAAACACGACGCCGCTGTGTGGCGAGTCCAGCACGAGGGCAATGCTTTGCCCTGGCGGCGTCTCCACGAAATAGCGGCCTTCGATGACCTGGCGCGACATGCAATCTCCTCACGTGCGGGCATCCTGTTTTGAGGTGCAAAACAAGACATCAATATTTTGGAACAGCGCACCGCAAGGAACAAGATGACGGTTGTTACAACATATTTCGCCCGCTGGAACGGGCGGAGAGGGGAAATTCGGCGGCGTTCGCAGCAGATAGGCGGGAGAACCAGACGGGACGGGGACTTGCGGACGATGCGTCGGCAGAAATGCCGATGGCGGCTGTGACGGCTCGTAATGGAAACGCGGGGCGGCGCGATTCAGATGTCATTTTCACGCCATCTTCATGCCATTTTGCGTGGTAGATGAGGGACGTGGCGCGCTTCACAGTCATCAGAAGACGCCAATGCCGGTCGTCTATGCCGACAGGGTCGTCACGACGGGCGACGGACTTCGACGTCGTGTCCGGCGCTTGCGGTATATCGATTGGGGAGCGTGGGACGGCGAGTCGCGCATCATCGGAGCGTCCGATTCAGGTGACATCGCCCGGGCGTCGCCCGCGCATCGTTCGAGGCGCGGGCCAGCCCTGAGGGAGAATCAGATGGCGTCGGCCACGCCGGCTTCGTGCGCCTGCACGTCGGCGTGGTAGCTGGAGCGCACCATTGCGCCGACAGCCGCGTGAGTGAAGCCCATCTTGTAGGCCTCTTCCTCGAACATCTTGAAGGTGTCCGGCGTCACGTAGCGGCGCACCGGCAGGTGGTGCTCCGACGGTTGCAGGTACTGACCGATCGTGAGCATGTCGACGTTGTGGGCGCGCATGTCGCGCATCACTTCGAGGATTTCTTCATCCGTCTCGCCCAGACCGACCATCAGGCCCGACTTCGTCGAGACATCCGGATGCGCGGCCTTGAACTCCTTCAGGAGATTGAGCGAGTGCTGGTAGTCCGAGCCCGGGCGCGCTTCCTTGTACAGACGCGGCACCGTTTCGAGGTTGTGGTTCATCACATCGGGCGGTGCGGCATTGAGAATGCCCAGCGCGCGATCCAGACGCGCACGGAAGTCCGGCGTCAGGATTTCGATGCGGGTCTGCGGCGACAGCTCGCGCACGTGACGAATGCAGTCGACGAAGTGCTGGGCACCGCCGTCGCGCAGGTCGTCGCGGTCCACGCTGGTGATCACCACGTACTTCAGGCGCATCGCCGCGATGGTCTTCGCGAGATTGAGCGGCTCGTCAGCGTCGAGCGGATCGGGGCGACCGTGGCCGACGTCGCAGAACGGGCAACGGCGCGTGCACTTGTCGCCCATGATCATGAACGTAGCCGTGCCCTTGCCGAAGCACTCGCCGATGTTCGGGCAGCTCGCTTCTTCACACACGGTGTGCAGGTTGTGCTCGCGCAGAATCTGCTTGATCTCGTAGAAGCGGGACGTGTGCGTGGCAGCCTTCACACGAATCCAGTCCGGCTTCTTCAGGCGCTCGATCGGCACGATCTTGATCGGAATGCGTGCGGTCTTGGCCTGGGATTTCTGCTTGGCAGTGGCGTCGTATTCGCCGTCGATCGTGCGAACTTCCTTGTTCGCGGCGTCGTTCTCGATAACGTTCTGAGTCACGGTGGTCATGGTGGGGGCTTTCCAAACGTCCAATCAGGCGGCGGCGTTTGCGCCCGTGGCCGTTACTTGATCGGCCTTCGGCGCGACATCGGTCGTCGCGGGGTGCTGTTCGAGGTGATGACCGAGTTGCTGCGCCAGTCGCGCGGCCACTTCGTCCCAGCGGGGAGCCACGCCTAGCGTGGCCATGTCTACGGTCTGCAAACCGGCGTAACCGCACGGATTGATCCAGTCGAACGGACGCAGATCCATGGCGACGTTAAGCGATACGCCGTGATAACTGCATCCATTGCGGATTTTCAACCCGAGCGCAGCGATCTTCGCGCCGGCGTGAGCTGCGGTGCCGTCGCCCCGGCTCACATAGATGCCTGGCGCGCCGGCCTGGCGCTCAACGTCGAGATTATACGCTCCAAGGGTGTCGATCACCGCTTGCTCGATCAGCCGCACCATCTCGCGCACGCCAAGCTTGCGGCGACGCAGGTCGACGAGCAGGTAGATCACCACCTGACCGGGGCCGTGATACGTGATCTGGCCGCCACGGTCGACTTTGACCAGTGGGATGCCGGTGTTGGCGACAAGCAGGTGAGCGGGATCGCCGGCGAGTCCGAGCGTGTAGACGGGCGGATGCTGGACGATCCAGAGCTGGTCGGGGCCGTTCGGTCCACGCGCGTCGGTGTACGCGCGCATGGCATCGAACGATGTGGCGTAGTCTTCCGTGCCACGCCAGCAAACTTCGATCGGGGAGGTCATGGACGCAATTTTAGCGAAACCCCGCCGGTCTTGCTCGATGTCCCGCGGGCGAGGCCCCCAACCCACGGGCGTACCAGCCGGCCGCGAGCAGAATCATCACGCCGCCGAGCCATTGGGTCGGGTGCAGCACGATCCCGAACGCCAGAAAGTCGACCGCCACAGCCACCACCGGATAGACGAAACCGAACACCGCGAGGCTGGACGTCGACGCCTTCTGGAATGCGCCGTACAGCAGCAGATACATGAACGTCGTATGGAAAAGGCCCAGCGTAACGATGGCGCCGATTTCACGCGGAGCCGACGGCAGGTGCCGGAAATCGGCCATCCACACGAAAACGACCGCACCGATCGTCATGTGCAGGGCGGCGATGATCTCCGGCCGGATCGTCCCGGCAAGCTTCTTGGTAAATAGCGTGGTCGCGGCGTAGAGCGACGCGGCGGCCAGTGCACTCGCCACGCCCAGCAGATAGTTCGCGCCATGCACACCGCCCGGCTCGGCCAGAATCACCAACCCCGCAAACGCGACGCCAAGGCAGGCCAGCGTAGCGAGCGACGGCCGCTCGCGCGTGACGATCACGCTGGCGAGCACCAACAGGAACGGCTGCACGTTGTAGACGACAGTCGTGATGCCCACCGACGTCATGCGGTAGGCCGTGAACAGGAAGTACCAGTTGGAGACGAGCGTGATGGCGCCGAGCGTCACGTTCACGATCTGCCAGCGCGTCATGCGCAGGCCGCGCCAGTAGCCGCGCCACGCGCACCATGCGCAAAGGCTGACGGCGCCGATCAGGCAACGGAAGAAGACCACGTTCAGCGCGGGCTGTCCCGACATCAGCACGAAATAACCGATCGTGCCCGAGATCACCATGGCGGCGATCATCAGCAAACGGCCGAGGCGTTCATCGGCCTGAGGGTTCGGCGCAGCGGGGGATGTCAGAGGCGCGGGGGGCGGCACTTGGCTCATCGGGGAACGACTTCTCTTGTTTTGAGCGCTATCGAGGTATTTTCACCACGATTGTTGCGCATCTTGTTGTGAATTCGATTAACACATGCAGGGTGCCGGCCGCTTCGCAGAAGCGTCTCGCCAACTGCCCCTTAAAACGAAACACGCGCTCTCTGGCGAATGTCGCCACAGAGCGCGCGGAGGATGCCCTACCATTATCGGAAGGTGCGACCGAGAGGACGGCCGATCCTCCCGATCACGGCTGCCGACCGTCAGGCAGCGGCCGTGCAGGAGTTGGCTTCACGGGCGGCCCGGCGACCGGCCAGCCACTTGCGGAGCACGCGGGCCAGCGGAAACCGGCGCAACACTTCGCGCTCCAACTGGGCTTCACCGACGGCGTCCGACGACATCCAGTAACGGCGGCCCGGCTCGACGGCGAGGCGCTGGCCGGGCACCAGCCAGTAATCGCGCGGATCGCCCGCCCGCGTCACCCAGACCGGCGCGCCGCGTGCGACAAGCGTATGCTCTTGGTGCAATTCGAGCGTGATGACTTCGCCCGGGCGAAGACCGTAGACGTACTGAACCTTTGTCAAATTGTTTTGCATTTTACGACCCCCACTCTGTGCGAGACAATGACTGAATCATAGGGACTGGCAGGCGCCGCACCAAACGACATATTTTCACGGCCTTGCGAATAGAGCTCACATGGATCTTCGGAGACTTCCCAACCTTAGCGCCTTGCGCGCCTTCGAGGCGGCTGCCCGCCTGGAGAGTTTTTCCCGTGCGGCTGAAGAGCTGTTCGTGACGCACGGCGCCATCAGCCATCAGATTCGAGCGCTGGAACAGGAACTGGGCACCACGCTGTTCGCCCGCAACGGCAAGCGCATCAGCATCACGCCAGCGGGACGCCAGTACGCCACCTCGATCCGCGCCGCGCTGACCGACATCGCGCAGGCCACGCGCAAACTGCAAGCGGGCACGCGCAGCGAGCGCCGGCTGGTGCTGACCACCATGCCGTCGTTCGCCAGTCGCTGGCTGACGCCGCGCATCGGTCGCTTCATCGACCGGCATCCGGAACTGGAAGTGGAATTGCGGTGCAGCGCACAGTTGACCGACTTCGAGCGCGACGACGTCGACATCGCCCTGCGCATGGGCAAGGGCAACTGGCCGGGGCTGCACATCGAGAAGGTGCTCGACGACGTGTTCTTCCCCGCGTGCAGTCCGACCTACAACGACGGCAAGCTACCGCAGACCGCCGACGAGTTCCGCGCCAGCACGCTGTTACGCTCACAAGACGAGCCGTGGGCGCCCTGGTTCGCCTCGGCAGGCTTCGATTTGCCCGAGCCGATGCAGGGCATGATGTACGAGGATTCGGGCATGCTCTCGCAGGCCGCGATCGTTGGGCAGGGGGTCGCGCTGGTACGGCGCTCGCTGGCCGTCGGTGACATCATGGCCGGGCGCCTCGTACGCCTGTCGGACGTCGATACGCCATGCGGATGGGATTATTTCTTCGTATGCCCGCCCGCCGTGCTGAGCGCGCAGCGCGTTCAGGCATTCCGGACGTGGTTTCTGGAGGAGGTGGCGGCGTTCGATCTGGTGAAGGACACGCGTCGGCGTCCCGCGCAGCCGAGCCCCGCAGCGCTGGCGGCCGGCATGGCCGCAACGGCGGGAGAGATGGCGACGGGCGCACAACTGGGGATGCCCCCCGGCATGCCGCCCGACGACGGCGCACCGACGCGCGCATGACCTTCGCGCGCACGCCGGAACCGTCTCACTTCGTTGTTACAGCACGACCTTGACCATCGGGTGACTGGTCAGCTTTCGGTAGATGTCGTCGAGGTGCGCTTGCGAATGCGCGCGCACCGTGACGGTCAGGCCGAGATACTTGCCCGAGCTGGACGGACGCATTTCCACCGTGGCGGCGTCGAACTGCGCGTCGAACTCACGCAGCAGTTCCACGATGGCCTGCGCAAAACCGTCTTGCGCGTGCCCCATCACCTTGATGGGAAAGTCGCACGGAAACTCGATCAGACTTTTCTTCTCTTCCGTCGTCATAGTGCCTCCTTGGCGCGTTGATACGCCGCATAAAGCGCGCGGAAGACCGGGCCCGGCTTGCCGTCGCCCACCGACTTGCCATCGAGCGTGACGACCGCCAGGATTTCCTTCGTGGCCGACGTGATGAGCAGCTCGTCGGCATCGCGCACTTCCGCTTCGCTCACCGCACGCTCCTCGAACGCAATGCCGCACTCCTGCGCCAGCGTCTCCAGCGCACCGTAACGGATCCCTTCGAGGATTCGATTATCGCGCTGCGGCGCGACCATTGCACCGTGCTTGATCACCCACACGTTGCTCGACGACGCTTCCGTGAGCAGCCCGTCGCGGAACTGGATCGTCTCCTGCACCTCGTGATCCGCCGCGTACTGCGCCATCAGCACGTTGCCCAGCAGCGACGTCGACTTGATGTGGCAGTTCAGCCAGCGGCGGTCTTCATGCGTGACCGCGCCGACGCCCTGCTCCACCTTCTCGCGGCTCGGTAGCGTGAGCGGCGTGGCAATGCCGAACACGGTCGGCGTCACGTCCTTCGGGAACGTGTGCTGACGCGGCGCGACGCCACGCGTGACCTGCACGTAGACGCTGTGCGGGTCAGCCGGACACGTAGCCGACAGACGCGCGAAGAGCGCCTCCCATTCGGCCCGCGTGTACGGATTCGCGATACGGATCTCCGCGAGACTGCGCTCCAGCCGGTCCAGATGTTGCGCGAGACGGAACGGCTTGCCGTGATACACCGGCACGACTTCGTAGATCCCGTCACCAAAGAGGAAGCCTCGGTCGAGGACCGAAATCTTTGCGTCGGCGAGCGGGATCAGTTCGCCATTGAGCCAGACGGTGGGGTTATTCATGATGCGAAGGTCTTGACGATTATTTCTTCACGAACATCAGACGCAGGGCGTCCCATGCGCGGCCGATGAAGCTGGCCTGTGCCACGTCGCCAAGCGCCACGACCGGGAATTCGGCCAGTTGCTTGCCGTCGGCCATCACCTTGACGGTGCCCACCTGCGCGCCGTTGGCGATCGGCGCGATCAGCGGTTCGCGCAGTTCGAGTTGCGGCTTGATCTTGTCGGCCATGCCCTTCGGCACGGTGATGAAGGTGTCCTTCTTCACGCCGATCTTCAACTCGCTGTCCTTGCCCTTCCAGACCTTGGGCGTGGCCACGACCTGGTTCGCGCCGTACACGCGCAGCGTGTCGAAGTTCTGGTAACCGTAGTTCAGGGCCGAAAGGCTGTCCTGCACGCGAGCGCGCTCGGTCGGCTCACCGACCACGACCGACAGCACGCGGCGGTTCACGCCCGGAGCGCCCGGCAGCGGACGCGACGCCGTCGACACGAGGCAGTAACCGGCTTCCTTCGTGTGACCGGTCTTCAGACCGTCGACCGTCGGATCGAGATACAGCAGACGGTTACGGTTCGGTTGACGGATGTTGTTGTACGTGAAGCTCTTCTCCGAGTAGACCTTGTAGTACTCGGGGAAGTCCTGAATCATGCGCGTCGACAGCGTGGCGATATCGGCCACGGTCGTGTAGTGCTGCGGGTCGGTCAGACCGTCGACGTTCGTGTAATGGGTGTTCTTCAGCCCCATGCGTTGCGCGGCGCGGTTCATCAGTTCGACGAAGCCCGGCTGCGAGCCGCCGACGAGCTCGGCCAGCGCGATGGAGGCGTCGTTACCCGACTGGATGATCATGCCGTACACGAGATCGTGCACCGAGACCGGCTTGCCGGCTTCGATGAACGTACGCGATTCGTCGCGACCCACCTTGCGGACCGATTCGCCCGGAATGACGGTCTGTTCCCACGAAATGCGCTTGTCGCGCAGGGCTTCGAAGACCAGATACGTCGTCATGATCTTCGTGAGCGAGGCCGGCTCCACCCGGGCATCCGGGTCACCGGCGGCCAGCACCTGACCACTGGTCACGTCGACGATGGTCCACGCCTTGGCCGTCATCGGCGGCGGCGGAATCTGTTGAGCACGGGCGGGAAGCGTAGCGAGCGAGCCACAAGCGACAATCGCCGCGGCGACGGCGGCACGGGACAGCGAAGCGTTGAATTTCATTGGCGATGAGGAAAACGAAGTGAGCGAAGTAAAACTCAGAGGCATCTGCGCTTGAAGGAGCGCCGTGCAACTCACGCTTTGGCGAGCGCGGCACGGCGAAGAAGACGGCGGCACCGAAGCACCGGAGCCACGCCTGTCGGGAACATAGACCCGACACGGCATGACATGGTTCAGACGCGAATTATACCCGTCACGATTTGACGTCCCCAGCGAAGCGAGCGCTGGCTGTCGAAATTACGCAAAAATTTCGTCGGATGTATCAATGACGCCACGCGTCGACCACGATCTGTTTCAGCAGCGGCAACATGCCGTGGAAAAAGTGCTCGCCGCCGGGGATTACCACGACGGGCAAGGTCTGCGGACGCGCCCAGTCGAGCACCGACTGCAGCGGCACCGTGTCGTCCTGCTCGCCGTGAATGACGAGCGTGTCGGCCGGCACCGTGGCCACTTCCCAGTTGCTCGCGGCCGTGCCGACCAACACCAGACGCTGCGCCGGCGTACCGGCCGCCTCCAGCGTCTTGGCGACATGCGAGAGCACGAACGTGCCGAACGAGAAACCGGCGAGCGCGAGCGGCAGGCTTTCCCAGCCCGGTTGTTGACGCATCCAGCCGATCACCGCGAGCAGATCGTCGCGCTCGCCGATGCCCTTGTCATGCTCGCCTTCGGTTTTGCCTACGCCCCGGAAGTTCGGGCGCACGACGGCATAACCGAGCTGCACGAAAGCCCGCGCGAGCGTTTGCGCGACCTTGTTGTCGAGCGAGCCGCCGAACAGCGGGTGCGGATGCGCGACGAGCGTGATGCCACGCGGGGCGCCTGCGGGACGATCGATGGCGACTTCGATGGCGCCGACCGGGCCGTCGATGGTGAAGCGTTCAGTCTGAGCGTTCATGAGCGATAGTGGGCTGAAATGCCGCACGCATGCGCGCCGGGCAGCTTAGCCCGGACGCAACGCGTAGCCGACGAAAAATCCTGAGAGCTGGTGCGCCGACCCGATAGGTCGACCCGATCAATCGATCAGCAGACGCTCGACGATCTCGCCTTGCGCCAGATGCTTCTCGACGATCTCGTCGATATCGGATTCGTCGATGTAGGTGTACCAGATCCCTTCGGGGTAGATCACGACGGCCGGGCCCTGTTCGCAGCGATCGAGGCATCCGGCCTTGTTCACGCGGACTTTGCCGGGACCGGCCAGACCGAGTTGCTTGACCTTCTTCTTGGCATATTCCTGCATCGACTGCGCGTTGCAGTTGGCGCACGACGGTCGGTCGGCGCCGGGTTCGCGCTGATTGAGGCAGAAAAACACGTGATGCTTGTAGTACTGCGACGGGGTAGCCATGTCGGTGTTTTGTGGGGGATTTGGCAGCCGGAAGCCCTGTTTCGGGCGTGTTGCGGGCCATTCTAACCGACCTGCCCGCCCCTTGCGGGCGCACCCGGCAACCGGGCGGCGGGCATGACACGACGGGAACGTGGAAATGCGGATTCCGGGACACCAGAGCCGCGCTACACCTCAGCGCAAACGCCGCTGCACCGCCATGAACACGGCGCAGAAGGCCGCGAGGCACGCAAACCCGAAGAACACGTTCACGCAGGAGAGCACCAGCGCCTGCTGCGAGGCGAGGCTCCCCACCCAGGCCGACGCCATATGCGCCGCCGTCGCCGGATCGACGCTCGCCGAAAACGTCTGCTGCGCCTGCGAGACAGCCGCGTTGTAAGCCGGATTGAGCGGCGTCATCGCGGGTGTGAGTTGATGCATGAACACGGCCTGACGATCCTGCATCAGCACGGCCATCACCGACACCGACATCGAACTCACCAGCTGACGCACGATGTTCTTCGTCTGATACCCATGCTGGAAGACGTATTCGTCCATACCGCGAAACGTCAGTTCGGCAATCGGAATCATGGCGAACACGCCCCCGAGACCGCTCAGCACCATCGGCACAATCAGCCACTGGCTCGACACCCCCTGATAGCTTTGCGAGAGCAGGAACGCATATCCGAGCAGGCACAGGTAACCCAGCAGCACGAACGGCTTGAGTTGTACGAACTTCGGACGTGCCAGCGTGTAGATCACTGCAACGACCAGACTCGTCACCGACGCGACCGCTTGCAGATACCCGGTGTGCTCGACACTCCATTGCAACCCCTGCTGCATGTAGATCGGGAACAGATACGACGTCGAATACGAGAAGAAGTAATACACGGCGTATCCCCCCAGTCCGAGCACATAGACGGGGTTGCGCACCAGCACGCGAAAATCGATCAGTGGCTTGTGATGCGAGTATTGATGCCACATATAGCCGATCGCACAGATCGCCCCGACGAGGCACAGTTCGAGCAGATGCAACGGATTGGAGAAGAAGTCGAAGCGCGAGCGCTGCATCATCACCTCGACGAACAGCACGCCAGCGGCGAAGAACACGATGCCGCGCATTTCGAACTCGCCTTCGTCGCGCAGACGTTCGCGAAAATCGGGGATGAACAGCCACGAGGCGACGGCACCGGCGAGCGCAATCGGCACGACCGCGAAGAACACCGACGACCACAGGAAGTGATCGACGAGATAGCTCGCGAGCAGCGGTGCGGAAATCTGTCCGCCGAAGAAACCGTAGGTGAAAAAGAGCAGCGCACGCAGCCGCAATTCGGGAGCAAAGCAGAGGTTGATGAGAATGCGGCTGGCCGTGAACAGCGATCCCGCGCCCAGCCCGAGCACGAAGCGGGCGACGGCAAGTTGCATCGGGTTGTGCGCCATGCCGCACAGCCATGCGCCGAACGCCATGAGCGTGAGCGCGCCGGCCAGGAATGTGCGATAGCCCAGGCGCGACGCGAGCCAGCGTTGCTTGAGGATGACGAGAATGCCTGCGACGGCGTAGAGCGTGGAGACGAACGCATACTCTTCCGGCGCCGCGCCAACGCCGCCCGCGATATGCGACGACGCGAACACGAACATGCCGTTCTCCAGCATTTCGATGCCCGTGGCCGCCGCGATCACGGCCATCAGCACGCGCTGCCGTGTCTTGTGCGCAAACGCCAATCCCCAGGTACTCATCTTCTCTCCCAATGAAAACCGCCCGGGATCTGCCTGTCGATGCCGGGCGGTCGTGGCACACCAAGTATCAGCGTGCCTTACATGAGAGTTTAGAATTTACGGAGCGTCTCACCAATGGGCTGACGGCCAATACGCTATTTCCAAATTGGAAACAATGCGCGATGGCTCAGCGCTGTTTGCCCACAGTGCGTGCGGGACCACGATGGCTCGGGTCGAACATCGCGAGCAGATAGATCAGGACCAGGTACGGCCATGTCCATGCCAGCCAGCGCGCCAACACGTTGAAGTGAACGTACTGCCCCTGACGCCACGACTGAAGCGCCGCCTCGTAGTACGGATTCGCGGGCAGGAGGTTGACGAAGACGAGCAGCACGATGAGCGCCGCCAGCGCGACGGCGCCTCGCAACGCGCGCGGTCCGCGTCCGGCGACGCTCAGGACCAGCGCACCGATGACCACGCCGTAGATCGCCCCGGCCGTCACCCAGTCGAACGCCTGCGCCGGCGAGAACTGCCACGCGGAAGCGATCGCCTTGATCGCGAATGCGCTGACGAACATCGCGCAGAGCAGCGGCACACGCGGCGCCGTCCGACGCATCGCCAGCGTGGCGAGCATCCCCGCCAGTATCGTGCCGCTGGCCGTCACCACGGTCTCCCACAAGGCGTGACTCGCCACGGCGTCGAGCTCTGACAGATAGTCCTGCAATTGCCCGAGCTTCGGTACCCAGTCGAGCACCAGATCCGTGACGTCAGGGTCCTGCCAGAGCCAGATCTGGCGCACGAGATCGCCATCGCCAAAGAGGAATTGCTGCGGATATGCCTGCGCCCACGGCCAGAGCGCGAGCAATACCAGCAGGACACTGGCGTGACGCTCGAACCACGCGAAGCGCAAATGCCGAAGCCATCCACGATCGAGTAACGGGCTGGTCAACGGCACGGCAATCGCACCGCCGATGAGCGCACCGAGCGCGTTCGTGGCGAGATCGACATTGGACGCGACACGCGTAGGCAAATACGTTTGCAGCGCCTCCATGCCGCACGAGAGCAGCGTCCCGAGGAGAAACGCTGCGAGCACGGCCCGCGTGCCCCGCCACGCCGGATGCAGGGCAAGCACGGTCAGCATGCCCAGCGGAATGTAGCCCAGCACGTTGGTGACGACATCGAACATCGTCATCCACCGGGGAAGTGGCGCGAACAGATAGTCGAACGGGCCAACCGCCGCACGCTGAAACTCGAACGGATAGAGACTCGCGTAGGCGATCAGCAAAATCAGGCACAGCAATGCCTGACGCGTAAGGGGAGAGGCGCGTCGTTGCCAGGGTTTGACGTCTTGCTCGGGCATCGGCGAGACGACCGGCTATCGCGACGGCGCCGCTGGCGCGACCGACGATGATGCTGCGGGCACCGCGCGCGACTGCGCAGGGGCCCGTGTCGTCGCGGAGGGTGACGGCACACGTCCGGCCAGCCACTGGATCAATTGCGTCTGCACGGCATCGCTGGCCGTCGCGAGGGCACGCGCACCGCCGCTGGCATCGGCCGTGGCCGCAGGGGCTTGTGCGCGCAGCGTGGTCTGTGCGAGCAGCTTCGGTCCATCGAACAACGTCGCGCGCACCTGCACGACGCCATGACTTGCCGACGTGCTGTCGAAGTATTGCGCGAACTCCTCGATCTCGACACGCAGCGCAGGCGCCGCCGCCGGATCCCCCGCAGCAAGCACTGCCCGGTCGACGGACAACGCGGCCCGCAGCCGATCGCCAAACAGTCGGGCGGGCGACGCCAGCCAGCGACTGTTCGCATAAACGCGCGCCTGATCGCCTTCGCTCGCGGGCAGACGGTAATAGATCATGTCGGAGTCGAGCCAGCTCGGCGCATTGACCACGACCTTGAGCGGCGACTGGCGAGGTGCATTCGCAGCGGCGGCAGCGACATCGGATGCCGGTGCGGCCACACCATTCGTGGCATTCACGCCGTTCGCGCTGGCGCCAGCCACGGCGGAGGCAGGGATCACCGGCGGGCCGAGGTCGAAACGGGCCAATGAACCCGACGGCGCGGGAGCCGCACACCCAGCCACCAGCGTGACGACGCCAAACGCGATGCAGACCCTCGCAGCCATGTTCGTCACTCGCATGTCCTTACCTCGTCCGGTCGGTTCTGTCATCTCGATATCCCTTTGCATGCCGGTGTCGCACCCCATGCCCCACATCACGACGCGCCGCATGGTCCGCCGCATTGTCTGCCTCATTGCGCAGCCCCGTTCGCGCCGTTTGGCCATGCAAAGCCTGCCTCACCCGGGCCGGGCGGTGGCGGCGACGTGCCGAACAGCAGCGCGCGCGGATTGCGGTTGATCGTTTCAGCTGCCTGCCCCACGGCCTGCGAGGTAAAGCGCAGATCGTCGGAGAGACGGTTCAGACGCGGCAAGGCTTCCTGTTGCAGCGAGCCCTCGAACGTCTGCATCGTGCCCTGGAAGGCAGCGAGACTCGACGCCGCCTGATCTGCCGCGCGCCCCACGCTATCGAGGTTACGCACGAGCGGCCCCTGCGGATCGGTCAACTGGTTCGTCAGTCGATGCGCGCCCGACAGCGTGCCGTTCAGTTCGCGCACGGTTTCAGGCAGTTGCTTCGTGACCGGCTCCAACTGTGTCGCCACGCGATTCACGCTTTGCGCCGCCATCTTCACGCTATTGATCGACTCGAGAATGGCCTCGCGGTTCTCCGGTGCGAGCAACTTGTTGACCGACGACGTCGCCTCTTCGAGTTGATGCACGAGGTTATTGCCGCGTCGCTGGAGTTCGTCGACGAAACTCGGGCGCAGACGCAACTGTGCGACCTGCGCCTCGGACGACGGCAACAACGTCCGGTCATGCCCGTCGTCGTCGAGCTGCACGAATGCGAGCCCCGTCACGCCCTGATAACTCAGCGTGGCGAACGTCGATTTGGTCATCGGCGTGCCTTCGTTCACGAGAATGCGGATGAGAATCTGACCGGGCTTGCGCGGATCGAACTTGATCGACTCGACCTTGCCCACCCCCAGACCGCGATACCGTACGGCCGACTCTGGGTTCAGCCCCGTCACGTTGGTGCTGGACACCAGGTCGTAAGGCACCCGCACACGGTTGTCGCGATTGAACCAGTACACCGCGGCGGCCACCGCCGCGAGCAATGCCAGCGTGAAGAGGCCCGCCATGAAAGCGTGCGATTTATTTTCCATCGTCGAGTAACTCCGAAATCTTGGCGCGCCGTGCTGCGGGCAAAGCCAGCAGTGCGCGTCTACCGCGCTCACCGAGGAAGAAGCTGTGGATAAACGGGTGATCGACACACACCACGTCTTCGACCGGGGCGTTCACGAGCACTTTGCGATCGGCCAGCACAGCCACGCGCGTGGCAAGCATCATCACCGTATCGAGATCGTGCGTGACCATCACCACAGTCAGGCCGAGCGAGCGATGCAGGCCGCGAATCATGTCGACGAATTCGTCGGACGCCTGCGGGTCGAGACCGGCGGTCGGCTCGTCGAGAAAGAGCAACTCCGGCTCCAGCGCAATGGCACGCGCGATCCCGACGCGCTTGATCATCCCGCCCGACAACTCGGACGGCATGCGATTCGCCATACGCCCCGACAACCCGACCATCTCGAGCTTGTACATCACGACATCGCGGATCAGATCCTCTGATAACGTGTGCAGCTCACGTAACGGCTGCGCAATGTTGTCGAATACCGTCATCGCCGAGAACAACGCGCCACGCTGGAACAACATGCCCGAGCGACGACGCAGCAAGTGCGCGGTACGCCGGTCGATCATCGTGATGTCATGACCGAAGATGCTGATATGTCCGCTGGTCGGCGCTTCAAGCCCGATGACCTGCCGGATCAACGTCGTCTTCCCGGAGCCCGAGCCACCGACCAGCGCAATGATCTCGCTCTGGCGCACCGTGAGATCCAGATGTTCGTGAATCGTGTGCGTGCCGTAGCGCTTGGTGAGGTTGCGCACTTCGATCACGGGCTGCGCGTCGCCCGGCAATGTCGACGAGACCGGCGGACATCCGGCGGACGCGCCGAACAGCACGTCGTCGCCTCGCGCGACAGGGGCATCGCGTGACCCGGGTGCGTCGGGTCGCTTGGACGGATCGCGTACGAGAGCGTCGCTCATCAGCCGATCCCCACGTTGCGGAACAGAATCGCGAAAACGGCATCCGCCAGAATCACCACCGTGATCGAGGTGACCACCGACTGCGTGGTGCCTTCGCCAAGACTCTGTGTGTTCGGTTTGACGCGCATGCCGAAGTGGCACGCCACGAGCGCAATCAGCATGCCGAAAACAACGCCCTTGCCCAGACCGATCCACAGGTTCGCGATGCGAACGGCGTTGGGCAGCGTAGTGAAGAAGTAATGCAGACCGATGCCGAGCTCGTACTTCGCCGCCAACGCCCCGCCGAGCAGCGCAATGATGTTCGTCCACATGACGAGCAGCGGCATGGCGATCGCCAGCGCAATGACTTTTGGCAACACGAGCCGCAATCCGTGCGGGATATCCATGACCCGCATCGCGTCGAGTTCTTCGGTCACCCGCATCACGCCGAGTTGCGCGGTGATCGCTGATCCGGATCGCCCGGCCACGAGAATCGCGGAAAGCACCGGGCCCAGTTCGCGAATCACCGAAAGCCCCAGAATGTTGACGATGAACGTGCTGGCGCCATACAGCTTCAGTTGCTGCGCGGACAGATAGGACAGCACGATGCCGATGAGGAACGCCACCATCGCCGTAATACCGAGTGCCTTTGCACCGGCACTGTATATGTTCGCGGACATTTCCAGCCACGGCGCACGCGCCGGATGGCGCACGACCCGGCCCAGATCGATCACGAAACGGCCGAACATGGTGATGCCGTCACGCAAATGTTCGCCGAGGGTGAACAACGAGTAGCCCAGACGGCTGATCGGATCGACACGGCGCGTAGGCACCGGACTCTGACGCGTGCGGTCGAATTCGGCGAGGTGATCGAACAGTGCCCGTTGAGTCGGGGTGAGCGCGACGCGTGAGGGGTACTTGCGCTGCCAGTAACGCCACAACGCCTGCGCTCCCACGTGATCCAGCCGCTCGACGCAGGTGAGGTCCCACGCCAGCTCGCCGCGCGGCAACGCATGGACCAGCCCCAGCAACGTCTTCTTGCGTTGCGAGAGCGCCAGCGCCGTCCACAGGCCACGCAGCATGACGACTGGGCCTTGCGCCGAGTGGGTCAGCTCCAGAGTGGGCACGGCATCGAGGTTCAAAACGGTGGTTCTCCTGACAACAAAACCGCCGGAATCCGGCATGAATCCATACAAGACGCGCAGCAAAACGCGGTCATTGTACGGTACAGGCGCGACCGGTCGATGGCAACCCGGCGCGGCCTGAAAACAAGCCGGAATTGTCCGACGCATGCCTCGGATGATGCCGAAATACGGGCTTCGACGCAGGTCAGCGCGGCGCAGGCCCGGCCTCGCCGCTACAATAGCAGCCATGAATAACGCCGCACCTTTCCCGCCTGACGTTCCGCACCGCGCACCGGATTCCGACTCGTCGGAACGTCCGGCCAGCGCGGGCTTGACGCCATCGACGCATACGCCCGCCCGTCAGCTCGACGGCGCGCGCATCCGGTCGCGTCTGGCGGCCTCTTGTCGAGGCTGGCAGATCGAAGTCGTCGATACCACGGGTTCCACGAATCTCGATCTTCTCGCTCGCCTTCGGGAAGACGCCGCGTGTGCGCCCATCGTGCGCGCCGCGCTCCAGCAAACGGCCGGACGCGGGCAGCGCGGCCGGGCATGGCAGAGCCTGCCGGGCGACAGCCTGACGTTTTCCCTGGCCTATGTAATGCCCGGCGGCCCGGCCGAATTGGCGGGGTTGTCGCTCGCGACCGGCGTCGCCGTCGTCGAGGGCCTGTCGGATCTGCCGTTGTCGGCACCGCAGGCGTTGGGTCTCAAGTGGCCCAACGACGTCCTGCTGCGCGGCGGCAAGCTCGCGGGCATTCTGATCGAGACGGTACCCGCCGGGCCGGGCCGCATCGGTGTCGTCATCGGCATCGGCGTGAATCTGCGACAGGCAGGCGACGTGGCGTCGCGTATCGACGATGCCACGGCAGCGGCAAACGTAGCATCAGCAGCACCCGCCGCATCCGGCGCGAGCACGCCGACGACGACCGCCGTTCCGCCCACCCCACCGGCCGCCCTCGAATCGGTGCTGGTGGACCCGGACATGTCATCCGTTCTCACCGCGTTGGTGCAGCGACTCGCTGCCATGCTCGAGCGCTTTGCTGCGCAGGGATTCGGGGCTTTCCGCGAAGACTGGGAGGCGATGCATGCCTACGGCGGCGCGTCGATCCGCGTAATCGAACATGGCCGCGACGTGTTGCACGGTATGGCGCTCGGCGTCGACTCACAGGGTTGTTTGCGCGTGGCGACCAACGAAGGCGAACGCACGATCGCCAGCGGTGAAGTATCGGTGCGCCTGCTCGACGCGTCGTCGGCACGAGACACGACGGACACCCGGGGAGCCCGCTGATGAGCGCGTCGCGGCGGAATTCGTCGACATCTCCCGAGCGCACCACATCGGCACGCAAGGCCGACATGGCCGCCGCGTCAAAGGTAGCTCCAGTGGCTGAGGCGACGAAGGCTACCGCAGGTGTCGCAGAGCGCCCGGAAGACACTCACCCCGCGCCGTGGCTACTGGTCGACGCAGGCAACAGCCGGATCAAATGGGCGCTGGCGCCTGCGGCGCGCCCTGCCCATTGGCAGGCGGCATCCCCCGCCTTTCTCGCCAGCGGCGCGGTGGACCACGCCGAATGGCGAACCCTCGCTACGCAAATTCGGGCGGGCTGGTCAGCGCTCGGTACCGGGGCTGCCGACACGGCTGACGCATCCCTCGCCTCGGATGCATCGGCTGCACCAGACGCCCCCGGCACACACAGCGACCGGCACTTCGCCCCCAACATGGCACCGTTGGCCATCGGGCAGGGCGGGCAGGAAGACGGATTCGTCTGCCCCGAACCGGCTGGGGTCTGGCTGACGAACGTGGCGGGCGACGCTGCCGAACAAGCGGTGCGCATGACATTGCAGACGCTCTGGGGCATGGCGTCCGCCGACTGGCTGAAAGTCCTGCGCGCGGGCGAATCACGCGCCGGTGTGCGCAACGGTTATCGTGTCCCGACACAGCTTGGGAGCGATCGCTGGGCCAGCTTGATCGGCGCTCATGCCGCATGGCCCGGCGAGCATCTGCTGATCGTGACGCTGGGTACCGCGACGACCGTCGAAGCGTTGCAAGGCAATGGCGAGTATCTTGGCGGACTGATCGCACCGGGACCGGCACTGATGCTGCAATCGCTCGCGCAGGGCACCGCGCAGCTCCCAACGCTCGACGCGACCATGCCGTCCGGCGGACAGGCATTCGCGCGCAGCACGACGGAAGCGATTTTGCGCGGGTGTGCCGCCGCTCAGGCCGGCCTCGTCGAGCGGAGCCACGCGCAACTGGAAGCGCAACTCGGCGCACCGGTGCGTTGTGTGCTGTCGGGAGGTGCGCGCCATGCGCTGGCGCAAACGCTGACCTTGCCCTTTACCGAACACGATCAACTTGTGCCGGCCGGTTTGTACGAAGTGGCGCTTCGCGACGCGCAATCCACCACCTCGGCGACGACTGGCACCGCTGCGGCGAATGCCACACCGACCGATACGCCGGCGGGCGCATCTCGCGCCGCCGAACCTGCACGAAGGGGAGTCTGAGATGTTGCGTGCGTTGTTGCTCGTCATGTTTCTCGCAGCCAATGCGGCATTCGCCGCCGTGCAACTTGGCTGGCTGAAGTGGCGCGACGTGCTGCCGGAGACCGGCCGGGAACCGACGCGCATCACGACACAACTCGACCCCACCCACGTTCGCCTCACGGGCGTGGAAATCAGCAGCCCCACGCCAGCCAGCGGAGCCACCAATGCCGCCGACGCACCGGGCGGTGCGAGCGGCGCAAACGATGGCAGCGATGGCAGTGATGCGCCCGCCTCATCGGTGTCAGCCACCGCCGCCGCCGCGAGTCAGGCCCTCGCCGCTACGGCACCGGCAGCAGTGTCAGGCGAATCGGGCGCGTCGCAAGCCACAGCGGCAGCCGCAGCATCGAGTTGCCTCGACGTCGGCCCCTTTGCTGCCAGCGATGCGCAGCAGGCGCGCGGTTTGTTGCTGGCCGGATTGCCCGCCGGTCAGGGCGACATCCAGTCCATCGCCGTCGACAAGCGCTACTGGGTGCATCTGGATCCGGTGCCGAACAAAGCGGCTGCCGACAAGCAGGTGGCGGCATTGCGTTCGGCGGGCGTGACCGAGTATTTCCTGGTGAACGACGAAGGCTCCACGCTGGTCGTCTCGCTCGGACTGTTCAACGACAAGGACCGTGCGACGCGTCTGATGGCCGCAGCACAAAAGAAAGGCCTCACGCCGCAGTTGAGCGAGAGGCCGAACGCCAAAAGCCGGATCGTTTATCGCATTGCCGGCATCAATGCCAATGCCGTCACGCAGGTTCGTGGCGTTGTTACCCAACAATGGTCGGCACAGTTGGTCAAGGCGTGCCCGTCACCGGCAGGTAGCCCGCCGGCCGGAATCCATTAGCGGTCTCATTGACAGACGCATCCACCGACTCATTAATAGACTTATTGACGGGTCCATTAATGAGTCCATTAACGAGTTCATTGACGGGTCCATTAACAGGTCCATTCATGGGCTAATGACCGGCGTCGCGAACGGTCTGATTCGCGGCCCCATCGGGAGCGCTTGTTGGCGCCCCTATCAAGAGCCGCGCTACCACCGCATTAAGCAACGCGTTTGAGCGCCACCACCGGTCGCACCACGCCCGTTTGCGTACCACGTGCGTTCTTCACCACCGGGGCCACCCACGGGGCGAGGCCGGTTTCCTCGGGCGCGTCCACCAGCCCCAGCGCCTTGAGCACGGCAACCGCAGCGGTGTAGAGCGCACGCATGTTGCCGTCGACGACCTTGATCGCGATCCCCAGTCCGGCGGAGCGCACACCGATGGTTTGCACACCGTCCGCACCGATCTTCGCTACCCAGTCGCCGGGAGCCATGCGCATGAACGCGAGATCGTTACGCGCGGTGCCTGAGACCATTTCGGGCTGCTGCGTCATCGCAGCAAAGAGCGTCGAGAGCGCTGCGTCGTCGCTGGCGGCAAGGCGTGCATACGCGGCAGCCAGCTTGTCGAGCGGCAACGCGTAATTCGGGGCGGAGCAACCGTCGATCCCGAGCGGCAGCGCATCGCCATCGACACCCACGACATCGCCCACGCGTGCGCGAATCTTCCGCTGCAACGGATGCGTCGGATCGAGATAGGTATCGAGTGGCAGGTCGTGCTGTGCGCAATAGGCGAGAAAACCCGCGTGCTTGCCCGAACAGTTGTGATGCAAGGACGTTGGCTTCAGGTCCGCAGGTGCGCGCTTGCCGGTGGCCGAATAGAACGTCGGCACGTGGCATCCGCATTGCAGGTGATGCTCATCGCATCCGGCCTTGCTCAGCAGGCTTTTCACGCCGTCGACGTGAAACGATTCCCCCGAGTGGCTCGCGCACAGCAACGCCAGCTCCGGTTGCGTCAGCCCGAAGTGAGCGACGCCATCGCCTTCCACGAACGGCAACGCCTGAAACGGCTTGAGCGTGGAGCGCGAGAACGTGAGGAACGACGGATCACCGGCGGCATATCGAAGGCGTCCCTCGGCGTCGACGACGGCGACCGAGCCGTAATGCACGCACTCGACCGTATCGACGCCGTTCGCGCCACGCGTGACTTCAACGAGCGGTGCGAGCGTCATGATTGGGCTCGCACTTTCTTGAGCAGCGACGTCGTCGAGCGCTGATGTTCGAACGGAATGGCCAGCGCCTTGCCGCCCCAGCCGCGCACCAGCGCGGACTCCGGCAGCTTGTCCATGTCGTAATCGCCGCCCTTGACGAGGATGTCGGGACGCACCGCCGCGATCAGCGCTTCGGGCGTGGATTCGCCGAACGTCACCACGTAGTCGACGCTTTGCAGTGCAGCGAGCAACGCCGCACGGTCGTTCTCGTTGTTGATCGGACGGTCGTCGCCCTTGCCGAGCGTTCGCACGGAGGCGTCCGTGTTCACGGCGACGACAAGGCATGCCCCCAGCGCGCGCGCCTGCGCAAGATAGGTCACGTGACCACGATGCAGGATGTCGAACACGCCGTTGGTGAACACGAGCGGGCGGGGCAATGTGGGCGCCAACGCTGCCAGCGCTTCGCGCGAGAGAATTTTGGCCTCAAAATCGGCCGCAGGAATGACTTGGGAAGATGACATGACGATCGATCGAAGTAAGTGCGCGATTCGCTGCTGATCGCTGCTGACGCGCCGATGGCCGCTATTGTCCCACGACACGAGGTCCGGAGAACGAATCCGCAGCAGTGGCGCCATCGCGCGACAAGCCGATGGTGGGAGCATCATCGGCACGATCTCGCAGTCCACCGGATATCGCGATGAGGCCTCTCCGCCAGGACTCACCGCCCGCATCGTCATGCGTCGGCGCAACAAAAAAGGGGCCGAAGCCCCTTTTTTGCGATGACCGCACCATCGTGCGACCGGCGAATGCCGACTTATGCCGCCTTATGCCGACGCTGCCACGGCCGGTGCCGGTGCAGCCACTGCCGCCAGGCGAACCGTGATTTCCTTGCGATAGCGGTTCAGGTCCTGCGCCGTCGCAAACGTGCGCTCGAACAGCAGCGACATGTTGTGCAGAATGCGCTCGACCACCTTCTTTTCCCAGCTGTCGTCGAACTTGATCTGCTCGTCGAGCCAGTGTTCGAGCCACTCCGGCTCCGGCAGACGCGACTGCACCGTGTCGTTCGGGAACAGATCCTTGTTCACGTGCAGGTTGGTCGGGTGCAGCGGCTTTTCGGTACGACGCGCCGCAGCCATCAACACACCGATCTTCGCGAATGCCGCACGTGCGTTGTCGCCGAAGTTCGTCAGCGCCTTCTTCATGTAACGCAGATAAGCGCCGCCATGACGGGCTTCATCGCGCGAGATGACTTCGTAGATATGCTTGATGACCGGCTCGGTGTGCCACTCGGCAGCACGGCGGTACCAGTGGTTCAGACGGATCTCGCCGCAGAAGTGCAGCATCAGCGTCTCGAGCGGCGGGGCCGGATCGAACGGGAAACGCACGGCGTGCAGTTCCGCTTCGGTCGGCACGAGGTCCGGGCGGAAGCGGCGCAGGTACTCCATCAGCACCAGCGAATGCTTCTGCTCTTCGAAGAACCACACGCTCATGAAGGCGGAGAAATCGCTGTCGTCACGGTTGTCGCGCAGGAACATCTCGGTCGCCGGCAGTGCGGCCCATTCCGTGATGGCATTCATCTTGATGGTGCGCGCCTGATCGTCGGTGAGTTGGCTCGCGTCGAACTTGTCCCACGGAATATCGCTTTCCATGTTCCAACGCACTGCCTCCAGCGACTTGTACAGTTCGGGATACAGCATTTCGGTCATTTCAATTACCCCCAAGGTCGCGAGACCTTACACCAGGACTCAAGATAGTATTGTGAAAGTTTACGCCGAATTTCGACAGACAAAACGGTGAGCGTGTCACGGTCGGCCCCCGCCGTCCGGTTCCACGTCTTGAACCCTGCCGTCGCATAAGGACGGCGATTTCACGCCTGTTATCTGGCCGCATCCTGGCGATATGGCTTAGAGCGACCCTACTAAAATATGGGCAAACTCTTGAATCATAACATAATTCCCCTTCATTACCGTGACGTTTGACACTCACGTGACGGTAATGCGTCGTAATTTTGACGCCTGTCAAATTGTCACGGAAAGCCCCTAAGCTCAGAGCGCGACAGGTTTTTCCGCACACGTCACCGAACACGCTCCGGTGCCCCGCCAGTCCTTCGTCCGGCACGTCTTTCGACGGACGCCCCACGGCGGTGCGTCAGGGTATGTCCTTGTGCCACGGGCCTGCGCGGGCAGCGTCCGATGGTCTACGCTAGAAAGCAATCGTTCCGCATTTGCGATGCCTCGTCCGGCAGCGGGCCACCCGCTTTGAGGATAGTTCTCAGTCGCAATTACGCAACATGCATGATGGGCAGGTGCCACGGCAGAACGAGCCGAGCGCCGCCAACGGGCCTACCGACTCGACTGGATCCTTGTCCGATAAGGAGCCGAGCATGGCACTTCGAGCACACCGGGCAGACCGGGCGAATCAGGCATGCGTGACACCGCCGACGCACGTTGCGGCACACATCACGTCACGCGTCACATTGCGCCCCGACTTTGCCGCATGGCTACGTACCGCCTGTCTTCTGATGGCGGTGGCGACGGCCCCAGGCGCATACGCATTCGACGTCGGCCAACTGGCCACGCAAGAGATTCCGGCCGCCCATCTGGTCGGTCAGGGGTCGTTCTCGCGACTGGGCTTCCATCTTTACGACGCGTCGCTCTTCTCCGGCGCCGAGCGTATCAACGCGAACTGGAGCGCGCATCCGCTCGTGCTCGACGTACGCTACGCGCGTAGCTTCAAGTCGCACACGCTCGTGCAGCGCAGTCTGATCGAGATGAGCAAGCTGCAAGTGGGTACGGACGAGGAACGACAGCGCTGGGCCGACGAACTCGCCCGCATTCTGCCGGACGTGTCGGCGGGACAGCACCTCACGGGAGTATTCCGGCCGGGTGACGGCACACGCTTCTTCTCTGACGGCAAGCTCATCGGCCAGATCGCGGGCGACGCCTTCGGTCGCGCGTTCTTCGCCATCTGGCTGGACCCGCGTACCAGCGCCCCCGACTTGCGCGCGGAGCTGATCAGCGACGCGCGCTGAGCGAACCGGAGGTGCCCGTCAGGCAAGCCCGACGAAATGGTGGCACCTTCCCTGCCGATCCGTGCCGGCCAGCCGGCGCGGTGTCGGATCCGCGTGCCTGTGCATCTATGGGATCTATGCATCGATGGACATCGACCACACAGCGGCCCTCACGCGCCTCACGCACTACTTCGAAACGCTCACGCGCCAGAGCATCGGCAATCTGGGCGAGTTCTACACGCCGAACGTCTATGTCAAGACGCCGCTTCACGAAGTGCGTAGCGCCGCCGAAGTGGCCGGACTCCTCACCCGCATGTTCGAGCGCCTCGAAGTGCCGCGCGTCGAGGTGACGGCGCAACTCTTGCAGCACAATCAGGCGCTGCTCGTCTGGAATCTCCACTTCCATGCCAAACGTTGGCTCGATGACGAGCAGATCATTCACGGCGCCTCGCACCTGCGCCTCGCCGTGGACGGCCGCGTCGCCTATCAACGCGACTATTGGGACGCCACGGAAGACCTCTACCTGAAGCTTCCCTTCCTTGGACGCTTGATCCGCTGGCTTCGTCACCGGTTGTTTCTCTGAGCCACGACGCCGGCAATCGACCGCCTCGCCCATCTCGCCCATCGTCGTTCCTGCCACCTCAGCGCACACCAGGACCGCACGACACGCCGCGCCCACGGAAAGCGTCGGGTAGCTGCCAGCGTCTCGCCATCCTGTCGCGGCCCGCAAAGGGCAGTTTTCTTCAATACGCGACGCGCGAGTCCGCTTACCGTTGGCGCCTCGCACTCCCCGCAATCTTGCGGACGTGCCTGCCACGAGGATTCCGATGACCCTTTTCTATTCGATGGCCGCCTTCGCGCTGGCGGCTTCCATTACCCCCGGGCCGGTCAACGTCGTCGCGCTCGGCTCGGGGGCGCGTTACGGCCTCATGCCGAGTCTGCGTCATGTGACCGGGGCGACGGTCGGCTTCGTGGTGTTACTCGTCGCGGTCGGTTTCGGCGTCTATGAACTGCTGCAACGCATGCCGATACTGATGCACGCGATCCAATGGTTCGGCGTGGCGTTCCTGCTGTACATGGCCTACAAGCTGGCGGTCGACGACGGCGAACTCGCCTCTCCCGATGACCGGCAAACGCCGCGTGGCCCCACGATGTCGCGCGGCGCCGTCATGCAGTGGCTAAACCCGAAGGCCTGGCTCGCGGCACTGGCCGGTATGGGGGCGTACACCGGCGGCGACCCCGCACGCATCTGGCAATTCGCGGCGATCTACTTTGTCGTGTGCTGGTTGTCGGTCGGTTGCTGGGCTGCGGCGGGCGCGATGCTACAGCATCACATGCGCGACGCGAAGCGCATGCGTTATCTCAATCGGGGGATGGCCGCCCTGCTGGCGGCAAGCGCCGCGTATCTGGTGGCGGCGGGATGACGGTA